>SVBA01000009.1 GCA_015059095.1 Erysipelotrichaceae bacterium
AAATTTTCTAATCCCTATATAGGGATTATATTTGTTTTACTTTTTTTCTTTGTCTACTTAAGAAGGATCATATCAAAAATAATTTCTCACTTTTAATTGTTATATATAGTGAGAAGAGTAAAAAACTTCTTGAGGTGCACTTATGAAAGAACTTACAATTTCAACTTTAAAAAGACGAAGAAAAAGAGATTTTGAACAGATTTATAATCAATATTATAAGTTAGTATTTTATGTTTCTTATAATCTAGTAAAAGATCAAGAACTAGCACAAGATATCATGCAAGATACTTTTATTAGTTTTATGAATCATATCGAAGATTATGATGAACAAGGTAAAGTTAAGCAATATTTAACTACTATAAGTAAGAACTTATCTTTAAATGCTTTAAAGAAAAAAACTAATAAAGAAATATTAGATGAAGATGCTATCTCTTTATATAGTAGTCAAGATATGGAATTAGAAAAAGTAAAACTTAAGTTAACTTTAAATCATACTTTATCTACTGAGGAAAGTAATATTGTAACTTTAAAAATATTATATGATTATAGTTTTAAAGAAATCGGTGAAGAGTTGAATCAAAGTTTAGGACAAATACAGGCTAAGTATTATAAGGCACTTGAAAAATTAAAGAAATATTTTGAAAAGGAGGGATGCTAATGAATAAAACAGAAAAACAATTTAAAAAATATATGGAAAAAAATATTCCTGTTAAAAATACTTTTCAAAATGTAGTTTCGAAAATTGATTTAGAAGAAGGAGAGAATAAAATGAAAAATAAAAAATTAATTCCAATTTTAGGCGGATGTTTATCTTTGTTATTAGTAGGAGGAATCTGTGCGATTGCTTTAGGTAATAGACCTGAAGTAGAACCAAAGGCTAAAGCAGTAGTTTCTATTGATGTTAACCCAAGTATTGAATTAGTAGTTGATGATACTAATAAAGTCATTTCTGTTACTGGTACTAATGAAGATGGTAAAATGATTTTAGTTGATGAAGAAATCGTTAATAAATCATTAGATGAAGCAATTGAAATTATCATTTCTACTGAAAAAGAAACTGGTTTCTTAATTTCAGGTAGAGTTAGTGATGGTGAAAATGAAATTAAAGTTTCTGTAAGTGGTGAAACTCAAGATATTATTAATGAAGTTAATAATAGTGTTAAAAACTCTATTTCATTAGTTTGTGATGAGTTAAACATTAA
This sequence comes from Erysipelotrichaceae bacterium, assembly GCA_015059095.1. Classification (GTDB taxonomy): domain Bacteria; phylum Bacillota_I; class Bacilli_A; order RFN20; family CAG-449; genus UBA3210. Next base: position 1,203 of record SVBA01000009.1, read on the forward strand.
AGAAACTGTTACTGAAGTTGAAAAATATGGAAGAGAAGTTTTAGAAGCTAGAGTAGTTGAAATTGATCCTACTTTAGAATCAAAAGTTAAAGAAATGACTCATGAAGAATTATTAAATGTTATAAAAATTCATCATTTAGAAACTAGTGATGTTTATTCACAAAAATTAGAAGAATTATATTTAGAAGTTAGAAATAATGAAATTTCTTTCTCTGAAAAAGATTCTATTGAAAGTGTAATTAATTCAATGGACGAAGCATATCATTCTTTCTTAGATGTTTATAGAGACTTACTCGCATCTTTACAATCTTTAAGTAATGATTTAGAAGAATTAAGATATACATTATTAATTGATCCTGAATCATCATATCAAGAAGCAGTAACTGAAGTTAATAATGCTAAACTTGAATTAAATGCTTTAAAAGTAAAAGCTGCAGAAGAAGAAAATCCTTCAATTCTTTTACAAACAGAAATTCAAATTAAAGAAACTATTCTATCTACAGTAACTACTGTTTTAGAAGGTGTTGAAGAAACAACTAATAGTACAATTGATTTAGCTAAAACTTCATTAAATAATGTAATTGTATCTTTAGAGGAACAAGAAGCAAATTTCCCAACTGAAATTAAAACTGAATTAAATAATAAGGTTAGTGAAATTGAAAATAGTATGAACGAAACAAAAAATAAAGCATTTGAAAACTTTGAAACTAAATATGGAGAAGATATCTCTAGAATTAAAGAAGAAGTTCAAGCTAGAAAACAAGCATTAATTGAATCTTTAAAATAGTTTAAGAAATGGACCTTCGTGGTCCATTTTATTATGCAAGAAAGAGAAATTATGATACAATAATCTTAAGTGGAGATATTTAATGATTAATATTAAAACAAAGTTTATCGAATTTAGAAAAAAAGCAAATTGAAATATGATTTTGTGATTATTCTTTAGGTAGATAATTAAAGAAATATACTTTATATATTCAATATTAATTATAGAAAAGGAGTAAAGTATGGAAGAAAATAAAAAAGTAAGTAAATTTGCTTCTAGAGTTAGAAAGTTACAAAAGATATTTGTCGACCATTTTAAAAAAGAACCAGAAGATGCTTTTACTTCTCCTGGTAGAATAGAATTATTAGGTAATCATACTGATCATAATAATGGTTTAGTACTAGTTTCTAGTATCGATTTAAATATTTTATCTTTAGCTTCTCCTAGTGAAGATGAATATTTAACTATTTATTCACAAGGTTTTCCTTTAATGAAAGTAAATATTCATGATTTAGAAAAGAAAGAAAATGAAATTGGTGAATCAGTTGGTATAGTTAGAGGCGTATTATATAAATTTAAAGAATTAGGATACAATATTGGTGGACTTAATGTAGCGACTACTACAACTATTTTTAAAGGTGCAGGAGTATCAAGTAGTGCAGCATTTGAAATAATGGTTGGTAAGTTATTATCTTATTATTATAATGAAGATAAAATTAGTCCTACTGAATTAGCGCGTATTGGACAGTTTGCAGAAGTAGAATACTTTAATAAGCCATGTGGATTATTAGATCAAATGGGAATTGCTTTAGGATCTATTAATTATATTGATTTTAATAATTTGGAGTCTCCATATATTAGAACATTAAGAACTTCTTTAAAAGATTATGATTTCGTTTTAGTAAATTGTAAAGATTCTCATTCTTCTTTAACTCATCTTTATAAAAAGATTAAAGATGATATGTATACTTTAGCATCGCATTTTTCTAAAAAAGTACTAAGAGAAGTAAAAAAGAAAGATTTCTTTTCTTCTAAAGATCAACTAATTGAAAAATATGGCGAAGATGTTTATCTAAGAGGTAAACATTATTTTGAAGAAAATGATAGAGTTAGAAAGGCTAAAGATGCATTAATAAAAAAAGATCAAAAAGAGTTCTTAAGATTGATTAATGAATCGGGTGAATCTTCTTTTTATCAATTAAAGAATTGTTATGTTAATAATATAGAAGAAAATTTACCTCAAGGAATCTTAAAATCTAAAGAAATTATTAAAGATGGGGCGGTTAGAGTTCATGGTGGAGGTTTTGCAGGTACCTTACTAGCAATTACTTCTAAAGAAGAAACTGATAATTATATTATGGAAATGAAAAAAATGTTTGGTCCAAAGAATGTTAGAAGAATTGCGACTAATCGATTTGGAACAAGATTTATTTGTAAAGTAAAGGATGTTGTAGAGGAGTAATATGGAAAAGAAAGAGTATTGTTTAGATTTTATTTCAAAAATTCAAAATAAAGAAAAAGAAAATTTATTTAAATTTTTTACTAGAAATACAGTAATTGTATTTTTGGATTCTTTTAAAGAAATGATTGTCCCTTCTTTTTTAGATTATCTAGAAGAAAATTATTTTGGTAAAGATATTCAGGTTAAAAGAGTCTTAGAAAGTAAAATTTGTACTAAAATTGAATTAATGATTGATAATAAAGAAGTGTCATTTCTTATTGAAATTAAAGAAAGAAGAATTAGAAGATTAGAAATTATGTAAGAGTACTAGTAATCTAGTACTTTTTCTTTACTCATATTTCATATATTAAAAAGAGGATAATATATGAAATATTTTAAGACTGATGGAATTAGGATGAAGGGAAATGAATTAATCTTTTCTTTAATTCCTTTAAAGCTTGGTAGATTACTAGGTAATCATTCTAAAAAAGTGTGTATTGGATATGATACTAGAATTAGTAGTAGTGAGATATTTGATTTGCTAGTTACAGGATTAATTACTAGAGGATGTGATGTAATATCTTTAGGAGTATGTCCTACTAGTGTGGTAGGTAGTATTACTAAAGAGGAAAATTGTGATTATGGGATTATGATAACAGCATCACATAATCCTTATTTTGATAATGGAATAAAGGTGTTTTCTTCTAATGGAGAAAAGTTAACTTCTTTAGAAGAAAGAGAATTAGATTCCTTATTAAATCAAAATATTGTGTTTAATCAAGTGAGCAAATTAGGAAAAGTAGAAAATAAAGAAGAGTTAGTATCTAGATATATTTTATATTTAAGAAATCTATTAAAAGATAATAAAGATATTAAAGTATTATTTGATGTGAGCAATGGAGTTCAAAGTGAAATAATTGAAAAAGTTGTAAAAGGCAAGATTAATTATAAAATTATCAATAATAGTCCAAATGGAAAAAATATTAATTTAAATGTTGGTAGTGAACATATTGATTGTTTAATAAATAATATGGATGAAAGCTTTACTTATGGAGTAAGCTTTGATGGTGATGCAGATAGGGTAGTTATCGTCAATCAAAACAAAGAAATTATTACGGGTGAGGATTTATTATTTTTATTTTCTAAAGAATATAATTATTCAAGTATTGTCACAACAAAAATGTCGAATATAGGTTTAATAGAAGAATTAAATAGAAATAATAAAAAAGTATTTATTTCTAATGTTGGAGATAAAAATGTTTACAGAATGATGAAAGATGAAAATGTTTTAATAGGAGGAGAATCATCTGGTCATATTATCTTCTTAAATAGTCTTTATAAAAATGATGGATTATTTACATTTATTAAATATTTAAATTTAGAAAATAAAGAAGTTAATTATAACAAATATTTTTCAAAAACAAGGAACTTTTTAGTGGAAAACAAAGATTTGAATAATTCAAATCTACTAATGATAGAAAACCAAATTAAAAATGAATTGAAGGAAAAAGGAAAAGTGTATATCAGAAAATCTGGGACTGAGGATTATTTAAGAGTTAATATTCAATTAAAAAATAAAGAAAAAGAATTAGAAGTAGATAATTTATTAGAAGAGTATTTAAAAGATGTATTATAGATATTATAAAAATAGTAATGTAAATATTACTATTGTATTACTTCATGGTTGGGGAGTAGACTCTAAATACATGGAATCTTTAAAAGATTTATTAATAGAAGATTATTCTATTTTACTTATTGATTTACCAGGACATGGAGAATCTAAATTAAATAAAGAATATAATATGGACAATTATATAGATGAATTATTTTATATTGTTACTAAAGAAAATATTAAGAATTTATATGGAATAGGTCATTCTTTTGGTGGTAAAGTATTATCTTATTATAGTTTAAAATATCCTCTTCTAGGCGGAATATTGATTGCACCTTCTACTTATAAACCACAGTTTTCATTATCTAAATATATCAAAATTTATTTGTATAAATTACTAAAAAGAATGCATTTAAAAATCCCTAAATTTCTTTTAGGGAGTCAGGATTATAGGTTGACTGATGGAATAAAAAGAAAGACATTTTTAAATGTAGTTAATTTTTATTTATCTAAAAATGAATTAAATAAAATAATAACTCCCATCATTATTATGGGTTTTAAATATGATCATGCAGTTAAAATTAAACAACTAAAGAAACTTAATAAATACTTTGTAAATAGTAAATTATTTATCTATGATGGCGATCATTTTTCTTATTTTTCCTATTTAAAAGAAATTAAAATTTTTATTAATTATCTAATAAGAGGTGAATTTGAATGGTAGTTTTATTAAATTTAATGATCAATGGATTATATATCTATTTTTTAATTTCTATTTTAATTAGTCAATATTATAATATCAAAAGATTTTTAAAGGTAATCTTTTTTAATTTTCTAAAAAAAGAAAATTTAATTTTATTTGCTTGTTCCTCTTTGAGCTTTTGTTTTTATTTTGTTAGTAAATATTTATTTTATTTAGTCTCATTTTGGTTTTTAGTTATTTTCTTTTTTATTAATAAACCGATTATTTTTAAATTTACTAGAAGAAATATATTACTATATATAGTTTCATTTTTATTAGGAGGATTAATATTAAGTTTTACTACATTAGGTGCCTTATTATCATTATTAATTGGATACTATTTATTATTGCCTTTTGAATTCTTAAATAACAAAAGATATAAAAGAAAAGCAAAAGAAAAGTTGGAGTCTTTAGATATAAAAGTAATTGGAATTACAGGAAGTTATGGAAAAACAACATTTAAAAATATGCTTTACCATGTATTAAAAACTACATTTAATGTAAGTATGCCGAAAGGAAATATTAATACTCCTTTAGGGATATGTAAATTTATTAATAATTCATTAAAAGATAATGTAGAAGTATTGTTATTAGAATTAGGAATAGATGAAGTAAAAGGGATGAAAAAGTTTAAAGATTTTCTTTCGTTAGATATTGGAGTAATTACTAGTATTGGAGAAAATCATTTATCAACATTTAAAAGTATTGAAAATACTAAGAAAGCAAAATTAAAAATAAGTGAATTACTAAAAAAAGACGGAAAATTATATTTAAATAAAGATTCATTTTATTTAAAAAATATTAGTCTAAAAGAAAATTATGAATATTTTTCTAATGAGGAATATGTAGAAAAAGAAATTACAATTGAAGGAGTTAATATAACATATAATGATAAAGAAATAAGAGTTCCTTTGTATGGAAGTTATGTATATTCTTATATAAATGGAATAATTAAAATAAGTGAGTTTTTAGGTATAAATAAGGATTTTATTGCATTGGGATTAAGCGAAATAAAACCTATAGATAGAAGGTTACAATTATTAAAATATAAAGATGGATATATTATTAATGATTCTTATAATATTAATTTATCTGGAGTAAAGGAATCACTTACTTTATTAAAAGGATTATCTGGAAGTAAAGTAGTTGTTCTTGGAGGAATTATCGAACAAGGAAAGTATTACTATTTAAACAATGTAAGACTATCAAATTTGTTAAGCGGTATGGAAGTTATATTTGTAGGTAGTAATAATCATCCACTTATTAGCAATCATAATTTTTCAAAACTTTTTATAACTTCTTCTCTTTCTCAAGCATATAAATTAATTGAAGAAAATAATTATAAAAATGTTCTTCTATTGGCGAAATCTGAAGATATATTTTTAAAGTGAGGTATATATGAAAAGAATAGTTTTAGTGTATGGAGGTAGTTCTACAGAAAGTGAAATTTCTATTTTGACTGCTTTAAAAACTTATAAAGAATTAATGAAAGTTAATAAAAATGTTAGTTTAGTTTATTTGGATCATGATGGAAATTTTTATACTGGGAAAGAATTAGTAAATTTAGAATCTTATTCTTTAAAAAAGAATTTTAAAATAGTTAATTTCAAAAAGAAAAATAATAAGAGTTATTATACTTATCATTTTAAAAAAGTATATTTTGATTTGGTTCTAATTTTAGGACATGGAAAGAATGTTGAAGATGGCACATTATCTTCTTATTTTGAAATTTTAAAGATTCCGTATTTATATGATGATTTGTCAAATGTCAGTTTATTTCAAGATAAGATAAAAACTAAATTATTATTAAAGAATTTTGGTATTAATCAAACAAAGTTTACATATCTGCATAAGCATCAATATGAAAATTATGATTATGATAAATTAGAACTAAATTATCCTTTAATTACAAAACCTTCTAGACTTGGATCTTCTATTGGAATAAAAAAAGTGAATAATTTAAAGGAATTAAAAGAAGGATTGATTAGAGGTTTTATGTATGATGAAACAGTGTTAATTGAAGAATTTATTGATAATAAAATTGAATATAATATTGCTATATTAGGTTATCAAGATAAAATTATTGTTTCTGATATAGAGGAAGTAAATCAAAATAATCAAGTATTATCATTCTATGATAAATATGACTATTCAAAAGGAAATGAAAAAAGGATAATTAAACCAAAAATTGTTTCTTCAATTAAAGATGAAATGATTGAAACTAGTAGATTTGTGTTTAATGAATGCAATTTATGTGGGTTGTATCGTTTTGATTTTATTTTTGATATAGAAAGTAATAAATTATATTTAAATGAAATAAATACTTTGCCTGGTTCTTTAGCTTATTATTTATTCGAATCTAAAGGAATAAAAATGGTAGACTTAATATTGATGTACATTGATATTCTTTCTTTGAAAAATAAAAATAGGTCACACTTATTGACTACTTTTCAAGAAGGATTTGTTTCTAATGTTGATTTAGATAAGCTAAAAAAATAAATATGTCTTTTGTAAGCGATAAAAATGTGATAAACTACTATTATGAAAATTAATTATTAATTTTCCTAATATTAGGAGGTAAATATTATGTCAACACCACACAATAGTGCAAAAATGGGTGATTTTGCAGAAACAGTCTTATTACCAGGGGACCCTTTAAGAGCTAAATTTATCGCTGAAAACTTTTTAACAGATGTTGTTCAAGTCAATGGCGTTAGAAATATGTTTGGCTATACTGGCTATTATAAAGGTAAAAAAGTATCTGTAATGGGTTCAGGTATGGGAATGCCTTCAATCGGTATTTATTGTTATGAATTATATGCTTTCTATGGAGTAAAAACTATTATTAGAGTTGGCTCATGTGGTGCATATGTTCCAGAATGTAAATTATACGATATCATTATTGCTCAAGGTGCATGTACAAACTCTAATTGGGCACATCAATATGGCTTGCCAGGTACATATTCTGCAATTGCTGATTTTGAAACATTAAAGAAAGCTTATGATGTATGCCAAGAAAAAGGTTATAGAACACACGTAGGTAATATTCTTTCTAGTGATATCTTCTATAATGATCAACCAGAAGTTTGGCAAAAATGGGCAAAAATGGGGTGCTTAGGTGTAGAAATGGAAAGTTATGCTTTATATGCTACTGCCGCTTCATTAGGAAAAAAAGCATTATGTATTTTAACAGTTTCTGATAGTTTAGTTTCAAAAGAAGAAACAACTGCAGAAGAAAGACAAACAAGTTTCAAACAAATGATGGAAGTTGCTTTAGAAGTAGCTTAGTAAGGGATAATTATGTTAATAGGGGCAATAATAGTAGTTTCACTTCTATTAGTTGGATATGGTTTCCTTATTTTTACTCCATTAGTTAAAGAACAATTAGAAAAAAAGACTTTTCAAAAGAATTTTTATACTGATGTTTATCAACTAGCGATAGATAAGGATTTCTATGTGATTAATGATGTTGTATTAGAAATTGATACTAAATTCATTCATTTTAATCACATCCTTTTTGGTGACAAGTATATTTATTGCATCTGTGATTCTTATTTTGATGGTCCAATATCAGGTAAGTATTCTGATCAACAATGGTTCTTATATAAAAAGAATGGTCAATTAGAACATATTAAAAATCCTTTATTATTACATCGTACTAGATTATCTTATGTTACTTCAGCTTTAAGAGCAGAAGAATTATTTGTTGGTATATGTGTAGTTAATGAATCATGTATCGTTGATGAAATTCAAGATATACCGGATAATTTAGTAGTTGTTAATGTTCATGAGTTTAAAGACTATATTTTTAAAAGAGAAAAGGAAAATGTTGCTCCAATTAATTCAATTCAACTTGATTCTCTAGTTCAACAAATTTATCAAAAAAATCTTCAATCTAGAGAAAAAGAAAAAGAAATAATAGTGAAACAAAATATAAATTAATCAATAACCTCCATCAATTGGAGGTTTTTATTTTTAAAATAAAAAGAGGACTAAATCCTCTTAAAATGTAATTAATCTCTATGATGAGAATCAAATACTTTATCTCTTCTAGATAAATCTACAAATAATAATAAGATATTGATGATTGCAGCGATAGCAATAATAACATAAATTACTCTAGCGCCCATATTTAATCCACCTGTGATTGTTGTTACTAAGTCAAAATCGAATAGACCTACTAATCCCCAGTTGATACCACCAATAATTGTTAAGACTAAACAGATCTTATGTACATAATTCATAGTTTGCATCTCCTTTTATTTTTATTATGTGTAAAAGATTATTTTTTAATACATATTTTATTTATTCTTTTCATATTGTTTATTGAGGTGGCTATATGGTTAAGAAAATTATTGCAGGAATTCTTGTTTTAGCGATTATTGTACTCGCTGGTTTTAAAATCTTCTATAAAGGAGATGATGTGTCTAAGAAACTAGAGTCTTTAGGTGAAAATCTAACAATGTATCATACAGAAGCAACAATGGATATTGAAACTAAAGATGAAGTGAGATCTTTTTATGTAACAGTTGATTATAAACTTGATAATGATAACGATTATTTTAGAATCTCATTATTAGATAAAAATATTAATCAAGAACAAATAATGTTGAGAAATGAAGAAGGTGTGTATGTATTAACACCAAAATTAAATCAAGTTTATCAATTTAAAGGTGATTATCCTTTAAATAGTCCTAAACCTTATTTATATCATTCATTAATCTCTTCGTTTAAAGAAAAAGATACTAATGTTGAAAAATTAAACGATGGATATTTAATTTCTTATGATTGTGAATATGAGAATTCTCCTTCATGGAAAAAGCAAGATGTGAAATTATCTCAAGATTTAAAACCTGTATGGGTGAATATCTATGATGAAAGTAATAATGTTGTTGTCGAAATTAATTTTGCTAAAGTAGATTTTTCTCCTACATATTCTGAAGATCATTTTAGTGTCAATAAGAATATGGAAACTTCTAGAAAAGAAGTAATTTCTTCAAGTGGTGAAGTAGAATTGCCTTATCTTCCAGAAGTGAGCGTATCTTCAACTTTAAAAGAACAAACTGAAGCAACAGTTAATGGAGAAACAGTGTATATTTTAACTTATGAAGGAAGCAAAGAATTTACTATTACTCAAAGATTGTTAGAAGATTCAGAAGAAATATTATTTGCTCAAGTAAGTGGAAGTATTGTTGAATTACCACTAGGTATTGGATATTATAATCAACAAAACTTACTATTTATACATAATGGAGTTGAATATAGAATCTACTCGGATTCATTAAGCGTTAATGAAATGATTGAAGTATTAGATTCAATGGATGTTGTAATAGAAAAATAGGGATTTTATCCCTATTTTGTTTGATTATAAATATTAACTAATTTATTAACTTTACGGTATTCAATAAGTGGTAAAGTCTTATCTCTTTGACCAAATAAAGGAGAAGAGATATGTTTAATATTAAGATTGATAAATAGTTCAATTAATGTCCAGTTATGAACTTCTGTTGCAATGATTGTTCCTTTATATGAGCCAAGACGAGAAATCATATCTGAGAATAAAATTAATGGTTGAGAATTAGAAACATTAGAGAATGATGTACCATTAATGATGAAATAATCAAATAATTTTAAGATTTCAGGAAGTAAAACTAATGATGTAGAAGTGATTTCTAACCCAATAGTTAAGTTATGATGTTTAAGTTTTCTTAAGATTTTTGTTGTCTCATTTACATCTATATCATCGATGTCTTTATCGTTTAAAATAAAGATGGTATTTACATTCTTAGGACGTTCGATTCTTGTGAAAATCTCAATTATTTCTTCATAGTACGATAACTTAATTGACATAGTAACAAATTGAGTAGAATATGCTCTTGAAGAAGAGAAAGTATATCCTGAATTTGTCTCTAAATATAATACTCTTAATAAGTCTACTAAGAAATTATTATGTGATGCATATTCAAGCATACTAGTAATAGAATATACAACTGATTTTGGAGCGGATAATAAACAATCATATCCAAACACTGTTCCATCTTTTGTATTTAATATTGGAGTATATCGACAAGTAAATAATCTACGGTCAATATTTCTTTTAATGTTGGTTATTATTTGTGAAACGTTTTCTTGATGTTTGATAGAGTCATGATCATAAATTAATACATCTGTAGATAAATTATTTGTTTCTGCATAGATTGCTACTTCTCTAGCAAATCTAGTTAGTGTTGTGAAATCGGATTCTTGTTTCTTTTCTTGATTAATCCCGATTCGATAGGAAATGGAATCATCTGTAGAACTTAAACCTAACGTTTTTTGAATGACTTTTGCAAAGCTATGTCCAAGGGCAATCGCTTCATTTTTTGTTCTCATTTTAAAATCTACAATAACAATTTCATTTGATTTTAACTGACATAAATATCTCGAAGGGGATAAAAATTTAACTAATCTAGATATTAGTAAAGTGAATAATGTAAAGTCGAAATCTGTATTTTCCTTTTCTACTGTATCTAAAGAAGATAATCTAATTAAGAATAAGGTACGAGGATTATCTTCATAGTCTAATAAGATTTTTGGCATTTCTGTATAATAAACAATATTAGTTTTTGAATTCTTCCTTCTTTTATTTTTCTTAATGGTTGGAAATAAACGAGATTCAAGATGAATTATTTTATCCTCATAATTGATATGAGTAACGTCGATAACTGTAAATATTGGTTGTTTAACATTTTTTACTTTAGTTGTTACTTCTAAATGGTTAGGCGCAGTGTGATCTACTTTTACTAACTCGTTTAACCAAACTTGTAATCTAACTTTTTCTCCTGGAGAAAAGCAATTATAAAACCATTCAAGATTTTCTTTTCTTTTTTTAGATAGATTTCTTTTATCAACTGAATAAACATAATTTTTATCAAAGTGAATAGAAAAGTAGCGTACATTGTTATCTTCGTAAGTAACAATTTGTCTTAATTTTTTTGTTCTAATAAAAATACAAGTAAGAATTAAGATGGTTATAAGGATAATGAACATTATTAAAAACATAACTACATACCACTTAGTAAATAGATTTAATAATTTTTCAAATGTAATGTTTTCAAAAAAATCTTTAATCTTATCCATAACAATTCCTCGTAATTATTATATCTAATAATATTTATATTTCCAATAATAATCTAAATAATAATTTTTACATTATTTCAAAGAAATAAACATTATGTTATACTTTTAAAAAGGAGTTTATTTTTATGAAATACTTTTTAAATACTACTAATTATTATAATTTTGAAGTTATTAATGATAAAACTATTAGGCCACGTTCATATTTTATTCCTTATAAGGACAGTAATTTATTAAATATTACTTCACTTATGGAAGAAAGATATTCTTCTAATTTAGTAAAAGTATTAAATGGAGACTGGAATTTTAAATTTTATAAAAATCCTAACTATTTAGATATTAATTTAGATACTGAAAAAGTAGATTTTGATGTTATTGATGTTCCTTCGGTGTGGCAATATCGTCATTACGATAAACCGTTTTATTTAAATTGTAGATATCAATTTCCTTGTAAGCCTCCTATGATTCCTACTTTAAATAAAGTAGGAAAGTGTTTTAATGCTTTTGGTAATGGAAAGTTTTTTCATTATATGAAACCATTAGAAGATGAATATAATTTTGTGGGTATATATCAAAAAGAAATTCAAATTAATAAATTAAAAAATAAGATGTATATTTTAACATTTCTAGGAGTTGCTTCTTGCTTTGATTTATATATTAATGGAAAATATGTAGGTTATGCAGAAGGATCTCATAATATGCATGAGTTTGATTGTAGCAATTTTTTTATCGATGGAAATAATGAAATTGTTGTAGTAGTTAGAAGATGGTGTAATGGATCATATTTAGAGTGTCAAGATATGTTCCGAAATAATGGTATTTTTAGAGACGTATTATTAAAAGAAGAAGAATATATCTTTGATTATTCTTTAAATACTAGAAAAAGAAATGGAAAATATGATTTAGAAGTTAAAGTGAATTTACGTAAAGAAGCAAAGTTAGTAGTTTCTTTGCTTGGTATAAAAAATGAATTTACTTTAGAAAAAAAGAAAAATCATATTATTAGTTTTAAGGATTTAGATGTAAAAGAATGGAACGCCGAAGAACCAAATACTTATATTTTACTTATTCAAGTTATGAGTGATGGTGTGAATGTAGAATCTATTAGGAAATATATTGGTTTTAAGGAAGTGAAAATTAAAGAAGATAAATTCTATTTAAATGGTAAACTTATTAAGATTAAAGGCGTTAATCATCATGATACAAGTCCTAAAAATGGGTATTATATGACTCCAAAAGAAATAGAAAAAGATATATTGCTTTGTAAAGAATATAATGTAAATACGATAAGGACTTCTCATTATCCTAGTGATCCTTTATTGTTAGATTTGGCCACATTTTATGGAATATATATAATTGATGAAGCAGATTTAGAGACTCATGGTTGTCAAGTTGGAACATTAATGAATTTTAATTTGATTTCAAAAGATCCAAAGTGGGAACGTCATTATTTAGATAGGGCAATACATCTATTTGAAAGAGATAAAAATAATAGTTGTATTATCATGTGGAGTCTAGGTAATGAAGCTGGTGGATATCAAAATCAAGATAAAATGTATGAGTATTTTAAAAAGAATTCTCCTCTACCAGTTCATTATGAAAGTGTAGTACATTCAAAAAGGAAGGCATACGATGTTGGTTCGCAAATGTATCCTTCTTTAGAAATGGTAGAAAGTGTAGGATTACATAAATGTAAGATAAAAGAATTTAATGACCGTCCGTATATATTATGCGAGTACGCCCATGCTATGGGAGTAGGACCAGGAGCATTAAAAGAATATATGGATTTATTCTATAAGTATGACAATTTAATGGGTGGCTGTATTTGGGAAATGGTTGACCATTCTTATTTAGATGAAAAAGGTGTATATAGATATGGGGGAGATCATAATGAATATATGCACGATGGTAACTTCTGTGTAGATGGTTTGTTCTATCCTGATAGAACTCCTTCAACAGGAGCAAAGCTAATGAAGTATGAATATCGTCCATTAATCATTACTCATATTAAAGAAAATATATTTGAATTATTTAATACAAACGCTTTTATTGATGCTAGTGAATATGTTGTAAGATTTAAAGTTAAAAATGAGGAGATTACTAGGAGTTTTTCCCTAAAAAGTCTATCAAAAATGAAATTCGAGTTACCTATTAATTATAATGAAGAAAATATAATTTATATTAAAGTATATTATAAAGATAATTTGGTTTCAGAAGAGTCATTATTAATTAATTATCAAGTAGAACAAGAAGAGAAGTTATCTTCTCATGCTAAATTAGAAAATAATCAATTAATCTTTAGTGATGGAAAGATATATTTTGAAAATGAAAAATTAATCATCAAATATCTAAATGAAAAAATAGAATATGCTGATTATGGTACTTTATTATTTAGAGCACCTACTGACAATGATTTTAATACTTTTGGATTTAAGTTATTTCATGATAACGTGAATCAAGAAAATAAAATATCTTCTATTACTTATCAAGAGGGTAAGATTCACTTGACGACATTAATTAATAGTGGAAAAGATGTATTTATAAATGAAGAAGAGATTGAAGTATCTTCAGAAGGAAAAATTGTTTTTACTTCTATTTTAAAAACTAAGAAAGCTAAAAATGATTTATTTAGATTTGCAAAATCATTTAAATTAAGTAAAGAATTCAATAAAGTTACTTATTTTGGTAGAAACGAAGAATCTTATTGTGATATGAAAAATTATGCTTTAGTGCAAGAAGATTCTAGATTAATAAAAAATATGGTTGAACCAAATATTCGTCCTCAAGAAAGTGGTAATAGATGTGATTGTAAATACGCTATCATTTCCAATGATTCTATTTATGTAAAATTTAAAGCATTGGAAGATAGTTTTGAATTGGGAGCAAAGCCATATTCTGACAAAGAATTATTATCTATGAAACATAGAGATGATGAAACTAATAGTGGAACATATATCAATATTTGTAAATTTAATAGAGGTATTGGTACAGGAGCATGCGGCCCAATAACTTTGGATAAATACAAATATTATCCAAATAAAGAATACAAATTGAAATTTGTAATTGAGTTAGGAAGAAAATAATATGAGAGATATTTTACTAGTAGATTTAGATGATACATTATTAGATTTTTCTAAAGCAGAAAAAGAGGCTTTAGAAAAAGTTTTAGTAGCTTATGGTATAGATAATAATGAAGAAAATCATCAAAAATATTATAAAATTAATAAAGATTATTGGAAAAAATATGAACTACATCAAATAAAACGAGAATCTCTTTTAGGAAAAAGATTTGAAGATTTCTTTGAATTATTTAATAAAAAAGTCGATGGAGATAAGGTGAATGAATTGTATTTCTCTTATTTATCTGAAGGAGCATATTTAATTGATAATGCCTTAGAATTTTGTGAAAAATGTAAAAAAGACGGATACAAATTAATAATTGTTTCAAATGGTGTAGGAAGTGTACAAAAACCTAGAATAGAAAAATCTGGATTAAAAAAATACTTTGATAGAATTTATCTTTCTGAAGAAGTAGGTTATAATAAACCAGATATAGAGTTTTATACAAGAGTTTTGCTTGATTATTATCAACAAGAAAGAATGGTAATGATTGGCGATAGTTTATCGAGCGATATTCAAGGTGGTATTAACTTTAATATTCCTACGATTTGGTACAATCCTAATCATCTAAAAAGTGATTTGCCGAATTTTGAAGTAGATAATTTAATGGATATATTTAAAATATTGGAGGAAAATTTATGAAAATAGCTTTAATTGCCCATGATAAGAAAAAACAAGATATGATTGATTTATGCGTTAAATATAGAGATGTATTGGATGGTCATGATTTATACGCTACAGGAACAACAGGTACTATGGTAATGGGAGAAACAGGTCTTAAAATTATTAGAATGAAGTCTGGTCCTTTAGGAGGAGACCAACAAATTGGTTCAATGGTTGCAGAAAAGAATTTAGATATGATTATTTTCTTAAGAGATCCTTTGACTGCACAACCTCATGAACCAGATGTTACTGCTTTATTAAGATTAAGTGATGTTATGAACATTCCTTTAGCGACTAATGTTAGTAGTGCAACAATTATGCTTGAAGATTTAAAATTAAGAAAACAATTGTAAATGGTTAGTTTATGACAAAAGAAAGATTAATTGAATATCGAGATAAATTAAATAATATTGTTTTAATTTATCGAAAGAAAAATAAAAAATGGTCAATTTTATCAACCTTAATGATCATCATAGGTATTCTTTTTGTTATTGTTCCAGCGATGATTGTTGGAGATAATAATGGTGAAGATAAACCATTATATTTCTTTGTTTTAGTAATTATCGGTTTGATTGTTATTATTGGTGGATTATTTTCTCTATGTATTTTTATATATAATAAATCTATAATTATTAAGCATAAAAATTACAAAGATGCGATTTCTCATGAACTTACTTATATGTCTAGAAATGGGTTAGAAGAATCTAGCAAGGATTTTTCTTATTTGGATAAAATTAATATTTAGTTAATATAAGTTAGTTAATATAAGTATAGGACGGTGAGATTATGATTAAAATTTTATTAGTTGAAGATGATGTTAATCTCAATGATTTAGTTAAAACAATATTAGAAAGAAATGGTTTTTTAGTAAGTAATTTTTATTCTGCAAATGATGCATTACGCAGCATGGAAAATAGAGCTTACGATTTGATTATTTCTGATATTATGATGCCTAATATTGATGGATTTGAATTTGCTAAAGCTATTAGAGAAAATGATAAAAATATTCCGATTTTATTTATGACTGCAAAAGGTGAATTTGAAGACAAATTAAAGAGTTATTCTATAGGTGTTGATGATTACATGGTTAAACCAATTGATATTAAAGAGTTGGTTTTAAGAGTAGGTGCTCTTTTAAGAAGAGCAAAAATCAATAATGAACGTAAAATTCAAATTGGTTCTACCATAATTGATTCGGATTCGTTAAGTATTATAGAAAATGAAGAAGAGATAATTTTGCCTTTAAAAGAATTTAACATTTTATTTAAATTATTATCAAATCCAGGAAAAATATATACTAGAAGTCAAATTATGAATGAATGCTGGGGTATATACACTGAGTCTATGGATAGAACAATTGATGTTCATATTACACATTTAAGAGAAAAAATTAAAGACAATCCCAATTTTGAAATTGTTACTGTTAGAGGATTAGGTTATAAGGCGGTAATTAAAAATGGATGATCACAGAAGAAGAATTAAAGATAGGGTTGTTACTAAAGTTATCACTATCAGCTTTGTTAGTGTTCTTTTGACTTTTGCTATTTTAGCACTCCTTACTTTTTTTGCTTTTGAATTTGGTGATTGGGAGATACATAAGCCTTCAGAATTAAAACCTCGCTCTCCATTACTTACTATGGGAATATTAATATTTATTTCTTTAGTTTTTGGTTTGCTCTTTTCAGCATTTATTTCTACTAGATTCCTTCAACCTGTAAATGAATTAAAGAAAATGACTAGTAGAGTTGCTAAAGGAGATTTTACAGTTCAAATGGTCGACATTCCGGAGAGCGAATTTGGGGAATTTATACAAGACTTTAATACAATGGTTAAAGAGTTAAGAAAAAATGAAATGTTGAAGAATGATTTTGTTTCTAATGTTTCTCACGAGTTTAAAACTCCTTTATCGGTAATTGAAGGTTATGCTACGTTACTTCAAGACCCTTCTTTGAGTGAAGAAGATAGAAAAAAGTATACTCAAATAATTATTGAATCAACAAA
Organism: Erysipelotrichaceae bacterium; assembly: GCA_015059095.1. Lineage (GTDB taxonomy): Bacteria > Bacillota_I > Bacilli_A > RFN20 > CAG-449 > UBA3210. The sequence continues at coordinate 18,664 of SVBA01000009.1, forward strand.
AAAATTAAGTACTTTAGTTAATAATGTTTTAAAGATTTCTAAATTAGATAATCGTAAAATAACAATTAATAAAGAAGAGTATTACTTAGATGAACAAATAAGAGAATCAATTTTATCCTATCAAGATGAATGGGTAAACAAAAAAATTGATTTTGATATTGATATGGAATCTATATTGATTAATGCAGACAAGAATTTATTAATTAATGTATGGAATAATTTAATCAGTAATGCTATCAAGTTTTCGCCAGAAAACAGTACTATTTTTATAACTTTATCAAAAGAAAATGGACAAGCAAAAATTGCTATAAAGGATGAGGGATGTGGCATTCCAAAAGATGATATTCCTTACATTTTTGATAAATTCTTTCAAGTTGATAAATCACACAAAAGTAATGGAAATGGATTAGGATTAACTTTGGTAAAAGATATTATTAATTTATTAAAAGGAACAATTGAAGTAGATAGTGAAGTAAATAAGGGAACAACTTTTACTATATACTTACCTATAAGGTAAAAAAAACGTTAGGCGGTCCTAACGTTTTATTTTGCTAAAAATCTTGATTGTTGATAGCCTGTTCAACTTTTTCTTCTTCTTTTTGCTTTTTTTCAAGTTCTTCTAAGGCTTCGTCTAATTCAGCTTGTTCGTCTCTTTCTATATCGTATTCATCTTCGATTTCACCGACCAATTCTTCGATGATATCTTCAAGAGTAATAATACCTATAATTTTATTATTAGATCTTACAAATGCCATATGTTGGTGTTCTTTTTGTAAAGTTTTTAACAAGCGAGAAATTTTAATGTTTGGTTTAGTGATGATTGGCTCTGCGATGATAGAATTTAAATCTTGTTCATCATTAATTAACATTTCATAGAATTCTTTTTGATAAATAATTCCATAAATTGTGCTTACTTTATTAGTTTTGGAAATAGGTAATCTAGAGTAATTATATTTTTCAAATATTTCTTGGATAGTGTCATAACTATCGCCATCTTTTACATAAATTACATCTCTACCTTTAGTCATAATATCTTCTACTAATAAGTCACCATATTCGATGGTATTTAAAATTAGTTTCTTTTCAATATTATTTAAAACACCTTCCCTTTGAATATTATCTACTAATAATTCGAATTCTTCTTCAGTCATAGTTGGTTCTTCTTTAATTTTAAATATTTTCTTGATTAACTTATTGAATAATTCAAAAATTAAAGATATAGGATAGAAGATATAGTATAGAACTGTGATAGGGTAAACTACAAACATTGCATATTTTTCTGCGACTAATTTTGCTAAAGATTTAGGTAAAATTTCACCACAGATTAAAACTGTAATTGTAACGATGATTGTCATAACTCCAGTAGAAAAATTTTGTTCAACTGCGATTAAAGTCGCTAGTGAAGTACCTGCAATATTTACAATATTATTTCCTATTAAAATAGTTGAAATAAATCGGTCGTATGAGTCTCTTAATTTAAGAGCTAATCTAGCAGTTTTTTTTGTTTTTGCTAAATTTTTCATTCTTATCGTAGAAAAAGATGTAAATGCTGTTTCTGTTGAAGAAAAGAATGCGGATAAAAGTAATAATAGTACTAATGTACCATATGCTATTATAGGATTTGCTATTAATCCATTACTTAAAATAATCGGCTGCTCGGGAATCATATTTCGTTTTATTAAAACCTCCATTAATGAAAAATATTATATCACATTAGATTATATTTTCAATAATTTAAGAAAAATCATTTTTAGTTATTTGTTCGTATGAAAATAAAATTATTTTTTATAAAAGTGATGAAAAATAGTACAAACGCTTTTATATAAAATAATAATTTGATATTATTTATTTTATGAGGAGAAAGAAATTATGAAGAAAAAACTTTTGTTTATGATTCCGTTTATCGCTCTTTCCTTATTAGTTGGTTGTACTAGTAATTCAAGAGTAAATATTGGAATCAAGCCTGCTGAAGATAACTCTTCTGAAGTATCAACAGTACAACAAGAAACCGAAAAAGTTAGAATTCATTACCAAAGAGCAGACAAGGATTACACTAATTGGGGCATTTGGTTATGGAGATATAAACCTAACGGTAATGGTTATAATATTCCATTTGATGGAGAAGACGATTTTGGTGGATATGCTGATATTGACATCGTATCTGAAGATAGTGATTATGTCGGCGCAGAAATTTTAGGTTTTATTATTAAAACTGATATTGATGATAGAAAAGAATTCGGTAACGCTACTCGTGATCCAAAAAGTGTAGGTGATCGTTACATCACAATTAGTGAAACTTCACCAGGTGGTATTCAACACGTTTGGCTATGTGAAAATGATGCTGAAGTTTATGAAACAATGGAAGCTTCACAAAAGAATAAAGTTTTAAGTGGTGATTTTACTACAACTAAAAAATTCACTGTAAAAGTTGCTTTTGATGCTGATACTAAAACTGTAGAAGCAAGTCAATTCCACCTTTATGCTGATAATGAAGAATTACCAAAAACTCAATATACTTATTCTATTAAAGATACATTAATTACTGTTACTTTAAAATCAGAAGCTGATATTACTAAAAAGTATAAAGTAAAAATTGATTTTCCAGATAAGGAATGTGAATTAACTTTAGGTATTTCTGTATTCTATAATACTCAACAATTTAAAGATAATTACACTTATTATGGTGATGATTTAGGTGTTACATTCAATAAAACAAAAACGAAAACAACATTTAAATTATGGGCTCCTGTATCTACAAATGTTATTTTAAATATTTATGATTATGGTACAGAATTCCAAAGTTTTGAAGAACCAGCACAAGCTTTACCTTCAAAAAGATATCAAATGAGACATGAACAACAAGGTGTTTGGTCTATTACAATTCCAGCATACTTACATGGTAAATACTTCACATATACTGTTACTAATGGTACTTTAACTAATGAAGTAGTTGATCCATATGCTAAGGCATGTGGTGTCAATGGTAAACGTGGTATGATCGTAGACTTTGATGTAATCAATGAAGAAATTGGTTGGGATGAAGTTTCTTGGCCAAATAAAAATTTAAACTCTAATACTGACGCTATCGTTTATGAAGCTCATGTAAGAGATATGACAATTTCTGAAACTTCAGGTGTTACTAGAGAAGAAAAAGGAACATTCTTAGGTTTATCAAGAAAAGGAACAACATATACAGATGCAAATGGTACTACAGTTTCAACAGGTTTAGACCATGTTAAAGAATTAGGTATCACTCATATTCAATTAGAACCATTCTATGATTATGCTTCTACAGAAGAAACAGAAGTTAATAGATTCGAAGAAGAAGATAATTATAACTGGGGTTATGATCCATATAACTATAACTGTTTAGAAGGTGGTTATTCTACTGATCCTCATAATGGTTTAACAAGAATTTATGAATTCAAAGAAATGATGAAAAGTTTCTATGATTATGATATCGGTTTAATTATGGACGTTGTTTATAATCATACTGCTAAGGGTCCAGACTCTTGGTTTAACTTAATCGTTCCAGGTTATTATTATAGATTATTACCAGATGGAGCATTCTATAATGACTCTGGTTGTGGTAATACAATCGCTACTGAAAGACCAATGGTAAGAAAATATATTATTGAATCATTAAAATTCTGGACATCAGAATATAAAATTTCTGGTTTCAGATTTGACTTAATGGGTTTAATGGATACAATTACAATGTCAATGGCTTACAAAGAATTAGAAAAAATTTATGATGACATCATCATGTATGGTGAACCATGGCCTCAAGGCGGTCAAGCTGAAGAAGATCTTGGTTACCAAGGCGTTGTTTCTTGGGTTGGCGATAGACTTGCTCAAACAATTGGTGTTGGTGGTTTCAACGATAAGATGAGAGACTCAGTAAGAGGTGGCGCATGGGATGGCGCTCAACCTGGTTGGGTTCAAGGAAATCAAAATTGCAATATCGGACAAATTATTAACGGTATTAAAGGTACAATTCAAGGTGAAACTACTTTAGATCCAACTAAGGTTGTTAACTATGTATCTTGTCATGATAACTATACTCTTTACGATCATTTAAGATTATCTAGTGGATTAACAAATATTCATGCTAGATCTACTCAATCAGATGCATTTGTTTTATTTGCTCAAGGTATTCCATTCATCCAAGAAGGTGAAGAATTCTTAAGAACTAAAGGTGATGATCACGAAGTTAACCATAACTCATATAATGCAGGTGACTTTGTTAATACAATGAACTATGCATTAAAAATTGAAAATGCAGATGTATTTAGAGAACTTCAAGAACAAATAGCTTTAAGAAAAGAATACGAAGGATTCAGATTAGATACTCGTGCTAAAGTTATTGATTCATTAAAAATCTCTAGTGAAACAGCAAATTTAATTTCTTACACTATTACTTATGGTGGAAAAACATTATATGTAGCTCATTCTCAAGGTGGAGCAACAATTAATGTAAGTGGATATACTTTAGCTTATTCAAATAAAGATGGTGCAACAAGTTCAGGAAGTAGTTATAAATTAGCTGCAAATGAATCAGTTGTATTTGTTAAATAAGAAAGGAGATAGATGATATGAAATTAAGAAAATTATTATTAATTGCTCTTGCAGCATTATCTTTATCTTCTTTAGCTTCATGTGATATTACTGGAAATGGCGGAAGCGAACAATCTTCTAGCGAAATTTCTTCTAATCCAGATGAAGGTATTAATGTTTCTGGAACAAAAACTGAAACATCGTTAACAGTTGATTTCTATTATAATCAACCAAACATGGGTATCTATAAAAGATATTATGTAGAACCAGGTTCAAAAATTAGATCATTTAATTGTTTAATTTCAGGTCTTAAATTCCAAGGCTTCTACTATGATGAATATGGTCAAGAACCTTTTAGTTTCTCAACTCCTATTACTGAAAATTTAACATTATTTGCATATCATTTAGGTAATGGTCAATCTCCTGAAACTTATCCTTATGAAGAAGAAGGTAATTACAAAATTACTTGGGGTAGAGTTATCGGTGCATCTTATCAAGAAGCAAGTGGTGAAGTATTACCATTAAGCGCTTCTAAAGATGACGTAGTTAAATTTAAATTGGTTAAAGATCCAGGCATTAATACTATCTTTAGTGTAACTTGTAATGGAGAAACTATTACTCCTGATAATGAAGGAATTTATAGTGTAACAATTACTAAAAATACAAGAATTAGTACTGCTATTGCAGGTAAAGAAGAACGTACTTATGTTGTTGAAAATAACCCAGAATGGTTACAAAACGATGGTTGTGTAATCTTTGGTTGGGTTTGGGAACAAGGTAAAGAAGGTCACTGGGTAGAGGCTACTTTAGAAGGTACTACTTTCTCATTCACAACAGATGAAAATCTAGCAGGATTCTTATTTGTAAGATGTGTTAGAGGTACTTCAACTCCTTCTTGGTCAACTACTGGTGATGCAGCAGGTAGAGTATATAATAAAACAATTGACTTTATTTGTGTTCCAGGTGTTACTACTTATAATGGTTCTACTTCTTGGGTAGACTATAATCCTCAATAGTAATTAATTTATTAATTAATCCTAATTTTCCGTTGTGAAAGTTAGGATTTTTTTCTTTGTCAAAAAAAATAGATTTTATAGTGAAAAAAACTAGTAATTTTTATAAAAGAGTCTATAATATAGTTTGTAACCGAACTATTTGGAGGTAAATATGGAAAAAAGTATAGGATTTATGTCTAGAAAGTTAAGTAGATATGTTAAGCATAATATGTTTCATCGTATAGGTGATGTAACAGAACAACAAGTAACTCATATTCAAGCTAGAGTACTATGTTATTTAGAATGGAAGCATGATGAAGGTGAAGTTGTATACCAAAAGAATATTGAAGAGTTTTTATCAGTTTCTAAATCTACTGCTAGTGAACTTATTTCTAATTTAGAAAAAAATGAATATATTTCTAGAGTGAAGGAAGAAAGTGATGGTAGGGTTAGAAGAATAGTTTTACTAGAAAAAGGATTTAAAACTAATAAATTAATTGGGGAAACTATTCAAAATTTTGAAAATGAAATGAAGAATAAGCTATCAGAAGAAGAATTGAATACTTTCTTCTTAATTATTGAAAAGATTGTTAATTAATATAAGGAGGAAATTATGAAAAAAAAGAAAAGTAAAATTTTTAAAGCTTTAAATGGCGTAAAAAAATACGCTGTGCTTACTCCTTTAATGATGATTGGAGAAGTAATTATGGAATGTTTAATTCCATTAATTATGGCTTTTTTAGTAGATTTTTTAAATATTTCTAAAGCGTGGAACGAAGGACATAATACAGTCAATAATTTAATTGTTCAACTGCCTAACATTGATGAATTTAGAATTAAAACTTTCGTTCAATTGATGGACTGGAATTTTACTCCTTTATTAGCAATTACTTTGTGTGGTGTACTAATTATTTTAGCATCATTCTTAAGTTTATTCTTTGGTGTTGGTGGTGCTAAATTTGGTGCTAAAGCAGGTGGATTATTTGCAAGAAATTTAAGAAAACAAATTTATGATCATATTCAAACTTTATCGTTTGAAAATCTAGATAAATATCAAACTTCTTCTTTAGTTACTCGTTTAACAACTGATGTTACTTCTTGTCAAGATGCTTTCATTACTATGATTAGAATGTTATTTAGATCACCTGTAATGTTTGTGGTTTCATTTATTATGTGTACAACTATTAAAATTGAATTGACTGCAATTTTATTAGTAGCATTCCCAATATTAGTAGTCGCATTATTATTAATTATGACTAAGGCTCATCCTTATTTTGAAAAAATGTTTAAAACATATGATAAATTAAATCAAAGAGTACAAGAAAATTTAATTGGTATTAGAGTAGTTAAATCATTTGTTAGAGAAGATTTTGAAATTGAAAAGTTTAAAAAGACAAATGCAACTATGAGACAAACTGGTATCAGTGCAGAAAAAATTCTTTCATTAAATGGTCCTATTATGAACTTTGTCATGTATGGAACAATCTTTGCAGTATGTTTCTTTGGTGGTAAATTCTTTGTTGTGGGTGATGCTTCAATGGCTTTAGGTGATTTACAAGCATATATCACTTACATTATGCAAATCTTATCATCATTAATGATGGTATCTATGGTATTTGTTATGTTAGTTATGTCTAGAGCAAGCTTTAGACGTGTTAATGAAATTTTAAATGAAGAATCAACTTTAACTAATCCTTCTTCTCCTTTATATGAAGTAAAAGATGGTTCTGTTGAATTTGATAATGTCAATTTCTCTTATTCGAAAGATATGGATAATTTACATTTAGAAGGAGCAGATTTTAAAGTTGAAAGTGGACAAATAATTGGTATTATTGGTGGAACTGGTTCTAGTAAAACAACATTAGTATCATTAATTTCAAGATTGTATGATGTAACTTCAGGTTCAGTTAAAGTTGGTGGAGTAGATGTTAGAGATTATGATTTAGAAACTTTAAGAAATCAAGTTGCAGTTGTTCTTCAAAAGAATGTCCTTTTCTCAGGGTCAATTAGAGATAATATGAAATGGGGAAAAGAAGACGCTAGTGATGAAGAAATTATTGAAGCTTTAAAGAATGCTCAAGCTTATGAATTTGTATCTAATTTACCTGGTGGACTTGATTATGATTTAGGTCAAGGTGGAGTTAATGTATCTGGTGGACAAAAACAAAGATTATGTATTGCTAGAGCGTTATTAAAAAGTCCAAAAGTATTGATTCTAGATGACTCTACTAGTGCAGTTGATACAAAAACTGATGCATTAATTAGAGAAAGTTTTAGAACAAAAATTCCTAATGTTACAAAATTTATTATTGCTCAAAGAATTAATTCGGTTCAAGATGCTGATAAAATCTTAGTTTTAGATGAAGGTAAGATTTATGGATTCGGTACTCATGAAGAATTATTAGAAAATAATGACATCTATAAAGATGTATTTGAATCACAAACGAAAGGAGATGAATAGTATGCCACCAAGAGGGTTAAGAGGTACAGCAAAACCTAAAGATTTTAAAAAATCTTTCTTACGTATCTTAACATATTATAAAAAGCATTTACTTAAAGTCATCTTTGCTTTCATTGGCTTATTTGGTAACACTTTATTTGTATTAATTGCTAACTCAAGATTCTTACAAGGTGTATTATCGTCTTTAGAATATGTTACTGATCCTACAAGGGTTCCAGTTGGTGTAACTGCTACTGGTATTGAGTTAATTCATATTAAATGGAATGACTATGGAGGCTATCAAGATTTCTTATTTAATGTAATTATGATGTTTGCTTTCTTTATGTTAGGAGCATTATGTTCATTTATGTTTAATAGATTAATGGGTATTACTTCTAGATTAATTTTAGAAGACTTTAGAAATACTTTATTCGCTTCTATGGAAAAACTTCCTATTCGATATTTTGATACACATACTCATGGTGAATTAATGTCAAGATATACTTCTGATATTGATGCGATGAGACAAATGATTTCTCAATCTATTCCTCAAACAGTATCTGGAGTAATTACTATTGTTTCAACATTCATTGTCATGTGTACTAAGTCTTTAGAATTAACTATTGTTACTATATTAAGTATTATTGCAGTTACTTTTGTAACTAAGAGTGTTATTGGTAAATCTGGAAAGTTCTTTATGGAACAACAAAAGAACATTGGTAAATTAAATGGATTTATTGAAGAAATGACTGAAGGTCAAAAAGTAATTAAAGTATTCAATCATGAAGATGTAGCGATGAAAGAATTTGATTCTATTAATAATAAAGTATGTGAAACATATATTAATGCGAATAAGAATGCTTTCTCATTTGGCCCTATTTCAAATAATTTGAACCATGCTCAATATGCTATTACAGCATTAGTTGGTGGTATATTAATGGTTACAGGATTTAGATTCTTTCCTTCTCAAGGTGTAATGGAAGCTGCAACAATTATCACTTTCTTAACATTAACTAAAAACTTTGGTCAACCTATTTCTATGGTTGCTCAACAAATTAACTCTGTAGTTATTGCTTTAGCGGGGGCAGAACGTGTATTTGAAGTAATGGATGCTGAACCAGAACAAGATGAAGGATATGTTTCTTTAACTTATGGTGAATACGATGAAAATGGTAATATTGTTGAAGTTGATCATAAAACAAATTTATTCTTATGGAAACATCCTCATAGTGATGGAACAACAACTTTACAAAAATTGGAAGGTAATGTTGTTCTTGATGGTGTAGATTTTGGCTATATCCCAGAGAAACAAGTATTATTTGATGTTTCTTTATACGCTTTCCCAGGCCAAAAAATTGCATTTGTTGGATCAACTGGTGCAGGTAAAACAACTATTACAAATTTAATTAATAGATTCTATGATATTCAAGATGGAAAAATTAGAATTGATGGTATCAATATTAATAAAATTAAAAAATCAGATTTGAGAAAATCTCAATCAGTAGTTTTACAAGACACACATTTATTTAGTGATACAGTAATGGAAAATATTCGTTATGGTAGATTAGATGCAACAGATGAAGAATGTATTGAAGCAGCAAAACTTGCAAATGCTCATCATTTTATTTCTCATTTACCGGAAGGATATAACACTCAATTAGTTGGTGATGGAAGTAATTTATCCCAAGGTCAAAGACAATTGTTAGCAATCGCTAGAGCAGCCGTTGCTAATCCTGCAGTATTAATTTTAGATGAAGCTACTTCATCAATTGATACTAGAACAGAAAAATTAATTGAAAAGGGCATGGATAAATTAATGGACGGAAGAACTACATTTGTTATTGCTCATAGATTATCAACTGTTAGAAATTCTGACGCTATTATGGTATTAGAACATGGTAAAATAATCGAAAGAGGTAATCATGAAGAATTGATTGCTCAAGAAGGTAAGTATTATCAATTATATACTGGTGCCTTTGAATTAGATTAGGAGAATAGATATGTTAGTTAAAGTGTCAAAAGAAGTCCAAGAGGCGATTAAAAATAATATTCCAGTTGTTGCATTAGAATCAACAATTATCTCTCATGGTATGCCTTATCCTAAAAATGTAGAAACTGCTTTAAATGTTGAAAAAATTATTAGAGATAATGGATGTGTTCCTGCTACTATAGGTATTATCGATGGTACTCCAATTGTTGGTATGTCACCTGATGAGATTGAATTATTCGGAAAAACTCCGGGTATTTTAAAAGCATCTAGAAGAGATTTACCTGTTATTATGGCTAAAAAGTTTTGGGGTGCAACTACTGTTACTACAACAATGATCTTTGCTGCAATGGCAGGAATTGAAGTGTTTGTAACAGGAGGAATTGGTGGAGTCCATAGAGGCGCAGAAACAAGTTTTGATATTTCTGCAGATCTTCAAGAATTATCAAAAACTAATGTAACTGTTGTTTGTGCGGGCGCAAAAGCTATTTTAGATTTGCCATTAACTTTAGAATATTTAGAAACTTTTGGAGTCCCAGTATTAGGATATAAATCTTCTAATTTAGCAGCATTTTATTCAAAGGATTCTGGCTTAAAATTAGATTATGAAATGAATTCAAGTAAAGAGATTGCTGAAGCTATTTATTATAAAAGAAAACTTGGTTTAGATGGAGGTATCTTAGTATCTAATCCAATTCCAGAAGAATATTCAATTCCAAATGAAGTAATTAATGTTTATATTGAAAAAGCGTTAAAAGAAATGAATGAATTAGGAATTAAAGGAAAAGATACTACACCTTTCTTATTGAAGAGTATCGCTGATGCAACTGAAGGTAAATCTTTAGAGGCTAATATTAAATTAGTATATAATAATGCTAAAGTGGGATCAGAAATTGCTAAAGAATTAATTAAATTAGAAAAATAATAATTAAGCGCATGAAAATGCGCTTTTAAAGTGCATACTAAATATATCGATAAATAAATATTAAAAAAAATCGATAATTGTCAAAAAAAGGTTTATTTATTTTATAAATAACTCTATAATAACTACGAGGTAGAAAATTATGGGAAAGATTTTGAAAAAATTGATTTTGGTTACATCTCCACCAGCATGTGGAAAAACATATGTATCAAAAAAACTAGCAGAAAATTTAAATCATGTTGTTTATTTGGATAAGGATACTTTAATTCCATTATCTAAGCAAATCTTTTTAGTCGCTAATGAAGAATATAATCGTAGTTCACCATTTTTTAATAAATATATTAGAAATGAAGAATATGATGTAATTCTTGATTTAGCTTTTGAAGCAATTCAATATGCTGATTTAGTTTTAATTAACGCTCCATTTACAAAAGAAGTTAGAGATTTGCCTTATATTAGATCTTTAGAAGCAAAATTAAAAGACTATAATGCACAATTAGACATTGTTTGGGTTTCTACTAAACCAGAAATCTGTAAACAAAGAATGTTTGAAAGAAATTCTGATAGGGATACATGGAAATTAAATAACTGGGATGAATACATTAAAACATGTAATTTCACAGTTCCAGAAGGTATTACAAATCTTCATATTTTTAACAACAATTCACAAGAAGAATTTGATGAATCTATGAAGAGAATTTGTAAAATTTTAGAAGAAAATTAGGACAATTTTTGTTGTCCTTTTTATTTGAAAGCGTTTTTTTTAAAAAGATTATTTTAGTTCTTTTAATGAAATATTAAAAGCATTAATATATAGATGTAAAAAAAATTTTAAGGAGGAGTATAATGAAAAATAAAGGGTTAAAATTATTTTTACTTGCTGCCGCTTTATTAATGAGTGGCTGTGGTAATCCTGGTTCTTCAAGTGAAAATTCTAGTAGTGAAGTTTCAAGTAGTGAAGTTTCTTCAGAAGAATCAAGTTCCGCTTCATCAAGCGAAAAAACTTACGAAAATCAAATCACTATAGCTAAAGCTTTAGAGTTAGCTAAAGCAGCTGGTGCTAATGGTACTAGTGAGAACTATACTGTTATCGGTACTATTAAGGAAATTAAAAGCTATCAATATGGTGATATGACTATTACTGATGGTACTAATGAATTATACATTTATGGACCTAGAGGTGCAGATGGTTATACTTATTTTGATAAACTAGAAGAGACTCCTTCTGTAGGTGATGAAGTTGTTTTATATGGTAAATTAAAAGACTACAGTGGAACTTTAGAAATGGATCATCCTGCGATTTTAGATTTTACTCATGTTGAAGTAGAATTTGATGATACAGCTTATGTAAGTAAAACAATTAAACAAGCTAGAGAAGCAAAAAAAGGCGATAAAATTAAAATTACAGGTGTTGTAGTTAGACATACATATGCAACTGGTATGGCTAAAAATGGTGTATACATTGCAGATGAAACAGGATCTATTTATGTTTATGGCAAAGATGTTGCTAATAAAGTAAAAGAAGGTAACACAGTTACTATTGCAGGTGAAAAAGACTATTACATTTTAGATGCTGAACTTACTCCAGCAGGTAAGTGGGGATATACAGGTTGTAACCAAATCTCAAATGCATATTTAATTGAAAATGATAATTTAACAACAGGTAATTGGAATAAAACTTGGGTAGAAGAAAAAACAGTTAAAGAATTGATGGAAACTCCATTTACTTCTGATGTAACTACTAATATTTATAAAACAACTGCTTTAGTTAAAAAAGTTGAGGGAACAGGATTTACAAATTACTATATCGATGATTTAGACGGAACTACAGGCACATATTCTTATTCTCAAGCTAGTGGTGCTGATTATGAATGGTTAGATGCATGTGATGGTAAAATTTGTACAGTTTATGTTTCAATGCATAATGCAAAATCAGAAAATAAAGGATGTACTTGGAGATTTGTTCCAGTTGCAGCAGAAGTAGATACTACATTTAGTTTTGATATGGCAACTGCTCCTAAATTTGCATATGATTATTATTTAGATGGGCAATTAGAAGGATATTATTATGAAGGTAGAGATGCTAAATTAGAATTAATTAATTCAATTAAAAATGATGTAGTTAATTTTGATGCAACTGTTAGTTATACTTCTTCAAATACAGAAGTTGCTACTATTGAAGTAAATGATGGAAAAACTATTCTTCATACAAATGCAATTGGTAAAACAACAATTAAAACAATCGTTTCTGTTTCTGGACAAACAAGTTATGAAAAAGAAGTAGAAATTGAAGTACAAGAAGTTCCTGAATTTACTGCAAATACTGTTCAATATGCTATTGAATCAGATAAAGATACAGAAGTTACTTTACATGGTGTAGTAGTTGCTTCAGTTGTTAATCAATCTGGTTTCTATATTCAAGATAATACAGGAATTATTACAGTATTAGGCGCTGAAAATATGGTATCTTCTTTATCTATTGGTGATGAAATTGTAATTAAGGGAACAAGAGGAAATAAAATTAAATCAGGTATAAATGCTCCAGGTCAAATTGTTGTTAATGCTACTGAATTATTAGTTAATTTCCATGGTAATAATTCGTATTCAACTGATAAGTTTATCACTGGTAAAAATTTAAAATATCTATATGAGTTAAATAGTAGTGAAGATATTCATTCAACTGAAGTTTATGTTATTCAAGCTAAAGTTGTTGTAATTGAAGAAGCATATTTCACTAAGATCAACTTACAAGACGATTCTAGTGAATTTGAATTATATTGTTCAGGTGCTAATCAATATAGCTTCTTAAAACCATATGCAGGTAAAACAGTTACTTTAGAAATCAATCCATGTAACTACAATAAAACATTCTATAAAGGTTGTGTAATTTCAGTTACAGACGCTAATGGTGTAAAAACTATTAACTCATTAAATTTCCAAAATAAGTAATAAAAAAACAGTTTAAAAGAAGCAACCTAATAAAATAGGTTGCTTTTTGCGTGAAACTAAATATTATATACCAAAAATAATAGTGATATTGTCATCATTTATAGAAGTAGAAATTAATGCGTTTTCAAATTGATCGGCAAAATTTCTAATAGTTTCATTTTCAAATATTAAATTAGAAAAATCTAATTTGATTTTTTGTTCGTTACTAGAAATGGAAATATAATCTTCATGGAATAGTGTATTCATATAATTTAACAAATTAATTTTTTGTTCTTCATTTAATTGAATATTACCTAGAGATAATGAATTTAGATTTCCTTCAACTATTAACCCAGAATGAGGTAAAGTTGTAAAGTCAGCATGCACACCTAATCTACATCCATTTACATTAAGAATGAAATCTAACTCGATTTTATCTTTAATAAAATCTAAGATGAGATGCTCTGTTCCAATAAATGAGACTTTGTTGTGATATTCTTCTTTTCCTTGATTACTATGACCAAAAGCGAATGTTGAACCTATCATTTCACTATTTTGAATAATTGAATTCATAATTGGTTCTTCAATGACTAAGGATAATGAGGTATCGCCTAATGTATAATCAAGTGATGTAGATGAAATATGTTCTTTTAAAGTTAAATTGTTTTTAATTAATAATCCTTTATATGAAGAATTAGAATAAATTCCTACACTAGTTAAATCAAGATTATCGATTATCGATTTTTCTTCATTTTCTAAAGAAGCATATCCGTTTAATAAATAGAAGAAGACTATATCAACTTGGCTTTGATTTATTAAAGAATTTGCTAATAAATTTTCACTTAATATATCTACATTATTTAAACCAATTTCTGTAGGAATACCATAGAGTTCATTATATTTAAAATCTAATAAATCTAGAATAAAACTGACATTGTTTTCTGTTTCAAATTCATATAAATTTTGGTTATTCTTATAAATATCTAATAACACATTAATCAATTGTTTGTGTGGATTAGAAATAGTGTTTTCTTTTACCATATCAATTAAATTTTGTTTAGTAATTGAAACGCTTAATGTTTTTAAGTCTAAAGAACAATATATTTTATTTTGTTCTAATGTTTTTATAACTTGTGAAATATCAATATTATCAATAATACTGTGGACAAAGTTATTATTTAAACCAAGTTTTCCTAATTTTAAATCTTTAATAAAAATGGTGAAAGTATCGTTTTGTTCTTCAAAGTCCAATTCTAAATCAACAACTGTATTAATACTTTGATATCCTAAACTAACTTTTAGATAATAAATTCCATCAATGCATTCTACTTTACTACCATTAATATTAATTGGTTGAATTTGTTCTTCTAATGAATTAATTACAGAATATAATATATAATCTAATTTTTCTGGATCTAGAACAAATTTAATCTGATTTGTTGAACTAGTATTGTGAAGAGCTTCTTCAACTAAATCATATATTGGTAAAGTTATATCTAACTCATTATTTTCATAGTTTTCGTTAATGTATGATGTATTGTCAATTACCATGTATGCTAGTAATCCAACACCTCCACCAATTAGTAATACAATAATGGATAAAAATATAAATAATCTTTTAAAAAATTTCATATTAGTCCTCCAAAATTTCTAATAGTTTTTCTATTTCATCATCTGCAAAAACTATTATTTTATTTTTCTTTAATAGTTTAGTAGTAATTCCTTGACCTTCAATTAATGTTCTTGAAAATGTTCCATCATAAACTTTATTGACTCCACAAGAAGGAGAATGATCTTTTAGTATTGCATATTTACAATGATTGTTAAGAGCAATCTCTAAAGTTCTTTGAGCACCTCTAACGAATTGTTTTGTTACGTCTAACTCAACTTGATTAAATACTTTATTTCCTCTTATTTCAGAAGGTATTCTAGGGGTAGGTAGTCCTCCTAAAACTTCTGCACAAAAAGGAACTAAATTGTATTTTTCTTTTAATTTAATAATATGTTCACGGGCATTATTTCTTCCATTCCATTTACAGTTTTCTCCTAGAAGACATGCGCTTACTAAAATGTTAATCATAACTTCTTACTCCTTTATTAAATTTATTATATCATATATAATAATAAAAGGTGAAATCAAATGGAAGTAGTAAAAAAACTTAAAATTCATGGAAAATGGATTATCTGTAAGATTAAACGAAGTAAATCAAAAAGAGGATTTTCTTCTATTTTATCTTATGGTCATTTGAGAATTGTTTGTGGTGAATTTTATACTGAAAGTAAAATTGTATCCACTTTAGAATCACTTTATTCTATTAAAAAAATTGAAAAAGTTTTTTCCGATGACTTAATAAATGATGAATATGTATATTTATTAGGGGAAAAAAGAAGGATTGTTGTATTAAGTGAAGGACAAAATGCTACTTCAATGACTGATTTAATAGTTAGAAATAGAAAAGATATAGAAAAGTATCTTGATAAATTTAGAATAGAAGTATTTACTGAAAGAGTGAGGAGATATGAACAAATTATGAATTCACCTATTGTTCATGAAGTAAAAACTAGACATTTAGATAGAGCGTATGGTAAAAATTTTTATGGTCTAAAAAAGATAGTATTAGAAAAACGTTTGATTCATTTTTCTTTAGAAATAATTGATCATACAGTTATGCATGAAATAGCACATGATTTTTATCAAAATCATTCAAAGGATTTTTATAGAATATTAGAAATCTTTTGTCCAAATCATAAAAAAATTAAAGATAAACTTAATTACGGGGTGAGAAAATAATGAAAAAATATATTACAAGTTCTTCAAACAAATTAATCAAAGATTTAATAAAATTAAAAAATAATAAAGAAGAAAGATTTTTAATTGAAGGAAAAGATTTATTAGATTTAGCGTATCTTAATAATCTTTTAGAAATGGTTATTACAACTGAAGACGATGATGAGTTTAATAATGTTGAAACGATAATTGTTCCTAAATTTATTTTAGAAAAATTATCAAATAATAAGTCAGTTCAACCTTATATTGGCGTTAGTAGACTTCCTAAAGTTTCTTCTAAATTAGGTGATAAATTAGTTTATTTAGATGGAGTTCAAGATCCAGGAAATGTGGGAACTATTATTAGAACTGCTTTAGCTTTCTCTTATGATGGAGTAATATTATCAAAGGATTCAGCATCATTAACTAATTCAAAAGTCATTCAATCTACTAAAGGAGCGTTATTTTCTATTCCTTTATCTAATCAAGTATCATTAAAGGAATTAAAAGAGCAAGGATACATGATTATTGTTACTAGTCTTGAAGATTCAATTAATTATCTTAAAACTCCAAAATTTGATAAGTTTGTTTTGGTTTTAGGTAATGAAGGTCAAGGTGTAAAAAAAGAAAATATAGAACTTGCAGATACTGTTGTAAGAATTGAAATGGGAAATATAGATTCATTAAATGTTGCAGTTGCTGGTGGAATATTGATGAATCATTATAGGGGATAAGTTATGAAGTTTGTATCGTTTAATGTTAATGGCTTAAGAGCTATTTTAAAAAAGACATTTATAGAAGATTTTGATAAATTTGACGCTGATATTTTTTCTTTAAATGAGACAAAATTAAGTGATGATTCTTTTCCTTTTATGCCTGAAGGATATAATGTTTATCATACATATTCTAAAGTAAGAAAAGGATACTCTGGAGTAGCAGTTTTTAGCAAAAAACTCCCTTTAAATGTTCATTATGGACTATTAGATAATAAGTATGATGACGAAGGTAGAGTAATCACTTTAGAATTTGAAAAATTTTATTATGTAGCATGTTATGTTCCTAATGCTGGTGATGAATTAAAGAGAATGGATTTTAGAATGCAATTTGAAAAAGATTTAATTGAATATTTTTCTTCATTAAATAAACCGATTGTATATTGTGGAGATTTAAATGTTGCTCATAATCCTATCGATTTAAAGAATCCTAAATCGAATACTCATAATGCTGGATTTACTATTGAAGAAAGAACAGCTTTTAATAATTTACTATCGCAAGGATATATTGATACATTTAGATATCTTTATCCAGAAGTAATTAAATATTCTTGGTGGAGTTATATGTTTAATAGTAGAAAGAATAATGCTGGATGGAGAATTGATTATTATTTAGTAAGTGAAGAAATTAAAGATTTAGTTAAAGATGCTGAAATTCATAATGATGTTTATGGTAGCGATCATTGTCCAGTTAGCTTAACTATTGATTTTTAAAGTATTTGATGAGATTTAATTGTATTTTTATATTTTTTAATATAAACTATCTAAAGAAGCGTAAGAAGACAAAAGCCTAAGGTGATTTATTAGAGAGTTCTTCATATTGGTGAAAGAAGAATTAAAGTGACTTAGAAACTTATCACTTCCTAGCTAAGATTCTGAACTAAGAGTAAGAAAATTCGTTTACATCACGTTACGATGAATCAAGGTGTCTAGAGAAAGTCTAGAAACTAAGGTGGTACCGCGTTATTGTTATTATAGCGTCCTTAGATATTAAGGACGCTTTTTATATTTAAAGGAGGAAATTTTATGGAAATCAATAAAACCTTATTAATGGGCAAGACTAATTTTGAAATGAGAGGTAATCTTGCTCAAAAAGAACCAATCATGTTAAAGAAATGGGAAGAAGATAATGTTTATCATGCATTATTAAAGAAAAGAGAAGGATGTGAAGAATATATTCTTCATGATGGTCCTCCATATGCTAATGGTGATATGCACTGTGGTCATATGTTAAATAGAATTTTAAAAGATATTATAGTTCGTTATAAAGGTATGAGTGGATATTATGTTCCATTCTATCCAGGTTGGGATACTCATGGTTTACCAATTGAAAATGCTGTAACTAAATCTGGTGTTAATAGAAAAGCAATTCCAGCTTCTGAATTTAGAACTAAATGTGAAGCATATGCTAAAAAACAAATTTTAAGACAAATGGAACAAGTTAGAAGACTTGGTATTAATGCTGATTTTGATGATAGATATGTTACATTAGATAAGAAATTTGAAAAGAATCAAATTCATGTTTTCTCAAAAATGGCTTTAGATGGATTAATTTATAAAGGATTAAAACCTGTTTATTGGTCTCCATCGAGTGAATCAGCTTTAGCAGAAGCAGAAATTGAATATGCTGATGTAAAAGCGACTACTATCTTTGTTAGATTCAATGTTAATGATGGTAAAGGTGTTTTATCTAGTGATGATGCATTTATCATTTGGACAACTACTCCTTGGACATTACCTGCTAACTTAGCAATTTGTTTAAATGAAAGATTAGAATATGGTTTATTTAAAACTGAAAAAGGAAACTTTGTTTTCTTAACTTGTTTAGAAAATGATTTAAAAGAAAAAATCGGTTTTGAATCAGTTGAATTAATTAAAACATTTAAAGGTAAAGAATTAGAAGGTATTACTACTAAACATCCAATGTATGATAGAGATTCTATTATCATTTTAGGTGATCACGTTACTGCTGATGCAGGTACTGGTTGTGTACATACTGCTCCAGGACATGGTGCAGATGACTATAATGTTGGTACTAAATATGGTTTACCTCCTTTATGTCCAGTTGATGAACATGGATATATGATGGAAGAATGTGGTGAAAGATTAAAAGGATTATTCTATGAAAAGGCAAATGATGAAGTTCTAGTTTGGTTAGAAGAAGTTAATGCTTTATTACATAGAGAAGATATCGTTCACTCTTATCCTCATGACTGGAGAACTCATAAACCTGTAATCTTTAGAGCAACACCTCAATGGTTCTGTTCTATCGATAAAATTAGAGATCAATTATTAGAACAAATTGATGCAGTTAATTGGACTCCATCTTGGGGTAAATTAAGAATGCATAATATGATTAAAGATAGAGGTGACTGGTGTATCTCTAGACAAAGAATTTGGGGTGTACCAATTCCAATTATTTATAATGAAGATGGTTCTCCAATTATGGAAAAAGCAGTATTCGATCATATTGAAAATTTAATTGGTGAATATGGTAGTAATGTTTGGTTTGATAGAACTGCAAATGAATTACTTCCAGAAGGATATACTAACCCAGCTTCACCAAATGGTAACTTTAGAAAAGAAACTGATATCATGGATGTATGGTTTGACTCGGGTTCATCATTTAATACAGAAATTGATAGAGGATATAAATATCCAGTAGATTTATATTTAGAAGGTAGTGACCAATATAGAGGTTGGTTCAACTCTTCATTAATTATTTCTACTGCTATGAATGGAGTTGCACCTTATAAAAATGTTGTTTCTCATGGATTTATCTGTGATGAAAAAGGATTCAAGATGTCTAAATCATTAGGTAATGGTGTTGATCCAAATAAGATTATTAATGTCTATGGTTCTGATATTTTAAGATTGTGGTGTGCAACAGTTAACTATCAAGCTGATGTTAGAATTTCAGAAAATTTAATTAAGAAAGTTTCTGAGACTTATAGAAAAATTAGAAATACATTTAAATTTATGTTAGCAAATCTTTCTGATGGTGAAGGGAAATCATTTAATCCTGAAACTGATTCAGTAAAAGAATTCTCTAAACTTTCTACTTATGTTTTAGCTTCTTTAGAACAAACTAAAAATGAAGTTTTAGATGCATATGATGCTTATGATTATGCTAGTGTTGTACAAAGTTTATTAAATTACTTAACTGGTGATTGTTCTGCTTTATACTTAAGTGTCGCTAAAGATTCACTTTATTGCGAAAAAGTCGACTCTTTATCTAGAAAAGAAGTACAAACTGTTATTTATACAATGTTAACAACATTATCTAAATTATTATCACCAATCTTAGCGTTTACTATGGATGAAGTATATCAAAATATTCCATATCATAAAGAAAGTCATATGCTACTTGAAGATATGCCTAGTAGATCTAATGAATATGATCACTCTATCTTAGAGGAATTCGATTTATTTAAACAAGTAAGAAATGATGTATTAAAAGCATTAGAAGATGCTAGAGCAAATTCAGTGATTGGTTCTGGTCAAGAAGCTGATGTTAAATTCTCTCCAAAAGGTAGTAAAGAATTATTCCAATCTATGTCTAAAGAAGAGTTACAATTGTACTTTGTTGTTTCAAAAGTTACATTAGTAGATGAAAATGTTGGAACAGAATATGAAAATACATATGTAGAAGTTAAACATCATGAAGGTCACAAATGTGAAAGATGTTGGAACTACTTTGATGAATTAGTTGAAATTGATGGACACTATGTATGTCCAAGATGTCATGAGGTAATTAAAGATGTGGAATAAGGTAAAAAAAGTATTGCATAAAATTTTTATTGAATACTTTGGCCTTGTTATTGTTGGATTACTTGCCGTTGATATAATAACTAAGTATGTCATGGAAGGAATTTTAAAAAATCCTGGAAGTTCTATAGAATTAATTCCAGGATTATTAGAATTTCAATTAGTCTACAATAAAGGAGCATTCGCTGGAATGCTTGGTGGAACTGTTGGCCATATTCTATTAATATTAATTTCTATTTTAGGAACAGGTGTTATGACTTATGGATTAATTAAGTATCGTTATAAAATTAATAAAGGAATGTTAATTGGCATTATTATGGCACTTCCTGGTTGTTTTGGTAATTTAATTGATCGAGTAATTTATGTTAATGGTGAACCACGTGGTGTAATTGATTTTATTCATTTCTATATTGATGCGATTAATTTTGATTGGCCAGTATTTAATGTAGCAGATATGCTACTAGTTGTTGGAACGATTGTCTTTGCTGTTTTCTATTTTATTTATGATTCTAAATTAGAAAAAGAAAAGAAAGCTAAATTAGAAGAAATAGAAAAGCAAAAGATGGAAGAATTAAATTCTACTAAAGAGGAAACAAACAATGAATAAGCAAAGATTTATTGTTGAAGAAGAGAATTCTTCGATGAGATTAGATGCCTATCTATCAAGTAAAGATTTAGGTAAATCACGATCTTATATTCAAAAATCAATTGAAGATGGAAATTGTTTAGTTAATGGGAAAATAATAAAAAAAGCTTCATATAAGGTTAATGAAGGTGAAGAAATTGAGTTTTCTTTATTAGAAGATAAACCTTTAGACGTAGTAAAAAAAGATATTCCAATTAATATTATTTATCAAGATGATGATTTGTTAGTTATTAATAAACCTAGAGGGATGGTTGTTCATCCAGCAAATGGTCATTATGATGGAGATACTTTAGTTAATGCGTTATTATACCATATTAAAGATTTATCTTCTATTAATGGAGTAGTAAGACCAGGTATTGTTCATCGTATTGATAAAGATACTTCAGGATTATTAGTAGTTGCTAAAAATGATGAAGCACATGTGTTTTTATCTAATCAATTATTAGATCATTCAATGCACAGAGAATATATGGCTTTAGTTGAAGGAGTAATTCCTCATACCGATATTAAGATTGACGCACCTTTAGGAAAAGATCCAAAAGACAGATTAAAAAGATGTGTTGATATATATAATGGTAAAGAAGCAGTTACTCATGTTCATGTATTAGAAAGATTTAAAGCAAATACTTTAGTTAGATGTACTTTAGAAACAGGTAGAACACATCAAATTAGAGTTCATATGCAATATATTAGACATCCTATTGTTGGTGATCCAGTATATGGATATAGAAAACAAGAGATTAAGGCAAACGGTCAAATTTTACATGCTTATCAATTAACATTTGTTCATCCTAGAACTAAACAAGAAATGACATTTACTTGTCCTATTGATGAAGAATTTGAAAGAGCGTTAGAAGCGGCTAGAAATAAAAAATAAACACTATCGTAATGATAGTGTTTTATTTTGAATAAAGTCTGATTTTTCGGACATTTTAATGCTATAGACAATTAATTTTATCATTATATAATTGATATACTAAATCAGTTATTTCCATCAATGTTTTATTATCAGTATCAATAGTATAATCGGCAAAAGATAATTTATCATTAGAAAATGCAATTCTATCGTTTCTTATTCTTTCTTCAATCGATTCAGGTAAATCTCCTCTATAAACCATTCTATTATATCTAGTAACTTCTGAACACATTAAAACAAAGACTACAATATGAGGATCATTTAATTTTAAAAAGTTTGCTACTCCTTGAGGTTCTAAAATAACTGCTTTATTATCTGCAACTTCGTTTTTAGCACAGCCATAATAGTTATTATTATAGCATGCTGTTTCAACAAAATAGTTTTTACTAGCAAGTTCTAAAAATTCCTCTTTAGAAGTGAAATGATAGTCCACATGATTGACTTCATTTATTCTAATAGGTCTAGTTGTATTTGTTACAGCTTTCTTAATATTATATTTACTTGCTAATAGTTTAGCAACTTCAGTTTTACCACTTGCAGATGGTCCACATAAAATAATCATTTGTTTTCACCTCTTCATTTAATTATAAATTAAATTGAAGAAAGAATAAATATAAAATATAATAATTGTGGAGGATATGATATGAAAGTAGTTGTTATAGGCGCAGGTCCTTGTGGGATTATGGCAAGTATTGAAATTAAAAAGAATAATCCTGAATATCAAGTAATTCTACTTGAAAAAGATTCTAGAAGCATCGGTAGTAGAATTAAGGTTTCTGGTAATGGAAGATGTAATTTAGGAAATAGTAATATTAATGAAAAGAAGTACAATCATTCATTATTTGTAAGAGACATTATATCTTTAAAAGAAGATTTGTTTTCTTATTTAAATGAAGGTGGATTAGGATACTTTACTGATGAAGAAGGAAGAATTTATCCGCTTAGTGAATCTTCCATTTCTGTTATTCATGTTTTAAATAATTTGTTGAAAAAATATGGTGTGGATGTCAAATTAGATAGTAAGGTTGTCGAAATAAAGAAAAGTGGTAATAAATATCGAGTTTTATGCGAAAAAGACGAATATTTTGCTGACAAAATAGTTTTAGCAATTGGTGGAATATCTCAATTAAATGATAAGTCTTTATATAGTAAATTACTAAATGAATTAGATGTTAGAATAACCGATTTAAAGCCATCATTAACTCCTATTTTAACTTCAAAATTCGATAAAAGATTAGAAGGAAAAAGATGTAAAGTAAATGTAAAACTATTTAGAGATGGTGATTTAGTAAAAATTGAAGATGGTGAAATGTTATTTAAAAAAGATGGTGTATCGGGAATTGTGATGTTTAATATGTCATCTTATTTATCTAGACAACATATCGATGATTATAGTTCATATTATTTTATAATTGATTTACTTCCTAAATTAACATATCATGAGTATTTAAAATTTAGAAGTATTGATCCAAGTCTTAAAAATATCATGCAAGAAGATATTGCTAGAGAAGTTGTTTCTAAAGGAATTGATCCAAAAGAATTTTTATTAGAAATAAAAGGACTTTATGATTTTAAAAATTCACAAGTTACAAGTGGAGGAGTTGCTTTAGAAGAATTAAATTCTAATTTATCTTTAAAAAAAGATAATAATATCTTTATAGGTGGGGAAACTATAGATATCGATGGAGAATGCGGAGGATATAATATAGAATTTGCATTCCTATCTGGTATTAAAATAGGTCGTTTCTTCAATGAATAAAAGATTATTATTAGTAACTATATTTTGCTTAACTAGTTGTAAAATGAATGATTCATCAAATGAAGAAAGTATTTTAACTACTTCATTTGATGTTTTTTCTTATTATCAAAAAGAAATTCAAGAATTGAATAATGTTTATTTAAAGAAAACGCAAATATTAGATAAAAATAATAAAGAATTTGAATTATTGACAAAAGAATATTGGGATAAATATAATAATTTAATCAGTTATCTACAAAATAAACTCCAAGAAGTAGAAATAAAGGATTATTTTATTGAACAGATTGGTAAAGATGAAGTAGATTATTTACTAAATATTGATACTAATAGAATTTTTTATTCTAAAAAATATATTCCTTTAGATATAAATAAAATAGATTCATTAATTCAAAAAATTAAAACTTCTATTAATCTTTCATATGATTATTATCAGTTATCTTATTTACTAGATGAATTTTTAATTTTGTATGAGGATGCCATTTCTAGTTCTTTACATATAAATGTTTTAAGCGATTTATATTTAGATAATAAGTCTTATCAAAAAGAAAAAGAAATAGTAGATACATATATAGTGAAATTAGAAAATGATTATAAATATATATTTAAAGAATTATTAAGTAATGAATATTATAAAGAATTAGTAGTAGAAGATTTAGAGCTAAATGAGGATGAAATAAGTTATTTTTTAGTAAGTGAAATATATTCTAAAGAAGTCTTAACATTATTTGAAGAAGAAAGTCAATTAGAAAATAAATATCTAAATTTGTCGACTAATAGTAGTAAATTAGAATTGTTTATAGAATTAGTAAATATTAGAAAACAAATTAGTAATCTATTAGGATATTCTTCGTATGTGGATTATGTGTATAAAAGTGTTTATCAAAGAAATTACACTTTAGAAGATGTTAATAATTTATTAGAAAATATATTTATTAATAATTCATTAAAAAATAGTTATCTATATTATTCATATAAAGAAGATAAGACAAATTACTATTCAGTTAATGAGTTAGATTTGTTAAATAATTTAGAGTATGTTAAGTATTTCTTGCCTGAAAGTGAACCAATCATTAAAGAATTGAAAACATATGGTTTTTATAATTTTGATTATCGAAATAATAAATATAAAGGTTCTTATAAAACATATATTGATATTAAAAATAAAGATCAGTTCATTTTATTAAATGTAAATAATAATATTAATGATTATTTAACTTTATTTCATGAGTTTGGTCATTATTTAAGTGGTAAACTAGAAAAAGATAAATTAAAAGGTAATAAATTTGATTTGGATATTGCAGAAGTTCATTCTCAATCTTTAGAGTATATAATGTCTTCTTACTATCATTTGTTTCTTAGCGAAGAAGAAAGTAGAGAATTGGATAATAGACTATTATTTAATGCATTATGGACAATATATTCATCATCTATAGTTAGTGAATTTGAAAATTATGTATATTTAAATGATGTTGATATTTCTAATATTCAAGAGAAATTTGATTCATTAATTGAAGAACATTTATTCCCATATAGTTTTGGAATGGATAAAAATCACTATTTATTTACTAATATTTCTCATATTTATACTAGTCCTTGTTATTATATCTCCTATTTAACTAGTATTATACCTTCATTAATTTTATGGAGTGAAGATGATCAAGAATTAGTAAAAAAACAGTACAAAACTATTTTAGAATATGGTACTAGTAATGATTTTATTTATGTATTAGATCAAGTTAATTTACCTTCGCCTTTTGAAAAAAGTTCGATTGATTTAATAAGTCGATTTATAGAAAAGAAAAAGACTATCTAAGATAGTCTATTTTTCTTGAGATCTCATTTTTGCTTCGAATTTTTTTCTTTCTGCAGTTTGAAGAATTTTCTTTCTCATACGAATATGATTAGGAGTAATTTCTACTAATTCATCAGTATTAATATAGTCTAAACATTCTTCAAGAGACATTTTTCTAGCACCTTTTAAAGTAACTGTTGAATCTTTATTTGATGAACGTTGGTTAGTTAAGTTCTTTTCTTTTACTGGAGTAACTGCTAAATCAATATCATATCTATTTTCACCAATAATCATACCTTCATAAATATCATCGCCTGGTTCAATAAATAATGTACCTCTTTCTTCTACATGTTGAATAGCGTATCCTGTTGCCATACCAGTATCTGTTGAAACTAATACACCAGTTTTTCTTTCACCAACTGCAAGTTTTAAAATTGGACGATATTCTTTGAATGTGTGATTAATAATTCCATAACCTTTAGTTAATGTCATAAAGTTAGTCATAAATCCTAATAAGCCTCTAGAAGGAACAACATAATTGATTCTAACTTGATTTTGATCATAATTCATATGGACGAGTTCTGCGCCTCTAGAACCTAAAGCTTCCATAATTGAACCCATGAATTCTTCTGGAACATCTATTTGAACATCTTCATATGGTTCACATCTTTCTCCATCGATTTCTTTAATAATAACTTTTGGTTTAGAAACTTCTAATTCAAAACCTTCACGTCTCATATTTTCGATTAAAATTGAAAGATGTAATTCACCTCTACCTGAAACAATCCAAGATTCAGAGTTTGGAATTCTTTCTACTTTTAAAGATACATCTCTTTGAGTTTCTTTGTATAATCTATCTTCGATTTTTCTTGCAGTTAATTCTTTACCATCTTGTCCAGAGAATGGAGAAGAGTTAGTACCGAATGTCATTTGTAAAGTTGGTTCATCGATTCTTAAAGTAGGAAGAGGTAAAATATTATTTAATTCATTGATTGTTTCACCAACATTTAAATCAGGTAAACCTGCAATACCGATAATATCACCAGCAGAAGCTTCTTCAATTTCTATTCTTTTTAAACCGAAGAATCCAAACAATTTTTGAATTCTAAAGTTTTTAAAAGTTCCATCTAATCTACAGCAAGTAACCATGTCATTTAATTTTATAGTTCCTTGAGCAACTCTACCTATACCAATTTTACCAACATAGTCATTATAGTCTAATAATGCAGGTTGGAATTGAAGTGGGGAAGTAGTATCTGTTTTAGGAGCAGGTATTTCTTCAATAATAGTTTCAAAAATTGCATCCATATTTGGAACTTGAGTCTCTAAATCATCACTAAATGAAGAAGTACCTTTTAAACCAGAGGCATAAACTGTTTTAAAATCTAACATTTCATCATCTGCGCCTAATTCAATAAATAAATCTAATACTTCATCTAAAACTCTACTTGGGTCAGCATTAGGTCTATCAACTTTATTAACTACTACAACTGGTTTTACATGAGCTTCAAATGCTTTTTTTAACACGAAACGAGTTTGAGGCATAGTTCCTTCAAATGCATCAACAACTAATAAAACACCATCAACCATATGCATAATTCTTTCGACTTCTCCACCAAAGTCGGCATGTCCTGGAGTGTCGATAATATTAATTCGATAGTCTTTATAGTTGATTCCTGTAGGTTTTGCTAGAATTGTGATTCCACGTTCTCTTTCAAGATCATTATTATCCATCATTCTATCTTGTACTTCTTCATTTTCTCTAAAAGTACCAGATGAAACTAATAATTGGTTTACTAATGTTGTTTTACCATGGTCTACGTGAGCAATAATTGCAATATTTCTAATATTTTTCATAAAGGAACTCCTTTCAAAACGTATATATCTTATCACTATTGATTTTTATTGTTAATAAAAATTTAATAAAAAGAGAAAAAAAGCGTAAGTAAATACTTACTTAACGCTAATTATTTGTCAATATCTAAAATAGCAGGAATAATTACTGGATTCTTACCTGTTTCTCTACGAATGTATCTAGTTACTCTATCAATGATTTTATCTTCAACAGAAACTTCATCAGTATATCCAGTTAGATAAACTCTAATTTGATCTAAGAATAAATCGATGATTGTATGAAGAATATTTTCAGAGTCTTTTAAGAATACAAAGCCTCTCATTTGGACATCAGGTCCAGCAACAATTTCTTGAGTTTTACTAGAGATAGTAATTCCCATAATTACAACACCATCATTTGATAATCTATTTCTTTCTTCGATGACATTATTGCCAACATTTCCAATATCTTTACCATCAATCATAACATTGCTAGTAGGAATTAAGTTTTTATAATCGATTTTACAAATTCCATTTTCACAATTTATTACCATACCATTATCTGGAACTAAAATATTCGAATAATTGTATTTTTTATCTAAATTTAGAGCGATTTTTGCATTTGTCATCATATTAGTAAATGATCCAGATATTGGTACATAATACTTAGGATTAAAGAAGGTAATTAATGTCTTAATATCTTCTTCGCATGCATGCATTGAGTAAATAACTTTTCTAGAGAAGTTAATTACTTTACATCCAGTTTTATATACTTCATCTAATGCTTCAGTACCTAAAACTTCATTAGTAGGAACAGCAGGGCAATTTAAAATGAAAGTATCATCACTAGTAAAATCAATAGATTTAGAAGAAAAACCACCATTAACAAAACTAATAATATTTTCAAATAATGTTGATCCTTCGCCTAATAAAAGAACTAAAACATCTTTATCTCTAATTCTAGAAATATTTTCTAATTGTTCGTATTTAATTTTCGCTGGAATTTTTGAACAACATATGTCTTGATATAATTTAGACATTACTGGAGTTGCATCTTTTTGAGCGAATACTACAGTTTTATTAGTTTTTTCTGCTAGAGTAATTAATTCGTAGAAGTTCATCATATTTTGTCCATATAGGGCTGCAAAGATTCTTCCGGTTGAATTTTCAAAAATCTCTTTTACGTGAGGTGTAATCATGTATCTAGGTGAACATGATCCTTTTAAATGAGCATTTGTTGAATCAGATAATAACATCAATGCTTCTTTACCTTCATTATGCAAGAAGTTCTTAGTAGAGAACTTGAAAGATGGGGCAAGATTATTATAGTCAATAATCATATCTGAAGTATAAATAATATTACCTTGAGAAGTTTCTACTGAACAAGCAAAACTAAATGGAATAGAGTGAGTTACTTGAGTGAAGTGGAATCTATAACCAGAAATAGTTAAAAATTCATGTCCATCTATAAGTATAAATTTATATTTATTATCGATACCAACTTTTTTAGAGAACATTTCAATAATTCCTGCTGTAAATTGAGTTGTTACAATAGGAGCAGGTACTTCTCTATAAACATAAGGTAATCCACCCATTTTATCATCGTGTCCATGAGTAATAATATAAGCTTTAACACGATTTTTATTTTCTTTTAAATAATCAAAATTTGGAATTAATGCATCTACGCCTGGAATAGATTTATGAGGATATTTTAAACCACAATCAAAAACAAAAATATTATCATTGATTTCAACGATAAGTAAGTTCTTACCTTTTTCATCTAAACCACCTAAAGCGAACACTTTTATTTTATCATTCATAAATATTATGTCTCCTTAAATAAATACATAGATATTATAAATTAATATCTATAGAATATCAATAAAAAGATAACTATATAATTTGGCAAATATTCTATTTTTTACTTTACATTTAGCCAATTATTATATAAAATATATACTGCAATGGCGATTATGGTGAAGTGGTTAACACATCTGGCTGTGAACCAGACATTCGTCAGTTCGATTCTGATTAATCGCCCCATTTGTTAATATAGACCGATACGTCGGTCTTTTTTTTATTAAAAAAGCGAAAATTACTTTCCGCTTAATTTATTTTTAAATTCTTTATCTGCACATGATTTACCAAAATACATTAATTCCCATACTGCTGAAGGTTCAGTAGCTTTTTCTACTACGATTCCATTTTCAATTTTTTCAATAGTAGCATCACCTTCAAATCTTAGATATGATCCTGAGAATCCTATTAATTTTGCTAATAATTGTAATGGTTTAGGTAGAAGTTCAATAAATCTTTGCTTTGAGATATCATTTTTTCTATTAAATGATATTCTATAAAATTCATTATCAGGAGTTAAGTATTCATAGATTACATGGTTATATACTGGCTTTCCTGTATGCTCATCAAGGTATTCATCAGTTGATACAAATTTTAGGGTATGATTCGAGTTGTCGCCTAAAATCCTATCTTTTTTTGCTAACATAAAGACATCAAAATCTTTGTATCCATATTTCTTTTCTCCAGTAATCCAAGCTGATATTACTTTATAGTCACCAATTTTTGCGCGTCCCCAATACCAATGGTGCATAAGTTTTAGCATGGATATATTTCCCCAGTTATGATCGTGATATCCTGATCCTTCTAAAGTTTTAGTTTCACCATTTAAAGTAATTGTAGCAGTGGCTTTTCCTTCTGGTATTGCAGGTAGCCAAGAGAAATAATATTTTTCATCATCTCCAAAAAAGATACTTCCAGTTTGTGATCTCCAAGCAGGAATTGTTCCTACTAATTCAGTTTGTGCTTGGATATTTTTACCAACAAATTTTATATTGTATTTTTTTAAATCGCCAATAAGATAAGAATCATTTATTTTCACATCACATTGAGATTTTGAAAAATGAGATTCTTCTATTGAGCAAGTTATTAAATCCATATATTTTGTTCCATCTGGTAAAGTTAATTCAAGAGTTGCTTGAGGGTTGATAGGTCCATTAACTTCAATTGGTGATTTAGAAAAGAAGATAATAACCATCTTTGTTCCATCATTAAAAGCAAAATCGTTATACCACCATTCATATGTTCCTTTTGAACCGTCAGTTCTTGAACCATCTTCCCAAATTTCTATTTTATCCTTAGTTAATCCTAGTTTTTTATAATGTATTTCATCGTCTGGATGAATTGAGTTTTGAATTTTTTTCATATTTATATCTCCTTAAATTAATGTTAATACAATACAAAAATACAGTCAAATGTAGTTTAATAATATTGTTTTAGAATATTTTACAATGTGTTAAAATATTTCTTGAGGTGATTATTTATGAGATTTGATATTAATAAATTAAAATGGACTAGATTACCTAAAGAATATTCTATTAATGAGAATGAAATAGTTGTTGTTACTAATCCTCATACTGATTTATGGCAACGTACTTATTATGGATTTAGAAATGATAATGCACCTGTTTTACAAATGGAAACTAATGAAAAGTATTTTTCTTTTATTGTCAAAACTTCATTTGAAAGTAAAGTTAGATTTGATCAATGTGGTGTTTGTATTTATTTAGATAGTGAGAATTGGTTAAAAGGATCAATTGAATATGAAAATGAAAAAATACAAAGATTAGGTAGTGTAGTTACTAATTTAGGGTATTCAGATTGGGCTACTACGGATATTTCTTCTTGTGTTAAAGAAATGTGGTATCGTTTATCTAGAAGAGAAGATTCTTATTGTATTGAATGTAGTGAAGATGGTATTAGTTTTAAACAAATGAGGATATGTCATTTAGAAAAAGGAAAAGACGTTATTAAATTTGGTATATATGCTTGTTCTCCTGAAGATTCTTCTTTTAAAGCAACTTTTACTAATTTTGAATTAAGAGAATGTGAATGGAAAGCTCATGATGGTCAACAACCTGATGTAGAATAATAAATTTTTAACAGTAATTTAATATTTTTAGTATATTATTGAATAAAATCAACAATGAAAGGATTGTATGAAATATATTAAAAAAAGGAAAAAATGGTTTGAAAATTTAAAGAAAATTCTTAGATTGTTCATCAAAAAATCAGAATTTATTTATTTGGGTGAAAAAATAGAAGATGGTAGTATTATTATTTCTAATCATGAAGGTGCATCTTCTCCTTTAACTTTGGAATTATATAGTGATTTTTATTTTAGATTTTGGGGAACATATGAAATGAACTCAGGATTAAAAAGTGTTTATAAATATTTAAGCGAAATATATTTCCACAAGAAAAAACATTGGAATATTCATTTAAGTAGAATTTTTTGTATTATTGCTGCCCCTATTGTTAATTTGTTTTATAAAGGTTTAGATTTGATATCTACTTATCCTGATGGAAGATTATTAAATACTATTAAAGAAAGTATAAAAGTATTAGAAAATAATAAAAATTTAGTGATTTATCCTGAAAATTCTAATAAAGGTTACTTTAAAGCATTAGAAATGTTCCATCCGGGTATTTCTTTATTCTTAGAACAATGTTTAAAAAAGAATATTAATGCTAAAGTATATGTATCTTATTTAAAAAAAGAAGAAAGAAAATACATCATTGATAAACCTATTTATATTAAAGAATTATTAGATATGCGTTTATCAAGAGAAGAACTTGCTTCTTATCTTTGTGATAAATGTAATAATTTGAGCAATATTGAGATCTCAAAATAGAGATCTTTTTATTTTTCTTTAAAAAATGGGTAACCTATTTTAAAGGAGAAATTATATGATTGAAGAAGATACAATTAAGTTATTAAGAGAATGTGATCAAGGAATTAAGATGGGTATTAGCTCTATTGATCAAGTTATTTCTTATGTAAGTTCAGAAAAAATGAAAAACGTTTTTTTAAAATCAAAAATGGAACATTCGAAAATTGAAAATGAAATAGAAGAGATGTTGTCTAGATTTCAAGATGAAGGTAAAAATCCTAATATATTTGTTCAGGGAATGTCAAAAATGAAGACAAATATTGAATTAATGATCAATGATTCAGATTATAAAATTGCTAGTATTATGGTGGATGGAACAAATATGGGAGTTAAATCATTAAGTAGATATTTAAATCAATACAAGGCTGCAAGTGAAGAAGCAAAATACATAACTCGTAAAATAATTAAATTAGAAGAAAAATTATCAAAAGATTTAAGAGAATTTTTATAATTTGAGTCGAATAAATCGAAAATCTAACATTTTTCATAATATAAGTTGTATAATTAAAGTATAAAAATAGATTGGCACATAATAGCTAAACTGGAAGGAACAAAATATGAAAAATGTTGTGATTATTTCTTCATCACCAAGAAAAGATGGAAACACAGAAACTTTATGTAAGGAGTTTTATCGTGGAAGTGAATCGATGGGACATCATGTTGAATTAATATGTCTTAGAGATTATAATTTAAAATATTGTTTGGGATGTTATAGTTGTACTAAATTGGGTAGATGTATACATAAAGATGGAATGGATGAAATTTCTGAAAAACTATTAAAAGCAGATGTAATAGTTTTATCAACTCCAGTATATTTTTATTCAATGTCTGGTCAATTAAAGGTATTTATTGATCGATTAGTCCCTTATTATAGTAAAATTAAGGCCGATATTTATCTAATTGGAACGATGTTTGACATTGAACAAGAAATGATGGATTCAACTTTTGAAGCAATAAGAGGAGCGACTAGAGATTGCTTTGTTAATTGTAAAGAAAAAGGTGTCATCTATGGTTTAGGTTTATATAATAAAGATGATGTTTTAAAAAGAGAAGACTTAAAAGCCAAAGCTTATGCGATGGGAATGAGTGTTTAATTTAATGGAGAATGAATTATTTCATTCTCTTTTTAAGTGTGCTAAAATTAGTTTATATTTAGGTAATGATTATGAAAATAGTTAGATATGAAGAAAAACATATTCAAGATGTCGTTTCTTATGAATTAACTTTAAGAAATGAAGAACCTGATTGGGGATGGGAAATTAATGAAGAATACATTAATAAAGTATCTTCATCTTTTTGTGATTCTAAATATAATAATGCTTTATCTTTTATTGCTTACATTGATAATAAAGTGGTAGGAAGAATTGATGCAAGTTTAATTCCTACTCATTTCGATGGAAGTATGAAAGCTTATTTAGATTGGATATGTGTATTAAAGAGTTATCGTCATAAAGGTGTTGCTCAAGCATTAATGAAAGAATTAAGAAAAGTACTAAAAGAAGAGTATAATGTGGATACTTTAGTAGGATTAATCGCCTCAAATGAAGAAGCACAAAGATTTTATAGATCTTTAGATAAATCTATAATTAGAGATGAAGGGATTTGGATTGATTGCTAATATGAATAAAGTTTATTTAAAAGAACATTTAAAAAAATATCCACTAATGGATATTCAAGATATTATTAAACTCCATTTACAGGCTATATTAGGTCCTGCTCATCTTTTGCCTAGTAAAGAAAGAATTAAAGAAAATTTTATTAAAGAGTATAATGAAATTAAAGATTTAGATTATCATTATGATTTACTAGAAGATGTTAGTGAAACTTATACTAGAGTCTATTTAAAACCTTATTATGAATTAATGGGAAGTTTTGATAAATTAGTAGATGTGTTTTATTATTCAATTGATAAAGATTTAGATATTGAAGGATATAAAAAGGTGATTAAAGGACTAATTAATGAGGAAAATAAGGAGTTTATTAGTAGATATTTAGAAAGTGACAGTGTGTTAATTAGTCATTCTAAAAAATATAAAGATAATTATCATCCTCACTACATTGTAGTAAAGTCAATGTATATAGGATTAGCACTTAAATAGGAGGAAAATTTATGAGTAAATCTAAGGTGTATTTTAGTAGTAAAATTACTAAAGAATCAGTATTAAATTTGTATAGAACTTTAGGAGTTGAATTAAAAGGAAATGTTGCGGTTAAAGTGCATTCGGGTGAGCCAGGAAATCAAAACTTTATTAGACCTGATTTTTGGAGTGATATGATTAATGAAGTTAATGGTACGGTAGTTGAATGTAATACAGCTTATGCAGGTAGAAGAAATACAACTAAAGCCCATTTAGAGACTTTTAAAGAACATGGATGGAATGCTTTTAGTGTAGATTTATTGGATGCAGAAGGTCCAGATTTAGTTTTAGATATTCCAAAAGGAAAAGTAATTAAAAAGAATTATGTTGGTAAAGATATTGTTAATTATGATTCAATGTTAGTGTTATC
Organism: Erysipelotrichaceae bacterium; assembly: GCA_015059095.1. Classification (GTDB taxonomy): domain Bacteria; phylum Bacillota_I; class Bacilli_A; order RFN20; family CAG-449; genus UBA3210. The sequence goes on from SVBA01000009.1 coordinate 54,003, forward strand.
TCATTTTAAAGGTCATCCAATGGGTGGATATGGTGGAGCGATTAAACAACTTTCAATTGGATTAGCTTCATCTTATGGTAAAGCGTATATTCATGGAGCAGGTGATCCTAGTAAAATTTGGACTGCAGATCATGATAAGTTTTTAGAATCAATGGCAGATGCAGCGTTAAGTGTAGTTGAATATTTTAAAGGTAATATTGTCTATATTAATGTTATGAAAAATATGTCAGTAGATTGTGATTGCTGCGCAGTTGCAGAAGATCCATGTATTAAAGATATTGGGATTTTGATTTCAACTGATCCAATTGCAATCGATCAAGCTTGTATTGATTTAGTATATTCTTGTGATGATGAAAAGAAAAATCATTTAATTGAAAGAATTGAATCAAGAAATGGAATTCATACGATTGTTGCAAGTGCAGAATTAGAGTTTGGTTCAAGAGATTATGAACTAATTAAAATAGATTAATAGAGGTCAAAAATGGAATTTTGGGATGTATATGATGAATTAGGAAATAAATTAAATAAGATTCATTCTCGAGGCGAAAAACTTTTAGATGGTGAATATCATTTAGTGTGTGAATGTTTAGTAAAACATGTTGATGGAACTTTCTTATTAATGAAAAGGCATCCTTCAAAGAAAGTTTATCCATTATGTTATGAGGCGACTGCAGGAGGTTCTGCTTTAGCTAATGAAACACCTTTAGATTGTGTAAAAAGAGAATTAAAAGAAGAGACTGGAATTGATTGTGATAATTTTATCCAAGTTAATTATTCTATTTCTAAAGAAAGACATGCTATATATTATTCCTATGTTTGTGTAGTTGATTGTTTGAAAGATAGTGTTATTCTTCAAGAAGGGGAAACTATCGATTATAAATGGGTGGATGTAGACGAATTTAAAGATTATATCTCTTCTACTGAATCAGTGAAAACCCAAGTGGAAAGATATAAAAAATATTATGATACTTTTGAAATAGGATATAATTTTATGGTTATTATTGACCGTCCTCTTGGTAGTATTCATCCTAAGCATAAAAATATTGTTTATCCTGTAAACTATGGATATATTCCAAATAGAATTGGTGGAGATAATGAAGAGCAAGATGCATATGTTTTAGCTTTAGAAGATATACCATTAAAATCTTATATTGGTAGATTAATTGGTGTAATAATTAGAATTGATGATAATGAAACTAAATGGATTATTTCTAATAGGGATTTTAGTGAAAAAGAGATATTAGAAAAGGTTTCTTTCCAAGAAAAATACTTTAAAAGTGTATTATTTAAATAGGAGAAAAAAATATGAAAAAATTATTAATTATTGTAGATTATCAATATGATTTTGTTAACGGAAGTTTAGGCTTTGAAGGAGCAGAAAAATTAATTCCAGTGATCAAAGAAAAAATTGAAAATTATTTAAAAGAAAATCAAGATATAATTTATACTTTAGATACCCATGAAGAAGATTATTTGTCTTCAACTATGGAAGGTAAATTATTACCTGTAGCACATTGTTTAAGATGTAGTAAGGGGTGGAAAGTAGTAGATGAAGTTGATTATTTAGATAGAGCGATTAAGGTATTTGAAAAACCTACATTTCCATCTTTAGAATTAGCAAATTATTTAAAAGATAAAGAGTATGATGAGGTTGAATTATGTGGGCTTGTTTCTAATATTTGCGTATTGAGTAATGCAGTAATGGTAAAATCTAGTTTACCTAATGCTAGTATTATTGTAGATGCTAAAGCGACGGATTCTTTCAATAAAGATCTTCATGAAAAGTGTTTAGACATTTTAGAAGGTCTCCATATTCAAGTGATTAATAGATAATTAAAATTTAGAGTAAAATTTAGAACTTAATTTTTACTCTTTTTTTTGGTAAATAAAAAAAACGATTTATCATTATATATTAATTATTTATGAGAAATATATAAGAATAAAGTGATTAATTAATGAGAATAATGTTGATTTATCGGATTTTTTAAGGTTGATTTAATTGAAAAAGATTGTTAATATATTATTGTTCTTGATAGTATTATCAAGGACTCTTTAGGAGGTAAGTATGCATAAAATGCGTCTAGAGGTGACTTTAGGCGTGTAATGGAGGAAAAGTAGGTGGAAGCCTACTTGATATTATTAATTATTATACTCACTTTAATAAGTAGTATAGTGAATAATAAAGTTTCTAAGTAATTAGAAAAATCCATTGCATACCTATTGTTTCCTTAAAGAGGAAAAGGGATGAGGTAGTGACTCATCCCTTTTCTAATGATATCCATTGCATATCTGTATATATTATATATGAAAATTAAAATTAGTTGAATATAATTTGTTTATTTTTTATAATTTTTGTATGAAAAAAATCGAACTCCTTTCTCCAGCAGGATCTTTAGAAAGTTTCTATGCAGCGATTAGTGCTGGGGCTAATGCTGTATATATGGGTGGTAAGCAATTTTCTGCAAGAGCATATGCTTCCAATTTTTCTAATGAGCAAATTAAAGATTTAATCATATATGCTCATAAGAGAAATGTAAAAGTATATATCACTGTTAACACTTTGATTTTTGAAGATGAATTTGAAGAAGTTGTAAATTTTATTGATTTTTTATATAGAAGTGATGTTGATGGGATTTTACTTCAAGATTTAGGTTTAGCATATTATCTTCATAATTGTTATCCAGAACTTGTTTTACATGCCTCAACTCAATTAAATTGTCATAATGTTAGTGAAGCAAAAGCTTTAATTAATTTAGGATTTAAAAGATTAGTTTTGGCTAGAGAAGTATCTTTAGAGGAAGCTAAAAGAATTAAAGATTTAGGAGTAGAAGTTGAAGTTTTTGTTCATGGAGCGTTATGTGTTTCTTATTCTGGACAATGTTTGATGTCTTCTTTTATCGGTAATAGAAGCGGGAATAGAGGTAAATGTGCTCAACCTTGTAGAAATGAAATGAAAGTAATTTCCAATGAAAAAGAATCAGAATTATTTGGTATTTCTACTAAAGATATGTGTTCTATTGAATATATAGATAAATTAATAGAAGCCGGCATTGATTCTTTAAAAATTGAAGGAAGAATGAAGAGAGAAGAATATGTTTATCAAGTTGTTTCTTCATATAAGTTAGCAATTGATAATTATTATCAAAAGAATAAAATTGATTATCAAGATGAAATTAATAAGATGAAATCATTATTCAATAGAGGATTTACTAAGGGTTATTTATTTAATGAATCAAGAACTAAATTATTAAATCAAAAGACTTCTTCTCATCAAGGTACAATCCTTGGAAGAGTAATTAAAGTTAAAGGAAATTATATTGATATTAGATTAGAAGATGATTTATTTCTTCAAGATGGTATTAGATTTAATAATAGATTTCAATCTGGTCAACAAGTTCAAAAGATGTTTATTAATTCTAAAGATGTTAAGGTCGCTTATAAAGGTCAAGTTGTCAGTTTGATTGGACACAATGTTAGAGTTTTTAAAGATGATGAAGTGATTAAAACTACATCATCATATCAATTGGAAAACATTCAAAAAAAGTTAAAAAATGATATTAAAAATGAACTTTCAATGGAGATTAATGCTTATCAAAATAAACCATTAGAATTAAAATTAACTGCATTTAATCAAAGTCAAAAAGTATATTCATCATTTATTGTTACTGAAGCGATTAATAATCCAACTTCTAAAGAAAGAATTATAGAACAATTATCTAAATTAGGTGATACTCCTTTTCAAGCTTCAAATATTAAAGTAAATATGGATAATGATATATTTATTTCTATTAAAGAATTAAATAATTTGAGAAGAGAGGGTGTTAATAAATTATTAGAGAAACTACAAACTATTAATTATTATGATGTTGAAAATGTGAAATTATTTAATTTAAATTCGTCATCGATTAATAAAGAATTTACATTAATGTGTCAAGTAGAAACTAAAGAACAATTAGAAGAAGCTTTAAAATATCCATTTAGTAAAATTTTAATTAATAATGATAAGCTATTTGAAGAAAATAAAGAAAAAGAAAATATCTATCATTCTTTAAGAAGAATTGATCATTTTGATGATAAATCTACATTAAGTAATGAAGTATTATCTTATATTAAAGAAATTGGTTCTAAGGATAATTTATTAACTTCACCATACTTTAATTTGGTTAACTCTTATTCGTTGGATTTGGCATATAATTTAGGCATTAAAGAAGTAATTTTATCATATGAATTATCTAAAGAAGATATTAATAACATGATGAATGAATATAAAAATAGAAACTCTAGTTATCCATTAGTTAATATTCCTATATATGGAAAAGTGGATTTAATGATTATGAAGTCTTGTCCAATTGCAAATATGTATGGTATTAGTAAAGATCATTGTCAAATGTGTAAAAAGAATAATTATTACTTAAAAGATCGAATGAATCTTCATTTTGATATGATTCAAGATGAATATTGTACTACTAGAGTATTAAATTCTCATTGTCTTTATCTTTTAGATAAAACAAATGAAATTAAAAATATGCATATTAGTGGAGGAATCTTATATTTTACTAATGAGACTAAAGAAGAAACTAGAAGAATTATCAAAGACGCTTTCTTGAAAAATGTAAATGAAAATAAAGATATTATTCTTGATAATATAACTAGAGGACATTTTCTTAAAAAAATAGATTAATTTTGTTAAAAAATTAATTCAATTGTGTAATAATAATGGAAATTATAGAAAAAAAGGAGGAAAAAGTATATGTATAATAAAAATGCTTGGAAGTCTTATTCTAAAGAAGACTTAGAAAAAGTAATGAGTTTTGCTGAAGGTTATAAAGATTTTATTTCTAAAGGTAAAACTGAAAGAGAATGTGTTACTTTAGGTGTTAAAATTGCTGAAGAACACGGATATAAAAATATCAAAGATTGTAAAGAATTACATCCTGGCGATAAAGTTTACTCTGTAAATAAAGGTAAAAATATTGCGATTATGGTTGTAGGTCAAAAACCAGTAGAAGAAGGTTTAAGAGTTTTAGGTGCTCATATTGATTCACCTAGAATTGACGTTAAACAAAATCCATTATATGAATCTACAGGTTTCTGTTTAATGGATACTCACTATTATGGTGGTATTGTTAAATATCAATGGGTTGCTATTCCTTTAGCTTTATATGGTGTAGTTTGTAAAAAAGATGGCACTGTAATTAATATTTCTATCGGCGATGATCCATCTGATCCAGTCGTTGGTATTACTGATTTATTACCTCACTTAGCAGGTGATAAAATGCAAAAACCAGCTTACAAGGCTATTGAAGGTGAAGCATTAGATGTAACTATGGGTTCTATGCCTTTAGAAGGTGAAGAAAAAGAATCTGTAAAAGCTCATGTTTTAAAAATCTTAAAAGAAAAATATGATTTCGAAGAAGAAGATTTCTTATCTGCAGAAATTGAAATCGTTCCAGCAGGTCCTGCTAGAGACTATGGTTTAGATAGATCATTAGTAGCAGGTTATGGCCATGATGATAGAGTATGTGCTTATACTTCTATGATGGCAGTTATTGATGCAGGTGAATGTGAATATACTACTTGTGCTGTATTTGTAGATAAAGAAGAAATCGGTTCAGTAGGTGCAACAGGTGCTCAATCTAAATGGTTTGAAAATGTTGTCGCAGAATTAGTTGATTTAACAACTTCTTATTCTGAATTAAAAGTTAGACACGCTTTAGAAAACACAATGATGTTATCTTCTGACGTAAGTGCAGGATTTGATCCTTTATACGCTTATGTTAATGATTCTAAGAACTCTGCTTATTTAGGACGTGGTATTTGTTTCAATAAATATACAGGTTCTAGAGGTAAGAGTGGTGCTAATGATGCTGCTCCAGAATACTTTGCAAAAATTAGAAATGTTATGGATGAAAATAATATCCATTTCCAAACTTCTGAACTTGGTAAAGTTGATCAAGGTGGCGGTGGTACAATCGCTTATATCTTGGGTAATTACAACATGAATGTTATTGATGCTGGTGTACCAGTATTAAATATGCATGCTCCAATGGAAGTTATTTCTAAAGCTGACTTATATGAAGCTTACAAAGCATATAAAGTATTTGTTAAACATATGTAATTAAGATACTCTACCTATCGGTAGAGTATTTTTATTTTTCTTGTCTAATTTTAATTATTTATTTATAATTAAGGTATAAAAGGAGAAAATTTTATGGAAAAAGAAGTGAATTATATCCAAAAAACTTCTGGATTAAAGAAGATTGATTATTTTGGATATGCTATGGGTGATGTTGCTTCCTTATTAGTTTTTGGTTTAGTAAATAGTATTCTTCAAATTTATTATACTGACTATTTAGGTTTAAGCCTTGTTAGCGTAATGATTTTATTTACTGTATCTAGAATTTGGGATGCATGTAATGACCCATTGATGGGTAGAATTATTGATACTACTAAATGTAAACCAGGTAGTAGATATCGTAGATGGTTAGTTTTATTATCTGTACCTCTTGCTATCGCTACTGTATTAATGTTTGTTGACGTTAGATCTTTAGGTCAAACTGGTGCATTTATTTTTGCTACTATCACTTATATTTTATTCTGTACTTTATATACAGGTACAAATATTCCTTATGGTTCAATGGCTGCAGTCATTACTTCAGATGAAAAAGAAAGAAATACTTTATCAGTATTTAGATCAATGGGTTCTACTTTTGGTGCATTCCCAGCTATGGCTCTAGCAGGTATGTGGATTGTATCAAATCCAGATGGAACTAAAACTTTTAAATATAACGTATTATTAATTGGGGTAATTATTATTGCTGTTTTATCAATTGTTGGTTATTTTATTTGTTACAAATTCTCTAAAGAAAGAATTGTTACTGTTCCAGAAAAAAAGAAGGTAAAAGGTTATACTTTTAAAACAATTAAAGGTTTATTATCTACAAAGTCATTCTTAGTTGTTTCTTTAGCTGGCATGTTATTCTTAGCAGGTCAAATGTACCAACAATCATATAACCAATACTTATTTACTTATGTATTTGATGCTCCTGGATTAATGAGTTTACCAACTATTATGCAATATTTACCGGTAGCAATTGTTATGTTCTTTTCAAATAAATTATGTAAGAAATTTGGTAGAAAAGAAATTTGTGCAGTAGGTATGTTACTTGCAGGTTTATCTTTCTTATCAATTGCGTTCTTAAAAGTTACTAATCCTTATATTTACTTAGGTGTATGTTTAGTTTCAGGTATTGGTAATTCATTTATCTTCTTAATGGTTTGGGCATTAGTAAATGATGCTATCGATGATTATATGGTTAAATCAGGTAGAAGAGATGATGGTACAGCATATTCATTATTTACATTCTGTAGACAAATTGGTCAAACAGTCGCTGCAATTTTAGTAAATGCTGGTTTAATGTCATTTAATTATGATAAAGATTTAATTGGTAATTCTCCAGAAATGTTAGAAAGTATGTATCTTCAATCTTGTTTAATTCCTGCAATCTTATTTATTTTAATCTTCGTATTATTATGGTTCTTCTATCCACTTAATAAGAAGAGATTACAAGAACTTCAAGTTGAAAAAGAAGCAGTATTAGAAAAAATTGCTCTTGAAAATGAAGAAAATAAAGAACAAGAAGTAGTTTCTGAATAATTAGTAACTAAGCATCAAGTTTATCTTGGTGCTTTTTAATTGAAAAATTAAATAAAAAAATTGGATTATTAATAACTAGGAGTTATAATATAATCACCATTTGGTCTATTGGAGAAGCGGCTTAACTCGACGCCCTCTCAAGGCGTTATTCACGGGTTCGAACCCCGTATAGATCACCAGAATAGTAGAACAGGTTTGATACAATGCTATCAAGCCTTTTTTTGTGCTTTTATAAGGGTTCAAATCTCACCCGTAAGGAATTACTTAAATGATTATTAATGATTTAAGTGTATAAATTGTTATTTTTAGTGTGTCTATTCGATAAACGATTTAATAGAGTGGTTTCAAAAATTTAAGGACGGTTTCATTATTAAACGATTATGTTAAGGTGGTTTCAAAAATAGTTCAAAGGTAGTTTCACACTATTAAACGATTATACAAATTCATAGTAAATACAAAGAAAATATGATATAATAAATCAAAGGAAGTGGCTATATATGTTTGAGAGTTTGAAAATAATAAGTGAGTGTAAAAGAACACTTAAAAATCATAATATTAAATATAATGAAGACTTTAAAATATATAAGAAATTTGGATTAATTCATTGTCAAGTTGACGATTGGAGAGGTCCTGTTGAAGTTGATGGTTTTCCAGTTTTGACAATTAAATCAGCCACTTTATTACTTATTGAATCTTGTGCATTTGATCATTATTTGTTGGAGGAAAAAAATAAAAGAGAACAGCTAATTAAAGAATATCCTTTAGGATATGGAGAATATGAAACGAGAAAATATCTTTTTGAAAATATACTAAAAGTCATAAAAGGTTATGATGAAAAACACTATGTTAGTTTAATTAATAAATATACAAAGTATTTAAATATGAATAGGAAAACAAAGCAAAGATGGTCATACAATAAATCAACAGAAAAGTTTGAAATTTATCCTATTGCTTCATATTCAGCGGTGATTATATCTAAAGCAATAAATACTATTAGAATTTATAATCAAGATCCTTGTGGTGGAAGATTAGATGATAATATTTATAAATTAATATCTGAAAATTTTGAAGATGGATTATTTAAATTTTCTTTTACTAATAACGGAGAAGACAGATTTTATTTAGAAATTTATAATCCGCAATATGCAGATGGTTCAGACAATTACATTATGATTTATAAGGCTGATAAAGTAGTATGGTCGTATATGCCATTTGAAAATAGCGAGTCAAAACAAGAAAGAATATTTATTTTTGATGGAACAAAATTAAATATTGTTGGTGAAATTAATTTTAAATAAAGGATTAAAAAAATATCAACGAAAGGATAAAATTATAATTATGATCAATAAGAAAGGTATAATTGGTGAATTTATGGAAGAAAATGTAACATTGATTGGCTATAATTCTAAAAAACAGCCTTATATATTTTTAGGTGCAGCTATCTTGGTATTTATTATTGCTATACTGTGTATATTTTTTGCTGAAGGAAATAAAAAATTTGCATCAATTGCATTGTTTCTTATAGGGATAGGACTCATGATTGGCTTTTTTTATTTGTTAAAATTACCTCATATAGGTATTAAAGTAATAGATGACAAATACTTATACTTTTATGATAAAGATAATGTGAAAATTATTGATATTAGTAATATTGAAAAAGTAAATTATTGGCCAGCAAATTATGGCCTTAAGATTGTTCTTTTCACTTCAAAAGGTAGTGAATATTTTACTTATTTATTATCTAATATCAAAGATGTAAAAAAACATTTATTATATTTATTTGAAAAAGAAAATATTAAGGTAATAAATAGGTATAGTAAGTAGTATTGAATTATTCTCGATATTAAGTATTGGTGAAAAAATTGCACTTGAAGTATTATAGAAAAGAAATGATGGTCTTAGTAAAAATGGCAAAATATTTTCTTTAAAGATGAAAGTATGTATTATAAAAAATTAAGTCCTATGAAATAGGATTAAAAATGAAATTAATAAGAGAAGCTAATGATGTAAGTAAAACAGAATTAGCCATTAGATTAAAAGTCAATCGAAAGACAGTTATATTATTAGAAAAAGGTGATAGGTTACCTTCATTAGAATATATCTATAACTTTTGTAAAATGTTTGATGTTTTGATTGAATTAATGTTAAATTAAAGGGGGTTATTTTCAATGAAGTTAAATATTGTTGTTTTTATTTTATTTGTAATAATTTATGTTTTGACTATAGTTTTAACAATATTTAAAATCAAAGATATACACAAGAATCCTGAAAAATATGAGCATGAAGATTTAATTAATGAAACAAATAGAAAATATGCTAACAAATGGGATAAATTTTCTAGTTTTTTTAAATCATTATCTCATCAATATGGAATGATAAATATGTTATTATGTTTTGTCTTTGTTGCTTTAGGAACAATATTTATCTTTTCCATAAATAAAGCGTATAGTCAAGGTGAAGGATATATTACCTTAGGAACGCAACTAATTGGTTCAATTGGCCTATTATTTTTAGGGATTCCATTATGTATGATAATTATTCCATTGGCAATCAAAAAACCATTCTTTGTTGTTACAACGTTAGATATGTTTAATACAGACCATAGACCAAAAATATATTTTAAAGGATATATATTATTTTTAGTATTTTTTATAATAACATTTCCATTTATAACTCTGTCTTGTAACAATTACGTTTATTATGATTCAAATGGCATTTATTCAAATAGATATTTTCAGATTGAAGAAAAGTTTACTTCATATGAAGAAATAACAAAGATTGAAATTTATTTAACCTATAAAGAAGAAAAAATATCTGGAGTACATTATGATGTGTATTTAAATGACGGAAGATTTAATATTAATTCACCTAGCGGTAAAAAGAAGATATTTGCTGATAATACCTTTACAATACATAATTATGTTATAAATAAAAGTAATTGTGAATTTATTATTACTCCATTAACTGAAGATGATATTAATTTTTTAGTGGAAAACTATACTAACGATGATTATCAAAAAATTTTAGAAGTCTTTAATGCTGATCAATTAAAGGAGAATTAAAATGAAAATAGGAATTATTAAGGAAAAGAAAGTTGGGTTACTAATATCTACTATTATTTGTCTTATATGTTGTATTTTTCCATTTTTTACTAAATTAGAGTTTATTGACAAAATATTTATATTCGTTATGCTGTTAATAGCATATTTAATTATATTATTATGTTTTCTAATATCGATGGAATGGTACATAATAGACATAGAATCTATTACAGTTAAAAATGTTTTTGGAACAGTAAATAAAGTTTATTATAAAGATGTTAAATATTCTTATGTTAAACGATTACCTGTTTTTACTAGAGATAAAGGAATCTCTTGCTTATTATTTAATGATGGTAGAAAAGAATGCAGTTTCTTCACAGGTAATAATATAGATAATCATAAAAAATATATTATTAGAATTCCATATACTCAAGAAGTTGTGGATTATTTCAAAAAAAATAATATTGAGTTAAATAATAATTCGATTTTTAAAACTATAATAAATGAATAAAACAAACGATTTGCTAGGTGGTTTCATTATTAAACGATTTAGGCAGGTAGTTTCAAATTATTAAACGATTACAACTGATTTTCAGTAATTATTAAACGATATGGTCAGGTGGTTTCAAATTATTAAACGATTATGGCAACTATTAAACGATTTATTAAAATTGTATTAATAGTGTCATACCTTGCCATTTAAGAAGATTAGATTTGATACAATATATCAAGCCTTTTTTATTTGCTTTTATAGAGGTTCAAGTTCCACCCGTCTTGTTAAAAGATGATATTGTTTCATTTTTATAACTGAAGTTTAGTGACTGATTTAATTAAGGAACTGCAGAGATTTTATAACTTTATAACGATTTGATAACAATTTAACGATTACCTAACTTTTTAAGACATCCTCCTAGATTGCACTAAGTTATGGTGTTGCACCGCATTCAAGTACCTATGGGCGGTAATAGATAGCTGTACGCAGATTATGGCAATTGATCAGGTGAGACTCCTACCCAACGAAAGTGGAGTCTTTTTATTATCTCGCATTGATGGATATTTTAATTATTTTTTAATATAATTTATATAGTGAAAATCGACTGATAAATTAGAATTTGACGGTCAAATCCACTCTACCACTGGTTAATTTCCTCACTAAACCAATGGTAGGTGTATTTTATAGAAAATAATTATTACACTAGATACGAAAGGAGATAACTTATGAATCAAATTAAAATAGGAAGATTTATTGCTGAATGTAGAAAAAAAGAAAACTTAACCCAAATGCAGTTAGCTGAAAAGTTAAACATCACAGACAAAGCAGTATCTAAGTGGGAAAGAGGTATAGCAATGCCTGATGCTTCTTTAATGCTTGATCTATGTAGTATTCTTGGTATTAGTGTAAATGAATTATTAAGTGGGGAGAAAATTGATGTGGAAAATAATAATAACGAAAAGCTTTTGCTTGATATGGCAAAAGAATTAGAAAACAAAAACAAAACTATTTGGTCATCTATGTGGGCACTTATGACTGTAAGTTTGATTACTTTAATTGCAGGTATTTTTATTGCTGCATTTTTGATACCAGAAGGTATCTGGCAACTTGTAACAATTCTTGGTGTTTGTGTTGTGTTTTTAATACCTTGCATCTACGCTGTAAAATTAGAAGTTAGTGTGGGAGCATATAAATGTAAAAACTGTGGTTATGAAATTGTTCCTACATATAAAGAAGCAATGATGTCGATGCATAGAGGAACAACTCGTCATTTATTGTGCCCTAAATGCAACAAACGTACTTGGTGTAAAAAAGTAATAAGGAAATAAGATTTCAAATTGAGAGAGCGTCAAATTCCTATTTATCGTTTAGAAATAGGGGTATGCAATTGTATTAAAATTGTGTAACGTTGCCATTTAAAATTACCAATCTTGATACAATAAAAAGTATCAAGATTTTTTATTTTTATGGTGTTCAAGTTCAACTCCTTGATATACACAGCATTTAAATACCTATGGACGGTAATAGATAGCTGTACGCAGATTATGGCAGTTAATCAAGTGAGGCTCCTACTCAATGAAAGTGGAGTCTTTTTATTATCTCGCATTGGTGGACATTTTAGTTGTTTTTTGATATAATTTATATGGTGAAAATTGACTGATAAATTAGAATTTGTAGGTGTGTTTATGAATAAAGAGTGGTCAGAATTAAATAAAGAAGTTAAGATTTTATTGAATAAAAAAACAACCTTTAAAGATGGAATTAATAAACTCATTGCATTAAGAAGTTTACTTTTTAATGAATGGAAAAAAGCTATGAGTGATTTATCTATTGAAGATTATTCGAATCAACCATTTTTTAATAGAGATGGATACGAATCTAAAACGATCGCATATTCTATTTTTCACGTGTTTAGAATTGAAGATATTGTATTAAATACATTGATAAATAATAGACAACAAATTTTTATTCGAGATGATTATCAATATAAGATGAATTCATCTATTATTACAACGGGAAATGAATTAAAAGGCGAAAGTATATCTGATTTTTCTAAAAAACTAGTAATAGAGGAGCTATGGGAATATGCTAAAAGTGTATTCGAAGAATCTAATGATTGGTTATTGTCAATCGAGTATGATGATTTGAAAACGGTTTATTCTGAAATTGATAAGAAAAAAATACGAAACACTAATACAGTTGCAGAAAGTGAAATATGGTTAATTGATTATTGGTGTGGAAAAGATATAAAAGGATTATTAGGAATGCCTTTTTCACGTCATTGGATTATGCATTTGGAAGCTTCGCTTAGAATTAGAAATAGATTAGTTAGATAAATTAGAATTTGTAGGTGTGAATGATGAAAACTTTATATATGATTGGTGGCACTATGGGAGTTGGAAAAACAACTGTGTGCCAACAGCTCAAACAGGATTTACCGAATAGCGTATTTCTTGACGGAGATTGGTGTTGGGATGCAAGTCCGTTCCAAGTAACCGATGAAACAAAAGCAATGGTGACAAATAATATTTGTTATGTACTCAATAATTTTCTGAAGTGTTCTGCATACGAGAATATCATTTTTTGTTGGGTGATGCATGAACAGAGTATTATCGATTCCATACTTGAGAAGCTGGATACACAGAACTGTGAGGTGAAATGCGTCTCTCTGATAGCCGATGAAAATACTCTGCGTGAAAGATTGTCCGCGGATGTAGAAAAAGGTATTCGTTCTGAAGATGTAATTGAGAAAAGCATAGCAAGAATACCTATGTATCAAGCATTGGGTACTATTAAAATTGATACCAAAAGAAAAGCTGTGGCTGTGATTGTCAATGAGATAAAGAGGTTGTAATACTGATAAATTAGAATTTATGGAGGTGAAGTCATGGAATACAAAATAATAGAAGAACGATTAACCGCAAATGAATATATAGAATTTTTGAAACGTACTGATTTAGGTTCACAATATCCAAAAGAAAGGTTTGAAGAACGAATAAATACATTAGTTAATAAAGTGTCTATTAGTCTTGTTGCGAGAAATGTATGTAATGAAATTATAGGTGTGTGTTTTGGGATAACTGATTTTTCATATTGGCTATTTATAACAGATTTGGGAGTGGTTAGAGAATATACTGGCAAGGGAATTGGCAAAGCATTAGTTAGCAGATTACATGAATTAGCTGGTGGAAAAGATAATATAATAATGTATACTTGTGTAAACGAAAACGCAATTGGATTCTATGAGAAAATAGGAATGTATAAACCAAACGATGTTATGGTCTATAATAATGTTGAGTGGACTGATTTTATCGTAGAATAATATAAATTAGAATTTGAAGAGGAGAATATATGAAATACAAAGGAACACTTATTGTTGTCAAAGATTGTAAGCGTGCGTTAAAGTTTTACAGTGATATGTTTGGATTTCAACTTCTTAAAGACAACGATGGGAATATGGAATTGACTAATAATATATATTTACAGGAATTGGGATACTGGGAACAATTTACAAAAAGAGGTATTATTCCAAATAGTAATCAGACCGAGTTGTATTTTGAAGAGCCTAACATAGAACAATTTGTAGAGCGTCTTGAAACACTTTATCCTAAAACCGAATATGTCAATCATCTGATGACACACAGTTGGGGACAAAAGGTTGTAAGATTCTACGATTTAGATGGTAACTTAATTGAAGTGGGAACACCGGTAATTTAAATTCCAATTTATAGTTCAGAAATAGGGGTATGAAAAATCAAAAAATTTAACGATTCCCCTAATAATTTAACGATTACAAGACTTAGGGTATGCAATTGTATTAAAATTGTGTAACGTACCATTTAAGATGAAATTAAAAGACTGATACAAAATATCAGTTTTTTTAATATTTCTATAATCTATCACTAATAGACAATTTATTAGTTTTTTGATATTATTTATATATCAAAATTGATTGGTAAATATGAATTTGATGGAGGGAAGGTAAAATGACTAAATTAACGGCAGAAATCGAAAAGATATTGATTGAGCGTTTTGGAAATGACAACATTATTGCATTAGCAACAACTGTGGATAACAAGCCCTATGTTAGAAGCGTTGATTCTTTTTATGAAAATGGTTCGTTTTATGTTCTCACCCATGGTCTTTCAAATAAAATGAAACAAATTCATCAAAACCCCTGTGTTGCAATAGCAGGGGATTGGTTTACAGCAAATGGACAAGGCATTAACCTAGGGTATTTTGGCGACAAAGAAAACGAAAAAATTGCAAAAAAAATGTTGGATATTTTTTCTGAATGGATAAATAACGGACACAACAATTTTGAAGACAAAAATACATGTATCCTTCAAATTGAACTCACGGACGGTGTTTTATTTTCGCAAGGAACAAGATACGACATAGACTTTACCAAGTAGTCATTAAATTTTAATTTATCTTTTAGAAATAGTGGTATGCAAATTTTAGGTAAGGGTATGCAATTGTATTAAAATTGTGTAACGTTGCCAAATTGAAAGATAAGTTTTTATACGAAAATATCAAGACTTATTTATATGCAATATTATAAATTTACCTGTTATCTTTGAAAATTAAAAAAATCATAAGGAAGTAGAACAAATAATAGGTATGTGTTATATTATAGATAAGAAATATTTAATAGTTGCTAAAGGAGAAAATAATATGAAGTGCTATATTTTAAAAAAAGGACAAAAACTTAATATGGAAAATTTAAAAAAAGAAGAAATTAGTCCGGAAATCGAAAAAATAATTAATGATATATGTAGCCGTTGGCAAGTTCGAAATTTAAGTCAAAAAAATAAACCTTCAATGTATGCATATACAGATGACTATGAATCAGAAAAAATATATGAACCAATTGATCCAGAAAATCTAGTTATTTCAAATGGAAAAGTTGTTGGATATTATTCAAATCATTTTGATGCTCAAAGATTGGTTGATTTTACTGGCGATGAAACCAAAGTAAGATTAGGAGATTATGATTTTTCAGATTATTCTAATGGTACAGGAAAAGTAGATAGAGGACATATAGATATGGTACATAGACCAGATGATGATACAAATCCTTATGCTGATCAACCTCGTTTCCATTCTCAAGAAGAATACGATGATTATATTAAGTGGAGAGATTAAAAAAAATAGAAATCATTTTGTACATATGTCTATCAAGGAAAAATGAACTATTTTAGTTTACATTTTTTAGTATTTAAATTAACGGATATTAAAACAAAAGTTATAATGATTTATAAATGCTTCAGTACTTAGATATTGGAGCTTTTTAATTGTTAAAAAAATTTGATTAGAAAAAGAAAAAACTTGTATAGATTATATATTTTATACATACTAATCACGTAGATGTCATATAATGTCAAAAAATGGCTCGACAGTCTCTACATTGCTGCCAATTAAGCAATACTATGGTTACTACACATTATAGAACTTACGTCGGTTATGTTTTTACTAAACCAATTACTACATTAAGTAAAAAGAATAAACCAGAGGTAACTTTGTATTATAAAAATCCTAATGTAACTGAAGTTCATGAACAAATGCGTTCAGAAACGATAGAATTAAATAATAATTAGTTAAACTAGGGAGAATCTTTTATGAATTTATATTATAATAAATAATTAGAGGAAGAGATTATGAAGAATAGTAAAAAAGAATTATTTGAAAATACTCCAATATTAAAGGCTCTTTTAATAATGGGTGTTCCAACAATTATTTCTCAATTAATTACAATGATTTATAATTTGGCTGATACTTATTTTATTGGTCAAACTAATGATCCTTTTAAAGTTGCCGCTATTACTATTGTCGCTGTATCTTATTTTATTTTAAATTCTTTTGGTAATTTATTTGGAGTAGGTGGAAGTAGTCTTTTATCTAGATTATTAGGTAAAAAAGAAGATGAAGAGGCTAGAAAAGTTGGGACATTTAGTTTTTATAGTTCTTTAGTTTTAGCAATTATTTATTCTTTAGCTTGGTTGATATTTTTAGATCCACTAGTCACCTTATTAGGATCTACTCCGAATACTCATGAATATGCTAAAAGTTATTTATTATGGGTTGTAGTTATTGGCGGAGTTCCTGCTACTTTAGGTTTAACAATGTCACATTTAATTAGAGGGGCAGGATACGCTAAAGAATCAGGTATAGGACTAGCTATTGGAGGAATTACTAATATTATTTTAGACCCACTATTTATGTTTGTCTTTTTACCAAAAGGGAATGAAGTAATGGGAGCAGGTATTGCTACTTGTATTGGTAATACTATAACTTTTATTTATTTCTTGTTTGTTTTTTATAAATTAAAGGATAAAACTGTTTTAAGTTTAAATGTAAAATATATTAAACCAAAAGGTGAATCTATTAGATTAGTGTTTGCTACCGGATTACCTTCTTGTATAGTTGCTTTACTAGCAAATACCACAAATATTGTTAAAAATAATTTAATATCTGATTTAGGGGATATAGAAACAGCAGCATTTGGTATCACTCAAAAAGCTGATATGATTCCTCTTAATATTGCTATGGGTATTTGTCAAGGTATGATGCCTTTAGTAGCATATAATTATGCTTCAAAAGATTATAAACGAATGAAAAAATTTATTAGTACTGCTCAAATTGTCTCCTTAATTATTGCAGGTATATTTATTGTAGTATGTGAAATATTTTCTCCACAAATTATTTGGCTATTTATTAAAGAAGAACAAACTATTAATTTAGGAACTAAGTTTATAAGAATCGCATGCTTAACCACTCCATTTATTGCAGTTAATGTTCAAAAGATGTACGCTCTTCAATCAATGGGTAAAGGAAAAGAAGCTTTATTTTTAGGAATAGTTAGACAAGGAGTATTTGCAATTCCTTCATTAATTATATTAACTCATTTTGTTGGTGCGATTGGAGTTATTGCAGCACCTCTAATTTCTGATGGATTAACTTTTGTAGTAACGACAATTTTATATAAAATTACATATAAGAAAATAGATAAAAATATCCAATTAATCGAACAATAATTGTTAGCACCTTTAAGGTGCGTAAATTGTTCGTTACTTTTGTTGTCGTAATTAATAGAAATTCAATTGATTTATGTTGGTGGTACTTTTTCATTGGGTTATATAGCTTTATTAGTGTTATATGATACTGAATATATCTATCTATATCTATTTGTTCCATTATTATTATGTAGTATTTGTATAATAACGTATCATGAAATTTTAAGAAAAAAGCAAAAAAAATAAATGGGCAGAAGCCCATTTTTTATTGACTAATTTTAAGGAATTCTTCATCAATCCATTTGAAATAATTAATAAAACACTTATAGAATCCTTTACTATCTTTAGTAATATATGGTGTTAGTGAAGAAGTATCATTTTCAATTTCTTTTAAATGATAATCACCATTAACTTTCCATCCTTGTAAGAAACCTATATTAATTGCATTTGTAGGACAATAGAAGGAACAGCGCATACACATGTCACAATGATGGTGAAATTTAATTCGTCCGTTTTTAGAGTAAATATTTTCATGAGGGCAAATGTTTACACATCTATTACAATTAATACATTTGTTTTTATCTACTGTATATAAAAAAGAATTTATATTTCCACCAATTTTTTGGATACCTACAAAGAAAGCACCAATATCATAGATAATATTTGATTTTATGCGAAAAACCCTATTGTTTTTGAAATTATAGAACATGATTTCCAAAAGTTTTTTATTATAAATAAATATTTGTCTAATAAAATCTCTTTCAAAAGGAAAATGAATATTATAAGGCATTACATAATGGTATTCACCAATTAATTTTGCTTTTTGTCTTTTCATTATGCGGATTAGAATTCTACTAGAAGCATTGTTCATTGCTAGTACTTCTCCTGAGTTCTTATAGATGAAGTATTTTTGATTTTCTTTAAATTTTAATTTTCTAATATATTTATTAAATGGTAACGGTGAATTAAAACCATATATTGGATATGAAAATCCAATTAAGTCATAAGAAAAAGTATCTACTATTTTTGTAGTAGAAGTGATTTCTACTGTATCTACAGTATCTCCATTAGAAATAAATTTTTCCTTTATTTGGTTAGATAAGTAGCGAGTATTATAGGTTCCAGTATAATAAATTAGTAAGACTCTCATAGTTTTACCATCTCATTATCTATTAAGATTTTAACATGATCTTCAACTGTTTCTTTTAATGGTCTAGGTGAATAATTAAATTCTTTTTTTACTTTATCTAAAGGAAAGTTAGTATCTGCTTTTAATGATGCTAATGAAGAAGATGTGTATAATGGTCTTTGTTTTGAAAGTTTTGACCATATCCATAAAAAAGGTAAACCAACGTATGCGATCCACATTGGTAAGGTTGGTAACATTTTTCTTCCGGTCATATCGGAAACATATTTAATTACTTCATTGATTTTATCTGGTTTATTAGCAAAGATATATGCTTCTCCTTTTCTAGAATTAGAAATAATAGAATCTAAGCAATCAGTTACATCTCTAATGTCAAAATCGTTATAGCCACCATTAACTGAAGCGGGTAAGTTTCCATTAATGTAATCAATGATTACTTGAGTCATATGAGTATTAGAATAATCTCCTGGTCCAAGTACTCCTGCTAAAAGTAGTAATGCAGCATTTAAATTATTTTCTTTTACTGCTTTTAAAATAGCTACATCAGCTTCGGATTTAGCACGATTATATCCTTTTCTAGTTTTATTTGGGGTAGGGATATAGTTTGATAAATCTTTATTTAATTTTACTTTATGTGGAATTGCTTCACTTGAAGAGATGTGTAGAAATTTATAAACATTGTGTTTTAATGAAACATCAATCATATTTTGTGTTCCACCAACTGTAACATCGTACAATTCTTTCATATCTCCTTCGCCGATTGAAACATAAGCGACAGTATGGATGATAATAAAAGGTTTATCGCCAATAAATAATTTTTCTAAGTCTTCTTTATTTCTTATATCACCATAAATAATAGTTGGTTTATTTTCTTTAAAAACTCTTTCAACTTTTTCTTTTGATCTAGCTAATCCAATAACATCATATCCTAAATCCATTAATTTTTTTGTTAACATATTACCAACATATCCAGTACATCCTGTGATAATATATGTATAATTCTTATTCATAAATAATACCTCAAAGCAATTATACTATTATTTTTAAAATTAACTATATATTTTTAATTATTTTTGAACTATAATTTATTTATAAATTAAAATAAGGAGATTAATAACATGGATGATATTTATCAATACCTTTTAAGAGTTCATAAGGGACTTTTTAAAGTATACTGGGTTAAGTATATTGATTGGGATAATGGTTATATTGAATATACTAAAGATAAACATGAAGCTGGTGGTTTTGAACCTTATGAAAGAGCAGTAGAAATTGCACATTTCTTAGAAAATGAACCGGGAATTACTGAAATAGAAATTA
This sequence comes from Erysipelotrichaceae bacterium, assembly GCA_015059095.1. GTDB lineage: Bacteria > Bacillota_I > Bacilli_A > RFN20 > CAG-449 > UBA3210. The sequence continues at coordinate 74,677 of SVBA01000009.1, forward strand.
TCGAATGGTAAGAAATACGTATTTATACGTATTTTTTTATTTTAAAAATTGAAAATAGTAATAACTATTGTTATTATTTAAATATTATAAGGAGCTTTATTTATGAATAATATTATTGAAAAAGCGAATGCTTATTTTGATTCTAAAAAAGAAGAGATGTTGGATTTATTAATAAAACTAGTAAATATGAAATCTGTTGCAGAACCATCTCTGAATCCTGATTATCCAATGGGAAAAGATGTATTAAAAGTATTAAACTTTATGTTAGATAAAGGTGAAAATGAAGGTTTTGTTACTAAAGATTATGACCATTATGTGGGAGGAATTGGATTAAGAAATTTAAATTTTAAAGAAACGATTTCTTTAGTAGGCCATTTAGATGTAGTTCCTGCGATTGGTGAATGGAAATATGAAGCATATAATGCGACAATTGATCATGGTTGTGTAATTGGTAGAGGTGCATCTGACGATAAGTCTGCTGCAGTTATCGGTTTTTATATTTTAAAATGTTTAAAAGAATTAAATATCCAAACTAAACATAATATTGCTTTATTATTAGGAACTTGTGAAGAAATTGGTATGGATGATGTTCAGCATTTAGTAAAACATTATGGTGCTCCTAAATTTTCTTTAATTCCTGATGGTGGTTTCCCTTGTGGTAGAGGAGAATTTGGTAGAATGCAAATTTTATTAACTTCTAAAGGTAAATTATCTTCAACTATTTTAGATATTAATGGTGGAACTGCTTTTAATATTATTCCAGATTATGCATATGCAAAAGTGTCTAAAGATTTAAAAATTAATAAAATAGAAGGTAAATACGATGTAGTAGAAAAAGAAGATCATATATTGATTGAAGCTCATGGTATCTCTAAACACGCTGGTGGAGGCGGAGAAGGTGCAATTAATGCTAACACTAAATTAGTTGAATTTTTATTAGAACAAGATATTCCTCAATCTGATAAAGAAATTTTAAAATTTATCCTACATGTTAATCAAGATGGAAGAGGAACTGGACTTGAAATTAATTATGAAGATGAAGTTTCTGGATATACAGTTTGTAGTGGAACAGTATTAAGATATAAAGAAGGTAATGTCTCTTTATTATGTGATTGTCGATTTGCAGTTACTCAAAATAATGAAGAAATGCTTAAATCAATTCATAGAGTAAGCGACAGATTTAATTATATTGACTCTATTGAATCAAATGAAGCACCTTATTATCTACCAATGGAAAATGAGGGGGTTCAATCATTGTTGAGAGTATTTAATAAATTAACTGGAAGTAATGTGACTTTTATTCCAATAATGAAAGGTGGGACATATGCTTCATATATTCCTAATGCTTTAAGTACAGGAAATTGTTATATGTCTAGAGAAGATTGGATGAAGTTTGATTTTTCTTTCTTGCCTCAAGGTCATGGTGGTGCCCATCAAAAAGATGAAATTCTTCCAATTGAAGGATTTATGAAGGCAATTAAATTATTATTTGCAATCGTATTAGAAATGGATAAAAGCATTTAGTATATTTTTTTAAAAAAAGGAGGGATTTTAGTGAAAAATAAACAAGAAGCGTTAGCTAATGAACCTATTGGTAAATTATTTTTAAAACTATCTATTCCTGCAATATTAGCTCAACTTGTTAATCTACTATATAATTTAGTAGATAGAATTTATATTGGTCATATTGAGGGGGTTGGAGATATTGCTTTAACAGGCGTTGGATTAACTTTTCCTTTAATTATGTTTGTAAGTGCCTTTTCTTCTTTATGTGGAATGGGTGGAGCTCCTAAAGCTAGTATTGCTATGGGTGAAAATAATCAAAAACATGCTAATAGAATATTGGGTAATAGTCTAGTTGTGACGATAACTTTAGCTTTAATATTAACAATTGTTTTAAGTTTTTTTAATGAGCCATTATTATTTGCTTTTGGGGCAAGTGAAAATACTATTGTATATGCTAAAGATTATATGGATATATATTCTAAAGGTACAATATTTGTAATGATTTCTGTTGGATTAAACAGTTTTATTACTACTCAAGGATTTTCTAAATATAGCATGTTAAATGTTATTGTAGGAGCAGTATGTAATATTATTTTGGATCCAATCTTTATCTTTGGATTAAATATGGGAGTTAAAGGAGCAGCATTAGCGACTATTATCTCTCAAGGGGTATCTGCTATTATGGTTTTAGGATTTTTATTTTCTAAGAAATCTAAATTGCGAATTAATAAAGAAAGTATTATTCCTAATGTCAAAGTTATATTATCATGTATGGCATTAGGTTTAGCTCCATTTATTATGCAATCTACAGAAAGTATATTGAATATTTGTTTTAATACTTCACTTAAAAATTATGGGGGAGATCCTGCAGTTGGTGCTATGACTATTTGTACATCTTTAATGATGTTTGCAATGATGCCTTTACAAGGGTTTACTCAAGGAGCACAACCGATTATTTCCTATAATTATGGTGCAAAAAATCCTGAAAGAATTAAAAAGACATTTAAAATATTAATTATTACTTGTTTTACATATGCTCTAATTTATTGGTTAGTTGTCATGATTTTCCCATCTGCTTTAACTAGTATTTTTACAAATGAAGAGTATTTAATTAATTATGCGACTAATGCTTTAAGAATATATATGGCATGTATTTGTTTATTTGGTATTCAAATAGCATGTCAACAAACATTTATTGCTTTAGGAAATGCACCGATCTCTCTATTTTTGGCACTATTAAGAAAGGTAATTTTGTTAATCCCATTAATCTATATTCTTCCTTCATTTATGGAAAATAAGGTAAATGCAGTTTTCTTAGCAGAACCTATTTCTGATTTTGTTGCAGTTACTACTACATTAGTTACTTTCTTTATTGTATTTAAGAAAACGATTAAAAAAATATCTAATCTAAATAAAGGTAGTATTAAATTAGAAAGTCAAAGATTAATATTAAGGAAAATTAATAAAGAAGATGCTGAAGAAATATTTTTAGGTTTCATTAATCAAGAAGAATTCTTATATTGGACTAATAAAAATAAAAGAACTTTAGAAGAACAAATTAAATCTTTAGAAGGTATTGAAGAAAAATATAAAAATAATCATTATTATAATTGGGTAATTACTTTAAAAGAAAGTAAGGCAATTATAGGATCAATAAACGCTCATTATGTAGAAGAGGAAGATAAAGTAATTATTAATTATGGATTAGATAATCGTTATTTTAATAATGGATATATGAGTGAAGCATTAGAAAAAGTGTTAGATTATTTACATAACGATCAAAAAATTAAACGTATTGAATGTGGATGTTGTATTGAAAATATTCCATCAAAAAAAGTAATTGAAAAAAATAATATGATTTATGAAGGAATAATAGAAAAAGAAGTATTATTAAAAGATGGATATCATGATATGTATCTATATGTTTTAGAAAATAAGTAGGAGAACAATATGGAAAAAAGATATTATAATTATTATTTGCACACTTTAAATCAATTTACTAAAAAATATGAATTAAAGAACTATGGTGTATTTGAAATTGTTTTACAAGAAAACCAAGATATCTTTTCTAAATTAACTCATTTAGAAGAAGTATATCATTTTAGTGAATCTGAAGTAGTTACTTTAATAACTGCATATAATCGTTTAAATAAAGTATATACTATTAGATTTGAAGAAATCTTTACTCGTTGTGTTGGTTATCAATCAATTAAGAGTAATGTCAATTTCTATTTAGGTGGAGTAACTCCTTGGACTAGAAAAATTCTTTCTTTAAGTGAAGAAGAACTAGTAGAATTACGTTTAAAAACAGAAGGTATGAATGAAACTCAAGCGTGTAGAGTATATAGTGAAGTAATTAAATTAGATGATAAAACTTTAGAACAATTAGTTGATGATTGTTATAGGAGTTTTTAACTATGAAAAAACTAATATCTAAATTATTATTACCATTTTTATGTTTAACTTTTATTTCATGTACACCAAAAGAAGAAAAAGAGATAACTTGTAGTCAAGTAATAGAAAAATACGAAGAACTAGGTTATGAAATCTTTCATGAGGAAGATGTGATCGGTGAAGATGATTATTCTTGTATGGTAAGAGTAGAAAATAAAGATGAAAATGAATATATTTTCTTTTATTTCTTTACTAGTAAAGAAGGTGCAAATAAGTATGCTAAAGAGAATAAGTATAGTTTTATTACTTACCTATTTTCTATAGCTTTAGGAGATCCTACTTGGGTACATGTTGAAACATATAATAATATTGAAATTGAGTATATAGATAAAGAATTGTATAAACCATTTTTAGAATTAACTAAATAAAGGAAAAGAAAGGGGCTGTTAAGAAACTAAAAAGTTTCTAACGGCCTTTTTTATGTTTATAAGAAGTTCTAAGAGAGGCATTTTTGCCTTTCTTTTTAGATTCAGTTTTTAACAATTTTTTAAAATTTGGAATAGGTAAAGATTCAGATTGGAGGTCTATAGGAGCGACCCAATAATCCAATTTAGCTTT
>SVBA01000025.1 GCA_015059095.1 Erysipelotrichaceae bacterium
TGGTGGTAAATTAGCATCAATGACTATTCATAAAAAAATTGGAAATATTCTTGATCAAATAACAGATGAAGTTAATGGGAAAAAATTAAAAGAAATTAATATTAATGATTATTTACCAGAATTTGATTATGAACATAATAAATTAAACAATGATATGATTAAATATATAGAATTGTGTTTGGAAAGAGAAAGATAAATTAGAATTTATAAAGGAGTTTAAAAGATATGAAAAATAAGTTAATTTTATCAGTGATAATAAATTTTACATTAGTTCTTTTATTGGTTTTTACAATTAAAATTAATGAAACAAAAGTATATAGCTTCTCTGGAGAAAATGAATATTTTGTAATTGAGCATGGTGAAATAATTAAAAATAGAAAGTTTGAAAAAATAAGTTATTCAAACTTCCAAATAAAGAATGATATACCTAGTAAATCATATGAATATAAAATGGAACTTTATTTTATTAATAAAAATGAAAAAATAGTAGTAAATATGTTTGCTGATAAAATAAATCCAAGTACTGGTATATCTTTAACCAACGGACATTTATTACAAAATCTAGGAAGACTTCAAACTAGTGCATCTGGAAATGTATATAGAAAATTACAAGATGTGAGCAATAAAAATATAATTAATAACTTTTATTTTGAGATTTCATTTATTACATATGATGGACAAGAAATTACTCAAACATTAAAACTGGATGTTGTCGAAATCAAGTGATTATTAATTAAATAAATTCCAATTTATCGGACAAAATATCGTAATTAAAGGAGGACTTTACAATGATCTTTGTAAATCTTAGTTTAATATATAATAGAAGTGGTAGAGGTAGAGCTTAAAGGGTTCTATCTCTTTTATTTATCTCGCAGAAATCACGAAAAACAGGTTATACAAAAAAAGCTAGAAGAACTTTAGTGACTGCTAGTGAGAAAGATAATCAATTATTAGTGTGTTGTACTTTTGATTGTGGTAGTGATTTTTCATTTCATCAAAAAATGTATGAGAATGTCTTTGATAATTATTATTACTTTGTTTTACTAAATAAAGGAAAAAATATAATTAATAATTATGTTATCTATTCAGATCGGTTAGTAGGTAAAAGATTTGAAAAAAGTGATATAAGAACTATTACTTTTGTTTATTACATTAATGTTGATAGTAATTCCTTTAGTGGATACGCATTGATTGATAATGAAAGAAAAGTTCCACTTGTAAATATTTCAAATGTCTATTTAGTCAAGTCTTAAATGGCATATTGTATAGATTTAGTTTTAATAGTATAATTTGTAAGTAGAAATGATGGTGTAATTATGGAATTAAAAGAGAAATGGAAAAATTCTAAAAAAATATATGAAGGTAAAATTGTGGATTTATATGTTGATGAAGTAATTTGTCCTAATGGTAAACTTGCGACTAGAGAAGTAATTAGACATTGTAAAGCTGTAGGAATAATTGCTAAAGTTGGCGATAAGTTTATTTTAGAAAAACAATATCGTTATCCTTATGATGAAGTCTTAATTGAAATACCTGCAGGTAAAGTAGATGAAGGTGAAGATTTAGAAAAAGCAGCGATAAGAGAATTAGAAGAAGAAACGGGATTTTACGCAAAAACTCTAACTTATTTAGGGACAATTTATCCAACTGTTGCTTTTTGTGATGAAAAAATTTCAATATATTATGCTTCTTCTTTAATTAAAAAAGAAACACATCCTGATGAAGATGAAGTTGTAGAAGTTTATCTAGAATCATTAGATAACATTTTAAAAATGATTAAAGATGGAAAAATTAGAGACAGTAAAACTATTTGTGCATTCAATTATTATTTATTAAACAAAGATAACTTATAGAGAAAAAAGAATTTGTTCAACACAAGTTCTTTTTATTATGGTAGAATGTAATTAATAATTATGTTGGAGGAAATAATATGAATCATTTAAAAAGAACTCCTTTGACCCAAGAAGAAAAAAGTTGGAAAAAGAATAAGTGGTTTTTTGCGACTGGTGCGATTGGCAGAGACATGTGTTATGCTCTTGTTTCTGGTTACTTTTTTATGTATGTTCAATTTGGACTTACTTTAACAGTTGCTCAATTTGCTACTCTTTCTATTTTAATTGGTGTACTAGGTAGAATTTGGGATGGGATTAATGATCCATTAATGGGAACAATTATTGATGGGGCAAAACTAAAATGGGGTAAATTTAAACCTTGGATTTTCTTTGGTGCAATATTAACTGGTATTTTACTATTAGTTATGTTTAATGTACGACCATTTGGTAATCAAGAGATATATGGTTGGATTTATGTTGGTATCATGGTTGTTGTTTACTTATTATGGGAAGCAGCATTTACAATGAACGATATTGGTTATTGGGGAGCGATACCTTCTTTATCTCCAGAAAGAAAAAGAAGAGATGAATTAACATCTATGGTTATTTTCTTTGCAGGAGTTGGTGGAGGAGCAATTAGTTTATTTGCAGGAGCGTTTACTCAAGGTAATATCTTAACTTCTTATACAATCTTCTCCATTGTAGTATGTTTAGCAATGGTTATTAGTCAAAGTATTGTCGTATTTACTGTTAAAGAAGGACCAAGAGGAGAAGAAAAGGAAGAAGAAAAAGCTTCATTAAAGAAAACTATTAAAATTATTTTTAAGAATAAACAATTATTATGGTTATCTTTAGGTTATTTAATTTATGATATTGGATCTGGTATCTTAGGTGCGCTTATCTATAATCTTTATTACTTAGAATATGGATATGATGGTAATTTTGCAATGGTAATGCTTGCTATAGGTGCAGCAACAATGGTTTTACAAGCTTTATATCCTAAAATTACTGCTAAATGGACTAGAAAAAAGATTCAATGGTTAAGTTTTATTTGTATGAGTATTGGTTATATATTTATAGCATTACTTGGTTGGACTAAAATATTACCATTTAATCCTGTTACTTTAGCTATTGGTTATGCATTTATTGGAGTAGGAGGAACTTATTTCTATATTACAACTTTAATTAATTTGACGAACTGTGTTGAATATAATGAATACTTAACAGGTGAAAGAAATGAAGCGGTAGTTTCTGCAGTTAGACCATTTATGGTTAAACTTTCAAGCGCGACTAAATCATTACTAACTACTATTATTTTAGTTGTTACTGGATTATATATGATTTCTCAACAAGTATCTCATTTAGAAACTCAAAAGAGTTTATTTAATGATAGAGTTGCTAAAGTCGTGTCTTCATCAACAGTTGAAGATATGAAATATTATGTAATTAAATTAAATGAATATGGTGAAGAATTAGAACAATATGAAAAAGATAGTGATTCATATGTATCTAAATGTGAAGAAATCGATAATGAAATTGTTACTTTACCAAATGATGTTCTAACTGAAACTCAAACTTCAGCAGATTATATTTATGTTTATAGAGAAATGTATATTCTTAAGAAATTAAATAATGATATTCTAGAATATTCTAAAATTAAAGATATAAGTAATCCGGATACTTATTTCTCAATAGATTATACTTATGAAGCATCGTTTGTATTTACTTATGGACAAGGTGAAAATAAAGTAGATATTAATGTTGGTGATGAAGTGTATAGAAACGGTAATAATTTAGTTACTAGAATTGTATTAAGAGTATTGGTTACAGCAGTTCCAATAGTAATTGCTTTATTATCTTGGTATATTCAAAATAAGAAATTTATTGTTAATGAAGAGTTCTATGAAAAGATGATGATAGAACTTGAAGAAAGAAGAAATAGAAATCAAGAAGTAACTGAATAGGTCTTAATATCACAACAAAAGGATTCTAGAAATTCTAGTATCCTTTTTTTGATTGAAACACGTTGACAAAAATAAGCCGGGATGGGGGTAATACTTTTGTTGTAAATAAAAGGAGTGATAGAATATGAATAAAAAAAAATATTGTTTTTATCTTTAGGATTAATATAATAATTTGCTATAATCAATTATATAAATGGAGATAAACGTATGTTTAAAATAATTGATACACCATGTGGAAAAGTAAAAGGTATTATTGAAGATGATATTTTAAAATTTAAAGGTATTCGCTACGCAACGAGTGAAAGATGGAAATATCCTACTTTAGTTACTAAGTGGGAAGGTGTTTTAGATGCCTTAACATATGGTGATTGTTGTTATCAAGAAAGAGCATTTAAAGATGAATCTATAAATAATTCTTTTTATTATAGAGAATATCGTGAAGGATTAAAATATTCTTATTCAGAAGATTGTTTGTATTTAAATGTGTTTACTCCAAGTGATTTTTCTAATGATTCTAAATTACCAGTTATTGTATATATTCATGGTGGTTCTTTTAGAAGTTGTAGTGCAAATGAAAAATGCTTTATGGATCCTATATGGCCTAAAAAAGGTGTAATTGGAGTAACTATTAATTATCGATTAGGATTATTAGGATTTGGTTGTTTAGAAGGTGCGAAAGAAGAATCTGGATATTGTGGTAATTATGGTTTAGCAGATCAAATTACAGCATTAAAATGGGTTAAAAATAATATTGCTTCTTTTGGAGGTGATCCTAATAATATTACTATTATGGGACAAAGTGCAGGAGCAATGTCTGTTCAAGCTTTATGTTTTTCTCCTGAAAGCGAGGGATTATTTCATAAGGCGGTAATGGTTAGTGGAGGAGGAATTAATCGTCTTACTACCCTCCAACCATATACATCAAAAATAAAACAATTTTCTCGTTTATATGAAGAAACAGGATGTAAAAATATTGAAGAGTTACGTAATTATGATGTAACTAAACTATTTGAAAGTTACTATAAGTTAATTAAGGAAAATAAGGATATGGGGATGATTGCTATTCCATATATCGATGGAAAGTATTTAGTATCTTCTCAATATAAAATGTTAGATAAATTAAGAAATATTCCTTATTTGATTGGAACTACCAGTGAAGATTTAATGCCATATATTTTATTTTCTATGAGTAAGAAGTGGTGTTTATTGCAAAATAAAAAGAATTTTGTTCCTTCATATTTATGGATGTTTAATAGAGCATTACCTGGTGATGATTCTAAAGCTTTCCATTGTGCAGATATGTGGTATTGGTTCGGAACTTTATCTTCTTCTTGGAGACCTTTTGAAGATCCGGATTATAAGTTGATGGATAATATGGTAACTTATTTATGTGAATTTGCTAGAAATGGAAATCCAAATAGTTCTTATTTACCTAACTGGGAACCAGTTTCTAAAAAGAATAAAAAAGCAATGATACTTAATACGCAAGAAATGAAGATGGCAAAAGTAAATGAATTTAAATTATTTTTACAAATGTTTAAAAGACCAGTGGGGTTTTAGAGTGTTATGACAACTAGTAGTATAAGAAAAAGTAACGAGAGAAATTCAATAATTGTGGTAGGTATAATTTTAGGTGTTGTACTACTTGTTTTTTCTTTCCTTTTAATACCATTTTCTTTGAAAGATAGCTTATTTGAATATGGAGAAGTTATAAAAAATGATGATATTGATGTATCTACCTTAGGTGAATTGAGTATGCTATACTATTTAATAGTAGGTATAGGAGCTTTTGTACTTTATGCTTATGGGTATGGGATGGCTGTTTCTATTATTATTGCTTCAATTGTGTTATTAATTCTATCTTTAAAAAATAGAAAAATGGAAAATAAAACATTAAAGATAATTAACTGGGTTTATGTTGGACTTTGTAGTTTAATGTTAGTAACCTCTATTGTAAAAATAGTATTATTTATATTTAAAATTAATTAAAGGAGAGCTTTGTTATGAATGATCATGAAAATAAGAAAAAGAAAATTAAAACTGTAGGATTAGTTTTAGTTATAGTAGGAGGAATATTTACTGCGATTGGATTAATTTCATTTTTTAGTGCTTTTGCAGGTAATGGATTTCCTAGTTTATTTTGGTGTTGTTTTGTTGGTATGCCTTTATTAGGATTTGGTGGAACACTTTTAAGTGTTGGTTATAGAAGAGAAACTATGAAATATATGAAAGATGAAGGAATGCCAATTTATAAAGAAACATATCAAGATTTAAAGCCAGAAGTTGAAGATTTTGTTTCTATTATTAAAGATGAGGAAGAAAAATGTCCTAATTGTGGTAAAGAAAATGATAAAGGAAGTAAGTATTGTAAACATTGTGGAAAGATAATGAATAAAGTATGTCCTCATTGTAATTCTATAGTTGATGGTGATTCTCTTTATTGCTCTCAATGTGGGAAGAAAATAGATTAATAATATGGAAGTGAAAATTGAAAAACAAAATAGATTAGAATATATCGATGTAGCAAAGTTTATTGCAATATTTTTTGTTGTTCTTTGTCATGTGATGAGTAAAGGGGAAATTCGACATATTGGGTATAGTTTTCATCTTCCTTTATTTTTTATATTAAATGGAGTTACTTTAAAAATAAAAGATGGTGAATCGTTTGGTAATTTTTTAGAAAAGAAGATTAAGTCTTATCTAATTCCAATGTTTTGTTTGGGGATTATTTTAATATTTGTTGAAATGATCAAATTTAAATTAGAAGGTAGAGTTGATGATCCTAAATTTTTTGGAACAATGTTAATAAAATTATTAGAACAAAAAAGAACTTATCCAATATGGTTTGTTGGTGCATTATTTTTTAGTGATATATTTTTCTATTTCATTGCTAAAATTAGTAAGAATAAATCTTATTTCGTTTTTATAGGTGGAGTTTTATTTTTAACTGTTGCAATTATTTTTAATATTCATTATCGTTATAGATTTATTTGGAATATCGATGTTGCATTGTTTGGTGTTTTCTTTGTTTGTATTGGATATTTATTTGCGCATAAAGACTTTTCAAAAATAAGGGAGTTTTTATTAGGAAATAGGCTATATAGTTTAGGTATAGGTATTATTTTATTTGTACTTGGACAAATATTAGGAGAATATAATTATCATACATATTCTTCACATTTAGAGATGTGGGGAATGAATTATAATAAGTATTATTTAACTATCCCTTGTGCGGTTTTCTCTAGCTTAGGAATTATTTTTATCAGCAATTCTATTAGAAATAAAGTAATGCAAGAATTAGGAAAAACGACATTAGTTATTTTAGCGTTTCATCAAATAGTTACTATTCCATTGTTTAATAAAGCTATTGCAGTAACTTGGTTTAATAATATTTCTTCTTTAAGTGGTGATAGTATTCAATATATTTTCTATTGTTTAGTTTCATCATTATTTAGTATTATTTGTTTAGTATCTGTTCACTATTTAATTATTTATTCGCCATTTGCTTTTATTTTAAATAAAAAAATTAAACCATTTTATTTTAAGATATATGAAAAAATAAAATTATCAAGGAGAAGGAATATATGAAGACAGAACTAGTTGATTATTTTAATAAGAAATTCAAAAAAAGTATATCTAAAAAATTATATGTTTCTGCTTTTCCAGAAAATGAGAGAGTACCTTATTCAATTTTAATTTCTAGAATGAAGAAAAATAAGGGAGAATATTATAATATTTATGAAGAAGAAAAATATATCGGATTAATTTATAATATTGTTTATAAAGATATAGTCTACATTTATTATTTTGCTATTGTAGAAGAATTAAGACATTGTGGGTATGGAAGTAAAATATTATCTTTAATCAAAGAAAAATATAAAGATAAAAGAATCTGTTTAATGGCAGAAACTTTAGATGATAAAGCTTCTAATTATTTAGAAAGAGTAAATAGAAATAAGTTTTATTCAAAAAATGGATTTATGTATTTAGGATATACTATTAGAGAAATAGATGTTGTTTATGATATGCTTGGGACTAATAAAAAAGTAGAAAAAGAAGAATTTAAAAACTTAATTCATAATTATTTTGGAAAATTCTTTTATAATAAAGTATATAAAAAGATATCGGATATTGAGGATTAAAATATGGAAGTAAAAAAAGAAAGAAATAGAATTAATGTATTTATTGATGGAAAATTAGCAGGGTTTGCTACTTTTCCAGATTTAGAAGAAGGTATTGTAGTTATTAATCATACGATTGTTAATCCTGCTTATAGAGGGCAAGGTATTGCTTCTAAAATTATGGAAGCTTTTGTAGAAGTGTTAATTGAAACAAATAGAAAGTGTAGAGCAAGTTGCAGTTATGCTGCTAATTGGTTTTTAAATCATGAAGAGTATCAATATTTATTAGACTAGGATGTGAATATATGAAAAAGATTAATTATTTAAAAGAAAATGGAAAAATAAGTTTGGTTGCTCCTTCTTTTGGTTGTACTACTGAACCATATAAAACTAGATTAGAAGTTGCTATTAAGAATTTAGAAGAATTGGGGTTTACTTTAGATAAAGGTCCTAATATCTTTTTAGCGGAATCTAATGCAAGAAGTAATACTCCTAAAAAATGTGCTAAGGAATTTATGGATGCGTATTTAGGAGATAGTGAAGCAATTATTTCAGTTGGTGGAGGAGAAGTAATGAATGAAATTCTACCATTCATTAATTTTGAAAAAATAAAAAAGGCACCGCATAAATTTTTTATGGGGTTCTCTGATAACACTAATTTAACTTATACAATGGCAACTATCTCAGAAGTTCCTACTATTTATGGACCAAATGCTTGTGCGTTTGCTTTTACTCCATACAAGTATGAAGTTAAAGATGCTTTAAATTTATTATTAAATAAAACAAAGGTAATTGAAGGATATCCATATTGGTGTAGATTTGAAGAAAAAGATCCTACTAATCCTCTTAAAGAGCATGAATATAAAGAAGAAAAAATTATTAAGACATATCCTAGAAGTGAATACATTTCTATGGAAGGTAGATTATTAGGAGGGTGTTTAGATTGTTTGATTAATTTGTGTGGTACAAGGTTTGATAAAACTAAAGAATACATTGAAAAATATAAAGAGGATGGGATTATCTTCTTTTTAGAGCCTTGTGATTTAAATGTTATTTCAATTGAAAGAGCATTATTTCAATTAAAGGAAGCAGGATGGTTTAAATATGTTAAAGGATTTATTTTTGGTAGACCAAGAGCTTGTTATAAAGAAAAAATGTTTGGAATAAGTCATTATAAAGCTATAAAAACAAATCTAAAAAATCTTCATGTTCCTATATTAATGGATGTTGATTTAGGACACTTTGATCCAAGTATGCCTATTATTACTGGAGTTAAAGGAAAAGTGGAATATATCAATAAAAATATTAGAATTACATATGAAAAATAATCACTTAATTGTGATTATTTTTTTTGAATAATTTATCGACTATTTCTCTTAATTTATCGTTTATTTTATCGGCGTTTTTGTATGATATAACAAATGCGATTATCGCTAAAATCCCAATTATTATTAATACGGGTATCCCCCAACCATGATATGGAATTATTTCTCCTGACATAAATAATAAAGTTGCTCCAATAGATGTAATTCTTGTAACTATTTGCATTATCATAAAACCAATAAATGTAATAGGCAATATGCCTGCGATTGAACATAATAAATCATCTGGAAAGAAAGGGAATAAAAACATAAAGAATAAAACAACGTTTTCTTTTCCATGTAACGTCTTTAAATATTTTTCGACCTTTTCTTTATCTCCTGCTATCCAATAGATAAAAGGTTTACCAATTAATCTACCTAATAAGAAGGCGACTAAACTTCCAATAAACATCCCAATAAAAGAATATAGATATGATGCCCATGGACCAAAAAGATAATTACCAGCTAAAATTGTTATTGAACCAGGTATAGGAATAAAAGTTACTTGTAAAAAGGAAACTAGAATAAAAATTAATGGTCCCCAAATGCCTTGTTCTTTAATGAATGTTTGAAGTTGTTCTTGGGTGATAGATGTAATACCTAAATGTTTAAATAGAAAATATATTCCTATAGCTAAAATAGCAATCACTATAATTGAGATTCCACCTTTAATTATTGATTTTTTATTTTCTATTAAGAATTTTTTCATATTTTCCTCTTTTACTATATGTATTTTTTTAAATTAATTTAAAAAATTATTAGTATATGATACAATTTTATCAATGTTTTTTATAAAAGTATAGGAGGAATATTATGGATATTAAATTTTTAAATGAAATTATTAAAACACCATCTCCAGTTGGTTACGAAGATAATTTAATGAAATTAGTAGTAGATTATACAAAATCTAAAGCAGAAGATTTTATTTATGATAATTTTGGTAGTGTTACAGCAGTATATAATAAGAATAGCAAATTTAAAGTTATGTTAGCTGCTCATGCTGATGAAATTTCATTAATCGTTACTGGCTATAATTCTGATGGTTCTTTAACTGTTGATAGAAATGGTGGGGTAAGAACAAAATTATATATTGGTTGCAAAGTTAGAGTAATTACTAAAGAAGGCAAAGTTGTTTTAGGTGTTGCAGGTACTAATTCATCTTTAGGTAAAAAAGCTGATGTTGATGCAGAAGATTTATTTATCGATATTGGTGCTTCCAATATTGAAGAAGCTAAAAAAGTTGTTCCATTAGGATCATATGTTATTCATGATACTGATATGGTTGAATTGTTAGATGATAAAGTTTCTGGTAGAGCATTTGATGATAGATTAGGTGTATTTATCACTCAATGCGCGTGTTTAAAGGCTATGGAAATGGGTGCTAAAGTTGGTATTTATTGTACTGCTACTACAGGTGAAGAAAATACAGGTAGAGGCGCTTATTCAACTAGTGCAATAATAAAACCTGATATTGGAATTGTAGTAGATGTTACTTATGCTAATGATTATAAAGGAGCAGATACTGCTGGAGAAGTTAGTATTGGAAAAGGTGGAGTAATTTGTATTGGCTCTTTACCTAATAGAAAATTAAATGAATTATTAGAAAAGACTGCTAAAGAAATTAATGAACCTATTCAATATGAAGTATGGGCAGGAAGAACTGCTACTGATGGAGATACAATTTTAAGAACTAATGAAGGAGTACCTCATGTTTTATTTTCAATTCCATTAAGATATATGCATTCTCCTATTGAAATTGCATCAAAAAAAGATATCGAATCTATGATTAATGTATTAGCAAAATTCTTATGTAATTTGAGTGAGGATGTCGATTTAAGACCATATAAATTCTAAAAAAAGTTCCAAACGGAACTTTTATTTTGTATATAGTTTTTTCGCGTAAACTTGAGGTTCACTAGTTACATCAATCTTTAATTTTTTAAAAACTTGTTCATCAATTTGAGGAAGAATTACTGATGAATGTGCTTGGCAGTTTGCGAGTTTTCCAAGTTTTTTCATTGCTAGTTCTGCTAAAGGATTTGTTGTTGCAGAAATTGCTAGAGCAATTAAAACTTCATCAGCGTGTAATCTAGGATTATGGTTTCCTAAATCTTGAGTTTTCATTCTTGAAATTGGTTCAATAATTGAAGGAGAAATTAATAATAATTCATCATTAATTTTTGTGATGTGTTTTAATGCATTTAATAATAGAGCAGCAGGAGCAGTTAATAAATCAGATGTTTTAGCACTTATCAATGTTCCATCTTCTAATTCCATTGCCATTGATACTGTTCCTGTTTTTTCACTTTTTTCTATTGCTTTTGCAACACATTTTCTATCGGATATAGAAATATCTAATTGTCTCATTAATAATGCTATTTTATCTAAAGCTTGAGTGGATACTTTTCCGTTTCTTAAATCACATTGTACTCTTAAGTATCTTCTAATGATTTCATCTTTGCTTGCTTGTCTTGCTACTTCGTCATCACTTATCGAGAATCCGACCATATTAACTCCCATATCTGTTGGTGATTTATAAGGTGATTCTCCATAAATAGCTTCAAACATTGCTTTTAATACAGGGAATATTTCTACATCTCGATTATAATTAACTGCCATTTGATTATAGTGTTCTAAATGATATGGATCAATCATATTTACATCATTTAAATCTGCAGTAGCAGCTTCATATGCTAGGTTTATCGGATGTTTTAAAGGTAAGTTCCAAATAGGGAAAGTTTCATATTTAGCATAACCAGCTTTAATTCCTTTTTTGTTTTCATGGTATAGTTGAGACAAACATGTTGCCATTTTTCCTGAACCTGGCCCAGGAGCAGTTACAACAACAATTGGTCTAGTTGTTTCAATGTATTCATTTTTACCAAATCCATCTTCAGAAATAATATTAGATATATCGTGAGGATAACCTTTGATTTCGTAATGTAAGTAAGTTTTGATTCCTAAATTATTTAATTTTTTATTAAATGAATCAACTTGAGGAACGGAATGATATTGAGCGATACATACTGAACCAACATATAATTTTGTTGCTCTAAAAGCGTCGATTAGTCTTAGTACTTCAGATTCATAGTTGATTCCTAAGTCACCGCGTATTTTATTTTTTTCAATATCTTTAGCGTTAATAACGATAACAACTTCTACTTTTTCTTTGATTTTTAATAACATTTTCAGTTTTGTGTCTGGTGCAAAACCAGGTAAAACTCTAGAAGCATGGTAATCATCAAATAATTTGCCACCAAATTCAAGGTATAATTTATTACCAAATTTGTTAACTCTATTTAAAATATTTTCTGATTGCAATTCTAAATATTTTTTATTATCAAAAGCTTTTTTCATTATCATCACCAACTTTCTAATCACACTACATTTATATTATTACTAATTTAATTTATTTTCAATAAAATAAATCTTTGAGAAATTAGTATTTGCAACAACTAGTTGCGTGCATTTAGATAACAAAGGGTATATATTATTCTTAAGGAGAAAGATTATGGCATGTAAGTATCCCATTATTTTAGTTCACGGTATTGCTTTAAAGGATTATAAGTTCTTTAAAGCTTTTGGACGTATAGAAGATATCTTAAAGAGTCAAGGACACATTGTTTATACTAGTACTACTGATGGATTTGGAACGATTGAAAATAATGCAAATCAACTAAAAGAACAAATTTTAGAAGTAATGCAAAAACATAATGTTGACAAAGTCAATTTGATTGCACATTCTAAAGGAGGATTAGATTCTATCTATTTAATTGAGCATTTAGGAATGGAAAATAATATCGCATCATTAACTACTTTATCTACTCCTCATAGAGGTTCTCCAATAGCGACATTTTTGTTAAAATTACCTAAATTTTTGATAAAAATCATCGCTTTTTGGGTGAATTTAGTTTATAAAATTTTTAAAGATAAAAATCCGGATGCATATAAAACTTGTATTCAATTAAAAGAAAGTGACAATGTTGAAAATAGAGTATTAAAAGTTGATGCTGATATATTTGTTCAAAGTTATTCTTCGACATTGAAAAGAAGTAGAGATGACTTTATTATGGGAATACCTTTATTATTTTTTAAATATCAAAATAAAGGTGATTCTGATGGAATGGTATCTAAAGAGTCTTCTAAGTTTGGAGAATTTAAAGGCGATATGATTGATGATTCTATTTCTCATGCAGAGATGGTAGACTTAACATTGAATAAAAATAAAAAAGAAAAAGTATACGCTTTTTATTTAAGATTAGTGGATGAATTAAAAAATAAAGGCTTTTAAAAAGGAGAAAAAAATGAAAAAGATTATCAATTTATTAACATGTGCTTTAACACTAACATTATTAGGAGGATGTAATTTTAATAAGTATACTTATGAAGATCATCAAAAATATGTTTCTAGTAGTGAATTTACTTTAGAATCTAGAATTGATGAAATTGAAGTTGCTTGGGTTAATGGAAATATAACTATTACTCAAACAGAAACTGATAAAGTCAGTGTTAAAGAAGAGGATTTTGGAGAATATCCATTATATTACTATTTAGATGGTACTACTTTAAAAATCCAATATGTAGAAAATGGTACTAGTCAAAACGAAGTAAATAAATTAGAAAAGGATTTATTTATTACTGCGCCGATTGATCTAGAAAATTCAATAAGTGTAGATTTTAATTTGGTAAATGGTAATTGTTCTTTTCTAGATGAATCTAAATATAATGAAGTGGATGTTAATTTAGTAAATGGAAATGTTATTTTTAATCAAACTCTTGCAAAAGATGTGGAAATTAATATGGTCAATGGTAATTTTACTGCAGATGCATTTGTTTCTGATAAATTATCATTAAGTAAAGTTAATGGCGATTCTATATTCAATCCAATTTATAATAAAACTGATATTGAAATTTCTACTGTAAATGGAACGGATACAATTTATATTTTGTCTAGTTTTGGATATAGTGTAGATGCCGAAACTATAGGAAATTTTACTTCTGAATATGATAATTTAAAAGTTTATGGAACCCCAGTTATTAATATTGAATATGAAGGTGTCAATGGAAATCTAGTAATAAAGAAAGCTTAATAATAAAAAAAACACTACTCCTTGAAAACGTTTAACTTTGTTAAAAGAAAGTAATTTTGTAGAATACTAAAATTATATCAATTATAATTATATGGTACGCAACAAAATAAATAAGGAGTATTTTTTTATGATTAATATTGTTACGGATGTAGTTACTAGCGGAGATATTATTACTCAAGTATTATTGTTACTTGGTGGTATCGGCGCTCTTGTATTAGCTTTCAAATTGTTATCTGATAATATTGAAAAATTAGCTAATACAGGTTTAAAGAAATTATTTAATAAAACATCATCTAACCCTTTAATTGGTGTTGGAATCGGTGCTTCTGTTACAGCAATCATTCAATCTTCAGGTGCCACAACTGTTATGATTGTAGGGTTTGTAAATGCGGGTATTATGACTCTTGCTCAAGCGACAGCGATGATTATGGGTGCAAATATTGGTACAACAATTACTGCTCATATCGTTTCTTTGAGTTCTCTATCTGGAATTGGCTCGTTTGATTTTACGACTTTTGCAATTGCCTTAACTTTCGTTGGTGCATTTATGGATATGTTATTTAAAAAAGATAAAGTTAAGACTATAGGCTTAGCAATCGCTGGCTTAGGTTTAGTGTTCTTATCTTTAGATATTATGTCAGGATCAATGAAATTTTTACAAGAATTGCAAGTGTTAAAAGATTTCTTGTCTATGTGTAATAATCCTATTTTATTACTATTATTTGGTATTATTTTTACTGCAGCGATTCAATCGTCTTCTGCCTCGACATCTATCGTTATTATGATGTTATCTGCAGGTGCAGTGATTGGTGCCCCTGAATCTAATGCTCCTTTATATATTATTTTAGGCTCAAATATTGGTTCTTGTGTTACTGCGTTAATGTCTTCTATTAATGCTAACACAAATGCAAAAAGGGCTTCATTAATTCATTTAATGTTTAATACTTTTGGTACTGTTATTTGGTTTGTGATTTGTATGTTAATTCCAAACTTAATGAAAGATACTTTAATGAAATTGTTCCCAGGTAATCCTGCTACTCAAATCGCATGGTTCCATACTTTCTTTAATGTAGGATGTACATTATTATTCTTGCCGTTTATTAAGATATTTGTAAAATTGGCGACATTAATTATGCCAGATAAGAAGAAAGAAGGAAAATTTGAATCATATATTGATGATCGTTTCTTAGAAACTCCAAGTGTAGCATTAACTCAAGTATCTAAAGAATTGATTAGATTTGGTGGTTTGTGTATGGAGACTTTAGATAAGTCTATTGAATCATTTATCAAGCGTGATATTTCTAGTGAAAAAGAAATTTTGGAAAATATTGCAGAAATTGAAGGTATTAACCAAGATATCTTAGAGTATTTAGTTAAGTTATCTGGAAAACAAATTTCTAGAGAAGATGAATTATTGATTTCAAAAATTCATCAAGCTGTAAATGACTTCTACCGTGAAGCTGAAATCGCAGATAATATGGTTAAATATACTAAGAGTGAAGTTAAAAAAGAGACTGGTTTTACTCCAATAGTTTATGAACAAATTGGTTTATTACAAACTAAGTTAAAAGAACAATTCGTTAATGTTAAAGCAATCTTTGATGAAGGTAAAAAAGAATTGATTGCTAAAGTTGATGAAGTTGAAGATGAAATTGATAGTTTAAGATCTTCGATGATTAAAGAACATATTAAACGTTTAGAAGACGGCGTTTGTAAACCTTCTAACTCTGGTACATATATTAATTTAGTATCAAATTTAGAAAGAGCAGGCGACCACTTAGCTTACGTTGCTCATTCAATGGTTGACTAAAAAAATATCCCATATCTTTAGATATGGGATTTTCTTTTGCTTTTATTCTAATTCTTCTAAAAATGATAGATAAGACCCATCACTTGGTAATCTTAAATCTCCTCTTGGTCCTAAACTTACTTCAGAAATTTTTGGTCCATCAGGGGAACAAGATCTTTTAAATTGGTTATTGAAGAATCTTTTGATAAATGTTACTAACCATTTTTTGATTGTTTCAACTTTATAGTCATATTTAAATGTTTCTTTTGCAATCATAAATACTTTTTTAACTGACATGTGTTTATATATAAAATGATATAAGAAGAAATCGTGTAGTTCATAAGGTCCTACTAAATCTTCGGTTAATTGAGAAATTTGACCTTCTTTTGGTGGGATTAGTTCTGGTGAAATTGGTGTTCCTAAGATATCTAGTAATACATCTTTGATATCAGAGTGAACATCTGCTAGAACTCTAGTCATTTCTCTAATGAATGTTTTAGTAAATGAAGTATTAATTGAATACATTGACATATGATCGCCATTATATGTAGACCACCCTAATGCAATTTCGCTTAAGTCACCTGTTCCAATAACTAATCCATTGACTTTGTTTGAATAATCCATAAGTATTTGAGTTCTTTCTCTTGCTTGAGCATTTTCGTAAGTAACGGAACGATCGTTTATGTCATGATCAATATCTTTTAAATGTTGAGTTACAGAAGCGGCAATATTAATTTCTTTTAATGTGACTCCAAAATGTTTTGCAAGTTTAATGGCGTTTCTTTTTGTTCTTTCTGAAGTTCCAAAACAAGGCATTGTAATAGTGTGGATATTTTTTCTATCTAATCCTAAGATATCAAAAGCTTTTACAATTCCGAATAGAGCGATGGTAGAATCTAAGCCACCTGATAATCCTAATACAGCATGAGAACAAGAGATATGTTTCATTCTTCTTGCTAAAGCATATCCTTGCATTTCAATTGCTTTTAATACTGTTTTTTTTGAAGATTCTTCATCTTCATCTATAAAGGGTAATTTTTTATATTTTCTAGTAAGGGTTGGTGTGGATAATCTACATTCAAATGGAATGACTAAAAAATCTTTTAAAGTATAAATATCTAAAGAATTTTTTTTAATTCTTTCAGATTTAATTCTATCTAAATCGATTTCTCCATAAGTGATGTTTGATTCGAATAATTTTGATTCAGAAATAATTCCATCAGGTTCGGCGATAATATTATGAGAAGAGTATATTACATCGGTAGTAGATTCAGAATATGAGCAAGATGAATAAATGTAACCCATATTATTCTTACTCGCTTGTACTTTAACTAATTCTCTTCTTGTTTCTTCTTTATGTAGAGTTTCATTAGACGCGGATAAGTTGCATTCGATTGTTGCACCTGCTAAAGAGTGAAAACAAGAGGGAGCAAGGTTCATCCATAAATCTTCACAGATTTCAATGCCAATTACTTCATCGGTGTAATGCATATTTTTAAATAATAATTTAGTTCCAAAAGGGTATGTCTTATCTAAAATATCGATATAGGAATTACCTAATAATGGTTTTTCAAAATATCTTTGTTCATAGAATTCGCCATAATTTGGAATAAACATTTTTGGTACAACACCTAAAATAATTCCTTTATGGATAGCAACACCACAATTAAATAATTTTCCATCTTTTCTTAATGGTGCGCCTACTACTACAAAAGCATCTATTTCTTTTAAATTATTAGATAACTCTAATAATCCGGTTTCTACTTGTTTCAATAAACTATCTTGATAAAACATGTCTCCAGAAGTATATGAAGTTAAAGAAAGTTCAGGAAAAACAATAATTTTAGCACCTTCGTTATACGCTTCTTTTACTCTTGAAGTGATTGAAGATACATTTTTCTTTACGTTGTGGATAGCAACATCAAAATTACACGCTGCAACTTTAATAAATCCCATACATTCATCTTGTTCTTTGATTTCTAATTTGTTTTGTAATAATGGAGATTCAACAGTTACTCTTCTTTCTAGTCTTTCGTAGACTTTATGAGACATAATTACTAAATCGGAGTAACCATTTTTAGTAACAAATACTGGTTGATCTTCTTTTGAACATAAAGAAGATATCTCGTTAGTTTTTCTTAAATCTGTAATTGGAATAATTTTATTCATAAAAACCACCTCTGACATTATTATAACATTTAAATGTACAAAATAAACAAATTAAGGTAATTATTTAAAAATTATAAATAATTATTTATAATGTAATAGGTGAATATTATGGATGATTTAAAAGAATTACTAGTAAAAGCAAAAATTATTAAAAAAGATGATAGATTAACTCTATTACCGAATGGAATTTTTATATGGAATTCAATTGTTTCTTATTTAAAAGATAAATTTAATAAATTGTCATATTCAGAAATCTATACTAATTCATTAGAATATTATATTCAAAATGAAAAAATATTACCAAGCGAACATTTTTCTTTATCTTACTTAAAAGATAAAATTGAATTTGTTAGTTATGGAAAATATACAAATGAAATAGAAGAATGTAGAAATAAAACTATCGATGTATTAGAAATATATAATTGTTTAGGAAAAGATTTATTTGCTATTCCTTTTTTATGCGGTAAAGATCCGTTTAATGAAGATAATAACTTGTTAACTACTTATTTTGGAGAAAAGAATATTGCATCTAATTATATAGGCGAATGTGATTCTTCATTTTTAACATGTTCAAAGATAGATACTGATATATTATATACATTAATTAATATTCATAAAGATGAAAAAGGACTAGTTTTTTCGCCAAAAATCGCACCTACTCAAATAGAAATTATCCCATTAAAACCAAATGAAAAGGGTGTATTAAAAGAATGTAGAAAAATAAGTGACTTATTCTTAGAAAAAGGTTATAGAGTATATTTAAACGAGAAAAATATTACCTCAAAAGAAAAGAAAGAAAATTCAATTATTAATGGAGTATCTTTAATAGTAGAAATAGGTCCTAGAGATTTAGAAAGAGGAGTAGTTGAAATTACTTGTAGAGACAATTTAGAAGAGTTGGTAATAGATAATGATAAGTTGGTAAATGAAATTGAATCATTGTTTAAAAAGATGCACAAAAGAATGTATTTGAAGGTATTAGAAAAAAATATATCTTTACAAAACAAAGTAATAAATTTGGATGAATTACATAATAATATTAATGATAAGATTAATAAGATTGTTTGGTGTGGAAATAAAGATTGTTTGAAAGAGATAAAAGATTTCACAAACTTTATATCGTTTAATCAACAATTACATAGCTCAAATTGTCCTTTCTGCTTGAAAAAAGGAAAACATGTTGTTTCAATTATTAAAAAAAATTAAAAATTAATTGAAAATAAATTATTAGCATGGTATATTATATAAGCGACATGGAGCAATACTCAAGTTGGTGAAGAGGCTTCCCTGCTAAGGAAGTAGATCGGGTTAAACTGGTGCGAGAGTTCGAGTCTCTCTTGCTCCGCCATCTAAGATGGACCAATGGTGTAGCGGTTAACATGTCTCCCTGTCACGGAGAAGATCGCGAGTTCGATTCTCGTTTGGTCCGCCATTCGCAGGTGTAGTTCAGTGGTAGAACACCAGCCTTCCAAGCTGGTTATGCGGGTTCGATTCCCGTCACCTGCTCCATTTGTTTAGTAAAGAACCTTAGGGTTCTTTTTTTGTTTATGTTTTGGAAAATAAAAAGAAGTAAGCTCATACCTTTTTAGGGTATCTCGGAGACTTACCTCTTGATATTATTATATGCTATTAAAACAAAAATATAAATAGAAAATAAAAAAAACTGGGCGATTATATTAACGGCCCAGGTTGATATATTCTAGAAATATATCTGTCCTATTGACAATTATATTATATGCCATTAAAACTAAAATATAAATAGAAAATAAAAAAACCAGGTTATACATTAACAACCTGGGTTGATATATTCTAGAAATATATCTGCCTAACTAGCAATATTATTATATGCCATTAAAACAAAAAAATCAATAATCTTCATTTATACAATCGACTATTTGTTTCTGATATGTATTTATTAAGTGAGAATATTTATTAACAATAATAGTTTTATCTTTGTGTCCTGTTCTTTCGCATATTTCCATTGGTGTAAAATTTTTGTAAGTTAAATAAGTAATA
>SVBA01000035.1 GCA_015059095.1 Erysipelotrichaceae bacterium
TTATTTTTCTTCTTTAGAAATGATATCTCTAGCAACCCATACACCAGATGCACCAGCTTGAGCTAAACCTCTAGTAATTCCTGCACCATCTCCACCAACATATAAGTTTTTAATCTTTGTTTCGAAGTGATTATTAACTTCTGGTCTTTCAGAATAGAATTTTGCTTCAACACCATAGAATAATGTATGGTCATTAGCAATACCTGGAGTAACAGTATCTAATGCTTCAATCATTTCAATTAATGATTTCATTGTGTTATATGGAAGAACTAAACCTAAATCACCTGGAATAGCTTCTTTTAATGAAGGAGTAACGAAACCTTCATCAATTCTTTTTTGAGTAGATCTTCTACCTTTTTTAATATCACCATATTTTTGAACGATAACTGAACCGTTAGCTAATTTATTAGCAATCTTAGATAATCTAATCGCATATGCATTTGCATCTTTAAATGGTTCATCAAATTCTTGAGATACTAATAAAGCAAAGTTTGTATTAGTAGTACCTAATCTAATATCATGATAAGCATGTCCATTACATACCATTGTACCGTTATGATTTTCAATAACTACATGACCAGAAGGATTAGAACAGAATGTTCTTACTGTTGTACCAACTGAAGTATTGAAGATAAATTTACCTTCATATAAATATTTATTAATATCAGACATAATAATATCATTTGTTTCAACTCTTACACCAATATCAACACGATTATTTTTTAATCTAATACCATGTTGAGTTAAGATTTTACTTAACCATTCAGATCCGTTTCTACCTACACCTAATAATACGTATTTTGCTTCAATTAATTGGTCATTTTTTAAAATGATTCCTTTAATTTCATCATTTTCAACGACGATATCTTTTACTTCTGTTGCAAAAGCATAATCTATATGTTTTGCCATTTCATCATAAATAGATTTCATTAATTGAAGATTAATTTCAGTACCTAAATGTCTAACTTGGCTTCTTAATAATTTTAAACCAGCAGCAATACCTTTCTTTTCAATTTCCATTACTTCTGGAGTATATGGGTCAGTAATTTCAGTAGGCGCACCATGTTTTAAGTTAATTTCATCAACATATTTAATTAAATCTAACACTTGTTCTTTTGGTAAGTAGTTAGTCATCCAACCACCAAATTCACTTGTAATATTGAATTTACCATCAGAATAAGCACCAGATCCACCAAATCCTGCTGTCATTGCACATGCTGGTAAACATCCTGGTTCACCACTTGGGTTTTGTGGACATTGTTTAATTAATCCTTTTAATAATGGGCAACTTCTTGTATAAATATCTCTACCTTTATCTACTAATAATACTTTTAGTTGAGGTGCTTTTAATATTAATTCATAAGCCCCATAGATTCCTGTTGGACCAGCACCAACAATAATTACATCATACTTATTTTGCATACGTCTACCTCCTGGGTTTCAGACCTAGATAATAATATCATTTTTATTTATGCATTAATAGTAAAAAATGCATTAGTTGATTATTTTGTTAAGTTAAATAACTTAATTAACCGATATTTTAGAATTTTTTAATAGACATATTTTTAGTTTTTTTACAAGTGGGCCTATTTTGTCAATTGGAATAGAGCCTATTGATACTCTAATCCCATTTTTGCAAGGCAGTAAGTACACATGTTCTTTAATTAAAGCTTCACATATAGAGATACTATCAAAACATTTTATTAATAAAAAGAAACCTTCTTCATAAGGATAATAATCAATATCTTCACTATCTAACATTTTAATTAATATCCTGGCCCTCTTTTTTAACAAATAGATATTATCCTTTATTCTTTTTTTAATATTTTCTTTATTAAAATAAATATTTTTAAAAGTAGAAGTCAATAAGGTATTACAAGAAGAAAAAGTACTACGACAGTATAGTTTCATTCTTTTAATAAAGTCTTCTCTTTCTTTTGTAGATAAAGAATATAAAATGCATGCTCCTCCTCTATATCCATATAAACCAAAAGATTTAGAAAAAGAAAAAGTAAAAAATACATTAATGTTTTCATTAACCTTATTAATTATATCAAATAAGTTTTGTAATCTATACTTACTATAATCAATATACGCTATATCTAATATGAGATTAATCTTTGATTTTAACGAAGTTTTTAGGATAAAACTAAATATTTCTTCCCATTCACAAGCACTTAATGAATAACCTGTTGGATTATGACATGGGTCATTAATTAAAACATTTATTTCATCATTAATTAATGATTCTTTTTCAATTAATGATTTCAAACCATTTATATTAAATTTGTTTTGATCAAAGAAATTATATTCCTTTAACTTAATATTATTTTCTTTAGCAATTAAATCATAATTTCTCCATCTTAAAGAGGGGACTAACAATCTTTTATTAAGACAATATTTAGAAAATAAAAACGATAAAGCTGAAGTAGCTCCAAAACTAAAAGATGAAATCATTTCTTTATAGTTTTTAGAAAAAATCCATTTAATTATAAATTCATTAAATTCTTTATCTCCTAATATATCTCCATATCCTTTTGTTTTATAGTTTAAATTCTTTTTTATAAATTTATTAATCAACTTTATTTCATTTAGTCTACCATTCTCATTAACTAGTACTCCAATAGTTCCATCTATTTTTAATTCACTCTTATCCTTTTTAGCAAATTCTATTATCTTATTTGTACTCTCTTCATAATTATTTACCATAATAATTTTCTCCTTTAAAAAAATCGTATTTTTTTATTAATTAATCATTTATAATTAAATATACGAAATATAGGAGAAAGAAAAGAACGATGAAAAGTAATAAGTGGTGCCATTTTAGACATAAAGTATTTACAGAAATTGCAAGACTAATTTTTAAAATATTTTTATTTTTAAAATACGGTTATAGAGCTAGAATTAGTAAAATTAATAATAAGCAAAACTATCTAATCATAGCAAACCATGCTGCCTCTTTAGATCCTTTTTTACTTGGATTATCTTTTAAATTTCCTATATATTATGTAGCAAGTGAAGATTTAATGAAAAATAAATTCGTTTCTAAATTATTATCTTATGCTCTTGCACCTATTCCAATAAAAAAAGGTATCACTGATTTAGTGTGTATAAAAAGATGTATAAAAGTCGCAAAAGAAGGTGGAAGCATTGCTATATTCCCTGAAGGAAACAGAACTTATTCTGGTGATTTATTAAAATTAGATAAATCTATAGTCAAATTAGTTAGATTATTGAAAATACCACTAATTCTATATCATATTGAAGGTGGATATGGAATTGATCCTAGATGGGGATATAAAGGGAGAAAATCCAATGGCGCCTATGGAGAAGTAAGAAAAGTTTTATCTTTAGAAGAAATTAATTCTCTTTCAGATGAAGAATTATTAAACACAATAGAAGAAACTATATCTTATTCATCAAATGAAAACTTAATCTATAAATCAAAAAGACAAGCTGAATATCTAGAAAGAATACTATTTGTATGCCCTAAATGTCATAAATTAGAAACTATCTATTCTAATAAAAATACATTTAGTTGTAAAACTTGTTCTTTAGAAGGAGAATATCATAAAGATTTATCTTTAAGTTTTAATGATACTTCAATTTCTTTTAAAACTATTAGTGATTGGATGAAGTTTCAAAGAGATTTTATATATAAACACCAATTCACTTCTCCTATTTTATTAAGTGATAACAATGTAGAATTACTTTTTACTTCTACAACAAAAAATAAAGAACTAATCAATAAAGGTAATCTATTTATGTATGAAGATCGATTCGAATTGGTTGGAAAAGGAAAAACTGATACATATTATTTTAAAGATATTTCTGAAGTTGTTAACCAAGGAAAACATAAATTATTATTCTATATTGGAAATGATTATTATCAATTTAAAGGAGAACCACGTTTTTCTTCTTATAAATATTATTTAACTTATCAAAAACTTAACAATTCATATGATAGACTATTATAAAGAAAGGAGTTTAATATGTGGCAAACAAAACACCATAAATTTTTTCACATTTTTGTTAAACCTGTAATTAGACCTTTTATTTATATTAAAAATAATTTTAGAAGCAAATACTATCGTTTACCAAAAAGTGATAGAATATATATTAATTGCTAATCATCAAACTACCGATGACCCATTTTTATTAATCGCTTCTTTAAAAGATATCGTATATCCTGTAACAAGTAAAGATTTTGTACCGATTAAATACCGCAAGGCCGCTCAAAAACTAATTGGACCAGTATACAAAGCTAAAACACTAAAAGATATAGGTGCAGTTAAATATATGCTTTCTGTATTAAGAGAAGGAAATAACTTAATGCTCTATCCAGAAGGAAATAGAACTTTCTCTGGTAATCTTTGTTATATAAATGATTCAACCATTAAATTAATTATTAAATCTAAAGCTAATCTTGCTATCTATAATTTTCATGGAGGTTATGGATATGATCCTAGATACTCTACTTCTAAAAGAAAAGGTCCTTTCTATGGAAAAATGAAAAAAATAATTTCATATAAAGAATTAGAAAAAATGTCTTTTGAAGAAATTAGAGACTTAGTTATTAAAAACTTAACAGTTCAAGAAGCGCCATCTAAAGAAAGATACAAATCTTCTTCTAGAGCAGAAGCATTAGAACGTTGTCTATATAGATGTCCTATTTGTGGAGAGATAGGAACTCTTAGTAGTAAAGGAAATTTTATTACTTGTTCTAAATGTAATTTAGAAGTTGAATACTTAGATAATTTAACATTTAAATCATCTAATCCAAATTTTCATCATTTAACTGTAGGAGATTGGTTTAAAGAACAAGAAGAATATATTAAAGCATACCAAGTAAAAGAAAATGAAGTTATCTTTAAAGATGACAATTGTACTTTAGAAAAATTGTTTTTTGATCATGAAGATTTTATCACAAAAGGAAAATTAGAAATCACTGATAAATTCATTAAAGTAAATGATAAAACATTTAATTTTAATGACATCAAAGAAATGACAGTATCTGGAAAACAAACTTTAATTATTTATATTGGAAGTGATTCTTATAGAATAGCTTCACCTATAATTGGATTTAATCCAATAAAATACATGCAGATGTATTATCATATAACTAATATTAATTTAGGATTTGAAGATAAATTCTTAGGAATATAACAAAAGTAGATTGAAATACTATGTACCCCATGTCAAGGACAATAAATAAAAAAGTGGATAAAACATAAAGCAATATAAGATATCCCTAGGG
>SVBA01000001.1 GCA_015059095.1 Erysipelotrichaceae bacterium
TGTTTTTGTTACAAAACACGCTTTTTAAAAGTATAATCCTAATATATCTAAATAGGCATAAGGAAATTGTTGTGCTCCTTCTTTTCTAAAACCATATTTCCTATATAAAGAATAAGCTTTAATATTACATTCATCAACCAATATTCCCATTCCTTCAACACCTAATGTTTTAGATTCTTCAATCATAGATCTAACTAAGAAATCGCCTACATGTTTTCCAACACATAAATCACTAACCATTAGTCTACCAAAACTTTGAACATTGTCTTTTTTAAATACGCCTTTCCCATATTCTTTTATAGCATGATGGAAGCAAGAATACGCTACTATTTTATTATCAATAACCACTATTCTTCCTTCATTATTTTCAATATCTTCAATAATCATTTCATCTAAAGGATAACCATTTTGCCAAATTGGTAATCCTTCTTTAATCACTCTTTGTTTAACTTCATTTTTTAATTTGATAATCTCTTCTAATTGAGACATCTTTGCCTTTTTATATTCCATAAGTTAATCACCTTGAAAAAATAATATCATCTTTTTTAATAAACTAGCAATATTTATATTCATAGAAAAAGCACATTTTCGAATATGTGCTTTAAACTAATACTTATTATAATCTAGTATCAAATAATCCACAGAAACTATCAATTGGATCTTTACCTTTAAATTCTTCTTTACCAACTAATGCATTTACAAGAGCATCCATTGTAGAAGGTTTTGAGTCATATGCATTGATATATGTTCTTAACATTGGAACGTCTGCTAACATTGTAGGAGCGTTAATTGAGATACCGATTACTGGTAATTCATAAACATACCATGGAATTTCACCGCCGCCTTTAGACATACCAAAGCTTGGTCTACCATTCATAACATCAAATAATGTGATAACTGCATCTTGTTTAGAAACGAAATCTGCAATTGCATTTTTACCTGCAAAATAAAGATTAATACTTGGTCTTTCTCCTTTAGCGATTTGTTGTTTCATAATTTCAAGAGGTGAAACATAAATAAATGCTTCAAAGCCTAATTCATTTAATCTATCTCTTAAATCTTCTGCTGGAGTTTTCTTATTAGCACCACCCATCATCATCTTCATTAAGAAATCCATTGGGCCTGCTGCGCCTTTAACATCAACAATCATAATACGTTTATGTTTTGTAGGAGATAAAGGTAATACACCTTCTTCTTTACTCTTAACAAGAGTAATCGCATCATGAGAAATAGCTGCTGCTACTTCTTGATGTTTTTCACAACCGATAACACTTAATGCTTCTGGAGAAGGAACTAATTCTTCTTTAGAAAGTTTGTGTAATCCCATATGAGCCTTCAAACCTAAGATACGAGTTAAAGCTTCGACCATTCTTTCTTCTGAGATTGTTCCATTTCTATAAGCTTCTAACATTGTGTTGAAGTCTTCATCTGGATCATTGAAGAATAAGAACATATCACAACCCGCATTAATAGCAAGAGGTAACATTTCTTTTCTTGTCATTCTATTTGTCATACCAACCATATGAGACGCATCAGTAACAACCATACCATTAAATCCTAATTTATCTCTTAATAAACCAGTCATAATTTCATGACATAAAGTTGCTGGTAACATTTCTTCATCTTTAATACCAGGTTTAACTTCTCTCATATAGTTAGGCATCATAATATGACCACCCATAATTGCATCTAAATCATTATCAATTAATGTTTTATATACATGGCCAAATGTTTCCATCCATTCTTTTTCGTTAAAGATATTTACATTATTAGAAATATGAGCATCTCTAAAATCATGTCCATTACCTGGGAAGTGTTTAGCTGCACAAGTAAATGCACCATTACTATGAGCTCCTTCTAAATATGCTTTTGACATTTCTGCTACTCTTTGAGGATCATTACCATATGAACGAGCAACAATTTCTGTATTTTCCCAGTTATAGTGAATGTCTGCTACTGGAGCAAAAGCCATATTACAACCGATTGCTTTAGCTTCTACATTAGCGTATTTGCCTAAATTATAAGCGTGTTCAACTTTTCTTGTCGCACCAATTTTAATTTGTGAAGCAATATATGTTCCATCACTACATCCACCTGCACCACCATTTTCTGTATTACATGCAATAATTAATGGTATTTTTGCATATTTTTGTAAAATTCTATTTTGTTGTTGAACAGCTGCAGCAGGCATATTGTTATATCTACAACCACCAAGATGATATTTTTCCATTAATTCTTTTAAGTATGCTTCATCCATACCTGCTGTTAATTGGAAAAATAATTGACCAACTTTTTCTTCATCAGTCATATTAGAAATTGTATCCTCGACCCATTTAATATCTTCATCAGTTAAATAGTAAGGCTTAGCTTTTAAATTGACCATAGTATTACCTCCATTTAAGTCATCAATATAATGTTATCATAACTTATAAGAAAAAAATAGATAGATATTTTTATTGTTCAAAAAAAACACCTATTTTTCAATAGATGTTTTGCTTTTTAGATAATAGTAAATTGAATATGCAAATAAAATATTCGCTGGATAATAAACTGCCATACAAGTATAATTAAATGCTCTTGAAACTTTAGTAAACCAGAACCAACAAATTAATAGACATAAATCTGATATTAAGAATAAGATTGCACCAATCATTAAATATAAATTCATTTTTTCTCTTTTAGTAACAAAATTTGAAACAGTTTTACCAACCATAAAAGAAAGAATAAACGCATAAATTATACATGCAATTTTTAAAACAGGAGCGTCAAATTTTAAATAAGGACAAAGAAGAACGAATAATCCAGTAACTAAACCTAGTCCTCCTCCAATATATAAATCTAACATTTTAAACTTTTGCAACATGAAATATCCTGCTACATAGAAAACATGTCCTAAGGCAAATAATACAACTCCAATAATAAAATAATGATTAATAAAAGCATCTCCTAAAAAGCAAAAGATTGCTCCTAGTACCATAAACAATGGGTATTTTAAATCTTCTTTCTTTACACTTTCTTTAATACAATAAGTAATATTAATCATCGCAAGTAAAGCAAATAATCCGCTAGTAATACACTTTAAAGTAAAATTAAAATTGTTATATTGGTAGAAATAATTTAATACATAAATGCATGCACTAAAGGCTATATTAATATATAAATAAATGTCTTGTTTTTTCACAAAATCCCCCTCCTACATTGTCTTTTTATAGTTATCGATATTTTGATCTTCGTTATATGTTGGATCTCCTTCTTTAATACCAACTAATTCCTGCATTACTTTATATGCTTCTTTATGTAATTTGTTAATTGCTTCATTTTTTTCTAAAGTTAAATCAGGAATAAGCGGTTCACCAATATGAAGGTCCGCCAATGGATTTTTACTAAATAATCTCATAATACCTTTTCTTTTTCTAAAAGAAATTGCCATAGGAATAATAGGTTTATTATGATTAACCGCAAATTTAAATACTGCAGGTTTTAAAGGTCGGATATCCGGATAATAGAACCACATAGAACCTTCTGGAAAAACATGTAACCATTCTCCATCTTCTAAAACTTGATCAATCGCTTTTTTAAATTTAGACATTGCTCTAAAATTATCAGTAGGAACAGGAATTCCGCCAACCCACTTGATCAATGGACCATTAGGTCCTTCAAAATTCGTCTTCCATGCAATGAGACGCTGCATTTTTGGTCTTATAGCTTTTAATACGCATAAATAATCCCACATAAAGACATGATTACAAATGGTAATCGCACCATTTTTAAATAATTCTTTATGTTTTTTTAATATTTTTCTATTATGTATTCTTAAACCATGACGGATAGTCGCCACTAAAAATCCAACAGTATTTAATAAAACCCAAAGCACTCCTCTTTTAAATTTAGTCCATGGTCTTTTATCATAATACAAATAGTTTTCATCAAAATTAGTATCTCTTAAATGTTTAACATCTATCATGTGTTGATCGGAACGTTCTGGATATTTATATCCTAAATCTTCTCTATACTGCATAAAATTCTCCTAAGTTAAAGATATTATATATGAAAAAAACAATAGAAAAAAGACCAATAAGTATAAACATAACTATTGCCTGCTGTTAATTATTATTTTTTTCTTCTAAATATTGGGTTTGTGCCCCTATACATTGAATAATTTGTCCTATCGCTTCTAAAAAGTTACCTATTGCATTTTGTTGGTTAGACGTTAATCCTTGTGATAAATATAGGCCTGCTAATGAAGCTATGATTCCCAATTCATTTGGTGACAAAGTATTTAGAAAAGAAGCATAATTTTTAATTTCTTCGTTATTATTGCCCATATTTATTAATATGAAAAAGAAAAAGAGAGTTTCCTCCCTTAGTCAATTTGAATTTTATTAACTCTATTTTCGTGTCTACCACCATCAAATGGAGTGTTTAAAAATAAGTCTATATATTTTAACGCTTCCTCTTTAGAAATATATTTTGCACCTAAAGCAACCATATTAACATTATTATGTCTTCTAGTTAGTTCTGCAACCTCTTCGTTGTATAATAATCCACATCTAACATTATGATGTTTGTTTGCACAAATGCAAACCCCTTCTCCAGATGTGCATACTACAATTCCTCTCTCTACTTTGTTATTAGAAACAAGTTCTGCCGCCTTATGAGCATAATCTGGATAATCACACGAATCTAATGAATTAGTTCCACAATCAATTACTTCATGTCCTAAAGCTTCTAAATGTTTCTTTACTTCTTCTTTTAAATGATAACCGCCATGGTCACACGCTAATGATATTTTCATAAATTATTCCTTCTCCCATATTTCTTTTATTTTGTCAAAAGGTATTCCACCTTCTCTAACCAAGATTAATTCTTCATCACATATTACAATAGTAGAAGGTACTTTAGATTTCACTTCTCCTTTTACAATCATAGAAACCTTATTATTAAATTTCTCATACACTTCTTCAAAAGTTTGACACACTGGTTCATTAGAAATATTTGCACTACTAACAAGCATTGGTTCGTTTACTTTATTAATCATATTGCATACTTCTTCAGAATCAGGAACTCTAACACCTATATATTTACTACCTAATGTTACCCAAGAAAACAATCCTTCCTTTGGTTTTAATAATAACGTTATTTCTCCAGGCATTAATTCATCAATAATATTCTTTGTTTTATGCGAAAAATCTGCATATTTTTCAATGTCTTCTTTATTTCCTAACATTAAAGTAAACGGTTTGTCTGGCCTTCTATTTTTAACATTAACTAAATTAATAAATGCTTCTTCACTATTATAAATTACTCCTAATCCATAAACCGTTTCAGTTGGAAAAGCAACTACTTGATTTTCTCTAATAGAAGTATATAATTTTTCATCTTTAAATTTAGTTACTACTGTTTTCATTTTCTCACCACACTATTTATTATACACTACTTAAATAATTCAAGAATATAATATTTTTCACGAATTACTTCTCCGTCACATTCATTTTTTCTAAATTGCCCTTTAATAATTTTTCCTTTTCCCTGACCTAATGTAATACAAATTGTTCCCATTTGATATGACACAGATGCATCATCTGATAATTTAAAGTGATCTAAGTTATTAATTACATAGGATGTATGATCAGAAGAATCTAAAGTGAATAATTCATATTCGAACTTATCTATCATTTGTTCTTTATAATAATAACCTGCCGCATCATCTAGAGGACTATACGAATTTGTTTTGATCTGATACTTATATTCAAAAGACGAATAATTAACAACATTTGAAGACATTAATACTAATGAACTTAATACGCTTAAAATAATATTTGTTTTCATACTCTTACCTCAATAAATAGGTTGAGTATTTTTCTATTTCTTAAACTTAATAAATAAAAATCTATCAAAATTATTTAAATCTTTTTCAAAATAGTAATCTACGTTCGTTAATTTATCTTCTATTAGTTTAGATAATCTAGATACTAAATCCGGAGATATTTCAAACGCTGCAATAGACGGTCTATTAATATAACTATCCATATTAGAAATAATTTTTTCATATATTGCTAGTCCATGATTATCTGCAAATAGCGCAGTATGTGGCTCATATTTTAAAACTGAGTCTTGAACATATGTATCTTCATCAATATATGGTGGATTTGATATTATGACATCAAACTTATCATTTACATTTTCAAAGCAATCACTTTTATAAAAATTAACATTTGTATTATTTATTTTATTATTTCTATTACAGACCTCTAAAGCTTCTAAAGAAATATCCACACTATCTACTTTAGAATCTTTAATTAATTTATTTAATGTAATCGCAATACATCCGCTCCCTGAACCAATATCTAAAATTTTTAAACTATCTTTTTTTAATTCTTCAACTAATTCTAAAGTTCTATAAACTAAATCTTCAGTTTCACTTCTAGGAATTAAAGTATTATTATTTACTTCAAACTTATTTTTACAAAAGTAAGAATAACCTAAAACATATTCAACAGGTTTACCACTTTTTAATTCTTCTAATTTATCAATTAATAAATCATCAGAAAACTCTTCATCTTGTTTAAGGATGAAGTCTGTATGTGTTAATGAAAATGTTTCCTTGATAAGATATTCAATATCTTTCTTGGAAACACTATTTTCATCAACGTTTATAAAAGATTGTTTGACAATATCTTTTAATTTCTTAGTCATTATATTTTTTAGCCTCTTGTTCCATTTTGTCTTGTTGGTCAGCATTAATTAAAGCATTAATAACTTCATCAAGATCTCCTTCAATAACTCTATCTAATTTTTGAATTGTAAATCCAATTCTATGGTCTGTAATACGGTTTTGAGGATAGTTATATGTTCTAATTTTTTCACTTCTTTCACCAGTACCAACTTTTAATCTTCTTTCATTACCAATTTTTTCATCTTGTTCAGCTTGTTTTGCAGCATATAATTTTGCTTTTAACATATTCATTGCTATTTCTCTATTTTGAATTTGACTCTTTTCAATTTGACATGCTGCTACTATACCTGTTGGAATATGAGTAATTCTAACTGCAGATTCAGTTTTATTAACATTTTGTCCACCAGCACCTTGAGATCTATATGTATCAACTTTTAAGTCTTCTTTTCTAATTTCAATATCAATGTCTTCTGCTTCAGGCATTACTAATACTGTCGCAGTAGAAGTATGAATTCTACCAGATGCCTCTGTAGAAGGAACTCTTTGTACACGATGTGCTCCACTTTCAAATTTTAATTTAGAATAAACCCCTTCGCCTTTAACACTAAAAATAACTAAGGCATAACCGCCTGCTTCAGAAGGGTTAGAATCCATAATTTGATATTTCCAACCTTGAGTTTCAGCATATCTAGTATACATTCTAAATAAGTCACCAGCAAAAATATTTGCTTCATCTCCACCTGCTGCGCCTCTAATTTCACAAACAATATTTTTGTCATCATTAGGATCTTTAGGTAAAAGCATAATTTTCATTTCTGCATATAAATTTTGTGTAGATTGAGTTAATTCTTTAATAGATTCTTTTGCAAATTCAGAAATTTCTGGATCTGAATCATTCGCCATAATTTCCGCATCTTGTAAATCATTCATCATTTTCTTATAATTCAAATACGCTTCATATACTTCTGCTAAACTTGCTCTTTCTTTATTTAACGCTGTTAATTTACTTACATCAGAAACAATAGAGTCTTCGCATAACATTCTATCAATGTCATCGACTCTATGAATAATTGCTTCTAATCTTTCTATCATTTTATCTGCCATAAAGGAACCTCCTTACATTTGCCGATATAATGATAACAAAAGAAAACTAGAAAATAAATAGAAATCTATTTATTCTCTAAAAACATATTTTATGTTAAAATTACTCTAGAGGTGATTTTATGTCCACTTTTTTCTTTCAAAAAGACAATTGCTTAGTTTCAGTATCTAATGCAATTTTAAAACATTTTACAGGAGAATCTTTTCATAATCCACACCCAAAATTAATGGAGATTTTAGGTAAAAACAACTATGATAAGGTCATATTAATGTTGTTTGATGGTATGGGAAAATCCATTCAAGAAAAATATTTAAAGGAGACTGATTTTTTATTAAGAAAAAAAGCTTTTGAAATTACTAGTGTCTTTCCACCAACAACAGTCGCAGCAACAACTGCAGTTATTTCTGGCAAGTATCCAAAAGAGACAGGTTGGTTAGGATGGAGACAATACTTTAAAAATCATTCTGTTGTCGTAGATATGTTTACCAATAATAATTCATTGACCACTGAAAAAGTTCAAGGACCTTATCTATCATCAGTATATTGTGACTATCCAAGAATTTGGGAAATATTAGAAGAAAAAGGAATTAAAGCTGGTTGTCTTTATCCTAAACCTGTAGACCCTTCTGGTCCTTCATCTTTAGAAGAATATTTTGAATGTGCTGATGCATTAATGAAAAAAGAAGGCCCTCATTTTTACTATATGTATTATCCTGATCCAGACCATCAAATTCACGATAATGGAGTTGATCATAGAAGTGTAATGGAGGCAGTTAAGAAAATCAATAAAGGAGTTTGTAAACTCGCTAAAGAAAATAAAGATAATTTAATTATTGTTCTAGCCGATCACTCATTAATCGATACAACTTTCTTTAATATAACAGAACACGAAGATTTCTTCTCAACTTTAATAACTATTTCTTCGTTAGACTCTAGAAGTGCGTTCTTCCACGTCAAAGAAGGACAAGAAACAAGATTTAAAGAACTATTTAATAAATACTATGGAGAACACTTTGTTTTATTAACAAAAAAAGAAGTGATTGAACAAAATTGGTTTGGAGAAGGAACTCCTCATCCTATGTTTGAAGATTTCTTAGGTGATTTTATGGCTACTTCTATTTCAAAATATGGTTTTTGTCACGAAAAAGAAATGAAAATGATAGG
Source organism: Erysipelotrichaceae bacterium (assembly GCA_015059095.1). GTDB lineage: Bacteria > Bacillota_I > Bacilli_A > RFN20 > CAG-449 > UBA3210. Next base: position 8,943 of record SVBA01000001.1, read on the forward strand.
AGCACACTCTGGCTCTGTCGAAGAAGAATCTATTATCAACGTCGCGGTTATTAATAAATAATCGCGTTTTTTTATTACTGTTTAAAATCTTATTATTTCCAATACACTTTTAAAAGTGTATAATACATAATAGGTAATTGTGTATTTTACCAAAATCAGTTCTAACTACCTATTTTCATTTAGAACTAGAAAGGAGAGTTATCGATTTATTTAATCGATAAAATATATTATGTCTTATAAAGCTTTATATAGAACCTATCGTCCTAGCACATTTGCTCAAGTTGCAGGACAACAACATATTGTAAAAACTTTATCTAACGCTCTTAAAGAAAATAAAATCGCTCACGCTTATTTATTTTGTGGACCAAGAGGAACAGGTAAAACATCAATGGCAAGATTATTCGCCAAATCCTTAAACTGTGAAGATGGTTTTGGTAATCAATGTAACTCTTGTCCTAACTGTTTAGCGGTCATAGAAGGCTCTCATCCAGATATTATTGAAATGGACGCTGCTAGTAACCGTGGTATTGATGATATTAGAGATTTAGTTAGTAAAGTTAAATATTCTCCTACCTTAGGTAAATACAAAATATACATCATTGATGAAGTTCACATGATGACAACGGAAGCTTTTAATGCCTTATTAAAAACTTTAGAAGAACCTCCATCAAATGTTGTATTTATTCTTTGTACAACTGAACCATATAAATTAATGCCTACAATTTTATCTAGAGTTCAAAGATATGATTTTAATAAAGTTTCTGATAAAGATTTATTAGGCAATTTAAAATACGTATGTGAAAAAGAAGGTATCAAAGTAGAGGAAGAAGCTTTAAAACTTATCGTTTCATTGTCTGATGGTGGTGTTAGAGACTCTTTATCTATGTTAGATCAAGCAATCGCATATTCTGGATCAACATTAGAATTACATCACATTGAAGAACTATACGGGCTAACTACATTAGAAGAAAAAGTTAATCTATTAAAAGCATTAAATGATGGAAATGTTAAATACTTCTCTACTAAGTTAGATGAATTAATTAGTCATGGTACCGACATCAAAAGATTAACTCAAGATTTAATTGACATAGTTAAAGATTTATTAATCTTTAAAAACACTAGAGACTATTCAATTCTTAAAGTAGTAACTAGAACTGTAGCAGATGAAACATCATTTTCTAAAAAGAACCTATTATTCATGTTAGATACATTAATTGATACTTATTCTCAATATCGTTTTGTATCCAACCTTTCTTCTTTATTAGAAATCTGCTTCTTAAAAATTTCTTCTTCGTGTGGTAATGAAGAACCTATAGTCGAGGAAGTTAAAGTTGAAAAGAAAGTAGAACCAAAAGTAGTTGCTACTCCTATTCAAGAAGTAAAAAAAGAAGAACCTAAAAAAGAAGAAATCAAAGTAGATTCTAAAGGTGTTAGAGAATTAGTTGATGAAGGAACTCCTTATTCTTTATCCGAAGAAGATACAATCAACATCATGCAACAAGGCGATAAACTAGAAAAACAAAGAATCATCGATTGTTGGCCAAAACTTGATAGTTTAGTAACTTCCGGAAATTTAGAAGGCTATGTTTCTTTATTAAAGAGTTCATGTTCCCCAAGAATTGTTTCTAAAAACGTTTTAGTATTAGAAGCACAATTTGGACACATCGCTAAAAAAATAAGCTTTAAAGAAAACCAAGATGGTTTAGTAAAAGTAATTGAAACTATTACAGGTAAAAAATACACTATTACAGTATTAACAAATACTGAATATATTGATAGAGTTCAAAAATTCTTCAATTTAAGAAACGCAGGAAAACTACCTGATACTTACCCAGTAGAAATTAACATTAAAAAATAAAGGAGAAAAATCTTATGAATATTAACGCATTAATGCAACAAGCTCAAAAAATGCAAAAAGAAATGGCTAAAAAGCAAAAAGAACTAGAAGAAAAATTATTTGAAATCGAATCTTCTGGTGGTGCTATTAAAGTTTCTATTTATGGTAATAGAATCATTGAAAAAATTGATATTGATAGAGATGCCATCGATCCAGATGACAAAGAAATGTTAGAAGATATGATTAAAATCGCTATCAATGAAGCAATTAAAGTTATCGATAAAGAAAACGAAAAAATTCAACAAAAAATGGCATCTTCTATGGGAATGCCAAGGTTTTAATTATGAACGAATTAAATACAATTACAAAATTAATTGAATCATTAAGAAGACTTCCTGGTATTGGATTAAAATCTGCAGAGCGTATGGCATATCAGATTCTTGATATGAAAGAAGAATACATCACTCAATTTATCGATGCTATGGATGGAGTAAAATCAAAAATTGGAAAATGTCCTATTTGTGGTTCATATACTGAAGACGATATTTGTCCTTTTTGTTCTGATATAGAAAGAGATTCCTCTACTCTAGTAGTAGTTTCTTATTTCAAAGATGCTTTAGCATTTGAAAAATTAAAATCTTATCATGGACTATATCACATCTTAAATGGCTCTTTATCTCCTACTAAAGGGATTGGAATTAATGACATCAATTTTTCCTCTTTAATCACTAGAATTAAAGAAGGCGAAATAAAAGAAGTTATCTTAGCAACTAACCCTACAATTGAAGGAGAAACAACTGCTTTATATATTGAAAAAATGTTAGAACAATATAACATTACCATTTCTCGTCTAGCTTATGGTTTACCAATGGGCGCACAATTAGACTATACTGACGAATTAACTCTAACTAGAGCATTCGAAGGTAGAAAAATCGTAAGAAAGGAGTAACTATGTCACTATTTATTACTTTAGAAGGTCCTGAAGGATCAGGAAAAACTTCTGCTATTAAAATTGTTAAAGAAACTTTAGAAAACGAAGGTTATCAAATTGTAATGACTAGAGAACCTGGTGGTACTCCTATTTCTGAACAAATTAGAAATGTTATTTTAGATAAAAATAACACTGCTATGGACTATCGTACTGAAGCATTATTATATGCAGCAAGTAGAAGACAACATTTAGTAGAAAAAGTATGGCCTAATGTAAAAGAAGGAAAATTAGTTATTTGTGATCGCTATTTAGATTCTTCTTTAGCATATCAAGGCTTTGCTAGAGGTTTAGGAGTAGAAGACATTCTTAATGTAAATATGTATGCAACAGAAGGAACTTTCCCTGATTTAACATTATTATTCGATTTACCTCCTGAAGTAGGTCTAGCAAGAATAAACGCTAACTCAAATCGTGAAGTTAATAGACTAGATTTAGAAAAGATATCATTCCATGAAAAAGTTAGAAACGGTTATTTAGAATTAGCGAAACGTTTCCCTACTCGTTATGTAATTATAGATGCTTCTATGCCTCTAGAAGAAGTGGCTAAAGCAGCTTTAAAAGCAATTAAAGAAAGATTATAGAATATGGATTTTAAAAAGTACTTACAAGATTTTCAACCATTAGTCTTTAAAACGTTTTCTAACGCATTAAAGACAAACAAAATAGCACAAGCTTACTTAATTAAAGGTAATGACAGTGCTCCTGTTTTAGAATGCGCAAAATTCTTAAGTAAGACTTTAATTTGTGATGAAGGAGACTTCGCCTGCGACAATTGTTTGTCTTGTATTCGATTTGAAGAAGGAAATTATTCTGACTTCAAATTGCTTGATGCTAGTAAACAATCCATCAAAGTAAAAGATGTTGAAGAACTTCAAGAATTTCTTTCTTCATCAAGTTTAGAAAACAAAAAGAAAAAAATTTATATTATTAATCTTCTAGAAAACTGTAATAAAGAAACAATCAACGCTTTATTGAAAACTTTAGAAGAACCTCATCCAAATACATATGCTTTTATCACTACTCAAAATGAAAGTAAAATCTTACAAACAATCTTATCAAGATGTCAAATTTTAACTTTATTACCTAATGATAAAATCTATTTAAAAGAAGAGTTAAGGATTAAGAATGTAGATCCTCTTGATATAGATTTATTAACTAGTATTTATAGTAACCTTGATACTATTATTGAAATGAAAGATTCTTCTCTTTATTCTAAAGTTAAGCAAGCTTTATTAGATACAATAGAAGCACTTAATAAAAACAAAGAATATGCGCTTTTTTCCGCTCAAACAGATATTATCCCAAACATTAAATCTAAGGAAGAAGCAAGATTATATTTAGATTTACTTTCTTTACTATTTAAAGATATTATTAGAGTAAAACTTAATCAAACTTTATATTTATCAAGTTTAAATTCTAAAATTATTTCTTTATCAAATAAATTAATAGATCCATATTCAAATTATTTAGAAATTTTATTAACTAGAGGTAAGATAGAATTAAATGTATCTATACCTTTATTAATTGAACACATATTTATAACTATTCAAAAAGGAGGAAAAGAAAATGGAAGAAAATAAAGTATTATTAGTAAATGTTTTAGTTCTTGCAATGGAAAAATCTTTTTACTTTATTTGTGATGATTCTTCTTTCAATGTAGATGATCTAGTAATTGTAGAAACCACTAGAGGTATCGAACTAGGTAAAGTAGTTGAATCGCCAATTGAACACGAAGTAAAAGAAAACGAAGAATACCCTCATGTAATAAAAAAAGGAGATCCTTCTGATTACAAATTATATGAAATTAATATTGAAAAATCTAAAGAAGCTGTTTCCTTTGTTCAAGAAGAATCAAACAAATTAAATTTAGATATGAAGATTATCTCAGCAGAATATATGTTAGATGGTACAAAAATTATCATTTATTATTTAGCAGATAATCGTGTAGACTTCCGTGAATTATTAAAAGTTTTAGCAAACGAATTAAAATGTAGAATCGAATTAAGACAAATCGGTACTAGAGATAAGGCTAAAATGATTGGAGGAATTGGAATTTGTGGATTAAAACTTTGTTGTGCAACTTTCTTAAATGAATTCGATGGAATTTCTATCACTATGGCAAAAAACCAAATGCTCGCGCTTAATATTCCAAAATTAAGTGGTCATTGTGGCAAATTAATTTGTTGTTTAAAATTTGAAAACGATACTTATACAGAATTACAAAAGGATTTACCTCGCGTCGGATCTAAAGTTAAGTATAACGACGAAATCTTTAAAATTACTTCTATGAACGTTATCACTAAAATAATTCGTCTAGAAAATAAAGATAATATTCTTTCTGTTCCGTATGAAGAAATTAAAGATTGCATTTTACCTAAAGATTACATATTCGCTCCTAATCAACAATTTAAACATCAACACGGGCCTCGTCCAATGAAGAAAGAAGGCAAAAAAGATGCAAAGAATTAAAAGTTTTGAAAACGATGCTATTCTTTATGTAGTAGCAACTCCTATTGGTAACTTAAAAGAATTATCCTTAAGAGGACAAGAAGTATTAAGTTCGGTTGATTTTGTCGCAAGCGAAGATACAAGAACTACTGCTTCTTTATTAAAACAATTTGGCATTAGTAAACCTTCAATATCTTGTCATGAACATAACGAACAAGAGGCTAGTCAAAAAATAATTTCCCTATTAAAAGAAGGAAAATCAATCGCTTTAACTTCTGATGCTGGTTATCCTGGCATTTCTGATCCAGGAGCAATCTTAATTAGACATTGTATTGAAAATGATATACCAGTTTCTATTATTAATGGAGCAAACGCTTTTATTCCCGCTTTAGTTGGTTCAGGACTTGATACAACTCACTTCTATTTTCATGGATTTCTAAATTCAAAAAGAAGTACAAGAAGAAGGGAACTAGAAGAAAACAAATCTAGAAAAGAAACAATGATATTCTATGAATCTCCTCATAGAATAGAAGAAACCCTTTTAGATATGTATGAAGTATTAGGTAATAGACAAGCAAGTATTGCTAGAGAAATAACTAAACTACACGAAGAATATATTAGAGGCTCTTTAGAAGAATTATCTAGTATTGATCCTTCTTCTTTAAGAGGAGAAATGGTTGTTGTTGTTGAAGGAAATAAAGATATTAAAATGTTAACTGAAGATGACATTAAATCGTTACTAGAAGAAGAATTAAAACAAGGAAAAACTTTAAAAGACGCAATAAAAGAAGTAAGCAAAGCTTACTCCTTAAAGAAAAATATCGTTTATGATATAGCAACTAGTTTAAAGCGCTAGTTGCTTTTTTATATACTTTTTATCTTGGTATGTCATTTCAAATCCAATGTAAATACATCCAAGTAAGAATAAGCCAATCGCAAGGCCATATGTTCCTAGTTTCAATCCTGGAGTCATATAAGATAATTTATAAGATACTTCTCCATCTTCTCCCACAAACCCTACAAACCCACCTTGAGCTTTAACTATTTCTACATTTTTTTCAACACCATCTTTATCTATCGCCTTTAAAGACCATCCTTTATCATAAGGAATAGTTAATACTACCATCTTCTTACTTTCATAATTAGTCTTAAATTTAAAGTCGTTAACTCCTATCTCTAAATCTAGAATAGGATTTTCTTTTAATTTATCAATATTTTGTTTATATGTATCATAATATTGATAAGTAATATCTGGTTTATAAACATAATCCGATGATTTTAAAGTATCTTTAACAATAATTTCTACTCTAGTAACTTGATCATAAACATAGAATCCTCTTTCATATTTACGATCATTAGTAGAATTATATCCATGGAACATATGAGTATCTTCAGTTAATAAATACTCTTCACCTTGATCATTAGTTCCAAATAATTTAATTAATAAATTATCGCCCATATGAGCTTTAATTGTGACATATGCTCCTCCTCTTTCTTTCGCTTGAGGTGCTACTAAATAAGAAGATAAATCAATATCTAATTTAGAATTCCATTTCAATCCTGTTGCGCTAGACTTTGAATAATTAACCGGTTCTTCATAACCATCCATCTTACCTTTTTCTGCTTGATCCCAAATTGCTCTATGAACTTTAATATCACTGTTTTCAATATAGACCATCCTAGTAGTAACATTATATTCATTTTGAGTTAGATATGCTTTATAGTTCAATTCGTTTTCTTCTGCGAATTCTTTTGCAATTTCTGAATCTAATATTGCGTATCTAGTATATAAAGTATCGTTCAAAATTGCTCTTGCTTTATAGCGAGTATAACTTGTAGAATTTTCAAAAGTATCGGTCGAATATATTTGTCCATCGCTTAAAATAGTATCAAAAGCAAATCCAAATTCTACAAAATCTTTATTTACATATAAAGCTTTATTATCCTCTTCTAGCACCTTTTCATAGCCAAAAGGAATATTAGTATCTGTATTATCTAAAAGATAATATTTAATATTAGTGAATGTATCTAGATCCGCTCTTTTTTCATGCATTCCCATCGACCAACCTTGCCATCCATATGACACTCTAGACCAATCGATGAAATCTTGTAATTCATAATTATAAATAGAATGGAATGTTCCTGTTCCTCTATAACCTTCTAACATACCCATATTATTTGCATCACGATCAGAAGATGAATTATAAATTCTATAATATCCCAAATCTTCTTTTTCTATTTTTTTAATAATTTTTTCTTCTAATCTTACATCCTTATAACCACCATATAAAGATGACATATCTTTAATTCCTTGACAAATAACACACACATTTCCTACTACTAAAATTTCTAAAATAGTTAGTTTATTTATCTTTGAAATAAAGCCTTTATCCTTAAGATTCTTCCTAATAAAGTGATAAACAAAAATAGTATATAGTGCCATAGCAATAGCATAATATTGTGTTCCATCCAATTTGTTTGTGCCCATTGTTCCTTGTTTACTATAACCTACCCACAACATTTGAATTTGCCATAAAAAAGTAAAAACAAAAGAAACATCGATTTGCCACTTCTTAACTTTATCTATCTTATCGTAGGTAGTTGCAATATACATACACGAAATGACTACCACAAATAATTCCCATCGACCATAACATACTGTAGTAAATCCTGTAAAACAATAATATGGGAATGGTGTAAATAACATTACTAAAATACCAATAACTGCGATTATATGCGAAATCCTTTTTTCTTTAATACTATTAATAATTGATGGAACAAGCATCAACATTAATGGAGTATAAATAAATAACGAACTATTAGTATTATCATAATAGTTATTATTATAAAGAATTGAATCATAACAAGATGATGGTGGATAGAAGAAAGAAATAATTGGATAAGTATATACTTTATAATTATAAGTCTCATCAAACTTTGTACATATTTCAAAAATTTCTTTTACATTTTCAAATACAACTTTATTATCCTTTATTTTGTATGCTTCGTAAGCTTCTTCTAATGCTGCGAGTAATTTACCAGTAAAAGTGTTGGCATTTTCCATATCTACTCTATTCGAGCCTAATGCAACTTGGAAGCAAGGAATTAAGACAACTAATGCCATTAACATTGCAATTACATAACATAATATACCTAATCCCATTACTGCAAAACCTTCACCGACAGTATAATTTTTTGCATATTGACAGAATCTATAAATTGCATAAATTACAGAAGTAAAACAAATCATAATAAAGAAGAAATAGTTAGTTATCGCAGATAAAAATAATGAAACAACTAAGAACAAAACCTTCTTTTCTTTTAATACCTTTTCAATTCCTAATAAAACTAAAGGTAACAAAATAGTAATTTCTAAAAAATGATTAAACCATAAATAAAACAAAGCCCAACCAGAAAAAGCATATGCCATTGAAATAAATGTACTTGTCTTTTCACTGATACCAATATATCTTAATAAAATCTTCATCACATAACCTGATAAAACAAATTTTGTGATAATTAAAAATGCTAAACCTTGAGGAACAAGTGCTCTAGGAAAAATTAAAATAGGTAAGAAAAATATATTCCATAAATAATAGAATGCATTCGCCCCTACATTATTAACACCTAAAAATCCAGATTCATCCCATAAAGGAAATTCACCGGTTTTAATAAATATCCACCAATCATCATAGCCGTTATGATAAAAAGGAATTTGTTGTAAATAAAAATCTCCCGAAACAACAATTGTTAGTTCATTATATAGTAAAGTAACAATAAAAACTCCTATTGCAATTAGATATAAATGCAATACGAATTTTCTGTCTCCCTTACTAAAAAATTTATTAAGGAATTTCATAACTTTGGTTTGATTTAAATCATCCCATTTGTTTTTTATTGTTTGATACATCGATTGAAACTTTTGTTTAATTATGTTCATAAGTTCTCCTTATTTATGATACGTTTCGTTATTGTTAATTTTAAACGCACGATATATTTGTTCTAAAATAATAATTCGAGTCATTTGATGAGTAAAAGTCATAGGAGATAATTTTAATTTAAAATTACTTCTTTTTCTTAATTCGTCACTAACTCCTAACGAGCCACCAATTACAAAAGTAATTGTTGAGTAATTTAATGATAAATCATTAAGTTTTTGGGCAAAATCCTCACTAGAAATTTCTTTACCATGTAAATCTAATAAGAAAACAAACTCATTTTCTTTAATTTGTTTTAGACAAGCGTTTCCTTCCTTATTTAATATGATTTCATTTTCTTTAATAGATGAATTTTCTTTAATTTTTTCTTCTTCAACCTCTATTATGTTCACTTTAGAGTATCTAGATAATCTTTTTAAATATTCATTTATTTCATCTTTATGAAATTTTTCTTTTAATTTTCCAACGACTACTAACTTGATATTAATCATACCTTAACCTCCACATCTCCACCAATCAATGTAGAAGTTTGAGAGGCGCATCTAATTAAATATTTAGTGTTATCAATTCCTCTTTCTTCAAACACTTCAATTAAATCAATCATCGCTTGATCAGGAGAATTAGCTTCTTCTGAAAGGTGCGCTAATACGATTTCTTTAGTGTTATCACCAATCACGTCGCATAAATAATTAGCAGAGTCTTCATTAGAAAGATGACCATAATCTCCCATTATTCTTTTTTTTAAAGTTTGAGGTCGGTTTGTATTCATCAACATTCTTACATTATGATTGGATTCAAAAATGTAATATGTTGCGTCCATAATCATGTCTACAACTCTTTCATAAATATACCCAGTATCTGTAATATAAACTAAAGTATCTTTATCATCTCTTATGATAAAACCACAAGAACCTTGCGAATCATGAGAAGTTGGTAAGCATGTAATCTTAAAGCCTCCAATTTCATATTCTTTGAATGGAACCAGTTGATGATCTATTTTAGTTTTTTTATATGTAAATTTAGTAGAATAAATTATGTCATCAGAAAAAGCATTAATACCTGCGATATGATCAGTATGACTATGAGTTAATAATAAAGCTTCTACATCATCAATAGTTTTATTGATTTCGTTTAATTTTGCTTTTGTCTTTTTTATAGAAAGACCATTATCAATCATAATCGAATGATTATCATTAGTAATTAATGTACAATTCCCTTTAGATCCCGATTCAAAAATATAAAATTTCATTATTCTTCTTGTGTCCTTCTATCGTTTTCAACAAACTTACCAATATTCATAAAGAATGTATATGAAAGGACACCTGTTTTACCATTTCTATTTTTTGCTACATTAATCTTTGTTTCTTCTGTATTAGCAAATGGGTTGGTATCCATTGGATCTTCATTTTCTTTTTCTTTTGCTGCTTGAGCGTTTTGATATTTTTCACGGTGAATAAATATAACAATATCCGCATCTTGTTCAATAGAACCAGAATCTCTTAAATCTGAAAGTTTTGGCATTCTTTCAGTAGCAGATCTTTGTTCACTACCTCTTGATAATTGTGATAAACAAATAATTGGAACTTCAACTTCTCTTGCTAAAGCTTTTAATTGACGAGAAATTTCAGAAACTTCTAATTGCCTATTATCAATTCTTGAGTTATTAGTAGTAATTAAACCTAAATAGTCAATAAAGATACAGCACAAATCTGGGCATTGCGCCTTCAATTTTTGTACTTTTGTTTTAATATCCGTTAATTTTTGACCAGCAGTATCATCAATTAATAATTTAATATCTTTTAAAGCCTTAACACCTTGATCAAGTGCCAACCAATCGTCATCAGATAATTCACCATTAGCAAACAAAGCCGAGTTAATTGATGCGGCGTTAGATAATAATCTTTTGACAATTGATTTTGCATCCATTTCTAAAGAGAAGAAAGCAACTGTTCCTCCACTTAATCTAGCAGCGTTATATGCTAAATTTAAAGAGAATGCTGTTTTACCTACTGAAGGTCTAGCACCTATAATATTAAGTTGTCCTGGTTGCCATCCCCCTTGAGTATAATAATCTAATAATTTAAAACCTGTTGAGACACCTTTAAAGCCTTTTTCATTTTTATTTCTACTAATTTTTAAATCTCTAGCAATTTGATCAACAATATCTGATGCCTTTTCAAATTCGGAAACTCTTCTTGCTTGTGTAATATCTAAAATCTTCTTTTCACATTGAGCAATATATTGACCTACATCAGTAAATTCTTTCTTTTCAAATCCTTCTACACATTCATCTAAACATTCAATAAGTCTTCTAGAAAGTGCTAAATCTTTGATTGTATCTGCATGATAAAGAGCATTAGAATCACTAATGTAACTATCGATTAATTCTCTAATATAATTAACCCCACCAATTTGACTTAATACTTTCATATTAACATCTAATTCAGTAGTAATAGACGCTACATCTACTACTTTACCATTATCCATCAAAGTATTAATTGCACGGAAAACTAATCTATTTGGAACAATCTCATCTTTTTTTCCTGTTCCATAAAAATCAGATTCAATTAATTTATTAACAATTTCATTTCTTACGTTATTTGATTCAATAAGAGCACCCAAAACCGCTCTTTCTGATTCTTCATTATGTGGTAAAACTTTCATAAATACACCTACTTCTTTTCTGATACGTGAACGCTAATTGTAGCAACGACATCTTTAAATAATTCAACTTTTAATCTTGTATAACCAAAAGCATTACATGGATACTTATCAACAAACTTACGTTTATCAACTACAATACCATATTTATCTTTTAATTCTTGAACAATGACTTTTTCAGAAATTGTTCCCATCATTCTTCCATCTTTTGAACTAGGAGCAGTAAATTCTAATACGATAGATTCAATTTTTGCTTTTACTTCTCTAGCTTCATTTTGTTTTCTAATGAATTCATCTTTTTCATGTTGAATTTGTTTGTCTCTAACTTCAACTCCGTGTTCGGAATAACGAACTGCTAATTTTCTAGGAATTAAGAAATTTGAACCATAACCATCAGATACTTCAACAATTTGGTTTTTCTTTCCTACGCCTTTAACATCTTGTAATAAAATAACTTTCATAAAAATATCCTCCTATCTTTTTTCTGCCCTTGCATCTGAAAGATATAGATTTAAAGTTTCCTTTAAATAATCCATAGTTTCATCTACATTTTTATTTTCTAATTGAGAAGCGGCTGCAGCAAAATGTCCGCCACCACCCATTTTTTCCATTAAGTATTGAACGTTAATAGTTCCATCACTTCTAGCGGAAATATTACAACTCTTATTATCTGTTCTACCTACAACAAAGCAAGCATTAACTCCTTTAATTTGTAAAGTATCTTGGGCAACTATAGCAAGCATTGTTCTATCAATAATATCATCATTATCCGCTCTACATACTACTACACCAAAATGAGGAGTAATCGCAGTAGCCATAATTTTAATCTTTAATGCATATTCTTCAAACTCTTCTTTTAAGAAAGAATCTGCTAATAAGTTATCCGCGCCAAATTCTTTTAAAATAACAGATGCATCATATGTTCTTTGCCCTGTTTTATTTCTGTAATAATTAGTATCAAGTAAAATACCTGAAAGCATCATAGATGCTACTCTTTCACTTACTTCTAAACGTTTATCGTTATATCTAATTAATTCTGCAACTAATTCAGAGGCAGAAGATGCAGCAGGTTCTATATATACATAAACAGGCGATTCTACGAATTCTTCACCACGTCTATGATGGTCAATAATTGCAACTTTTGAACATGTTTCAGTAAGTTTTCTTGATAAGGTTATTGAAGGCTTATGTACATCAGTAAGAATTAATAAAGATTGCGAAGTTACTTCATCTATCGCAACTTTTGGAAGAATTGTCATTTCTTTTATTTCTTCTCTAGAATACATTTGTTTAAATGCTTTCTTTGTCTTATATTCTACAAATCTTTCATCATAAACTAGTTGTACCTTTTTACCAACTTGCTTAACAAATTCAAATATACCAAGAGCAGATCCTAAGGCATCTAAATCCATATCTTTGTGACCCATGACATAAACTTTATCTGCATCTTTAATTAAAGTATATAAAGATTTAGATAATACTCTAACTTTAACTCTACTTCTTTTAGTTTTTGCTTCTGACTTACCACCAATAAAGATTAATTTTTCACCATATGGAGAAACAACAACTTGATCTCCACCACGAGATAAGCATACATCTAAAGACGATGCTGCTAAATCATTTAATTTAATATAATCATCATGTCCTAAAGCTACGCCAATAGATAAAGTTAATTCAAAATCTTCTTCTTTGGAAACATTTCTAATTTCATCTAATAACGAAAAGTGATCTTCAATTAATTTATCATACTGCGCCTTAGTAGCGATTAATGAATAAGCATCTCCTCTAATTTTTCTAACTAATACCCCGAATTTTTTGAAATATTCAAAAATAATTCTTTGAATATTAGTAAATAATTCTGAAGATTTACTTTCATCGACAATTGATAAAACATCTTGATAATTATCAATAGATATTAACCCAACAACTGGAGCGTGTTCTTTTTGGAAATGGCTTATAGCCTCAAAATCAGTGACATCTTTAAAAATAAATAAATTTGCCTCTTTTAGATATTTAACTTCATAAACTCGATTATCAATATCGACATTTATTTTCTTTACTTTTTTATCTTGAAGCGCTAATAGTTCTCTTTTCCAAGTATAAACGTTGTGGTCTACTAATCTAGTTTGAATATCTTCAAACCAGTCATTAGTCCAAATAACATTATTATAATCATCAACAATAATTACACCAATTTGACCAAAATTATAAACTTCTTCTACACCTTCACCAACAATTTCCACTGCAGTAATATCATTTTTCTTTCTTGCGTTAGAAATGTTAGATAAAACTAAAGAAATATACAACAAATCAATTACAACTACCGCGCAGATAGAAATAACTAGTACATCTTCTGTATATTTAAATTCAGGCAATACTTTAGATACAAAGACTAAGCCAACGATACAAATTAATTCAACAAAAAAGATTATTAAAGCGATAAACATGAATTTTTTAATCATCTTTTGCATAAAATCACCTCATTTAAAATATTATACTATATATTTTTTGAATAATATATAGTAAAAATTTTAATTTTCAGTATGATTTATAGATTTATTATATATTTTACTCTGTAAAGAAATAAAACTATCCACTAATCCAATAATTACAAAGAAAATTGGAACGATAATTAACAAAACAAATTCTAAAATTAATAAATACTTTTTATTCTTTAATTTAATAAATAATGATGCAACCCTAATTCCAAAATAAATATAGATTGTCCCTACTATAAAAGTAAGATTAACTAAAATAACAATTAAAACTCTTAAAGCACCTTCGCTTTCAAAAAAGAAAGGAAGTAGGCTAAAAGAACTAATACAAATTAAAATATATAAGCAAGAAATCCACTTTGGTATTAAATTATTTAATGAGAAGAAACTTAACACTTTACTAGAAAAATTATATTTAAATATTCTTTTAACAAGAATAACAAATAATAAATAAGTAACCAAAGAATTCATTAAAGAAATAATGATGATAATAGATGGAATTAATCCTTCCATTAATGCTTGAATTATCGCAAAATCCCCTGTGTTTACACCGAAAAGTCTTTCCATTTCTAATATCATATTTTGTATATCTAGAAAGATATTTTCAAAGCCTAATAAACTAGCAAGGACAATAGATCCTAACACTTCTGTAATAGAAGTAATTAAAGTTAAAATTAGTATACTATATATCGGTTTTAATTCTTTCTTTAATAATAATCCTCCTAATAAAGATCCAATAAATAAGTATGGAATATTAAATACTAAAACATTTAGTGGATTAATACTTAACAAAAAAGAAATTACTATACTAGCAACAAAAGGAACGATACTATTCTTCAAATCATATTTAAAAGCAAATATTGCTAAAGGTATAGGCATTAAAAAAGATAGATTATATTCTAATTGTCCTCCTAAGAATCTAGAAATAAAGAATATTAATCCATATATTGCAACTATAATACTACCATCTGTAATCTTTCTAATTTGTTTAGCTTTCATATTTCTCCCAATTAATATGTACTAATTATATCATAGATTTATTAATATATTATGAATAATATTCTTTTTATAAAGATATAAGAAAAACGACACTTTAGATTAGTGTCGCATTTTTTACCATGGAACCATTTCTCCATCAACATATCTCCAATATTTATTTACAGTATCTATTGGTTCAGTTTCGCTATAGTAATACATATTTTCTGGTACTAATCTAGGATAACCTTCTTTTTCTATAGCTTCCCACATTTCAACACTGCCTTTATAAAAGACATTTTCAACATCAGTAAATCCAAAAGAACAATCTCCTAAATACTCTAAACTTGCAGGAAGATATACGGTTTTTAATTTTTTACATGCATAGAACGCATCTTCTTCAATTCTAGTAATATAATCATTTAAAATTAAAGTTTCAAGCTCAAGACAATTTTCAAAAGCTCTTTTTCCAATATTTACTAAAGTTGGTATATCATCAAAAACAACTTTTTTAACTACAAAATTACCATGGAATCCATCTTCTATTACCCCTGTTATTTTCGAAGTATAATAGTTATTACCATCTTTAATAGGAATATTTGGTCCGGTAATCAAGAACGTTTTATAAGTTTCATTCGCACATTTAACTTTATAAGTATATTCTCCATTATCATAATTTTGAATTCTTTCTAATCCATCTTTAGTATAATACCAATCTGTCCATATAGCATTTATTTCTGTATCAGAATATATCGGAGTAGAAAAATCAAAGTCCCATCCAATGAAATCTTTAGTGTATCCATCTTTTGGAGATTCTAAATCACCAATAGGATATGCCTTTTCTCCATAATCTACATACAAATAATCAGTATATCCTAACCCTGTTTTAAACGAAACTTTAAAAGATTTAGTATGTTTATAATATTTAGCAACAAATTCTCTATCCTCTTTTACTCTATCAGAATATTGATAATCGCCTTGAGGAATCCAATATGAAAATGTGTAAAAATATTTTGGATCTTCACTTTCCTTAACTGGTTCATCAAGAGGATAACCATAATACGAATTATGCGATACTTTATCTTGATAAAGTATTGTTCCATCATCGTCTTTAAATACAACATCATATGTGTAATAATCTAATCTAAACTTAGCGACAAACTCAGTATCTTGAGTAATTGGAGTTGTTTCTGGATTAGGAGAAAAACCTATAAAACTGTATGTACCTAATTCTATAGGATCCTTAGTTGGAATTTCTCCAGTATATGAAGCATATTCTCCTTTTTTTATTATTTGTCTTTCTAAAGTCCATCCATTTTCGTTTTTAAAAGTCACATCGTAAGAATGTCTTGTTTTTGTAAAATCAGCATATAAATGCAAATTTTTTGTTACATTATTAGGAGCGTTTCCATAAAAATCATACCATCCACGAAATGCATAATCATAATAATCATCTGATTCTTTAGTAGGTATTTTATCATATACAAATGAATCATTATGTTTGACAGAAATACTATCTAATAAAGTATTATCGTCTCCATAAAAATTAACTGTATAATATTTATCATTTATAGAAAATTCAGGATAAAAAGAAGTATCTTCAATAATATCATTTAAAGGTTTATCCCAAGAAACAAACACCGCTTCTTTTCCTTCTTCTACTTCTAATGAAGGATTTTTTCCTTCATAAGTGATATCCTCACCTTTTTCAATTTCTTTTTCTAATAAAATGGTATTATCTCCATCATAAAAAGTTACTTTCACGTAATCTTTTTGTTCATTAGAAGAACTAGGAATAATAAAACTACAACTTGAAAGCACACTTATAAAAGCAATAGAACTTAAAAGCAATTTCTTTATCTTCATATCTCTCATATACAATTTAAGTATATCACATTTTACTAATAATGAAAGAAAACTATATTTTTTCTAAACATCTTCCCTTTAAAATTATAATTATTATATACACATTCCACTCCCGCTCATAAATGAAAACGAACATTTACACAACGAATATAAAACATAAGGTTAATAATGGACTTTTTAGCAAAAAACAAATATAAAAGACCACTGAATTCAGTGATCTTTTGGTTCGTTTGGAATAGACTCTTCCATCTGTGGTTGATTAATAGGTCTTATTCTTTTATAAACTGTATAAAATTAATAGTTAGAAAATTCAAACATAAATACACTAACATCATATCCTTCATAAGCGTATACAACCTGATAATCTTCTCCATCTATTCTTTGGAAATTTTTATCTAGTTCTACCATTATGACTTCTTTTGTTCTAATTTCATTTTTTTAGCTTTTTCATATAATTCTTTAGCTTTTCTGATATTCTTTCTTACTCCATAACCTCTTTCATACATAACGCCTATATTATGAACCGCATTAAATTCTCCATATTTAGCTGCAATTGAATAATATTTTATTGCATCTTTATATTTTTTATTTTCTACAGAGATGTATCCAATTCTAAAAGTATTTATCATATAATAATTCTCATAATTTGAAATCAATTTATTCTTTTTAATAAATTTACTACTAATCATCAAAGAAACATATGCGTTTTTAAAGTCCTCCTTCAAATATCGTACATCATTGATTACGTCTAAGACACGAACATATACATCTGAGTATTTTTTAGTAAGTTTATTTTTTTCTAAATATTCTACTATTTTTGTTCCTATTAATTCTGCTTTAATATCGTTTTTTATTTTATAAGCATAAATGTAAGCAAGAGCATAATTTGACCAAATATATTCAAGTTGTTCTTCCACAATTTTTCCTTCTTTTTCTAATTTCGAAACAATTAATTTAAAGGTTACTTCAGCTTCAGCATATCGTTCTGCAATAAATAATAATCTTGATTTTTTATATAATGCATTTATATCTCCTTTAACCTCATTATAATATTTTATAGCTTTTTCAATATCTTTTTCTCCTAAAAATCCTTCTTCATAATAAATCCCTAAGAAATAAGCGGCATGTAAATTTCCTTCTTTATAAGCCTTTTCAAAATACTCAAAAGCCTTGCTCAAGTCTTTTTCAACTATGTTACCACGATAATATTCTAAGGCAATATTATATAAAACAACGGGACTTTTATTTAACTCATAGGCTCTTTCATACATCGAAATGATCTTTTTTCCATCGACTTTTTTATCAAGAACATATAAATTTGTCAAATTGTTTAATACTTTTTTTTCGTGTTTTTCTAATAGACTTTCATATAATTTAATCGCTTCTTCTCGATTTTTTTTGTTATTTTTATATTCCGATAATATGTAGGCTTTATTAAATATTACGTCTTCATTATCTTTATATTCTTTATGTAAATCATTAATTAACTTAAGGGCTTCTTCCCTTTTTCCTTCTTGAGCACATAATAGGATAGCATATCTTGCTTTTTCATAAACTCCCCCAAATTCCCATATATCCTTAATTATTTTATATTCCAAACCTATTGCATTAATTTGTCTATAACAATCAGCCATTCTATATAAATTATTTAAAGTCAAATTAGCTTTACCAAAATACTTAGCGGCACGTAACATATTAGTAGGATTAACCTTTGCATTCATACTTTGAAAACCAATCAATAAATGTCCTGCATTAGTTTCCTTAATACGATATTCTTTAACTAATTGTTCTGCTTTAATGTAATCTTTATCATTAGATGCTGCTAAAACCATTGCCTCTTGAGCATAATAAACTTTTTCTTTTAATGCTAAATCTATATAGTGATTTGCAAGTTCGTTATTCGCTTCAATGTTATATTTTTCATCTTTTGCTTTTACGCCATAATGATAAATTTTAAACATACAAACTCTAGCATAATTATTGCCATTATCTGCTTCTAATTTAATTCTATTTAATTCTTCTTGATATAAAGTTCCGCCATCTAAAATAAATACTTTTTGCATTGCATCATAAATAACAAATAAAACATTTCCTTGTTTTAGATATTTTTCAAATTCTTTAGGTCTTTCTACTTTAAAACTATCACACAAATAAGTTTGATATAAAATTTTTCCTTCTTCTGTAGAATAAATTGGTTTTAAATCTCTTCTACTTTGATTTTCTTTATGAGCTTTATCTTGATATTTTTCTACAACACGAAGAAAAGCTTCTTTTCTTTTTTTTGCTATTATATTTTCATTAAGTGATCCCATATATACACTTCTCCTATTTTTAATATTATAACATATTATTAAACATTAGATGCATATTTGTATAACAAATTGCTGTTGTTCTAAATAAAGAATTGCAATTAATGCCATAATTTCTATTTTAGAAAGATAACCATCTATTTTATTTAGTGCTCCTTTTTTCTTCTAAACTAAATGAGAAATCTTTATTCCATTATTTAAAGAAATATTTTTCACACTATTCTCTTTCTATTTCTACTTTTACCATTACTACAATATCATTAGGAAAGTTCTTTTTTGTTTCTTCTAAACTCTTAGGTTTAAAACATTGACCTGGAGCCTCTATCAACATCATTTTGACCATATCTTCTGCCATTTTTAACGCATCTTCATAATTATCTCCACAGGTTACTCCTCCAAAAATGTCTGGAACAGTTACACTATATCCTTCTCCTTCTTTTTCAAATACTGCAGGATATAAATATACATCTCTTAATAGAGGAGGTTCATAATATCTAAGAGACTTCCCATCAAAAAACTTTTTAATATCTTCTTCATTATACTCTTTTAAAAGATCTTCTCTTAATTTTAAACATTCTTCTGTATTAGATGGATCATTAAAAATTGGATAAGTATTATTATCTATACAAATCTCATTAATTTCTTTAAATATATTTTCATATTCTTTACGAAGAGATTCATCATTATCTTTTTCTACTTCATACATAATTCTTTGATGTTCATCAGTTAAATCATATTTAGAATTTTTAAACTCTTCTATAGATCTAGTACGAACTCTATGAAATTCAAATTGACTATCCTTATCAAACAAAAAAATTAATCTTTTTCTAGATTGAATTTCAATATTCTTAATTAAATATTCTAATTTACATCTAATCATAATCTTAATGTCCCTTACATATTTTATTATACATTTGTTTTTTATTAATGGAAAATAATTATTTATTTACTAATTTAGTAAGTAGCGTTAAACTAAAAGTAGTCAAATAATTATTGGAGGTAAAATAATGTTAGTATATGGTATTAAAGTTTATTTAGTAAACGGTGATTGGGGTTATGTTTGTAATAACGGTTATGGCGGATTCGATATGACTAGAGACGAAGGAAGTATCCTTTGTTTCCAAACATTAGATGAAGCTAGAGATTTCTATTATAAACACATCAGAAACGCTACAGTAAATGGTGTTCCAGTAGATCGTAATAGAACAGCTTGTGTAAACGTTCGTTATTAAAGTAAAAACCGTTCTTGATTGAGCGGTTTTATTATACTAATCTTTCCAATCTGCTCTAACGCAACATTCAGTACAAATATATGTTGGTTCGGAATATTTATTATTTACCCAATTATGTTCTTTTCTTTCTATAGATTCATAAGTTGTGTATTCACACTTAGTACAGCGAACTATTTTATGTCCGATGTTATTACAAGTAGCTTCTTTTTGAATATATCCTTCATTTAGTTCATGTTTACAAAGAGAATTATATTTATATTTTTCATAAATTGTTCCATCGACATCTAATAATCTATATTTAGAGATTGCAAGCATCTCTCTTGCAGTAAAATCATCTGAATTAAACTCAATATGATATTCTTGACCCGCGATTACTTTTCCAATTTTTTTCATTCTTGATCCTACTGGAAATTCGTTTTTATCATAAAAGCCAATTTCAATTGATAAATAATCAACATCTATTTGTGGTCTAACAATAAATCCATAATATAAACTATTAGAATTCTTTTCTAATATTATTTCTCTAGTAGTAAGCATTCTTTTATAAGTACTTTCTTTATTAAAACAACCGACTAAAGAAAATAAGAATATGATAATTGAAAGCATAGAAAACATTTTTTTCATAAACGTGACCTCATAATTAATCCATTATTTATTATAAATCTTATAATTATTTTTTTATAGATTTAATAATTAATAAAAATCATTTTGTGTAAATTGACATATTAAAAGACTACCTAGAATGATGTAATCTTTCTTAAGTAGTCTTTTGTTTGTCTTAATTAAATAATATCAGTAATTCCTGAATAATGATATTTAGTATAATTTTTAATAAATTTATCTAATTGTTCTTTAGCAGTGTTATATACACTCTTTGCATCAATATCAATCGCAGATATACCATATTGATAACCTGTATATTTTTCTTGTACAAATGTTCCATTAGTTACTGAATAAACTGCTCCACCAGAGTTTCCATCTGACCACAATGCAAATACTTCCATATTAATAGTGTTTGTCTTTAAACTTGTTAAATAAACAGTTCCTTCATAAGAAGATGTTTTTGTTGAAGTTTGATAGTAATGATAAACTTTAATTCCTACACTATTTAAACTAGAATCATAAACTAAATGAGCAGTATCTACTGATTTAATATAATTGTTATCTTGAACTTTTCTATAAATTTCATAACCATTGACATTAGGTTTTGCATAACTTTCTAATGTATTGTATACATCTGTATATTTTGTAGCCTTATCATAAGGTCTTTCATCTTCAATGTTAATTGTTAATTCTGCTGTTTTATCATGACATGTATATGTTAATACTACTGTTCCTTTATCATTTAACATTAAATAACCATACTCATTAATAGTAGCTTTATTATTACTTAAAGAATAAGTTGTTTCAAATGTTGTATTTTCTGGTAATACCGTTACTTCTGTTAACATAGAAACTAAAACATTTTCTTCTGCTCTATAAAGAGTAATTTCAGAATCTTTTAATGTAATTGATGTAGGATAAACATGACGATCTTTTACCTCTACTTCAATACTACATTCTTTATCATCATAAGAATAAGTTACTTTAGTTGTTCCTATTTTTTGACCAACAAATAAGTGATCATATGACTCAATTTGTCTCAAAATACTGTTATCTTCAACTTCATATTTTCCAAAATTCACATAAATTGGTTCTGCTTTTAAATAACTGCTTATATCAATTTGTTCGTTTAAGTATACTGAAACTTTGTTTTCTTTAAATGAAAGGCTTATTTCATTTTTATGTTTTGGTGTTACTATATATTCTAGCTTAACACCATCTCCTTCAACATAAAGAATAATATCTTCAAATTGGTTTGATGTATAACTATTTACTTTGAAAGTGGTATTTAATAATTGTTGTGCAGTAAATCTTCTGGTAATTCCAGATAGGAAGGAAATACCAAACCCTTCTTGATCTTTTCCTACAATTAAATTTGAACTTGCGGAAACGTATAAATCTTTTTCTAATTGATCTGTAGTAAAATCTAATTTAAATTCTTCTCCATAATAAGCATCAATATTTGTATTTCCTGCTGTAATATTAGTAACAACCATTCCATCCCAATGAATCGTTGAAGTAGTAACATATTCTTGTTCATTATGATAATCAATTAAAGTTAATTTAATATCAAAATAACCCGCTACAAATGAATTAACCTTTATTTGAGGATAAACAGGATTTTCAAAATAGAAATCCATACTAGTAGTTTCCCCAAATCCGCTATAAATATAATTAATAGGATCAAATACATTTACTGGCGAAGTTGACGAAGATACAGGAGCATATTCATATTGACCATTATTATATATTTTTTCATGAATATTAGATATATCTGTTTTTAATATATATATTCCTTCGTTTTTTTTCGGTTCAGCTAATTCGACATACTCATTTAAATTAATTTCAAAATCCGATTTTGTTTGATTTATTACAATCTTTTCTTCTTTAAACTCTATTAGAGGTTTTGGTTCTTCTGTTCCACCACAGCTTGAAATAGATAAAATAGTGAAACAAGATAGTAAAAATTTTATTATTTTTTTCATGATATTCTTCTCCTTTAAAATATGATACCCCCCCCCGGCCTATTTTTGTCAATATTATCTCAACCAAAACGAACTACTTTTTTAAGAAATTTCTCAAAAAAAAGAGCGATTAATCATCACTCTTTATTACAATTATTTCATCAAAGCCTTCTTCTTTAGAAGGAGGAATAAGGTTCTTACCATAAGATTCTATTACTTCTAAAGGAATAAATAATTCTTTAGGGTCTTTGTTTCTTATTTCTACTCTTCTTAGACATTCTTCTACAGGAGTATTTAAATATACTGCCACTTTTTCATATTGAATTTCATATTGATCTAATGCATCAAAACTTCTTTTTCTAACTTTAGGAGTAATATGTGTCGCATCTAAAATAACATTATGATTTTGCTTTATTTCTTCAGCACATAATTTATATACTGTTGGAAATACATCTTTTTCTTCAATACCGATACAAGTTTGTCTAACTCTATCTGTAGAAATAACTTTAGCATTATATTCTTCCATTAACTTTTTAGAATAAGTTGTTTTTCCACTTCCTTGAATGCCGATTAACATAATTAATTTTGCCATATACTTCTCCTTTTTATGCGAATAAAATTGCAATTAACATCATTAGTTCTTTATGAGATAAAAATCCTTCTATTTCATATAAATACCCACCACAATACTCTTTAATTTTATTACCTTGAATTTCTGCGATAATTGGTCCACAATATCTTTTAATTTTAGTACCACTAACTTCTAAAACATAACTTCCACAGTATTCTTTTATCTTGTCTCCTTGAATTTCGTATAAATATCTGCCACAGTATTCTTTAACTTTATTATTACTTATTTCATATTTATAACTACCACAATATTCTTTTATTTTTTCGTTATTAATTTCTAAAATTATTGGTCCACAATATCTTTTTACCTTTGCCATAATTAGCTCCTTATAATAATTATACCTTGTTTACTCCTTTGTTTTAATAATTTGAACAGGTTTTATTCTACAAATTTTAATCATTGGAACAACAAAAGAAATGATAGATAAAACAACAATTAATCCTGAATTGGATAAAGCTATTATCGGCTTATAAGATAAAATTTCTAAATCTAGGACAACTCTATGTTCTGCGAGTTGTTTTAAAGAAGAAATTAACACATCATTGGCTTGATCTATAAAGAAATAATAACCTAATATCGATAAAATTACAGTTAGTATTGCTAATAGCAATAATTGAAGACCAAAGATCATTCCGATTGTTGAATTTTTAGATCCTAATGCTTTTAATATACCAATATCATGGTACTTATCTTTAATCATTTTAAATGAAAAATTTACTAATATAAAAATAATACCAACGCATAAAAATCCACCAACTAATTCAAAAATTGGAACGAATACTTCTACTGCTCTTATCATTGTACTAATCCCTTCTACAGTATAAGATTGGAAAGAATATTTATTCTTATTACATTCTTCAATAATTTTACCAATACTATTAAGACCTTCAAAGTAGATGCCTTGATAGAAGAAAGAATGATCTGCAAATTCTTTAAATACCTTATCACTTGCAATAAACATTGCGCCATTTGTATGTAACTCTTTTATTTTTACTTTAATTTCTTTTAATGGCTTTTTAAATTCATAATCATATAATTGATATTGTTTTATACTTACTTCTTGAGGAACAAAATCTTTAAAAGTTGCAGTTGTATAATTAGTTTTAAACATTTCATTATACTTTGTATAATTCATAGTTACTTCATTATCTAATAATTCTTCTTTTAAATTCATGTTCTTTCCTAATAAAACATGTCTACCATTATTAAAGATTGCTCTTGTTGAGTTGTTAAACACTAAATTATGTGTCCAAACAATTCCGTTTATTGGATCGTTTTTAGAAGCTTCAACAAAATTTGGATTAAAAGAAAATGAATATCCTAAATAATCATAAAGATCGTTAATGAAAGAAAAATATTCTTGTCCTTCATAAATTTCCTTTAATTCTTCTTGATTTGCTTTTAATAATTTAGAAAATAGCTCTTGATATTTTGCTTTATAGTTTGTCTTAATTATCCCATTTATGTACGCGTTTTTAGTGGTTTCTGTATCTAAAGAATATACCCCTAAAATATCTTTATATTCTTTATTTTTATATCTTCTTCCATAGCCTAAAATCATATCTGCAGTAAAATCAGTTATTAATACACCTCTGTCATCAAAATCATCTAATTTTTCTACAAATTCTAGATTGCCGACTTTATTAATAAAGAATTCCTCATCAACTATTAATGTTCCAAATGTTTCATCTAGCATTTGCTTATTTAGATAACTATGGAAAATATTATACGCTCCACTATTTAAAGTAATAGGAACACTACTATTAACCAATGGATAAACTTTTGTATCTTGATATTTTGTTTTAAAATTATCAATTGTCTTTTGTTCGATAACTTCATAATAGCTTTCATACTCATGAAAAATATTAGTTTCTTTATTTTGCTTTTTTACAAACAAAGAAGTTTGATTTTGTTTGATCATTTCTTTTTTTATTACTTCTCCACTATCAAAATTAATAATAGTTTGTGCAAGAGATAAAATAACCATGATGACCGCCACTATAAAACTCGAAGTAAATATTCTTAACACTTTGTTTTTTAAAAATGTCAAACAAATATTAAGAACACTCTTAAACGTAGGTTTTTCACGCAAAATCTCTATTTTTTTATTTTCGTTTTTATTATTTTTTTCTGTATCTAAAAACTTATTTTCTACAAGAACCATTTTCTTGATTTTGTTTTCTTTTATACCTTTATTAATATTTTCAATATCTTGACTATCTAAAGTTCTTAAATAAGGATAATAAACTTCTTCGTTTTCGAATTTTAGATCATCAATAAAAGATGAATTTCTTGTCTGATCTGATAAAACCGTCCCTTTATTTAATCTAATTATTCGATCGGCATATTTATATGTATCACTTGTATTATGAGAAACAATAATAATTAAACAATCTTTAGATAAAAATTTTAGTAAATCAATAATTGCTGTTGCAGTAATATTATCTAAATTACCGGTAGGTTCATCTGCAAGAATTATTCGCGGATTTTTTACTATTGCTCTAGCAATTGCAACTCTTTGTCTTTCTCCTCCAGATAGTTCGCTAGGAAATCTATTTTCATATCCTTCTAATCCAACCTTTTTTAATGATTCTCTTATTTCTCCATTATCAACTCTACGCGTCAATTTTAATGCTAACAGTATATTTTCATAAACAGTTAATTCTTCTAAAAGATGATAATCTTGAAATATAAAACCAATATGATTATTTCTATAGTCTGCAAATCTTCTTTCATTAAAGGTAGAAATATCATTTCCATCAACAATAATATTTCCACTAGTAATACTATCTAGTCCTCCTATTAAATTTAATAATGTTGATTTACCAGATCCGGATTTTCCCAAAACAAAAATCAAACCCTCATTACCAAACAATAAATTAATATTATCTAATGCTTTATGTTTTCCTTTTCTTTTTGATTTATAAATTTTTGTAACGTTCTTTAATTCAATCATAATCATCACCTACTCAACTTGTTTTTTATTTTTTAAATAATTAATCAGATAAACAATCCCAATAATGATACTTACTATCAAGGTCGCTGTCATATACCCTGAAAAATCTAACCAGATATCTGACCATGAACCATACCTTCCTGGAACAAATGTTTGAATATATTCTGTTAGTGATGCTACTCCAAACCCTAACCCTACAGTTAAAGGAACAGAGAATAACCATTTCTTTTTATCAAATGTAAATAAGAATGCAAAACCTCCTAAACCACCTAAAACAAAGAATGCACCAAAATGACCTATGCTCTTTCTTACAAAATAATAAAATTCAGATAAATCTTCTAAGAAAGGTTTTCCTTCTACTACAATATCAATTTCATAAGTTAAAGGAGTTGAATATCCATCATCAATAATTATTGTAACTTTTGCTTTACCTATTTTAATTGGTGTTAATTGACCATCCTCTCCTACTAATAAAACTTTTTCGTTACTACTTGAATAAGTCGCATTAGTAAACGTTGCTCCTTCAATAAAATTACAATTGATATTTCCTCCCATACCATTTCTAATATGATAAGAATTATCTTTTTCATTATATTTTAAATATTCTTGAACAAGAGTAAACTCCTCTTCTTTTAATCCAATAATATTAGTTACTTCTATTTGTACTTCTTTTTTTATTTCTTTATCTTGACTGACTACTTCAATAGTAGCGATACCTGCGCTTTTTCCTACCAATTTATTATTTTCTATATTAACGATTTCTGGATTCTTTGAAAGGTAAGTTAAATTTTTATTTGTAGTGTTTTTTGGCGAAAAACTGACACCAAAAGGATCGTTTGACAAACTCATTTCTTCATTAACATGCATATCAATTTTGGCTTTGGAAAAATTGTAATCTATAATATCAATTACCTCAATCACTACTTCTTCAATACATATTGTAAATGAATTTTCTATACCATCACATATAGTATTTATTTTAAGTTCGTTTATCGGTTCTTTAGCGTACAATTTATTATTTGAAATAGAAACGTAATTCTTATCATATGTATAAGACACTTTTGTTATAGAAGCATCTTCGGGCACAAAAGAATTATTAATTGTATAAGTTTCATATTGCTTTAATAAATAAATTCCATTATCTAATTTAACATTTTCATTATCTTTGACTAATGAACTAGAAAATGAGTTTAAATTAATTTTATTCACCTCTACATTAAAAGTTTTTTTGATTTCAGGATAGTCTTTGTTAGAAACGGTTATTTTCACTTCTCCATCTTTAAGAAAATTAATTTTTCCAGAAGTAGAAATAGAAGCAATTTTAGAATCGCTTGATTCATATTTTAAAGATTTATATGACGAATCTTCTGGTAAAGTTTTACATTTTAGTTTATACGATTGGCCAATATGGGCACTATAAATTTCATTTTCAATAATTAAATCTGTTGGTTCAATCAATATTGTTTGATCTCCTTTTGTATCGTTTACAATTCCTGATAATTCATCTCCAACTGCACTAGATTGATTAGAACTTTCTTTACCATCTAAAGAAGCATGATACACTAAAAAAGCGGATAGGCAAAGATATCCAATAAAACAAAATATTACAAATATTTTTAAAAATTTTGACTTTTTTATCATGATCTTCTCTTTCTTGATATTAATATATACTTAATATTAATATAAAAAGCGGATTGAATGCAATCCGCTTATATAATTTATTATTAATTTATTTAATTGTTCCTTGTCTTTTAACAGATTTTGATAATTGAACTATTTCAAAAATCACACCAATTGCTGTAAATACAACTGTCATTAATAAATTGGATGTAAATTCTTTGGAGAATTCTGGAATAGTCATCATATCATTAAAAGCTTGTAAACCTGTAGAAGCAAATCCATACTCAAGCGCTAATGTTTCTGCTGCAAAGACATAGATTCCCCATACTGATAATAACATTGCCGCTATTGAAACAACTGAAACAATAACTACCATTATAGCATTTGGTTTTCCACCAAACTTTTTATATAAATATGTTCCAAGAACAATAGCAATTAAAGATGTAATAGCAGAAATAAAACCAATAAAGAATAATACAATAAATGCAATTGCTCCTACTAAAGCACCGATTACAGCACCAATTGTTCCTTTTAAATAATTATTAGGAGCCTCTTTAAAATCTTTATTTACAGCCTCAATAACTTCATTAACTTTATTTACGCATTCAGGATCCATAGTAATTAAAGCCCCACTAATATTATATTGTTTTGCTCCTTCTTTTAATTCTTCTCCACATAATGGACAATATCCAATGCCTTTTGCTTCATATTTTGTAAAGATAGCAAAAATTTTATCTAACATTTCAGGCATTCTTTTTATTAATCTACCTACAGTCCAAGGATCATTAAAACCTAAAGTGATACCATATGCATCTGCGCTGGCAATAAAATACTTTAATCTTAAATTTTGTAATTCTCTAAGAATTTTTCCTTTATTTTCATCGCTTGCATATAAATTTACATGTAATTTTACAGGCGCAACATGATCTAACATTACAACATTAACACTTACTTCATAATTATTTAAGCTACCATATGCGTTATTTCCTTGTACATTAAATCCTAATTGTTCAAAATAGTTTTTAAGTTTTTTGTTCATAAATTATTTCTCCTTAGTATCCTTTCTTCTTTCTTATTTTGTTGTGAAATTATCATTTGTCAAATTCACTACAGCATTAATTGTATATTCGCTATAGCCTATATATTCAATCTTTGTCATATCTAAGTTGCACTTAAAGATTAGAAATGGTGCATTAAGCTTATTTGTTGGTCTATCATGTATGGATAAAAATAATTCATTACCTGTAGAAAAATAATTAGCGATAATCGCCGTTTGGTTGTATTCAAATTTAGAATACATTTCTTTAATTACAGACTCTAATTCAAGTAAATCGTTTTGATATGGTAACTCATTAACTTCGCCTGTTACTGTATTAGTTAATGTTCTTTTAAAGTTATCTAGCGTATATTTTACGCCACCTTCAATATAATAATCTTTAATATTAGGTTCTTCAATATCTTCTAAATCATAACTTAGCTTACTTAAATCATAGTCAAATTCTAATTTATTAGTATCTTTAAAGAAAACTATATCGATAACTTCTGGACTATTAATTTCTTCTTTGAAAGTGTAACAAACAAATTTATCGGTAGAAAAATTATAATCGAACATATATCTTTCATAATCAAAATAATCTACATATACTTTAGAAGTATTTAAATCTACATAACCTATCGCATGATGCCCTATGTCATCTTTCCTTTTATATTCATAACAAAAATAAAGAGAATCTCCAACTAATGTTTTTTGAGATCTGGTACCATATAATAGTTCGACCATTCTTCCATCTAACATTATTTTTTTGTTTATTATTTTACTAAAATCGATTCTTTTATCTTTTAACTGATAACCATCATTAGTCACAATTAAATAGTTATCATTAGCAGCATATGATGTATCTAGTATCTGTTTATTATATTCATAAATTTCATTTTTCGAGCAAGATGTCAATAAGGAACAAAATAGTAAAATGATTAAGCTTATTTTTTTCATCATCCTTCCCTCCTCTATTATACATTCGTCATATAGATTATATCACGTAACTCTATCTTTAATTACTTTTTATTAATTCTTTTTCCACTATTAAAAACGCATTTTTCTTTTACACCGTTTTTATAATAAATAATTCCCTCTCCGTGGAGCTCACTTTTCTTCCATTCACCAATATACTTTTTACCACTTGCATAATACATGGTGCCTTTCCCATCTCGTTTTCCGTTTTTCCATTCACCAACATATTTATCTCCGCTTTTCCAAAAATATGTACCTTGTCCATGACGTATACCGTCTTTCATCTCGCCTTCATACCACGAACCATCATCATATGTTTTACGAATGTTATTAGGTAAAGTTGAAACTAATGTTCCGTTATTATATACAAGTTTTTTAGATGTTCCATCGTTATAATAGACAATCCCTTCTCCATGGAGTTCACTTTTCTTCCATTCGCCGACATACTTTTTACCACTTGCATAATACATAGTGCCCTTCCCGTCTCGTTTTCCATTTTTCCATTCTCCAACATATTTATCTCCACTTTTCCATAAATATGTGCCTTGTCCATGACGTACATTATTTTTAATTTCACCTTCATACAATGATCCATCATCATACGTGATCTTTTTTGGTCTATCAGGATATAAAGCATTTGCAAATTCTTCAACTGATAGTAAGTTGCTTACAGTCTGCGAATATCCAAGATATTCAAATCTTTCAGTATCTAAAATCTTATTAAAAGGGCCAATCCATTCGTATCCGTGATTAGTTTTAAAATCAATATGTTTTTTTACTTCATCTATAGTAAGATTTAACTCTAGGCCTCTTCTTTTAGCAAACTCAGTAATTTTTTCTACAGTATGTCCATAATTCTTTTTAGTTTTCGCTAAGAGGGCCATATCCATAAAATATTCTTTATATTGTTCTGGTTCTCCACAAGCCTCTCTACATACCGATATATCGCTATAATGAGAGCCCACATAAACATTCTTATAATATTTTTTTACATATTCCTGTGCTTTCTCTACTATTCGCATAAGTTCAACATAATATTCTTTAACTATTGGATCTTCTCTAACTGCTGTTTCACATAAATACATTTTAGTTATAGGATCAATCGGTCTCAAAGAAATAGTTTTTGCTTTAGTTGTGTCACCTTCTTTAATATCCCATAAATCTTCTGGGTGATAAATCAAATCTTCAATGTCTGCACATATATCGATAATATAACTCACACTAAAACCGTTTGCATAAGAACTAGGAACTCCGTTTCTTATATAAGCAAAAGAATAATTTACTTTGACATATTCTTCTCTGTCAAAGCCATAATAGCAGATATCACATCTTTTTAAATCGCCTGGGCGAACTTTAACATATTTAACGCTTTTTTTCTGAAATTTTTCATTAGCGCCTACAACCATAGGCGAAATGTATTGTTCTATATCTCTTAAGATTTCTTTACTTTTTTCAATCTGTCCTTTAGTTACTATTGCCATATAAAATCACTCTACTTTATTAATCTAATTTTACTAAAAAATTATATCATATAATATTAGAAAATTAAAATTCCATGAAAAAGACCTACCAGTTCGGTAGATCTTTAATAATTATTTAAATTTATAATTTAAATATGGCTGGTATTTCTCCTCCGTTTTTATATAAATCCATTCTTTCTTCAAATCCCATAGAAATATATAATTTTCTTCCTACTTCATTATTTGGTTCATAAGATAACCAGCAATATTCTGCTTCTCCACAAGGAAAAGATTTAATAAAGTCTATGCCTTGCTTTAAAGCCTCTCTTCCATATCCTTTATGTTGATGTTTTTTATCAATCATAAATCTCCATATATAATAATTTTCTGGTAGACCATAATGCTCTTTAGCCCATGGTACATCATATGCAATCATTAAAAAACCTATTGGTTTCTTATCATTATAAATTCCAAAGGTAAATACTTTTCTATTATCCTCTGTCATAGAAAAATAAGCATCTATCATACTATCTCTATTAGATGCAACAAACCTTTTTTGTTCTTTTTTAACTTTTAGTTTAAGAATATCATCAACATTATCCCATGTAAGCTTTTCTATATGTACCATAATTAGTTCTTATTCTCCCTTACTTCAAAATCCATATCAAATATTTTTTCTTTACCTATAACATTTTGCTTTTCTGTATGAAAATCTTTTCTTATGGTAATTGTATTTAAGCAATCATAGCCAATTTTATGATATAAACGAATGGCGTTAATATTTCTACTAGAAACTTCAATATAAAGTGATTCAGAGTATTCTTTTACCATTTCTTCTACAATTTGAATTGTTCTAGTACCAATTCCTTGTCTTTGATATTTTGGAAGAACAAATATATCTTCAAGCCAGTCTATTTCACAACCTCTACTACCTAAATGTACAAAACCAACACATTCATTGTCTACACTAATAAAATAAAAGATATGTCCTTCTCTAGTCCATTCAATTAAATTTTCATTAGCATCCTCTTCGCTAGGAGTGATATGATTATGTTCTTTCCAAAAATTAACAATGAGATTAATCGCAAGTTCATTTTCTTCACTATATCTAATTAATTCTATTTTCATTTTCTTTTCTCCTATAAATAATTATGCTTTTTAAAATTATACCACTTGTATAATAAAATCTATACTTCTCAATTATGATATTTTATCTTGAAGTAATCTAAATATGTTTTAACAATATCTTGTGCAAACAAACAAGTATCTACAAGATATCCTTTATTATTCTTATACTCTTTTAAGCCTCTATAGTAATAAAACTTTAATTCTTCATTAATAATCATTGGAACTATATTATGTTTTAAACATTCTTTCAACATTATTAACCTACCAACTCTACCATTTCCATCTTGGAAAGGATGGATTTTTTCAAATTCATAATGAAATTCAATTATATCTTCTACTGTTACTTTTTGTTTTGAATTATATTTTTTTAATAGTTCTTTAATTTGTACTTTTACTTCAGAAACAGGACAAGTATCATCTTCGCCAACTTCATTGTCCATTAGTTTATAATCTCCTATTTTAAACCAAGTTTTTCTTGAATCACTAGTTCCTGACTTTAAAATAAAATGTAATTGTTTGATAAATGATTCGCTTAATTTATATTTTGCCGATTCAATAACTAAATCAACACATCTAAAGTGGTTTGCTGTTTCAATAATATCGTCAACATTTATATTTTCTTTAGTAGCGCCTATAGTTTTTGTTTCGTAAATATATTTAGTTTGATCATGTGTTAATTTACTACCTTCAATATGATTAGAGTTATATGTCATTTCAATCTGTAGTTTATGATAAATACCCCCTTTAACTTGTCCTTCCTTTTCTTCTACAAGAATCTCTAAAAGTGTTCTTTTTCTAATAGAATGCCTTATTTCTCTTTCTGGTTTTTTTGCGTTTTCAGGAATCATCCAAGTTTTTCCATTCAATATAGCTCCTATAACTCTTCCTTTATGACAATAATTTCTTACACTTCTTTCAGACACTTTCCAAATAGAAGCAATCTCTTCACTAGTTAAATATTTCATAATAGTTAATCACCTAATTATATTATACTCTCTATCGGCAATTTATAAAAACATTTTTATATATATTTTTTCTTCATATTTTGCCGATAACTATTTTTTTCTTTTAAAATATATTCAAAAAAGACCTACCACGAAGGTAGGTCTTTTAAGTTTTTCGTTATATTAAACAACTTATTTCTTTGCAAAAATACTATCAATAAATTTATCTACTTGAGCAACTAATTCAACCAACTTTCTATCACTTGTATCTTCAATTACAAATGAAGGTTTTTCATTATCTAATTTTTCAAAAATCTTTTCTTTGTTTGCCATACCTAAAAAAATTGTAAACAAAGCAAATGGTTCTTCTTTTCCATCCATTGTATAGTAAATATCTTTCCCTTTTCTAAATACTTTAATTTCTTTCATAATTTGTCTCCTTTATAATATGTCTTTATATTTAAAGTATAAAATAAAAGCGAAAACAACACAATAAGCTACTAAATTATTTTGTTTTACATTTTTTATGTGTCGCCTGAAAAAGTAAATGCTTATAAGGCAATTAAAACAAGATTTTTTGTATATTTCATATTAATTACCATGTTCCATAATAATTAAATTTACCATTATTTTCAATAAAGAATTCAATCGCATCATATCTAGATGTACCTATTGAAGTTTTTATTTCTCCGATATAAGAATAATCAGCTTGATACATTAATTCTTCATTAAAATAAACATTATATTCATATCCTTCAAAGTTTTTATTATAAACATAATAAGGAAAATAAATAGTAGTTACAGGTATATCATATACTTCTGGATAAATAGTATATGCACCTTTTTCTACATAAACTAAATCGAAATAAGATAAGGATATATCTGCTTCAAATTCATTATCATAGTAAGAATACTCTATTCCATTTTGTTCAAAGTTACGTATATCATAATCTTCATAATCTACACTTAAAAACAATTCTTCATCGATATTAATTTTAGTATTACCTATATTAGAATAAGAGTAATATGTTACTTCACTATTTGTAAACTCTTCATGAATATAATAATTATATATTTCTAAGTTAAATGTATTATCTTTAATAGAATATTCACTATATTCTTTTTTATAAAAATCTAAGGAAGAATTTAAGAATCCTCCTTCTTCACTTTTAGTTAGATATGCAAAAGGAGTAGCAATAAATTTATTAATAAATGTATCATAAAATGCTTCTAAAGGGATTTTATAATAATTAATGGAATTATTATATAAATTAGTTAATGCTATATGCACTTTATCATCAATGATTTTAGCAACTTCTAAAGTATCATAAATATATTCATTTTCTTCGATATAATCAATTTTATGATAAAAGATTCCTTCTTCAATTTCTATAGTTTCATATATTGAAGGTTCATAAATGATACTTTCATCTTCATAAATTTGTCTAGATCCAATTTCAATATTAAGTGTGAAATTCTTCTTATTTAATTCATTATAAAAATCATCATATTTTAAATCTTTATTAAATTTAAATTGTTCATTACTTGAACTTGTATCTTCTAATGATGAAGTACTACTTGATGAACTAACAATAGTACTTTCTGATTCTTCTTTTTGTAAACTACTTATAGATGAAAATGAATTTGACAATTCTTCTTCACTTGAAATGCTTACTTCACTACTTGAACTTATTACACTAGATATTGAACTAGTTAATGATGAACTTACTTCACTTGAGGAAGGATTTACTTTACATGAAGAAAAAAGAAATATTGATAAGCATAATAAAAATTTATTTTTCATAAGTATTTCCTCCTTGTTTTAACAATTATATCATAACTTAATATTATATAAAATATATATTAATAGCATCTATATTATCGCAAATAAACACTTATATTTGGTCGCCAAATAAGCGACATTTTATTAATAAAGTAATCACCTAAACTAAGTTTCATCAAATTATCATTTAAATCTTTCATGATACTTTTCGAACTCTCTTTGCTCTCTTTTTCGCTTATATTCTTCCGCCCTAAGTTCACTTTCCCTTTCTTGTTCTTTTCTTTCTTTCTCAAGTTTTTTAGTTTTATCTCTAAGTTTTTGCAGTTCAGGAAAACGTTCAGCAAATCTAGAACTCGAACCCGAACTTGAACCCGAACTTGAACCTGAGCCATTTCCAACATTCTGTGCTACTGAAATTGCTCCTAATATTAAATACTTCCAAATGTAAATCGATGCAATAATTCCAAATATAGCCCCAACACCAATTAAAGCTATAATTGCTTTTTCTGCTATAAATGCG
This sequence comes from Erysipelotrichaceae bacterium, assembly GCA_015059095.1. Lineage (GTDB taxonomy): Bacteria > Bacillota_I > Bacilli_A > RFN20 > CAG-449 > UBA3210. Next base: position 45,315 of record SVBA01000001.1, read on the forward strand.
TGTAAAATTGTAGGAATATCTTCACCAGTAATTCCATAATTAATTAATGCCATTATAACTGGTGGAACGAATGTTATAAATGCTACAACAGTCATAATAATGTTGCTAAATAAAATTGATAACAAAATTCCTTTTACTCTGTCTTTAACTTCATAATCTTCAGAAATTAAATCATCAAATCTTTTACCAAATCCTACTGCTGAAATAACAGATGAGAATAAACAAATGACTATTAATGCTAAATATAGCCAACCGATATTACCAGTTTCAACTGTAAAATCCATATTGAATAATCCTATAGTATTTCCATTTATATCTGATGCATAGAATATTTCCATTACGAATACTAATGCAGACCATAAAACCGCAAATAATAAACCTATAGCATTACATCCTCTTCTTAATAACATACATGTTAAAGGTGCAAATAATAGAATTGCAAAGAACGGATAAATCATTCCCAATATTTCAAATAACATTTTTACGTCTGTTACTTCAACTGGTCCTTGACCAATATATTGAGCTAATCCTTCAGGCAAAATTGCTCCATTGTTAATACAACAAAAAGCAAATAACCCCATAAATAATAAAGCTATACAGCTATAAATAATTGTTCTTGCTCCAGACTTCATAGTAATACCTCCTTAAAAGACTTCAAAGCCTAATTCATATTTTAATTCATTTATATCAACAAAATCATAAATTTTTATTGATAGACAAAATGTCTAAAAAATAGTCCAAAACACATAATTTCAGTGTGTTTTTCTGTCATCGTCCAAAGTCATTTAACGAGAATTGTCTAAGTTCGCCTAAAATTATTATGCCGTGTTTTGATGAGTTCGCGAGCCCCCGAAACTAAAAAAGATCAAGTTTTTCACCTGATCTTGTTTTATATTAGAAAGTAAAGTTTTCAACTGGTTTGGTCGGAATTTTGTAGTCCACACACCACCCAAGCTGATGATTTATAGAATTATATTGATTTTGTTTTTCCAACCAGTCTTCACGTAAATGTTTCATGTTTTTTCTAAAACTTTCTTTAATAGAATCCTTTTTATCTGCTTCAGATTCAATAAATACTTTTAATTTTTCATTAAATTCTTTGTATTTACCTACTTTAATACTGAAGTGTCTTCTTTTAGGAAACGAACCTCTATTCCAACACTCAATTAAATCGTGTTCTTTTAATACATTAATAGCTTTTTTCTGACGTTCTTCACCCATACCAGTAATTTGTTTAACATAGTTAATAGACATTGAAATATCTTCTTTGATATTTCCAGATACTTTTTTTAAGTACGCAGCTTTTTCAAAAATAACACCTAACATTAATGCCGCGTCGAAACCAATAAATCTACCTAGCCATGGATTAACCGGAATGTAATTAAAGGTAATCATTTTAGAAGCAATAAGTTCTTCTTCCGCCCTTTCTAATTCGATTTTAAGGTTAAAAACTTCCATTTCATATTTTTCTAAATCTTTTGTTTTCATCGTCTTTTTGACCTCCTATTAAATAATTAAGATTTATAAATTGTCTACTCACATCGCGCGCCATTTGCTTTTGACAAGTTTATTTTATAATATATAGAATCACAGAATGTCCCTTCGATAGAGACAGATAAAATGCATTTTATAATACTTTGTATTATAACTAATAAAAAAAAAGACCGACCGCTAGAAAAAAGCGAGGTAATGATAAATGCGATCGGTCAATTTGTGTGTAGGTATGTAATATTAAACGAATTAAAGAAAGAGACAATTAAAATGAACTTAAACAATACTATCATCGGACGACCTACACAACGTCCGACCTACTCGCGATGTTTTACACCGAACCTTTCTATCGCTTTCGACACTGTCATTATCCCATATATATAAACCTACGTTGTCCCTTTGAGAGAGACAGATGAATACTTACACTCAAAATAGTTCTGAGGCCAAAATTTCACGTCGACTGGCAAATATTAAGACAGACTAAAAAAATCTTTGTCGAATATTGTCGAAAATGTAAAAATATTTTTGCATAATGTAAACTTTCTTTTACATTTCACTATCAAAAATCAAAGTTTCTTTGGATTTAGTAAACACTAAAAAAGACCTACCAGTTCGGCAGATCATTTAATATTTATGGTCGTTCAGCGAATTTAGACAATTTCCGTACAATGAATTCAGCCGACTACATTTTCTACTTTTTGGCATCCTTTAGACATAGCAACACTATTGTCTCGAAAGTATTATTTGAGTCCCACTCAATTATATTACGTATTTCACCATTATAATAAATTGGGAACTTAAATCTTATAGATTTAATAATCCTTCTATCTTCACGTCTTTCAGGAAAGATTTGAATCTCCTTAATAAAGCGATTCATGAATGTTTTTCTCTCCATATCATTCATTTTATCATATAGCTTATCAAAACAACATAGGCAACGATAAATTTCATCTGCAGTTACTTTATCTAATCTAATATTAGATATCTTAACTTCTAAATCTTCGATCTCTTTTTCTATCAATTCTATTTCATCGTAAAATGAAGAAAGTCTATTTTGCATATCTTGGTATTTTCTTTCATAATGCCTGTCATCATAATCTAGTTTATCAATTTCTCTAGATAATCTATCTTTTAAAAGAATAGCATTATTTAAATTTTTCTTTTTATTTAATAACTCTTGATTTAACAAATCAATATCAACCTTATTTTCTATTAAACTTTTAGTCTTAATAGCAAACCTTTTATCCTTAACTAATCCTCTAATAATTTCTACTACAGCACTATCAACTAACTTTTGATTCCATTGTCTATTATAAGAACAAATCTTACCATCTAAATATGGGCGATGTTTACATTTATAATAAAAATTATCAGTATAGTATAGTTCAGGATTCTTTTTACTTTTCTTACGATTTACATTACCATACATCGAACCACCACAAATAGGACACTTTAATAAACCTGATAAAATATGTTCATGATCTAAACTATGTTTTTTAGGTTTCCAAGTAGAGGTGTCTTTTCTTTTTATTTGTGCTTTTAACCATATTTCTTCACTAATAATCGCCTCATGTTTACCATCACAAATCATATATTCTTCTGATTTGATTTTATGAAACTGATTTCTAGTTCCTTTTATTTTAGCGTTAGTTCTTCTTCCATAAGCAATTTTGCCATAGTAGACTGGATTATCAATTAATTTAGTAATGAAGTTAGAAGTAAAAGTATTCATTTTATTATTTAAGTGTGTTCGTTTACGATAGCCATTTTCATTTAAAAATATAGCAATCTTTTCACTTCCCATATCGAAGTTAATATACTTATCATAAATTAATCTGACAATTTCAGCTTCTTCTGGAATTATCTTTAAAATCCCTTTATCGATTGCGTAACCAAATGGAGCCATGCCACCATTCCATTTGCCCTCACGAGCTTTTTGTCTTCTTCCTTCCATAGTTTGCACTAAGATATTGTCTCTTTCAATTTCAGATACTGCAGATAATACAGAAATCATTAGTTTGCCACTATCTTTAGAAGAATCTATACCATCTTCAACGCATATTAAGTTAACACCATAATCTTGCATTAATTGCAAAGAAGATAAAACATCTGCAGCGTTTCTACCAAATCTAGATAACTTAAAAACTAAAACATAATCTATATTATCAACTTGATTTTCAATATCCATTAGCATTTGTTTAAACTGAGGTCTACCATCTACATTCTTACCAGATTTACCTTCATCAGAATATTCTTTAATAACTTTCATATCAAATGCTTCAGCGTACTTTTTTAATTTTTCTTTTTGTGCATCTAAAGAATAACCATCTACTTGCATAATAGTAGAAACTCTTGTATAGATGTAACATTTTTTAACCATTAACATTTCCTCCTTTCCTTACTTCATCAGTTCTTTTTTTATATCACTCCAACTAATATCAATAGTTGGTATATCATTATAATTTTTAATAATTTCTTGATTAACATTAGTTTCTAAAGGTACATCACTTAAATCTATTTCATGAATATACTTAGATACAATACTACCTAAGAAATCACAAAATCTTTCAAATTCAAAGCTTTTACCTTTAACTAATTTATAACTATATTCATTCATCTTTTCTCTTTTTAATTCGTACATTCGATTCCCCCAATCTTTGAAAAAATTCATCACTGCTACAATAGACATACTTCTTTTCTTCTTCAATCCATTTTAGGTTAAACATTAAACCATCCATAAAAGTAAATATTGGTTTATGTCCCCATAATGCTGATTGTCTATTCGCATTATCTACATAAATATTAATTGCTTCTTCCATACTCATTCCTGCTTGTTCAATTTCTTCTTCTAAACAATCTGGAGTTGTATATTCAAGCATTTCTATAATTTCTTTTTTAGTTAAAATTTCATCATTATCTAACATGTTTTTAATTCCTCCTAATGTTTTATAATTAGAAATAGGTATCCTATTTGCTACCCAATTTGGAAGTTAACCAAATATTAGGTTAATTTCCCTTATGCCCTTTTATTATTAAAGGTATTTTCCATAAATTAATATGCTTCCATTTCATCTTTATCGATTATACCTTCTTCAATTAAACGGTCAATTTCGGCTTCTTTCATTCTTTGTAAATACTCCATAAATAAGCGATTCTCTTCATCTTCTAATCTAGAAGCAATTTGTTTATAGTGAAGTATTTTATCTAAGTCTTTCGAAACGCCAATTTCTTTTTTTCTACGTTCGTGTTTATCTTTAATATTGCTATATTGTTCATATGCTTTCTTTCTTTTTTTAACAGCATCTTTAATAACGATATTACCAAGTCGCTTTTTTAAATCTTTATGATATTTTTGATAAATCATATAGGAAGAAGGATCAATTCCAAATTCATTACATAATTTTCTAACTCTATTATCTTCAGTAGTTAAAATATCATTAATTTCTTTAAATAAAGGTTTATGATAAGGATGATTCATATATAACTCTACAACTTGGTCTACAATACCTCTTACAGCGTCCATATTCTTACTTTGATAACTAATTGAACCAGTTTTAGGTATTTGTTCAAAAAGTTGTCTATAGTGGTAAAATAAGGCTTTTTCAAAGTCTTCAATGTTTTTACCTGCTAAATCTAATTTAATTCTTTCTAACGCTTTATATCTTGCTAAATTATATTTATGAACATCACTTTCAAAATGATTTATTATATTTAATTTTAACTCATCCATTGTTTTCTTTTTAAAAACACCTTTTCTAAAATGAGTATTCTTACTTCCTTTAGTATAGAAAATCGGCTCGTGTTCAAAAATACAAATATGGATATGACGATTATCAGTGTTTTCATGTAGGCCTGCAAACCAGGTAGTGTTTTCAAGTCTAAAGCCAGCACTTTTTAAAAACTTAGGAAAGACATCTTTCATTAACTCAATAGCGTCATTACCAGTTTTTAAATGTTCTTTATCATATCCTTTTTGTAAAGAGATTAAACAATCCCAAATTAACGATTTTGTTTTCCTTAATTTACTTCTAATCTCTTCAATTTCTTCTTTGGTTAAATATCCATTTTGATTAAAGACTCCAAATGATTTATCATTATCTCCAACATAATTAAGATAATCAAATTCCTTAGTCTCATTTATACCAGTAGCAATATATTGCATATAATCTCCTCCGCCTGTAGAGGATGAATAATACGCCCTTTTCTTATCACCGACTTCATAAAAATGAGATTTAAATACTACTGTCTTGCTACTAATCACGTAAGCCACTATAGTTCACATCCTTTGAAATAGTAAATCTTTCAGGCAAGACATCATATTTACCATTATTAATATCTTCTAGTTTAAGCACATTACCTTTAAGAAAACTTTTGTTATTAACTTCTAAGTTAAAATTAATAATAAATGCTAACATTTTTGATAGTTCTTCTTGATTAGTTAATATTTGATTTATACCTCGATTATTAGCTTGATAGTTTTTATTTAATCTATCACACCAATTATTTAATAGATTAGTAAACTTACTAACACATTCATCAATAGAAGCACTATCATTAATATCTTTAATTATGTTTGAGACAACCTTTAATTCTTTAAATATTTCAGACACAATATCTAATGTCTTTTCTAAATCTTTTGGTTTTTGTTTTTGATCCAAAGCATACTCTAATAAATTAGCAGCATATTTTGATTTACATGTATAAGAAGACTTTAAAAAATCTTCTTTTAATCTTTCACTAAAAATAACATCATCTGCATACACAGATATTCTTCTAAAATTTACATCTTCTTTTTTAATCTTTTTATTACTCAAATAAGCATTCCTCCATTTCTTTCTTTTAATTTATTTTATTTTTGTAATATATAAGCACACTCTTAATTAACTAATAATTCATTAAATACTCAAGATATAAATGTGTCTATAAATAAGACAAAATAAGATAACATAAGAATAAATAAGTTAATATAAGAGAACTAACCAACTTTTAACCTAAAATTACCATCAGCATCACCTCCAAATCATAGAAACCATAAAGTTGTCAAAGTGGCATCTATTATTATTTTATATTAAAGATGTCATATTGTCAACACAAATAATAAAAATGTTTTTAACATTGTGTCATCATATACATCAAATAAATAAAAAAGGCCAATATTTAGGTCAAGATTAGATATGTAGAGTGTCGACTTTTTTAGTTTGATTAGTAGACAAAAAGACAACAAAATGATATAATATTACTATATTTGAGGTGATAAAGATGTCAGAAAAGCTAACATTAGCTCAAAAAATTAGATTAAGAAGAAAAGAATTAGGCTTAACTCAGCAAGATTTAGCAGATATGGTAGGATTCACTTCTAAAACTGCTATTGCTAAAATTGAAGCTGGAGAGCGTCAAATTAATATACATAAAATTAATGTATTTGCAAGTGCTTTAGAAGTGGATGCTTCATACCTTTTAGACGACTTTGATGATGTAAATACTGGAGTGGATAGAATCATAGTAATATCAAGTGATGGCACAAAGCAAAATTATGTTTTGACACCTAAACAAATGTTGGAATTACATGAATTATTAAACAAATTTACAATTGAAGCGTTTAATGGAGAACTTGATGAATCAAAGCCGACATTCATAGAACTAATATTAGGTTCAAAAGATGCCCCTCAAGAAGTAAGATTAAACAAATTATATAATATATTAATTATGTTAGATTGGGATAATATTCCATCAGATATTGAGCCACTAATAGATCAATATTGTATCTTAGCTAATACTACTAGAAAGAAAATTATGGATGATGCTAAAAGATACAAACGAAGCAGAGAAAAACGTGGATTACCATATCCATTTTAAGTACAATAAAAGCACTAAAGGAGTAGCAAAATCGCTACTCCTCTATTTTTGTTAGGCAATATACACTCTTATAATTATTCCATTATTTCAAGGATTTAATTATCGCTTCATCATTAACTATGATAATATCCATTTTCAAAGCAACTAACATTTGGAGCCAAATAACAATGAAAACAACTTTGATAATTGCTTACATAATTTTCATTGTCATTTTCCATTAGGTATCCACCCATTCCAAAATCACAATATAAAATATCGAAATGTGAAGAATCTTCAGCATTGTCACTTCTATGATTAATAATTTCGTCTGTTAAATTAAAACTATAATAACAATATGTTTCTTCACCTAATTTCGCTATAGAAGAACTTGATAATAAAACACATTCTTCAAAAACCATTGCAGTATCATTAATATTTGTTATTTCATAATACAAACTAAACGAATTAACGTTTTCTGTATAACAAAACAATCCTCCAACAATAATTTTTTTACTTTCAACAGATAAATAATCAATTTGATAGTAGCCTTTTTGAGTTTCTATTTTTTTATTAAACGAATCAACAGTAGTAGGTGTGTGATTTTCAGAACCACCTGTATTGCTGTTGCTACTATTATTAGAACTTGTACAGCTACATAGTGATAACATAATTAAGCCCAGTAAAAAAAATGTTTTTTTCATAATCATCACCTTAACAAGTAGGCCAGGTCAGACTATTTCTATCAATTACACCAAAAGATACAGAACATTGATTTGGATCAAACCAATTAATTCTATTTCCGTTTCCATCAAAAAATGATGAGTCATTTATTGGACCATGTCCACTATCAACCATCCAAAAATATGCATATCTAGTTTCAGTCCACCATAAAATATCTACAGTATATGAATATTTAGCATAACCATAAACAGCCATAGCGTGATCATCATATGTTTCACTTCCATTTGTACTTATTAATGAAGGTATCCCATATTTGATATTTGATATAACTGACTCCGCAGAACTAGTTGTTTGGAAATCTATATTATATCCATACAATTCATCAGTTTCTTCTACTAATTTTTTTGTTTTACTAAATTTCATTCCTTTGTTAGGCAAATATCCTTCGTCTATTGCAACCGTTCTTAATTGCATATATAAAATAGGAATATCTTCTATGGAAGGATTGCTTCGAGAGTTATTAATATAATTTACTTCCCTATAACCATCTAAGTATTCATTAAGATTTTGATCATATACGGTTTCATAGTAAACAGTATCACCATAATCAGCATATAATTGATCAGCTAAAACAGCAACAGAATAATCCATAGTATTAGTACCGCTAAAATAATTTTCGTTATAACGCCAATTATAATAATAAGGGTTTTTCACAGTTGGTAAATTGGATAACATTGAATAAGTAGCATTAATAACACAATTACCCTCTGAAGAATAAGAAACTAAATTACCATTTTTTCTATAATAATTAGTTACATATACACTATTATCCATTTGATATGCCCACTTATAGCCTTTCAAATAACTACTTTCAACAAGTGTATAATTAGGATATCTATCAGCTACATAAGAATTTAAATCATATATTTGACCATCTCCTTCTTTTGCTTGGCCATTATGAATAACTGGCGTGTTTAACACTTCTTCCATTTTGCATATAACATCAGAAAATTCATTATTATATATTTTTTCATATCTATACTTTTCATCATTATATATTACAAATCCATCTATAGAACTATAAGCAAAAGACTCAAGATGTCTAAGTTCTACTAAATCACCATTCGTTTCAAATTCATAAATTGTATCACTATCTCCAACCAAAAAACCATTAGAACAATCAAAATCTATATAATAAACTTTTTTATTTTGGTTATTTAAAATTTCGATTTCTTTTATGTATTCAATCCCTTTTGGCGACCAATCTGAATTGCTTTCTGTTGCTTTTTCAAATAAATCCTTAAAAGATGAATATACGTAGTTGTAATCAACTAGATTACTTTTTAACTTGATTTCTTCATCCATAAACATATTGACAACTTTGTTATTAATTGGAATGCCAAGACAAGCCGTCAACAAACATGTATTAAGTAATAATATTGTTTTTTTCATTCTTTTACACCCCTTTTGTAAAATTTTCGATTTCTGATATATTCACATATAAGTATGTTTCAACATACCCTTTTTGAGAAATACATAAATTAAAAGATAATGTATCAGTAGTAGTATAATCAATGCAATCATCGTTAAAAGCCAAGATAAAGTCCCCTTCATAATTAAATTCATCAACATTATTGCTTATTAAATTTAGCGATTTGGTTTGCTCAATGTTCAGTTCAACATTATCGCTATTTTGAGTTATTAAAGCCATATTTTCTAAAGATTTAAAATCTTTAAAAATAAAATAACCATATAGATAAATAAAGTTTTCCTCTTTTATGGCTTTATTAATTTTGTATGAATTTCCTAGACTATCACTCACCATACTATTAATATAGGATATATAATATGAAGATGGTTTTTGTTGTTCGCTATTAGAATGAGGGTTTTGATAAAAGCATCCTGAAAGAAATCCAGCCAGCAAAATACATATAACTATTTTTAATTTTTTCATTATTATTTCCTCCATATATGTTTATAATTTTTATAAAGTTAAACATTATTATACATCGGTCTCACCTATTTTTTTAGTATTTAATATTTCTTATTTAAATTATCAAAGACTTTCTTTCCTTCTATAAAATTATATTCAGGATGCTCTTTTAAAAATTTATCTAATTCTTTATCTAATTTACTTCTAGATCCTACTTCTTTAGTAAAATCTAATAGTTTCATAAATTCAAAATTATTTTTATTTTGAAGTGTAATAACAAAATAAATTGCTAATAATATAAGATGTTTTTTATATTTACACATTAATTTATTATTTCCTTTAGATAATGTTTTTTCTATTAAACATTCTCCTCCACAAATATACTTAACACTACAATCTTTACAATAATTTCTATTCATTTGAATATCAAATAATTTAGATTGTGCACTATAATCAATTAAATATAAATTACCTACTTTAAATTCTTCATATTCTATAGATGAAGGACAAATATAAATATTACCATCATCATTTAACGTTAATCTTGATAGCCCTCCATCACATCTAATTAAACATCTTTGATTTAAGATTATTCTTTTTATAAATTTACCAAAATAGTCATCACCATTTAATAACGTTTTAATATATTTATGATTACCTTTTATTGATTCATCAATTAAAAATAAAGTTAATTTATCATATTCTTTTAACCATAAATCAATTGAATTATCATCAAAAGCTTCATTACAATTTCTTGCTGGTTTATACCCAATTGTATTAAATGTTTTACTTAATTCTTTAATAGAATTTACTAATGAGAAAACATCTTTAGTTAATGTTGTAGCACATCCAACATATTCATGATGAGGAACATTATTTACATTTTCAATAATATCTTTATATGTTTCTTTATTATCTATTGTTCTACGATGTTTGTTATGAATTAATTCATTACCATCTAAACTAACCCCAAATAATATTCCTCTTTTTTGTAATATATCTGCTACTTCTTTAGTAAGTAATGTTCCATTACATACAAATGAAACTAATATTTCTCTATTAATTTTATTTGATATTGTTTCACAATACTCTTTTACTTCTAAAATAGTTTTTAAGAATAATAAAGGTTCTCCTTTACCACTTAAATCAACATAATATTTTTCTTTATTAGGATATGTATTAAAGCACAAATCTAAATATTGTTTTATAGTATTTAAATCAATAGATTTACCATTTTTATTACTATTAAAACAATAGTCACATTTAAGATTACATCCATTAGATAAATTAATACAAAACACCATTGAACTTGTATTATAATCATAAAAACTTAAATTTACATAATCATAGTTATTTGCATAAAAATTATTTTCTAATATGTATTTATAAATACTAAAATTCCCATTTGAACTTTCAATATAAATATCTAAATCTAAAATATTTTCTTCAATAATCATTAAATACACATCCCTTTACTATATAAGTGTTATAAAGCATTCAATTTGGTGTTACTATTTTTCTTTAACATGTTGGCCAGTTATGTTCTGTTACGAAACTATTTAAATAATGGAAAATAAATGAATTAATTTTAGTTGCGCCATTATAATTTGTTTGATTTCCGAATAACCAATACCAATTTGTATGAGTAATTACACCAGTAACATAAGTGCCTGAATTAGTATCTACAAATAGAGGTGAACCACTTTGACCAGGAATGATATCAAGTGTAGTTTTGTAAAAATAATCAGTTTTACCACTAATCGTTCCTGTAGACAACCACATTTCTCCATCTTTATCTTCCGGATATCCAAATGAATATACGGCATGATCTTTTTCATACCAATTTCCAATTTTTCCATTCCATCCAGTTATATTTCCAATATTAGATGATAATGTTACAGCCGCCCAGTCATAATCTTTATCTGGATTTTCATAATATTCTTTTTGAATACTAATAATACTAGCAGTAATATCATAACAATTAGATATATCATTATCACCATTTAAGCCAGGATAGTAATGAACTTCATCTGGGAAAGTGTAATTTATAATATTGTCATCTAGCACTCCTTCAGAAGTAACATCTGCATAAATAACATGAGCGGCAGTTAAAAGCAAATTAGGTCCTTGCAATGATCCGGTTCCTGATTCTGTATGAGTGTATGTTACACCATCTGTCCCTTTAAGACCATACCAAATCGCTTCAATTAATCCTGTAGTATAATATGGAAATGCTTTTGGATTTGTAACTCTAATTCTCTCATCTTCTCCTATAATCCCTATTGTACCTCTTGTATTTGCGTTTAATGAATTTTCAGAAGAAGGATTATATCCATTTGTAAACATTATCCCCTTTTCTTCATTATACTGAATATTTGTGGAAATTAATTGTTCATTACTTTCAAGTGAAATATTTTCATTAATAGTTCTTGTTCCATTTCTTTTAGCATATGAGTTTTCGTTAAATAATTCAAAACTAGTAATACCAGAAGAAACATTATAATTAACCATATTATAACTTGATGAACTCATAACAATTGATCTAGGTGTCGTTTCATCACTTGAAATATCTGAAATTTCTATTTTGTAATCACTAACATTTTGTGTTTTAAAACACTGAAATTTAGGTACATTTATCATAGATAATAATGTCGACAAACTTAAAATTAAAATTTTATTCATATATTATTTTCTCCTTTATTAAGTTTTTATATTTTGTAAACAATATTGTATATATAAAAATAAATGTTTAAAACAATAAATATTGGTGATTTTTATAGTTAAATTAGAACATGTTTTTCTTAGAAATATTTTTTATAATATAATCAATGAAATTATTCACTTTTTCTTCACCAATATAGAATGTTTTAGCAGTGCCTAAAATATTAGTTTGAATATATCCTTCATCATTTACTGCTAACGAAACATTTTCAATTCCTAATGCTTCTATATCAGAACTGATACTCATTAATGGATTTTTGTAATTATTATTTGTTAAACTTGTATTTGTTAAAGAATAATCCGAAAGTAACATATCCCAAACAATAGAATCATCAAAATCTTTATATACAATATTATTTTTATATGTTGCAGTTCCAAATTGCAAATACTCTTCTAAATTTAATTTTTCTATAAAGTCACCTAAAGTTTCAAATTCATAATTTGTATTCAAATATGAATAGTATTCTTTATCACCTTCGAATTTTATTGCGTATGCACACTCTTTATAAACATTTTTAATTTCATAAATTTCCGCATTGATAAAATACTCCTTATCTTGATTATAATCATCAATTCCACTAACAGTAATATCATCAACCTTATTTCCAACATATTTAGTATCAATTCCTTCTTTTATTTCAGTTGAAAAAATAGTGTATCGAATATTTGAATATGTAAATGTTGGATATTTTTGAACAATACTTTTGTCCTCCCAATATTGAACTACAAAACTGTTATTAATTATATTAGGTAAAACAACACCTCCCGTTATCAAAAGGATAAGCATAGAACAAATACCAACCATTAATTTATTAAAATATACTTTATTTTGATTCTTTACATTATTTACAGAATAGTTTATTTTACTAGCAATTGATTCGAAATCTCCATTAAATGGAAATCGCATTTTAAGTTCTTCATCCATGAAGTTATTTTGCATACTTCTTACTCCTTTCACTATTTTTAAATTTTTTTACAGCTCTTTCAAAAGTTTTATTTATAGTCTTAGATTTAATTTTATATATTTTCTCTAATTCATTAAAAGTTAATCCATCAACACAATGCTTTATAATGATAGATACCTCATAATCAGATAAAACATTTCTTAAGTCATCAACTAATTCATTATATAAATAATGACTATTTTTATTATCAAAAGATATATTAATTTTATTTATGTCATCAACAAGTATAATATTGTTTTCTTTTTTTAAATAATTAATTGCAATATTTCTAGCAGAAGACAACAAATAATATTTTACAGAACTTTTAACATTTAATACATTTTCAAAAAAGTTTAAAAAGACATCATTTGTAAGATCTTTAATAAGTTCAATATCAGTACAATATTTTGCAATACAAAAAGCTACTAATTTATAGTATTGATAATAAATATACTCATATATTTCTCTTATCTTTTTTTCATCACCTTTTGATAAAGCGTTAGATAAGAGTTGATCAATTTTCTTATCCATGTAATTTAACCTCGAATTCATAATTATGTTTTCATATAATAAGACAATTTTACATATTAAAATGCGACACATATTTATTTTTTTGTCACATATCAATTATATCATTATTTACATTTATTTTATCCAATATTAATATATAAGACACTACTAAAAAGTAAAAACAAACAATTCAATTAAAAAAGCTGTGCAATTACTCCTTACAAAATTTTCTAACAACACAAAAAAAGCCCATTTACCTAAATTGATAAAAGGCTATCTTTTAAATCATTTTATAGTATCTAAATGCATCAATAATATAGTTTTCTTTTTCTTTAGTACATTTAGGTTGAAGATATTTACTATTATCTTTACCTTTGTTGTAACATTCTCTTTCTTTAATGCCATATTTTTGTTTCATTTGAGCAATTTCTAAATTAGTAACTTTAACATTGTATTTCTTTAATACATACTCAATTATATCTTGATAAGTTGCTTTTAATTCTGCACTTGTTATAGGAAAATCATCAGTAGTTATTTCAACTTCAACATAATCATCTGCTTTGCGGTGGGACAAAAGAACTACCGTTTCCACATGACTTGTCATTGGGAACATATCTACAGGTTGAACATATGTAACTTCATACATTTCGCTTAATTCTTCTAAATCTCTTGCAAGAGTTTCTGGATCACAAGAAATATAAATTACTTTTTTTATTTTTCTAGACATAACAGCTGATAAGAAATTATGATCACTACCTTTTCTAGGAGGATCCATAATAACTACATCAATTTTTCCTGGATAATTTTGAATAAATTTGCCCGCATCATCTAGATAGAATTGAATGTTGGTAATATTGTTTCTTCTTGCATTTTCTTTTGCATTTCTATGAGAAGATTCATTTATTTCTACAGAGATAACTTCTTTTGCATTTTTAGATGCGATCATTCCAATTGTTCCTACTCCCGAATAAGCATCTAATACAATTTCATTATTATTAATATCAATTAAATCTAACGCCTTTTGGTATAATACTTCTACTTGAATAGGATTAACTTGATAAAAACTTGATGCAGATATTTCAAAAGTACAACCTAAAATAGAATCTTTAATTACGCCTTTTCCATATAATACTTTTTCTTTATTTCCTAATATAACATTAGTAGATCGACTATTTTCATTAGCGACCACAGTAGTTATTTCTGGATGCAATTTAATTAATGCATCGATAAAATTTCTTTGTCCTGGGAAATTAATTTTAGAAACAACTAAAACAATCATTATTTCATCAAAGTGATAACTAGTTCTAACTAATACATAGCGAAGAATGCCTTGTCTACTATCTTCGTTATATACAGGTATATTATGTTTCTTAATTAATTCTTTTATATCCCAAAGAATAGAACTTGCTCTTTTATCCTCAATAACACATTCCTTCACTGGAATTATTTCGTGTGTATTTTGTCTATAGAAGCCATAGCAAACATTTCCTTTTTTATCTTTAGCATATGGCATTTGAATTTTATTACGATAATAATATGGATCTTCCATACCTAAACATGGGTTAACTTTTGTTTTGATATGACCTATTCTTTCTAATGCATCTTTCACTCTTTTGGTTTTAATAACTAATTGTTCTTGATAATTCAATTGTTGATATTGACAACCACCACAAGAAGAACAAATTTTACATTTAGGTTGAATTCTTTTATCTGAAAGATTATATAATTTTTTTACTTTACCAAATAAAACATTCGCACGTCTATAAAGAATTTCAATATCTGCTGTTTCGCCAACAAAAAGACCGTCACAAAAGATAATTTCTCCTTTTGCTTTTACAACACCTTTTCCTTCGTGAGAAATGTCTATACATGTTCCTTTAATAAATCTTTCAAAATCTCTTCTCATAAATCTTTCCTTATAATTTAACAAACAAATTTTATCATTAACAAAAAGAAAAAACCACACTAATTCATTTTAAGAGTGTGATTTTTGTTTTTATTTTTTGATTTTTATAAGAAAGTTATTAATAATGTAACGGTTTTTCTCCTAAAAACCCCTGTGTTTTAACTGAATTTTACATTTTCTTCATCGACAAAAGTTTCTTCTTCCTCGTCCTTTTGATTGAATTTCATAATCGTATAAATGTGCATCATTCCTCCTAAAGAAAGAGACACTCTTACATCATTAATTTCGATCAAATATTTATCAACCATAGTATCTAACATTTTTGATAAAAACTTTCTATCATCATTTGGAATAAATTTTCTTTCTTCTAAAATTGCTTGTTTCTTTTGTTCACTTATCGCTTTAAAGATTCTTTCTTTGGTTGGATCTTTATCTGAATAATTACATTCATCAAAAATTTTAAACATTGCATTAATTTCATCTTCTGAAAGATAATCAATTATTGCATCTCCTCTATAAGACAAGAATGCTTTCATATAAAGTTCTAGAGCTTCATTATCTAAAGTGTCTTCTATATCTAGAAGTGCTAAAAGAGTTTCTTCTATACTTCCATAAGGGAAATAATTAATGTTTTTTAGATTATCTAAAGCCTTTTGTCTTATTTCTAAATAATTAGCAAAATAATAAACAATGAAATGATTTCTTTTTAATAATTCTTTCATTTCTTTTTTTACATCTTTTCCTTCGTGGAATTTAATCGCATAATCTAAAGTTTGTAATATTAAATTCTTCGGATGCTTTTTATATAAATCTTGAATCTTTACATATTCCTTATTATTAAAATACATTAAAGAAAGATTATCTAACATACTTAACGAATCCGCAGGATTTAAAAATAAAATTCTTTCTGCTGTTTTTAAATATTCTTCTTTTTTATTAATATCTAAATAACAAACAGCAATTTTATCTAATAATCTAATATATTCTCTTCCTTCGACAAAACAAAATAAATCATCGCTTCCATCAAGAGGAAATTCTTTTTCTTTCAATTCATTAACACATTCTTTTTCTAATAATTCTAATCCTTTAATTTTTTCTACAGTACTAGTATTAGCACAATAAACATTATCAGATAAAATATCAAAATCCTTTGGAACTAGCTTTAAGATTCTTTTTCCAATATCTTCTCTTAATTTATTATCTTCCTCTTCATAATACATACTATATAATTCATCGAGATTATATTCATATGTTCCTTTTGTATTCATTAATTTTTCAATCTTTTTTTTAATCAATTGTTCTTTGACATTAGAAAAAGCTTTTTCCTTCATAAGTTCATTATTTATTAAATAATGGATTACTTCTTTTCTTTTCATAAGCCCCTCCTCAATTCATTAATATCTTATCATATGTTTATTTTAAAATACAATAACGCTCACTTTTTGCTTTTTAATTAATATAATTATTTTCTTCTAATTCTAAATCTTCTTCTCCATCAATAATAGTCAACGCTAGAACAAGTCCTCCTGGAGCGAGTCTAACTTTTTTATCTTCCAAACAAATTAAATGTTTTGTTTCTAATTCTTTTAAAAAGTCTTTTAAGTCTTCTTTATTTTCAAACATCCATGAATCAAATAAAGGTATATCTTTTGCTTTATTAGAAATTGTTTTGTCTCCCTTAATTATTCTAAATAAATAATCAATTGTAGGCGTAATGTTATTTGCATTTTCTGCTAATGCAATTAAAGATAATATGAGTTCTATTTCCTCTTCTATAAAAGGTTCAAACTTTTCAATTTCATCATGTAAAGGACCAATAGCGTCTGCAATTCTATCAAAAGATTCACCTTTTAATTCTCTATCAAAAGCAAACATAACAGAAGCAAATTCTTCAAAACTTCCTGGTTCAAAATAAGAACCTATACTATTATCAAGAGCGTCTTCATCTAACACATATATACCCGATAAGCAAAAAGCAGCAAACCTATTTGCTTCTACTAATTTCTTTAGTTTACGCTCATATCTTTTTCCTTCTTCAACAGTAACAACCAAATCAAGAATCATTCCATCTAAAGAATATGGAAATTTTTTACAAAGGCGTTTAAATTCATTTACATCGTTTTCAAAATAATACGGAATTAAAGAAATTCTTACTCCTAAATTATCTCTAGGATTAAGTTTAATAATTTTACTCCAACACTTAATTGATGATTCTACATCATCTTTAATTCTATAAAGATATCCTAATTGATGAAGTCCTCTTAGATATTCTCTAGCAGGAACAAAATAATAAACATCGTCTTCTCCTATAGTATAACCATACTTTTCTTTTAAATGATTTTCGCATTCTTTTAGCATCTTTTTCACTTTTTTGATTGCTTCATCATGATTTTTGTTTAATATTATTTCTCTTTGAATCAATATATCATAATCATATGGATTGATTTTTAAAATTTTAGACGATATTGTTAAATATTCTTTTTCTATTTCCACATCTTCCAAATCTTGATATAAAGACAAAAGTTCATATAAAGCTGTTCCTTTAGTATGTGCCTCTTTATTAACCTGATTCATCGCTTCTTTTGGATCAACTTTTTCTTTTTCTAAAATTTCAATCATTCTTCTAGTTAACAATTCGTTTGCTTTCATATTAATATCTCCTTTTTTTATTTATAAACGTTAATGTGTTCTTCTTGTTCTTTCTTTTTATAATATTTTGTAACAAAAATTAATCCACCTATTGAGAAAATTGTTACTACTAATCCAAATACACAAATAAATTTTCCAATGTTATTATCATCAATAAATCCTTTTCTATATCCTTCATAAGACAAATAATCTTTTCCTTCAATAGAAACTATGTATGCATCAATCCATTTAGTTTTATTTTCGTCAAACTCACTTTTATGATTAATTGGTTCTTGATTATCTACATATAGAATTATAGAAGAATTACTTCCATCTTTTTCAAATATTAACTCATCAACTTCATCAATATATATAGAATAGATTCGATATTCAATTTCGTTTTCTTCGTTTATTCCAATAGCGATATAATCACTATCATCTTCGTCTAATTTAATATAATCTATTGTGCCTTCAACTTTTATCATTTCTTCTTGAGGAATAGGTTCAAGAAAAAAACAAGCAAAAGAAGGAATAGTAAAAATAGCACCTAAAACAATAAAACAAATTAGTCCCACTTTTGCGTTTTTCATTTTTAATTGACTAGCTCCCACAACTTTACTACTAGAATAATAATGCGTTCTTCCTAATTCTTCATCACTCAAATTTTCTTCTTCTAATAATCTATTTTTAGTCATTAGATATGTTTTAATAATTCCAGATAACACAAAAGGCATAATTATTAAAAAGAATGTGTTTCTTAAAAAGTAACTTCCTAAGACAAAACCTAAAAAAGCAAAAACAAAAATACAAATAAATTTAATTTTTTCATTTCTTATTAATATAGGTAAATTCTTTTTATATTCTTCTCCTAATTGATTATATATTTGATCTTCTTTTTCTTCTTGTTTTTGTGATTCAATTGAAGATTCTTCTTTTTTTATTTCTTTAACTTCTTCACCTATTTCTTTTAAATATTCACTAGCAGAATAAGATTTATACGTATCAAATCTAATCACTAAACCACTTTGTAATTCGATGGACTTTTTCGCTAAAAGAGAGACAAAATCATTTATTTTTCCGGTTTGTAGTGCCATCGTAAATAACTTTTTATTGTCTTTATCAAAACACATTAATATTCCACCTTGCGCCATAGAAATTGCTACACTTTTTATATCACTAATTTGTACTTCTTTTTTATTAGATATTCTTCTGATAATAACTTTATCTTTATCAATAGCTTCATAATCTAATATATTATCATATAAAATAACATTAGATAAAACCCCAATAAACAACGCCATTCCAAAACACACCCAAACTCCTTCCGGTGTATTTTCAAAATATAACGCTATAGATATCGCGATTAAAATAAATGCGATAGAATCAAACACAATACTAAAAATTAAATAACCTTTATTCATTCCGGTTTTAAATTCATAGATGTCTTTTTCTTGTTTCTTATTTTTACAATAAACATAAATAGCAAATCCAATGTATAAGCAAATTAGTACTATATCTAAAATTAGTCCTACAATCATAAAGAATATCTCCTTTATTTAATACTACCATATATTATTAAATTATAATAAAAGAAAAGATGCTATTTCTAGCATCTTAACTATTTTCCTTGCATTAAATTTTTAATATATTCAACTTCAACAGTAGCGTCTAATCTTGGGAATAATGGATTACCTTTAGTTACTGTTTCTCCTCCAAGTTTATCAAAATCTCTTAAAGTAGAATATTTTCTTAATTCTTCAGAAATGCCTAAAGCATTGAATAATTTTTCTGGAGCTTCTAGTAATGCTGGTGAAAGAAGAATTGCAGCTTGTCTAAGAGTATTTGCCAAATGGTTCATTACTGATTTTAATTCATTGTTTCTTTCAGGATCTTTAGCAAGTTCCCATGGTTTAGATTCTTCAATATATTTATTTGCTCTTGAGATATAATTAAATACTGCAGCAAAGGCTTCATTAACTTTTAAAGCATCCATCTTGTGATGATATTCTTCAATAGAGTGTCTGCCAACTGCTTCCATATCTTTATCAAGATCATTTAAGCATCCTTGATATTCTGGAATGATACCACCAAAGTATTTAGTAATCATGCCTACAGTTCTATTTAATAAGTTCCCAAAGTCATTCGCTAAATCAATGTTTACTCTTTCTACGAATTGTTCAGGAGTAAATTGACCATCTGTTCCAAATACAACTTCACTTACATAATAATAACGTAAAGCGTCTAATCCATATCTATCAATTAGTACATTTGGAGAAATTACGTTACCTTTTGATTTAGACATTTTACCATCTTTCATCATAATTAATCCATGAACATAAACTTTATCTGGACATCTCATACCCATACTCATTAAGAAAATAGGCCAATAGATTACATGGAATCTAGTAATATCATTACCAACTAAATGTAAAATTTCTGCGTCATCACTCCAGAATTTATTGTATAATTCATCATCTTCTTGAAGATAACCTAAAGCAGAAGCGTAGTTAAATAAAGCGTCTAACCAAACATAAACTACATGTCTAGGATTTTCTCTTACTGGAATACCCCAATCAAAAGAAGTTCTAGATACACATAAATCTTCTAACCCTGGTTTAATAAAGTTATTAACCATTTCATTTTTTCTAGATTCAGGAGTAATGAAATCTGGATGTGATTCATAGAAATCTAATAATCTTTTTGAATACTTACTCATTCTAAAGAAGTAAGATTCTTCTTTTGCTTTATGAACTGGTCTACCACAATCAGGACAAATATGTTCTTCGCCT
The DNA here is from genome assembly GCA_015059095.1 of Erysipelotrichaceae bacterium. Taxonomy (GTDB): domain Bacteria; phylum Bacillota_I; class Bacilli_A; order RFN20; family CAG-449; genus UBA3210. The sequence goes on from SVBA01000001.1 coordinate 66,753, forward strand.
GCTTGGGTATCTGTCCAGAAAGATTCACAAGGAGTACAGTACCAACCTTCATATTCTCCTAAATAAATATCATCTTGTTCTAACATTTTAGTAAAAACTTTTTGAACAACTTCCATATGATAATCATCAGTAGTACGAATGTATTTATCGTTAGATACTTTCATTACTTTCCATAAATCTTTAATTCCTGCGACAATCTCATCAACAAATGCTTGAGGTGTTTTTCCTGCTGCTTCAGCATTCTTTTGAATCTTTTCGCCGTGTTCATCTGTCCCTGTTAAAAAGAAAGTTTCAATTCCTTGAAGTCTTTTATAACGAGCGATAGTATCTGCTATTGTTGTACAATATGCGTGTCCAATATGTAATTTTGCACTTGGATAATAAATTGGTGTTGTAATATAGAAATATTTTTTACTCATAAATATATCTCCTTCCATCATTTAAAGAAAAAACCGCCCTTAAGATTTGGCGGTTAATACTTTTCTTATTTAATTCCGTATTTTTTGTTGAATTTATCAACACGACCATCTGCTTGAGTAAATCTTTGTTTACCTGTGTAGAATGGGTGGCAGTTAGAACATGTATCAACACGAATTTCTTTTACTGTTGATCCTGTCATGAATGTTGCGCCACATGTAATACAAGTTACTTTTGTTTCGTAATATTTTGGGTGAATACCTTTTTTCATAGTGCTTAATCTCCTTTTCATCGCCTAAAGTCTTAGTCATACTTTAAGTCAGCGTAGTTATAATAACAAATAATATTTGTTTATTCAATAAGTTTTTAAAAATTATTATTTTTTAATAATAAACATTACTTTTTTAGATAACTCTTTGTTTTTCCTAAATTAACAAAATTATTTCTTTCATAATATTTTTGTGCAATTAAATTATCTGAAGCAGTATCAGTATCTAATTTTACAACTCCTAAATCAAATAAATAATCTTTTAACTTATTCATACATTTTGTTCCATACCCTAAATGTTTCTTTGCTTCTATTATATATATCCATCTAAGATATACATTTTCTTTATTTACAAAATGAATTTCTGTCTCACCAATAAATTCATAATTATGTTTAAAGACAATATTTTGTGTGTTCCATTTGTTAATGTTTTTTGTTTCTATACTTATTTCTTTTTCGTTTTTTCTTTCTACTATACTTGAATAATATACATTTATTTCATTAGGAATAAATCCATGTTTTGTAAGTAAATCCTCGATGTTTTTATTTTTCTCATATAGTTTTCCGTGTCTAGCAAAACAAGACATTCCAAAATAATGAAAGAAAGCATAAAGTTCTTCTTTTTTATTATCTAAAACTCTATTTAGTAATTCTTCTCCTACCTTTTCATCTTCAAAATAAAAATTTCTAATAACAAAATAATTTATATTAGTTGTTATTTCTCCATTTTGATCAAACCCAATATTTGTTTTTCCATATTGAATAAAACCTACTAGTTTAGAGTCTTTATACGCTCCTAGAAGATATAATTCTTCAAACAAATTATTTCCATAACCATCACTATCTTTACATAGCGAAATAAGATATTCTTCATAATCTGTTTTAAATATATATGGAGATTTTATGTACGTATGATAAAAATATAATTCTTCTATATTTGTTATTTTTTTTATTTCAATCATATTATTTTCCTGTCCAAGTTTTTGGTAAGAATAAAATTAAAATTGGGTATACTTCTAATCTACCAATTAACATAAGAACAGATAATATAATTTTTGAAAAGTAAGAAAAACAATCAAAATTACCCATCGGACCAACCAAATTTAATCCTGGACCAATATTATTAATACAAGCAATAACTCCTGTAAAGGTTGAAGTAAAATCTAATCCATCAAAAGAGACTAATAATGTTCCTATGAACAACAAAATCATAACGAAAGCAAAGTATATATTAACACCTTTTACCACGCTACCTTCAACAACTTCTCCCTCCATTTTAATTGGAGCAACACTATTGGGATGAAGCAATTTTTGAACTTCTCTTTTCAAAGATTTAAATAAAATAACCATTCTTGAAACTTTAATTCCTCCACCTGTAGATCCAGCACAACCACCAACAAACATAATTATAATTAAAATCGTTTTAGAGAAAGTTGGCCATAAGTTGAAATCAACAGTAGAAAATCCAGTAGTTGTCATAATTGAAGATACTTGGAAATAAGCATCTTTTAACGCAATACCAAATGTTTGATTTAAGTTAACCATTAGATTAATTGTAATCATTGTCGTACTAAGTAAAATAATACCGAAATACCATCTTAATTCTTCACTCTTAATTGCTTGTTTAATCTTTCCAATAATTACCAAGTAATATATATTAAAATTAATACCGAAAAGCATCATAAATATTGCAATAACAACTTGAGAATATATATTAAATCCTCCTACGCTATCTGCATATATACCAAATCCACCAGTACCCGCTGTACCAAAAGACATAACGATTGATTCATACAACGAATTACCACCAACAAGTAACAATATAACTTCTAACAAAGTAATTACAAAATAAATTACATAAAGAATTCTAGCAGTAAATCGAACTTTAGAAACAAGTTTTCCTACTTGAGGGCCTGTTGATTCTGCTTTTAATAAATAAATATTTTGTCCTTCTGAATTAGGTAATATGGCAAGTACAAATACTAATACTCCCATACCTCCAATCCAGTGAGTAAAGCTTCTCCAAAATAACATACTTTTAGACATTGCTTCAACATCATTCAAAATGCTTGCTCCTGTTGTCGTAAACCCTGAAACAGTTTCAAAGACCGCATTTATATAATTAGGAATTTCTCCAGATAAAGTAAAAGGTAACGCGCCAAACAATGAAAGAACAATCCACGCTAAACCTACAATAACAAACCCTTCTCTAACAAACATTCTTTTATTCTTAGGTTTAATCATTATTAACAATGTTCCAACAACCATTAAAATGCTAATAGTTAATGCGAAAGCAAACAAATTTTCTTCTTGATAAATAAAATTAACAATTAAAGGAAAAATTAATAAAATTGCTTCAATTAATAATATCTTTCCTATTGTATGAAAAATCAGTTTATAATTCATAAATAACTACCCCAATATATCATTAACATCTTTAATAACATAACTAGAAGAAACAATAATTACACTATCTAAAGGTTCTAATGTATCTAAACCACTAGGAATGATTACTTTATTTTTTCTAATAATTGCTGCTATTAAAACATTGTTCTTTATTTTCAAATCTTTTAATGGGACAGATGTATATTTTGCTTCTTTTGAAATGAAAAATTCAGATGCTTCTACCTTATTATCTACTAAACGATATAAAGTTTTAAATTCGCTACCTCTAGTATTCTTCATTCCTCTTACATATCTAATGATGTTGTTAGCAAATAGTTCTTTTGGTTCTACTACACTTTCTAATCCTGTTTTATCCAAAATCAAATCATAGGAACCGTTTGTTATTTTCGTAATAACTTTTTTACATCCACATTCTTTGGCATATGTAGAAAGAATAATATTTGTTTCATCTTGTCCAGTCAAAGTAACAAAAGCATCCGTCTCTCCAACACCTTCGCTTAATAATAAATTATGATTTGTTGCGTCTCCATGTAATACAAGTGCTTTAGGAAAAGCTTGTGATAGAGATAAACATCTATCATAATCTTTTTCAATTATCTTAATAGATACGCCATTATCTATTAACATTTGTGCTAGATAATATGTAATCTTTCCTCCACCGATTATCATTGCTGTTTTAGCTTTTTGCTTAAACGTTTTTAGCTTTTTAAAAGAAGAGGTTGTTTCTCTAGCTGAAACAGTTATATATACATAATCTCCTTCTTGTAAAACAAAATTACCATTAGGAATAATTACTTCATCTTCTCTTACAACTGCGCAGAACAACAAATTGGTTTGATATTTTTCTTTAATTTCGATTAAAGATTTATTGTTAATTAAAGAATCTTTTTCAATTTTTAATTCTACAAGGTCAACCTTTCCATTAGCAAAACTTTCAACTGTTAAAGCTGAAGGGAATCTAATTGTTCTAAAAATTTCTAACGCTGTGTTGTAATCTGGGTTAACTGTCATCGAAATCCCTAATTCGTTTTGCATCATTTGTGCTTGTAAAGAATATTCTGGATTTCTAACTCTTGCGATTGTTTGTTTGATTCCAATTTTCTTTGCAACTAAACAAGTTAAAATATTTACCTCGTCCGTTGAAGTAGTTGCAATTAATAAATCAAATTTATTTATATCTGCATTTTCTTGAGTTAAATAAGATGCGCCATTCCCAACATATCCTTTTACATCATATTGATTTACAACTTCTTCGATTACTTTTGCATTTGTGTCAATAACTATAATATCATGATTTTCTTTAGATAAATGATCAGTTAACAATGTTCCATATTTACCTAAGCCTACAATTACAATGTTCATAAAACACCTCTATCTTATAATATATACAATATTATACTACTTTTATCTATTAATATATCAAGAAAAAGATTGATAATAAAGATTATCAATTATATTAATAAAATCATAAACTGACTTTTTTTATTTCAAAAAGAAAAATGTGGAGACTCCACATTTTAAATTTTAAAAAATCAATTTTAATTATTTAGTCTATGTAAAACCACTTTCTTTTGTTTTAATGACTCTTGAACATCAATAATTCTTTGATTAGAAGAACCTTTAAATTTTAAAGATATATCTTTTAAAGATAAGACAAATTTTCCATCAACTAAAACATCAATATATCCAATTAATTCTCTAGTTACTTCTGTGTGAATTGAAGAGTTTTCATTAAGGATTTCCGCATCAAACAAGTATCCTGAATAACACCAAACATCTTTATTTGGAAACTCTTTTTTAAATCTTCTAAGTAAAGAAATTAATCCTAATTGATTAACTTTTTCAAAAGGTTCTCCTCCCAAAAGAGACAATCCTTTTATATAAGAGTTTCTACACGCTTCAATAATTTCGTCTTCTACTTCTTTAGTATATTCGTTCCCATATTCAAAAGGCCATGCCACATCATTAAAACATCCAGGACAATGATGAGAGCATCCAGAAACAAAGAGAGAGACTCTAACTCCCTCTCCGTTTGCAATATCAAATTTTTTAATAGTTGCGTAATGCATAATTATAAATGTAATACTCTTTCTTTAATTTCTTGAGTTCTACCTTGATTCCAGAATTGAGAACCAATGTATCCACAAGTTCTTCTTGCGACATTAAGTTTTGATTGATCTCTATTACCACATTTTGGACATTCCCAAACTAATTTTCCATCAGCGTCTTTTACAATTAAAATTTCTCCGTCATATCCACATTCTTGACAATAGTCACTCTTAGTATTTAATTCAGCATACATAATGTTATCATAAATAAATTTCATAACATCAAGAACAGCAGGAATGTTATTATTCATATTTGGAACTTCAACATAAGAGATTGCTCCACCTGGAGATAATTCTTGGAATTTTGATTCAAATGCTAATTTTGAGAAAGCATCAATTTCTTCTGTAACATGAATATGATATGAGTTAGTGATGTAATTTTTATCTGTAACACCTTCAATAATTCCAAATTTCTTTTGTAAAGCTTTAGCAAATTTATATGTTGTTGATTCAAGTGGAGTTCCATATAAAGAGAAGTCGATGCGTTCTTTTTTCTTCCAAGTAGCACATGCTTCATTTAATTTCTTCATGATTTTTAATCCTAGTTTTTCACCTTCTGGATCTGTTAATTTCTTTCCTGATAATTTATATACAGTTTCCCATAAACCAGCATAACCTAAAGAAATTGTAGAATATCCACCATATAATAATTTGTCAATTTTTTCACCTTTTTCAAGTCTAGCTAAAGCGCCATATTGCCATAAAATAGGAGCAGCATCAGATAATGTTCCTTTTAATCTATTATGTCTACACATTAATGCTCTATAGCATAAATCTAATCTTTCATCTAATATTCTAAAGAAATCATTAACATCAGTCGCAGTACAAGCTGCATCTACTAAATTAATTGTTACAACACCTTGATTAAATCTACCGTAATATTTTGGCTTTCCATTTTCATCGACATATGGAGTTAAGAAAGATCTACAACCCATACATGTATAACAATGTCCATCTCCGTTTTTATCGATTTTTAGTTTTAACATCATTTTTTCAGAAATATAATCTGGAACCATACGTTTTGCAGTACATCTTGCTGATAATTCTGTTAAATACCAATAAGGAGTTCCTTCTTTAATATTATCTTCTTCTAAAACATAAATTAATTTAGGGAAAGCTGGAGTAATCCATACTCCTTTTTCATTTTTAACCCCTTCAATTCTTTGTTTTAATACTTCTTCAATAATCATTGCAAGGTCGTCTCTAGTTCTACCAGCAGGAACTTCATTTAAATACATAAAGACAGTAACAAAAGGTGCTTGACCATTAGTTGTCATTAAAGTAACAACTTGATATTGAATAGTTTGACAACCACGTTTAATTTCTTCTCTTACGCGTGATTCAACAACTTTCATAATTTGTTCTTCTGTCGCTTCAATTCCATTATCAACAAATTCTTTTCTAACTGTTTTTGTAATCTTTTCTCTAGACACTTGAACAAAAGGTGCTAAATGAGATAAAGAAATTGATTGACCACCATATTGAGAAGAAGCAACTTGAGCAATAATTTGAGTAGCAATATTACACGCAGTAGCAAAACTGTGTGGTTTTTCAATCATAGTACCAGAAATTACTGTACCATTTTGTAACATATCTTCTAAATTGATAAGATCACAATTGTGCATATGTTGAGCAAAGTAATCTGCATCGTGAAAATGAATAACACTTTCTTCGTGTGCTTTTACGATATCTGGAGGTAATAAGAATCTTTTTGTAACATCTTTAGATACTTCTCCTGCCATATAATCTCTTTGAACACTATTAACAGTAGGGTTCTTATTAGAGTTTTCTTGTTTTACTTCTTCGTTATTACATTCAATCAACGATAAAATTTGAGCATCTGTGGTATTTGCTTTTCTAACAAGTGCTCTTTGATAACGATAAGTTACATATTTTCTAGCAAGGTTAAAGAATTTTCTATCCATCAATTCATCTTCAACGATATCTTGGATTTCTTCAACGTTCAATGCTCTTTTAATATTTTTAATTTTTTTACAAACCGATCCAGCGATTTCATAAATTTCTTCTTCAGAGATTTTATCGTTTCCTTCAACTGTTTCGTTTGCTCTTTCAATAGCAGAAACGATTTTCTTAATGTCAAATTTAACTTCTGACCCGTTTCTTTTAATAATTTTCATATAAACACACCCTTTTTACTCACAAGACAAAATAGGCGCAAAGAAAAACACGTTATTTCGCTTTTGTTCTCTTTTACTCGACGCGATTATTCTGCGTTCTTGGTGAGTAGATAAAATATATCATATTAAGATAAATATTGTAAACAATATAATGAAAAATTTTTAATGTAAATTACTGAAAGTATTTTCTTAACTTTCTACTTGATTTTTCTTTTTCCTACTTTGAGTTTACTTTTCTTATTTTCACCCTTTTTCTATGTATCCTAAATCGGCTTTTTTCGAACTTGTTTATCTTATTTTCTAAATTTTTGAATGAAAATTTCATGAAAACAATTTTACAAGGTTTTTTAGAAAACTTTTTTCATTCAGAAAAAGTGATTATTTCGTTTGTTCCAATTGACACAATAAAATTTTTATTTATTACAAACAAGTGGACCTCTTTATTATATATATCAAAGTATGTTAAAGAATATGCTATTAAATATTCTTTTTTTGTTTCTTCTTTTAATTCTACTTCTAGAATAATAACTTCCTTATTTTCGATATCTATAACTTCTATATATTCATTTTCAATTATACTAATAGGATATTTTATTTCTTTTTCTTTATTTAAAGAATAATAAACAACGCTTGTTAGTATATAACTACCCATAACCAACAAAACAATAAAACCAATTATTTTGATAATTTTATAAAGCTTAACAAAAAAAGTCATAAGACACCTCTTATGACTATTATTGCCTATAATTTATTTATTACGCTTTTTTTTAAAATAATTAGATATCAAAGAAGAACATTCGTTTTTTAAAACGCCTTTAATAACGTCAGGATAATGATTTAATTTTTCTTTATATAAATCAAAATTTCCTCCAAGAGCGCCTCCTTTAAGATCATCTGCTCCAAATACTACTCTTTTTATCCTTGCTTGATAGATTGCACCTGCACACATCGCACAAGGTTCTAAAGTAACATATATTTCACAGTCCACCAATCGCCAAGAGTTAAGTTTTTTACAAGCCTTTTTTATTGCTACTATTTCTGCGTGTTCTGTAACATCTTGTTTTTTTTCTCTTAAATTATGACCTCTAGCAATGATTTTATCATCTTTTACAATTACACACCCAATAGGTACTTCGTCTATTAAAAGTGCTTTTTTAGCTTCTTTTAAGGCTAATTTGATAAATTTTTCTTCTTTTGTCATTTTCTTCACCTAAATAAAAACCACCGCACATGTGAGATCAGTTTAAAGCTGCTACCTCCCGGTCCTGACTTGGTTCGCCTACTCCCATCGCGATGGCAAATATATTATATATATTATTTCGTTTTTTGTAAAGAAGAAAAAAGACAAGCTTTAAACGCTTGTCTGTCTTTTTTTAGAAACTTGATGCGTCGTAGAATCCTTTAGCTACATCGATATCACTAGATTGTTTGACTACATTAGAATCCCATGCTTTTAAATTAGAAATAGTATATCCTTTAGGGAACAGCGCTAATAAGAATCCTTTAGCACCAACTTTTGTTGCATCAAACAATAAAGTTCCGTCTCTTAATTCATAGTCTTTTGTCCAAGTAGATGCTGTATCCCAATACCAAATATATACTTCATAATTTTCAAAATATGTTGGATTAACGTTAACAACATTTACATATCCTTCTACTAATTTTAGTTTAGTATAGTACATTGTTTTTTCTTTTTTATGTTCACCATTTTCTACAACAATTTTAACTTTTGTTGTTTCTTCTGCTTTTGCATTTTCACCAATAGTAATTTTAACACTATTTGTGAATTCTACTTTTTCTCCATCATCAATTTGATAATATGCTTTTTCTGCGTTACTTGCTTTTAAAGTTAAATCTAATTTATTTGCATACATAGTTGATGGAGTTGAGAAAGAATATGTAGGTCTTGGTGTACAAGGAGTCAAAGTTAATACTACAATTCCGTTTGATTCAAAAGCAATTTTTGCTTGTTTGTTTCTTACTTCGTATTTAGTACCAGTAATAGAATCGTAATAATCTCCATCTGGCAAATTCTCAAAAGTAATATCTAGTTCACATTTTTTTGTTGAAGTATCTACAATAACTGCTCCAAAATCATTTTCTGAATATCTTTCAATTGATAAAGCTGTATCCCCTTGTTTAATCAACTTTTCTTCTGCTCCTACAAATCTATTGTGGAATCTATTAATGCATGCAGTAAATTCGTCACTCCATAAAGTGGAACCTTCTTTACCCATTTCTCCAGCCTCATTAGGTCTAGCAAAGAATAATGCTGTTGCGTCTTTTCTTGCTGCCGCAATTGCCCAAGCACGTTGAATACGTTTGTCTCCAGGAGGGGTTCCTCCTCCTTCATAAGTATCATGAGATTCTGCCCATAATACTAATTTGCTTGGTTCACATTTTTTTTCCGTAAGTTTGGTTAACAATTTCGCCTACTCTTTTTGTTCCTACACTGTTAATTAAACCTGATCCATATGAATTATCAGTAACTGCAAAATATTTATCTGTATAAATACTTAGTTGTCTGCCGTTTTCACAATCGTTTAAAATTTCTCCATACGCGTATAATGTGTCGCCTGTTTTTTCTTTATAATAAGTTTTAGCAACTTCTAATGTATTATCCCAAAAAGATGAAGCACAATTTCCATCGCTTGGAGTTTCAATATGTTTTGCAGCATCAAATCTAAAACCATCAACACCAATATCAATACATTCTTTTAATAAAGATAACGCTCTTTCTTGAACATATGGATTCCCGGTATTTAAATCTGGTAACCCATTATAACAGTGGGTTGTATTTTGTATTCCTGTTGGCTCAGTAATATGATGAAACATTGTTGCTCTTTCTTCATAAATTTTTGGTTCATATGTTTTTACTTCTGGATCAACTTCAGGGTCTCCCCATTCGTCTAATCCACCTGTTGTTGCCATATGATTAAATACGATATCACAAATAATTTTAATACCATATTTATCAGCTTCTTCACAAAGTTCTTTTAATTCTTCTTTAGTACCAATAGTTGAAGAAGTTGCGATTGAGAAACTAACCGGTTGATACAAACTCCACCAGTTAGCACCCCCTCCTTTTGGTTGTTGAACAGGAGAAGTTTGAACTGTAGTATATCCTGCTTCTTTAATAGAAGGTAAGTTTTCTTTAATTGTATTAAAAGACCAGTTAAAAGCATGTAAGATTACTCCATCTTGAGAATATGAAGCTAATTTGTCTTCATATTGAATAGGACCAACCAATGAAGGTTCGTTAGAAGAACCTAAACTCGAACTATTATTTGTACAGCCTACTAATGTAGAAAATAAAATTGCTGAACAAAACAAGAAAAGTGCCTTTTTTTTCATAAAATCTACCTCTTTTACTAAGGTTTAATTACCTTTGTTCCACCCATATATGGCCATAAAACTTCTGGAACATCAATTGAACCATCTTCATTTAAGAAGTTTTCAAGCACTGCGATTAACATTCTTGGTGGAGCTACTACTGTGTTATTTAATGTATGAGCATAGTAGTTACCTTTTTCACCTTTAATTCTAATACCTAATCTTCTTGCTTGAGCATCACCTAAATTAGAACAAGAACCAACTTCGAAATATTTCTTTTGTCTTGGAGACCAAGCTTCTACATCATACGATTTAACTTTTAAGTCTGCTAAATCGCCTGAACAACATTCAATAGTTCTTACTGGAATTCCCATTGAAGTAAAAATTTCTACTGTATAAGAATATAATTTTTCAAACCAATTCATTGAATCTTCTGGTTCACAAACTACGATCATTTCTTGTTTTTCAAATTGGTGAATTCTATAAATTCCTCTTTCTTCAATACCATGCGCTCCTTTTTCTTTTCTAAAACATGGTGAATATGAAGTTAAAGTAATTGGTAATTTATCTTTTGGAGTAATTGTATCGATAAATCTACCGATCATAGAGTGTTCTGAAGTACCGATTAAATATAAATCTTCTCCTTCAATTTTATACATCATATTTTCCATTTCAGCAAAAGACATAACGCCTGTTACAACATTGCTTCTAATCATGAATGGAGGAATACAATATGTAAATCCTTTGTTGATCATAAAGTCTCTAGCGTAAGCAATTACTGCTTCGTGTAATCTAGCAATATCTCCTAAAAGATAATAGAACCCATTACCTGCTACTTTTCTAGCAGCATCTAAATCAATACCATGAACTTTTTCGATAATATCTAAATGATATGGAATATCAAATCCTTTTTCCCATGGTTTGATATATACTTGTCTTTCTACGTTTTCAGAATCATCTTTTCCTAAAGGAACACTTGGATCAATAATATTTGGAATAGTCATCATAATTTTCTTTAATTCTTCTGACAATTTTCCTTCTTCTTCTTCAATCCCTACTAATTGGTTATTAATTTCTACAACTCTTGCTTTAATTGCATTTGCTTCTTCAATTTTCTTTTCTCTCATTAATAAACCAATTTTAGAAGAACTAGAGTTACGTTCTGCTCTTAAATCACCACTTTGTTGTTTTAATTGACGAATTTTAATATCTAATTCAATAGCTTCATCAACTAAAGGTAATTTGTGGTCTTGAAATTTCTTTTTGATGTTTTCTTTTACTAATTCTTTGTTTTCTCTTACAAATTTAATGTCTAACATTTTTTTCTCCTTTCCATTAAAAAATCCCTTGGTTAAAACACCAAGGGACGAAATCTTTTCCGCGTTGCCACCCAAGTTACAATAATAATTATTGTCTCTTCATTATTAACTTTAACGCAGTCAACGGAAGTATTACCTTCATCCTAAAGGGTGGACTTCATTAGATTATATTGTTGTTTTACACCTTCCAACAACTCTCTATAAATAATTATCTAATTACTCTTCCTTATCATCGGACAATATAATTTTAATCTTAGATTAATAATTATTCAACATTTTCTTTTGTTTCTTCAAGAGCATCAGGAGTAACTACTTCTTCTACTTCTTTTACTTCTTCATTAACTGGTTCAGTAGAAATTTCTTCTACTTCTTCAGCATGAGGAACAATTGTTAAGGAAACAACGGATTCTTTATCTTTGATATTAATAATTTTTACACCTTGAGTGTTACGTCCTGCGACTTTAACTTCTCCTAACCAAGTTCTAATTACAATACCTGCTTTAGTAATGATCATAACATCTTCATCACCATTTACTGCTTTAGTAGCAATAATATTACCTGTTTTTTCTGTCATGTTCATTGTAATGACACCTTTTGTACCTCTTGAAGTTAATCTATAATCTTCAAGTGGAGAAATCTTACCATATCCTTTTTCAGAAATAACTAAGATCTTATCTCCTTCAGAAGATGTCGTTAAAGAAATTGCTTCTGCATCATCTACAAGTTCAATACCTTTAACACCTGCTGCGCTTCTTCCCATCAATCTAACTGTTGTTTCTGGGAATTTAACCATCTTACCATTACTTGATGCAATAGAAATCAATTCGTTTCCTGAAGTTAATTTAACTGCTAATAATTCATCATCCTCTCTTAATACGATAGCTTTCTTACCGTTTTGACGAATCGAGATAAATTCAGTAATTGGTGTACGTTTTACAATACCTTTCTTTGTTGCAAAGAATAATGAATGTTCGTCAGTAGCGTCATCAATATGAATAATTGATTGAACTTTTTCATCGCTCTCTAAATTTAACAAGTTAACAACTGGTAACCCTTTGCTGTTTTTTGAATAGAAAGGAACTTCATAACCTCTAATTCTATAAACTTTACCATATGAAGTGAAGAACAATAAATCAGTATGAGTTTTAGAATAAACAATTTGTTCTACTACGTCATCAGAATGAGTAGACATACCTCTTACACCTTTTCCACCTCTATGTTGCATTTTGAATGAGTCTGGATCTTGACGTTTAATATAACCACTCTTTGTTAAAGTGATAATGATATCTTCTTCTGGAATTAAATCTTCGTCATCAATTTGTGCTAATTGATTTGAGATTTCACTTCTTCTCTTATCACCATATTTGTTCTTAATTTCTTCTAATTCATCAACAACGATATCAACAACTTTTTGATGATCAGCTAAGATTGCTCTTAGTTCAGAAATTAGTTCTCTTAATTTTGAGATTTCTGCGGAAATCGCGTCTCTTTCTAATCCAACAAGTCTTGCTAATCTCATATCTAAAATAGCTTTAACTTGTAAATCAGAGAAATTAAATCTTTCCATCAATCTATTACGAGCAATTTCAGTTGATTTACTACTTCTAATAATTTGAACTGTTTCATCAATATTATCAATCGCTGTAATTAAACCTTCTAAAATGTGTAAAGAATGTTCTGCTTGTTTTAAATCGTATCTAGTTCTTCTTTCAATAACATCACATTGATGATCTAAATATCTTTTTAAAACTTCTGTAATAGGAAGAACTTTTGGTTCTCCTTGATCAACAACTAACATGATAATTCCATAATTAACTTGAAGTTGTGTGTTTTTATATAAATGATTTAAGATTACTTCTGGAACAACATCTTTTCTTAATTCGATAACAACTCTAATACCTTCTTTATTAGATTCATCTCTTAAAGCTGTGATACCATCAATAATTTTTTCTCTAACTAATCTTCCGATTGTTTCTACCATGTTTGCTTTATTGACTTGGTAAGGAATTTCTGTTACTACGATTCTATTTTTATCTCCACTCATTGATTCAATATGGGTTTTAGATCGTAATGTAATTGATCCTGTACCTGTTTCATAAGCTTCTCTAATACCTTGTTTACCTAAGATAATTCCTCCTGTTGGGAAGTCTGGACCAAATAAATAAGAATCCATAATTTCACTTGGAGTTAAGTTAGGATCTTTAGCAATGGCTTGTACTGCATTAATAACTTCTACTAAGTTATGTGGAGGAATGTTAGTTGCCATACCTACTGCAATACCTGATGATCCATTTACTAATAAGTTAGGAATTCTAGAAGGAAGAACTAATGGTTCTTGTTCTTCTCCGTCGTAGTTATCAACAAAGTCTACTGTATCTTTTTTGATATCTCTAACCATTTCTAAAGCAATTTTTGACATTCTTGCTTCAGTATAACGCATTGCTGCTGCACCATCACCATCGATCGAACCAAAGTTACCGTGCCCATCAACTAAAGGGTATCTAGTGTTGAATGGTTGAGCAAGTCTTACTAATGCACTATAGATTGAAGAGTCACCGTGAGGGTGATAACGACCCATGACATCCCCAACTGTACGAGCAGATTTTTTATGAGGTTTATCTGGAGTATTTCCCATTTCTCTCATGCCATAAACAATTCTTCTATGAACTGGTTTTAAACCATCTCTAACATCTGGTAAAGCACGAGATACGATAACTGACATTGCATAATCTAAGAAATCTTTTTTTACTTCATTTACAATTTCTTTTTCGATTAAAGCAGGAACTATACCTTCTTCAATACCTTCAATTTCTTCTTCATCTTCAGGAGTTTCTTCGACTTCTTGTTCTTCTAATTCTTCTTCGTTTAAAAAATCTTTTTCTAACATAAATCTCACTCCTTTCTATGCTTGTAAGTCTAAGTTTTTAACAAACTTAGCATTTTCTCTAATGTATTCTTTTCTTGGATCAACATTATCTCCCATTAAATCAGAGAAAATTTTATCTGCTTCCATAGCATCTTCCATACTTACTCTAATCATCTTACGTTTTGTTGGATCCATAGTTGTTTCCCATAATTGATGGAAATCCATTTCCCCTAAACCTTTATAACGTTGGATTGATAAACGTTTAGCAGCTTCTGGTCCTAATTTTTTCTTTAATACTTCTAATTGTTCATCGTTATAACAATAGTAGTCTTTTTTACCTCTACTTGCTTTATATAAAGGAGGTTGAGCGATATATACGTAACCTTGTTCTAATAAAGGTTTCATAAATCTAAAGAAGAATGTTAATAATAAAATTCTAATATGCGCACCATCTACGTCAGCATCGGTCATAATTACAACTTTATGATATCTAATCTTGCTTGCATCAAAATTATCTTGAACACCACCACCAATAGCTTTAATTAAACTACCAACTTCTGCGTTATCATAAATCCTTCTCATTTGTGCTTTTTCTACATTTAAGATTTTACCTCTTAGAGGTAAAATTGCTTGTGTTCTTCTGTCTCTGCCTTGTTTAGCGGAACCGCCAGCAGAGTCACCTTCTACGATGTATAATTCACATTCTGTTGGATCTGTTGAAGAACAGTCTGCTAATTTACCTGGTAAAGAAGCAAGTTCCATACCTGGATCTTTTCTTACTGCTTCTCTTGCCATTTGCGCTTTTTGTCTAGCTTTAGCAGCAATATTAACTTTATCCATGATTAATTTTGCTACTTTAGGATTTTCTTGTAAGAATCTTTCAAAAGCGTTACCAAATACTTCAGAAACAATACCTTTTACTTCGTAGTTACCTAATCTACCTTTTGTTTGACCTTCATATTGAGGATCTTTATGTTTGATTGAGATAATTGCAGTTAATCCTTCTCTACAGTCATCTTGTTTAAATCCTTCTTCTTTTTCTTTTAAAACTTTATTGTCTCTAGCATATTTATTGATAACTCTTTGAAGTGCCATTCTAAAACCTTCTTCATGAGTACCATGGTCTGTAGTAGAAATATTATTACAGAAAGAATAAATATTTGGAGTATATGTATCGTTATATTGCATTGCAACTTCAACATAAACATCATCTAATTTACCTTCTGCATAGATAACTTCTTCACTCATCGCTGTCTTACTAGAATTTAAGTATTTAATGTATTCTTTAATACCACCTTTATAGTGGAATGTTTCACTTACATGATTTTCAACATTTTCATCCCTTAAATCAGAAACGATAATTCTAACACCTTTATTTAAAAAAGCCATTTGTCTTATACGATTTCTAATTGTTTCGTATTTAAACACAGTTGTTTCTTTAAAGATTGTTCCATCTGGTTTAAATTCTACAATTGTTCCACTATCTTCACAATCGCCGACTCTATTACAAGGCATTACAGTATGTCCACCATTTTCAAATCTAATTTTATAGATTCCACCTTCTTTATGAACTTCTACTGTTAACCAAGAAGACAATGCATTAACTACCGAAGCACCAACACCATGAAGACCACCAGAAACTTTATAACCGCCACCTTCACCGAATTTACCTCCGGCATGTAATTTAGTATAAACTGTCTCTAGTGCAGAAACGCCTGTTTTATCTACAATACCTACTGGAATACCACGTCCATTATCAGTAACTCTAATAACATTATCTGGTAAAATTGAAACAGTAATAGTATCACAATAACCTGCTAACGCTTCATCAATCGCGTTGTCAACAATTTCCCAAACGCAATGATGTAAACCATTTTCTGAAGTAGTACCAATGTACATACCTGGTCTTTTTCTTACCGCTTCTAGACCTTCTAAAACTTGAATATTCTTTTCAGTATAATTCTCATCAGCTTTGTCTTCTTCTGGAATGTAGACTTCTTTTTCTAATTCTGCCATATTTAGTTCCTCCTTATAACTGAGTCTTTTGTTACAACATAAGTTGAACAATCTTTGAAATAATAATCTTCTTTAGCACAAGTGATGAACACTTGTTCGATTTTTGTTAATTCTTCAATTAACTTTTGTTGATGTTTTACATCTAATTCAGATAAAACATCATCTAATATCACGATTGGTTCTTCGTTTAATTCTCTTTTTAAAATTTCTAAGATTGAAAGTTTAAGAGATAAGGCTCCTAATCTATTTTGTCCTTGTGAGCCATAGACTCCAATTTCACGCCCGTTTAAAAGCATAATTAGGTTGTCGTGATGAATTCCTCTCGAAGTTGATTTTCGTCTTAAATCCGTCTCAAATTCTTCTTCGTAGATTTCTAATAATCTTTCTTTAAATCTTCCATAATCTTGCAAATTACTATATACAGTTTCATATATAAGACTTACATAATTATTTCCTTGATCAAGATTTTGGAATTTATCATTGATTAGTAAATTCAATTTTCTAACCATTTCCTTACGGTGAGTAATAATACGATACTGAACTTCAATCATTTGTTCGTCAATTACAGAAATATAGTTCCTATCTACATTTTCTTCTTTTAACAAGGTATTCCTTTCTTTTAAAAGTTTTTTATAAAGAGATAAGTCTTTTAGATATTCTTTATTTAAAAACGAAATATTTAAATCTAGGAATCTTCTTCTATTAGAAGGATTATCTTTAAAGAAACTTACATCTTCTGGAACAAATAATACATCGACTAATTTACCATTTAATTCTGTTAATTTCTTAAGTTCTATATCGTTATATAAAAATCTTTTTCCTGCATTAGAAATTACACATTTAATATTTTTCTTTTCTTTTCTAAAAAAATCCAATTCTACTTTAGCAAATTCTTCTTCGAATCTTATCATTTCTAGTTCATCGTTTGTTTTAAACGACTTACCGATTGTTAAGAAATCAATCGCTTCTACCAAATTAGTTTTTCCTACTCCATTATCTCCAACAATAATGTTTACACCTTTAGAAAATTCAATTTCTGTTTCTTTGTAATTCCTAAAATTTACTAACTTTAATTTATTAATTTTCATTTTCGATAATAAACTCTTTACTTTCTACAACAATTTTGTCACCATTTCTTAATTTTCTACCTCTTCTTACATCTAATTCTCCATTGATGTAAACTTCATTGAAAGCTAGATAAGTCTTAGCTTCTCCTCCACTTTGAATGATATCGGCAATCTTTAAGAATTGGCCCAATGTGATGTATTCTGTTACAATTTTAATCTTTTTCATTCTCTCACCATCAAAAACACGTGTATAAGCACGTTACAAGCCAATTATAACATATTTATATTATTAATATAAATAGTTATTTTACAAAAAATAAAAAAGAGCCTCCTCATAGAGGAGACCCCGGGTGTGAATCCTAGTAATACGATCTAACTGGAGTGATAATTTGAACGATTGATTCATCTTCACTTGAAGTTACTCTAAATGCATTCATTTCACCTGCAAAAGATAAAATAACATCTTCAGATTGTGCAGCTTTAATCGCATCACTTACATAATCTACATTGAATGAGATATCAAATCTTCCACCTTCATATTGATATAATTCAATCTTTTCATTAGCAGAACCGATTTGTTCACTCTTAGAAGAAACTTCTACACCATTATCAGATAAAGATAATTTAACAATTTTTTCTCTTTCTACTGCTAATAAAGAAACACGTTGCATTGCATCAATAAATTTTGATCCGTTAACTTTTAATACAAAAGGATAATTGTTTGGAATCATTCTAGAAGTTTTTGGGAAATCACCATTAATTAATCTAGAATAAACAACAGTGTTACCAAATTGGAATACCACTTTATTACTTGTAATATTTAAAGTTACATCATCATTTTCGATTAATTTTGAAACTTCTGTCAATGCTTTAACTGGGATGTTTGCTTCAAACGGATTAGAAGAAACTTCAAAACTCTTCTTTGCTAATCTATAACTATCTGTTGCAACAAATTCTGCTTTCTTTCCGTCTGATTTAGCATTTACTGCAGTTAAAATTGGTCTAACTTCTTTAGTTGAAGCTGCAAAAGCTGTTTGAACAACAATCTTTTTATAATCTTCTGCTTTAAATCCTACTTTAACGCCAGAAATTGATAAATCTAAATCTGGATATTCTTCTGCTTTCATAGAATTTAATTGGAAATGTGATTTATTATCTGAAATTTGAACAATTACATCATCAATGATATCTAATTCAACTACATCACTATCTAATCTTCTAATAATTTCTAATAAATATTTAGCAGATATTAAAGTTGATCCACATTCGTAATCAGAAATTAACACTTTATCATTTTCAATAATTGGTAAAGTTGATTTAATTGTTAAATCATTGTCGCTACCTAATACTGTTAATCCTAAATCGTTCATTTCTAATTTAAAGTTTAAAAAAGCTGGTGTAGGTGACTTAGGTCCAATAGCAACGTTTACGGTTGTTAATAATTTATAGAATTTGCTACGATCGATTGAAAATTTCATTTTATATATTCTCCTTTTATTTATATATTAATATTAATAATAGTTGTGGAAATGTGGATAACTTCCTTCGTTTCCATAAAAATATTATATCATACTTTAATTTAAAATACTATGTATTTTAATAATTATTGTAAAGATTTTTTTATTTGTGAAATCGCTGTTGATAACTGGGTATCTGTTTTCAACAAGTTTTCAACTTTTTCTACTGCTGTCATAACTGTCGAATGATCCCTTCCTCCAAATATTTTACCGATTTGAACAAATGGAGTATTTAATAAGTTTCTACATAAGTACATACAAATTTGTCTAGCTAAAGCAATTTGAGAAGTTCTTACTTTTGATTTAATTTGTTCTTCAGTTAAACGATAATAATCACCTACAGCTTCAATAATTCTTTCTTCTGTTAAAGTTTTAGATTTGTCTTTTATTGCTTTAATTCCAGAAACAGATTCCATAATAGTATCTACATCAATTTTGCTAGTGTGTTTGGAGTTGATTTTATAGAACAATAATCTATTTAAAGCCCCTTCTAATTCTCTAACATTTCTTGAAAAATTTTCTGCTAAATAAACTAATCCATCATAGTCAAAATCGTTGATATTTAGGCTATTTGCTTCGATTTTTCTTTTTAAGATTTCAATACAAGTGTCTACATCAGGGTTTTTAATATTTACACTCAATCCCATATTGAATCTTGATACTAAACGATCATCTAAACCTTTTAATTCGTTAGGGCTTTTATCCGATGTTAATACGACTTGTTTACCGTTGCTAATTAAGAAATTAAAAACGTTGAAGAACATTTCTGCGGTTTTATTTTTTTCTGATAGGAATTGAATATCATCAACCAATAAAACATCAACAGTTTTTAAAAAATCTTTCAAAGATTCATCTTGTTGGTTCCCTCTGACATATTTTACAAATTCATCGATGAACGCATCTGTTGTAATATATAAGACTCTATAGAAAGGTCTTTTTTCTTTTATATGATTACCAATCGCATGTAATAAATGAGTTTTTCCTAAACCTGATTTTGAATAAATAAATAAAGGGTTAAAACTTTCTCCTGGACTTGTTGTGATGAATAAGGAAGCTTGAACTGCTTCTTGATTTGAATTACCGACAACAAAGTTGTCGAAAGTGTATTTTGAGTTTAAACTACATGATTGGAAGAAATTATGTTTTGGTTCTTCTCCCATAGTTTGAATGCTAGATTGAATATCGTCTTGATTGATAAAAGAAATAGAATAATTTGTCTCGGTTACGTTTTTTACTGCGTTTTCAATAGAAGATAAATATCTAGAACTTAAGAATGTGTATGAAAGTTTTGAGGTTGTAAGAATAATGAATTTGTTGCCATCAATCTTATAAAGTTTTGTTGTCGCAAAAAAAGAATCAAAAACGTGACGGTCTTCAATTGTCTCTTTTAATAAACTTAAAACTGATTCCCAAATCTTTTCTTTTTGTGATAAAGAAATAGGCATAAAATGTTCTCCTTTTAATAATACGAGAATATTATAGCATAACAATGTGTAAAAAGTATACAAGAAAAAGTAATGATTTTTATTTGTCCACAGTGAAAAAGGTAGAAAAAAGCCGATTTTTGTAAAAATAAAGAGTTATCCACAATTTTTAAAAGTGGAAAACATGTTGAAAGAATAAATGGCATTGTGGAAAATGTGGATAACTTTTTAAAATGTTAACTAAATGTTAAAAATATGGAAAATTTTTCAAAAAAGCAATTCTTTTATTGACTTATTATATAAATAATATATATAATTTTATCGCGTATAGAACGTAATCGGAGGTAAATACAAATGAAAAGAACTTATCAACCAAGTAAAAGAAAACACAAAAACACTTGTGGTTTCCGTGCAAGAATGGCAACACCTAATGGAAGAAAGGTATTAGCAAGACGCCGTTCAAAAGGTAGAAAACAACTTACTGCATAAGAAAAAAAACAAACCGTTACTTCTTTCGTAAGTAGCGGTTTTTTAAAAGAAAGAAGGAGGTCATTATGAAAGTAAAATATCGAGTTAAGACGCATGAAGACTTCCAAGAAGTTATTAAACAAAAACAATCTGTAAGTAATAGAATATTTGTTCTCTATTACAAAAAGAATAATTTGGATCATTCTCGAGTTGGAATATCTTCATCAAAAAAACTAGGAAATGCAGTAACTAGAAATAAAGTAAGAAGACAAATAAGAATGATGGCAAAAGAAGTTATCAATTTTGATTACTCTATTGATTATTGTATTATTGTTAGAAAACAATATTTACAAGAAAAATTTGAAAACAATAAGAAAGAGTTGTCAATATTAATAGAAAAAGCAATTAGGAGGATAAAAAATGAAATTTAAGAAAATAGCAATGTTCATTGGTTTATTCGTCGTTATGGCTGCTACACTATCTTCATGTACAAAGTCTTTCTGTACAGTAAACGATAAAGCCCAAACATTATATACTTTAGAAGAATATAGTGAAGGAAAAACATATGCAGATGGAACAAAAACAAACGAAATTATTAAAGATGCAGAATCTAAAGGTATGTTAACTCCATCTCCAGAATTTAATGCTTTCATTGAAACAAAAATTGATGAATATGCAGATCAATTAGTTGTTTATTATTCAAAAACAGCACCATATAAAGATGAATTACATTTCTATGACTATGAATACGCAAGAGGTATTGCTTTATTCGCAGGTGGCGAAACTTTAGAAGAAAATGAATTATGGTATAACTTTGATAAATGGGTCAAAGAAGCTCAAACTAGCACTGAAGTTGGTATTGAAAATTGTCCAGATGGTAACTATATCACATTATATAAACAAACATTTGAAACAATTGTAGCTACTAAAACAACATGTATTTCTCCAATAACTGGTGAATACGATGGAGTTGTTATCGAAGGAAAAACATGGAAACAAGCGTTTAGTTTAGGTTTATTTGAAGGATTGTTAGTATATCCAATTTCTTGGTTAATCTATACATTAGCAACAGCATTCTCTGCTTTAGGCGGATTTGGTATTATTTTGGCGATTTTCTTAGTAACATTAATCGTTAGAGGTGTATTAATCGCATTAACATTTAAACAAACTCTTTCTCAACAAAGAATGACAGCGTTACAACCTGAATTAAATAAGATTCAAAATAAATATCCTAATGCTGCAACAAACCCATATGACAAACAAAGAATGGGACAAGAACAAATGGCATTATACAAAAAACATAAAATTAATCCATTTGGTATGTTTATCGTTATGATTTTCCAATTCCCTATCTTCATTTCTGTTTGGGGTGCAATGCAAGGATCAAGTATCTTAATGGCTGGTGAATTCTTTGGATTATCTTTAGCAGCATCAACAGGTACTGCAATGATGGATTTCAAAGGACCATGGTATGTAGCATGGGTTATCTTCGTTTTAATGGCTTTAGGTCAAATCGCATCAATGAAGATTCCACAATGGTTACAAAAAAAGAAACAAGAAACACAACAAAAACTTGTTAAAAACCCATCTCTTGAACAACAACAAAAAACAATGAATATGGTTAACAATGTAATGTTAATTATGATTATTGTTATGGGTTTCTCTTTACCAGTATCAATGTGTATTTATTGGTTTATTACATCATTAATTTCGTTAGGACAAAGTTTCTTAACTCAAAAAATTATTTCTAATTCTTCAAAAAAGAAAGTTATTAGAAAATAATGGGAAGGAAAAGAAAATATGAAATACGTAGGAACAACATTAGAAGAAGTATTAACTAAGGCGTCTGAAGAAGAATATGTTTCAAAAGATGAATTAGTGTACGAAATATTAGTTCAAGAAGAAGGAAAAGTAGAAATTGAAGTTTATTCAATTGTTGATGTTATTGAATATTCTCAAATCTATTTAAAAGAAGCTGTAGAAGCTTTAGGAATTGAATGTAAAGTTACTCCATCAATTAAAGATGATATCATTCGTTTAAAAATTGATTCAGATCATAATCCAGTATTAATTGGTAAAAACGGAAAAACTTTACAATCATTAAATGAATTAACTAGAATCGCTGTATCTAATCATTTCAAACATAGATATAGAATCTTAATTGATATTAATGGATATAAAGATGATAAATATGATCGTTTAGCAAAAATGAGTAGAAGAATTGCTCATGAAGTTCAAAAAACTCATGTGACAGTTACTCTTGATCCAATGCCTGCTGATGAAAGAAGAATTATCCATAATACATTAACAAATATGCCACATATCAAAACTGAATCTACAGGTAGTGGTAAACAAAGACAAATTCAAATTATTTATGTAGACTAATAAGTAGCGGAAACGCTACTTTTTCTTTACTTAATTGAAAAAAAATAAGTATTAATATATACTTAACTAGAGGTGAAAATATGTTTGATTGTATCGTTTCATTAATTACTCCTCCTATTAAAGGAGCAGTCGCGGTTATTAGAGTATCTGGAGATAGAACTCTTGAAATAGTTCAAGAGATATTTTCACGTAAAATAGAAAAGTCACATTATGTCTATTATGGATATATATTAAACAAAGAAGAAAAAGTAGATGAAGTAATGCTTTCTTATTTTAAAGGGCCTAAATCTTTTACAGGAGAAGATGTGATTGAAATTTCTTGTCATGGGTCAATGCTAATTGTAGATCAAGTTATTTCTATACTACTATCTAAAGGTTGTAGATTAGCAGAACGAGGAGAATTTACTTCAAGAGCATTCTATAACGGAAGAATTGATTTAGTTCAAGCAGAGGCGGTTAACTCTTTAATAAATGCTCAAACAAATGAAGCAAAACAAATTTCAATGTTTGCGTTAAACGGACAAACTTCTTCTCTACTTTACCCTGTTAAAGAACATCTAGCGGATATTCTTTCTTTAATTGAAGTTAATATAGATTATCCAGAGTATGAAGATGTAGAAGAAATGACTCATGAAAAAATGATTAATGAATTGGATTCTTTAATAGATACTGTATCTAATTTGATTAAAGATGGAGAAAAATCAAAGTTAATAACCGAAGGAATTAATGTTAGTATTGTCGGTAGACCAAACGTTGGAAAATCATCTTTATTGAACGCATTAGTAAAAAAAGAAAAAGCAATTGTAACTTCAATTCCAGGAACAACTAGAGATATAGTTGAAGGACAAATAAATGTTAATGGATTAATTATTAATTTATTAGATACAGCAGGTATTAGGGAAGCTTCTGATGAAGTAGAAAGAATTGGAATAGAAAGATCTAAAGAATCAATTGAAAAAGCAGATTTAGTTATCTTGGTATTAGAAGCAGATAAATTATTAGAAGAAGACCAAGAATTATTAGAATATACTAAAAATAAGCAAAGAATTATTGTTTATAATAAAATAGATATGGTTGAAGAAAGAAAAGAAGATAGAATCTATATTTCTGCGAAAAACCATGATATTAAACCACTTGAAGAAGAGATATCTAAGATGTTTTCTTTAGATAAATTAAATGCATTAACTCCATCTCTATCTTCTTCTAGAGAAATCGGTCTTTTAAATAAAGCAAAAGAAGGATTAATTACTGCTAAAGAAGAAGCGTTAATGGGGATTAGTTTAGATTTAATTAGTGTTAATGTAAAAATGGCATATGATTCAATTAAAAGTATTTTAGGAGAAGAGATTAAAACAGATTTATCAGAGGAAATCTTCTCTAGGTTTTGTGTAGGTAAATAATATGATTTTTGATACGCATTGTCATGTATATGATGAAAAATATGTAGAAGGGGAAATAGAAGTAATAAAGAAATCTATTCAAGAAGGAGTAGGTCTTTTTATGGTTCCTGGAGACAATATAATTAATTCAAAAAAAGCGATTGAGTTAGCTTCTCTTTTTCCTGAAGTATATTGTGCGATTGGTGTTCATCCTAGCGATGTAGAATCTTTAGATATAGAAGAAGTTATTTCTCAATTGAAAGAACTATATAAAACATCAAATAAAATAAAGGCTATTGGAGAAATAGGATTAGATAAATATTGGGTAAAAGACGAAAAAATAATAGCTAAACAAAAAGAGTTTTTTATTAGACAAATAGAATTAGCGAACGAATTAAAATTACCAATTATCATTCATGATAGAGATGCACACGAAGACACATTAAAAATATTAAAAGAACATCCTCCACTTTATGGTGGTGTTATGCATTGCTTCTCTGGGAGTGTAGAATATCTCAAAGAGATATTATCTTTAGGATTATATATAGGATTAGATGGTCCGGTCACTTATAAAAATGCAATTACTCCAAAAGAAGTTGCAAAAGTTGTACCTTTAGATAGATTGTTAGTAGAAACGGATTCCCCTTATTTAACTCCAGTACCATTTAGAGGAAAAATTAATTACCCTCACTATGTAAAAAATGTAATTGAAGAAATATGTCGAATTAAGTCGATTAATTCACGTGAAATAGAAAATACAACATGTGAAAATGGAAAGAAATTATTTAGGATAGAATAGTATGAAAGAAAAAAGTCCGGTAATTGTGGTAGAAGGAAAAACTGATGTAGTTAAACTTCAAAAAATAACAAATGCACTGATTGTATCTACTAATGGTTCTTGTGTTCCACGTGAAACAATAGAGTATATAAAAGAACTTTCTAAAGAAAGAAAAATTATTGTTCTTACAGATCCAGATTATCCTGGATTGAGGATAAGAAATATAATTAATAAGGAAGTACCGAATGCGTATAATGCATATGTTGATAGAGATAAGGCAAGTAATGGTAAGAAATTAGGAGTAGCAGAAACTCCTATTGAAGAAATAAAAAGAGCGTTAGAAAACGCAAAAGTGTTTAATATAGATAAAGAAGATAATATTTATTCTCTTTCAGATTTATATGAATTAGGATTGGTTGGACAAAATAATGCTTCTTGTTTAAGAGAAAAAGTATATAAGAAATATAATCTAGGATATGGAAACGCAAAAACGTTAATTAAAAGATTATCTAGTATAGGATTAACGAAAGAAGAACTTAAAGAGTATTTAAAGGAGGTTAAAGAAAATGAAAATAGCAAGTAAAGAATTTGTTGTAAAAAGAATGACAGAATTAATGATTACACCAAAAAAACATTTTTCACAAAACTTTTTAACTGACTTTGAAGTGGTAAAAGATGCGATAGATTCTTTAGATGTAAAAGAAGACGAACAAGTAATTGAAGTAGGTCCAGGATTAGGTGCACTTACTCAAGAACTTTTAGATAGAAACTATAAAGTGGACGCGTATGAAATTGATCAAGATATGGTAAATCATTTATCTTCATACTTTATCAAATATCCTAATTTTTCTTTACAAAACATTGATTTTTTGAAAGTTGATTTAAATAAATATCAAGATAAAAAAATCAAATTTATATCTAATGTTCCATATAATATTACTACTCCATTAATTGAAAAAATTGTAACATCATCTTTAGATATAAAATCTTTTGAATTTATGGTTCAAAAGGAAGTTTATGATCGTATTAAAGCAAAAGTTGGAACTAAAGATTATGCTCCACTAAATATTTTTATTGAATATGTAGGTAAGTTATCTGTTGTAAGAAAAGTATCTTATAAATGTTTTATTCCAATGCCTAATGTCGATTCAATTATTTTAAAAATTGACTTTACTAACGAAATTTCTAAAGATAGTAAATTTAATAAATTATTCGTTGAAGTAACAAAAGCTAGTTTTTTATTAAGAAGAAAAACAATTTTAAATAATTTAACGTCTTACTTTAGAAATAAAGAAAAAGCGTTAGATATTTTAGCTAAAGCAAATATAAATACGTTAACTAGACCAGAACAAATGACATTAAAAGATTTTCTTAATTTAACAGAAATTATATATCAAAATAAGTAATTTATTCATATTCATATATTGGTGATAGATATATGAAAGTAAATTCTTTAGTTACAAGAAATAAATATAAAAACGATATTATATTTAGAATTATTGATATTAAGGAAAATAAAGCAATATTAAAAGGAGAAGTTGTAAGATTGATCGCAGATGCGAATTTAGAAGACTTACGACTTTTTTCGTTTGAAGAAAAAAAGACAGTGGTTTTACCAAAAATTAAAGAAGAAAAAAATGTGATTAAAGGAAAAGTGTTACACATTGATGGAGATGAATATTATTTAAAAAAAGCGATGGATGTATATTCAAAATATAATGTATTCTCTATTGGATATCATATAAAGGAAGAAGAAATACCATATAAAATAGAAGAGTTATTAAGGAAACATAAACCTGATATCGTTGTTATTACTGGACATGACGCTTATTATCCTAATAAGAGCAAAGAGGATATAGGAGCATATAAGAATTCAAGTTATTATATTGAATCAGTAAGAAAAGCAAGACAAATAAATTCAAATAAAGATGATTTAATTGTTATCGCAGGAGCATGCCAATCGTTTTATGAAAAGTTAATAGAAGAAGGCGCTAACTTTGCTTCTTCTCCAACTAGGAGCAACATTCATTTATTAGATCCAATAATTATTGCATCTTTTATAGCAAACTATAGAATTAACGAAAAAATAGATATAGAATATATTTTATCTAACACCATATCGAAAAGTTTAGGTGGAATAGAATCAAAAGGAAAAGCAAGAAAAGTATTTGTTGGAGGAGCTTAGTATGCTAATGCTAAAAGCTTATGCAAAAATTAATTTAGGATTAAAAATATTATCTAAAGATGAAGTAGATGGATACCATCTTGTTGATATGGTAACTTTACCTATTGAACTACATGATCGAATTGAAATAGAAGTCTTACCAGATAATTTTGATACAATTATCACTTGTGATGATCGATCTTTACCAACCGACGAATCAAATATTGTATATAAAACTTTAAAGGTGCTTAATGAAAAACACCCTATTAATAAAAAATTAAGAATACATATTCATAAAATAATTCCTGTTTGTGCTGGACTAGGCGGAGGTTCTGCTGATGCAGCAGCAGTTTTAATAGGTTTAAATAAATTATTAAAATTAAAAATGTCACAAGAAGAACTTTGTGAATTAGGTTCAAAAGTGGGTTCGGATGTTCCTTTATGTATTTTAAATAAACCTGCAAGAGTTTCTTCTAAAGGAGAAAAAGTAGAAGTAATAAAAACAAAGAAGACACATAAGGTTTTATTAGTAAAACCATCTATTGGTCTTTCAACAAGAGAGGTATATTTAAAATATGATGAAGAAAAAGAAGAGTCTTTGGTAAATATAGATGGTGTAGTAGAAGGATTAATTAAAGGTGATAACCAAATGGTGTTTGATAATATGGGAAACGATTTAGAGAAACCGGCGTTCTCTATTGCTTATGAAACAAAAAACATCAAGGATTTATTGAAAAAAAACGGATTTGATAATGTATTAATGACCGGTTCCGGATCTTGTGTATATGCTATTATTCCTAAAGATAAAAAAACAGAAAATATTGAAAATAAATTAAAAAAAATGGGATACACTGTGTTTGTTACAAAAACATTAATATAAAAGGGTGAAAACCCTTTTTTTCTTTGTTTTTGTGGAAAAAATAGAATAATGTCCTTATAATATAATTGAACAATCAAACAAGGAGAATTAAATACGATGATAGACAGCAATAAAACAGTCATTTATTCTTTAAGCGCGAATAAAGAATTAACTAATGAAGTCGCTAAAATTTTAGGCGTTAAAGTAAGTCCATGTAATGTCAACCATTTCGCTGATGGCGAAGTGTTATGTGAACCAATTGAAACAGTTAGAGAAAAAGATGTATACATCATTCAATCTACATGTAATCCTGTTACAGAAAACTTAATGGAAATTTTAGTTTTCGTAGATGCTTTAAAAAGAGCTTCAGCAAGAAAAATTAATGTAGTTATTCCTTATTTTGGTTACGCTAGACAAGATAGAAAAGCAAAACCAAGACAACCAATTACTTCAAAATTAGTTGCAAACTTACTTTACACAGCAGGTGTTCATAGAGTAATTACTGTTGAATTACACGCTGCTCAAATTCAAGGTTTCTTCGATTGCTTAGTTGATGAACTAACAGCAATCCCATTATTGTCTAAATATTTCAAAAATAAAGTAACAAAAGATACAGTTATTGTTTCCCCTGATCATGGTGGAGTTAATAGAGCAAGAAGAATTGCTGAAAGATTAAATCTTCCAATTGCTATTATTGATAAACGTAGAGTTGCTGCTAACGTAGCAGAAGTTATGAACATTATCGGTGATGTTAATGGAAAAGATTGTTTAATGATCGATGATATGATTGATACTGCAGGATCTTGTTCAGCTGGGGCTAAATTATTAAAAGCAAAAGGAGCTAAAACAGTAAGTATTGCATGTACTCATGGCGTATTCTCTGGTCCTGCTGCAGAAAGATTGTTAGATGGAACATTTGATCAAATTGTTTGTACTGACTCAATTCCATTGCCAGAAAAGATGAAACACCCTAAAGTTAAAGTGTTATCTTTAGCACCGATGATTGCATCTGTTATTGATCATATTGAAAACGGTGAAGCTGTCTCATTAGTGTATGATGTATATAATGATTAATTATCAAAAAAGGTAGGTTTTTAGTTAAAAGCCTACCTTTTATAATGCAAAAGAAAAGACGCAAATTAATGCGTCTTATTTGATAAAGTTAATTAAGCAGCAGTGTAAATTACTTTTACAGATGCTAATCTAAAGTGACCACTTGATGCAGTATTAGATAAAGTAACTACTTTAGTATTTGCATCGCATGTGATAACATAAGTAGAATAGTTAAGAGAACCACCTGTTACTACACATTTGTCTTCTGTTGGAGCGTTAGAAGAGAAAGTTAATTCTACAGAAGCAATGTTTTGAGTAGAAGAAACTGTGAATACGTTTTTACCATAAATTCTTATAGCTGTACCTGTATTGTAATATTTAGAAGAGTTGTTACCACCGTTATTCTCAAAAGATAAAGTTGTTGATGTGTCTAAAGTGACTGAAGTGACATCTTCGCCGTTTTCATAACCGCAATCAGCAAATGTAATTGAAGATTCAGTTAAAGGAGCGCCTGCTTCTGTGATAGTGACTTTTACTTCGTTGTTAGAAGTAGCGATAAATGAGTAAGAATTAGAATCAGAAGTTAGTAATTTTCCTCCTGCTTCTACTTTTGCATTAAATCCTTCTTCGACAGTTAAAGTGAAAGTAACTGTTGATCCAGAAGCAGCTGTTGTAGGAAGATCTGTAATTGTAGCTTTAGTTGAAGCTGCTCCCTCACTATCTACAATAGATGAAGAAACAGGATAGTCGTTGTGTTGTACATCTACAATAAAGCAATCTCCTTTTGCCTCGTCCCATGCAATTTCATATTTTTGATAATATTTTGTAAAATAACCGAAACCAATAACTGTATCGCCAGCTACAGGTGCTGGTGTTTCTCCTTCAAGTTTTGCACTATAAATTTGGAAAGTGTGAGTAGAGTCTTCTAAATCGACGTTGTATCCACCATGAGAGTTTGGTCCAGAGACAGCTTTAACTACTCCTGTGACATAACCTTTCTCTTCAGACCAAGAACCTGTTTGTTCAAAATTTTTCATTAATTCAGCGGCTTCTGCTACTGAAAGAGGAGAACTTTTTGATCCCCAAGTAGGTCTTTGTTCTTCACTAGAAGATTCAGAACTTGCTTCGCTAGAAGATTCAGAGTTTTCTTCGCTAGAAGATTCAGAACTTGCTTCACTAGAAGATTCGCTAGAAACTTCAGAAGAAGTTGGTTCAGATGATGGTTCAGAAGAAGAACCTGTGTTGCCACAACCTACTAACACACCAACAGAAAGTAGTGCAGCTAAAATTAAACGTTTTTTCATTATATATTTTCCTCCTATGTTTAATCCTTTTTTGCATCTTTATTATAATAAAATAAGATGATTAGTTAAATTGAAATGTGTGCTTTATTTTATGAAAGCGTTTTTTTGCCTTTTTAAAAGAAAAAACTAGGTTATCTAAAACGACAACCTAGTTAGTTGAATTTTTATTTCTTTGCTTTGATAGCTGCTTGAGCTGCTGCTAAACGTGCAACTGGTACACGGAATGGTGAACATGAAACATAGTCAAGTCCAGCATTGTGGTAGAAGTTAATTGAGTTAGGTTCGCCACCTGTTTCACCACATACACCAATGTGTAAGTGTGGGTTAGTTGCTCTACCTAATTTAACTGACATAGAAACTAATTTACCTACACCGTTTTGGTCAAGAGTCTTGAATGGATCTTCTTCGAAGATTTTGTTTCCATAATAGTCTGGTAAGAATTTAGTTACGTCATCACGAGAGAAGCCGTAAGTCATTTGTGTTAAGTCGTTTGTACCGAATGAGAAGAATTCTGCTTCAGCAGCGATTTCGTCTGCTAATAATGCAGCTCTTGGGATTTCAATCATTGTACCAACGTGGTATGTTAATTCAATACCTGATTCTTTAATTAATTTGTCTGCAGTAGCACAGATTAAGTTTTTAACGAATTTTAATTCTTTAACTTCTAATACTAATGGTACCATGATTTCTGGTTCAACATTAATACCTGTTCTTGCTTTAACTGCTAATGCAGCTTTGATGATAGCTGAAGTTTGCATTTCACAAATTTCTGGGTAAGAAACTGCTAATCTACAACCACGGTGACCCATCATTGGGTTGAATTCGTGTAATTCTTCACATCTAGCTTTGATTTGTTCAACTGATTTACCAGTAGCAACTGCTAATTCAGCAATTTTGTCTTCTTCTTGTGGTAAGAATTCGTGTAGAGGTGGGTCTAATAAACGAACGTTAACATTCATTTCGCCCATTAATTCATATAATTCTTCAAAGTCTTTTTGTTGCATTGGTTCTAATTCTGCTAATGCTGCTTTTCTATCTTCAACATTGTCAGCTAAAATCATTTTTCTCATAGAGAAAATTCTATCTTTATCGAAGAACATATGTTCAGTTCTACATAAACCGATACCTTCAGCACCAAATTCTTTTGCTTGTCTTGCATCTCTTGGGTTATCAGCGTTTGTTCTAACTTTTAATGTTCTAGCTGCGTCTACCCAAGCCATTAATCTTCCGAAATAACCTGAAGATAAGTCTGGGTTTTCAGTTTTGATAGAACCAACATATACTTTACCTGTTGAACCATCGATTGAGAATGTGTCGCCTTCTCCATAAGTAACGCCATTGATTGTAACTGTTTTTGCTTCTTCGTTAATTAAAGCTGCTGAACAACCACAAACACAACATTTACCCATACCACGAGCAACTACTGCTGCGTGAGATGTCATACCACCTCTCATAGTTAAGATTGCTTCTGAAGCAACCATACCAATGATATCTTCTGGAGATGTTTCAGCACGTACTAAAACAACTTTTTCACCATTTTGGTGTCTTCTTTCTGCGTCTTCTGCAGTGAATGCTAATTTACCTGTACCAGCACCTGGACCAGCTGCTAAACCTGTAGCAATTGGAGTTGCTGCATCTAATTCTTTCTTATTGAAAGTTGGTAATAATAATTTGTCGAATGAAACTGCATCAATTCTTGAAACTGCTTCGTCTGTAGTAATTAAACCTTCGTCAACTAAATCACAAGCGATTTTTAAAGCTGCTGCTGGAGTTCTCTTACCTGAACGAGTTTGTAAGAAGTATAATTTACCATCTTCAACAGTAAATTCCATATCTTGCATATCTCTATAGTGATTTTCCATAGTTTTGATAGTTTCAACGAATTGTCTATAAACATCTGGCATACGAGCATTTAATTCTTCGATATGTAATGGAGTTCTGATACCTGCAACAACGTCTTCACCTTGAGCGTTTGGTAAGTATTCAGCAGAAATTTTCTTTTCACCAGTAGCTGGGTCACGAGAGAATGCAACACCAGTACCTGATGTTTCGCCTTTGTTACCGAAAGCCATTGATTGAACGTTAACTGCAGTACCCCATGAATATGGAATAGAGTTCATCATACGATAAACGTTAGCTCTTGGGTTATCCCATGATCTAAATACTGCTGTAACAGCTTCGATTAATTGAGCGTATGGATCAGAAGGGAATTCTTCACCAAATACTGTTTTATAGTATTCTTTGTATTTAGCAACTAATGCTTTTAATTCTTCAGCAGTTACTTCTGTATCTAATTTATAGCCTCTTTCTTCTTTTAATTGTTCTAACATTTTATCCATTTCTGTTCTTGGATGACCTTTTGCAATGTTAGTGAACATTAAAACGAAACGTCTGTAGCTATCGTAAGCAAATCTTTCATTACTTGTTTCTTTTGCTAAAACTTCAACAGTTTTATCATTTAAACCTAAGTTTAAGATTGTATCCATCATACCAGGCATAGAAACTCTAGCACCTGAACGAACTGATACTAATAATGGGTTTTTGTCTCCGCCGAATGTTTTTCCTGATTCAGCTTCGACTTCGTGAATTTTGTTATAAATTTCTTCAATAATGAAGTCTGGTAATTTTTTACCACTATCGTAATAAAGAGTACAAGCTTCAGTAGAAATAGTGAAACCAAATGGAATTGGTACACCAATGTGAGTCATTTCTGCTAAACCAGCACCTTTACCTCCAAGAAGTTCTTTGCCTAAGCCATAAGCTTCTTTGAAGTTATAAACATATTGTTTTGTTGGCATATTTCTCCTCCTAAATAGTGAACTA
Organism: Erysipelotrichaceae bacterium; assembly: GCA_015059095.1. Lineage (GTDB taxonomy): Bacteria > Bacillota_I > Bacilli_A > RFN20 > CAG-449 > UBA3210. Next base: position 100,845 of record SVBA01000001.1, read on the forward strand.
TTTAAGCGCACTTAAAAATAGTTCCTTATGCTACGGGATTATTTTAACATAGTTAAAAGTAAAAATATACATATTTTTTATTTGTTTTTTACAAAATAAAACGAAAAATAAAGGGAATAGAAAAAAAGAAGAGATTATCTTTTGTATTTTAAAAGTTCTTCGATCTCTTCTTTTGTTAATTCTCTATATTTTCCTAACGGTAAATCGTTAACGGTTAAAAAAGAAAATTGAATTCTATCAAGTTCAATAACCTCTAAACCAAATGAAGAAAACATTCTTTTTACTTGGTGATATTTACCTTGATGTAATGTAACTTTTCCAACATTAGAAGAAATAATTTCTAGTTTAGCAGGTAAAGTTAATTCGTTATCTAATATTATACCTTCTTCAAAAGTTTTAATAATCGAAGGAGGAATATCTTTATCAAGTGTTGCTATATAAATTTTATCCACGTGTCTTTTAGGAGATAGTAACGAGTGCGCTAATTGGCCATCGTCAGTTATCAATAATGTTCCGGTTGTATCTTTATCTAATCTTCCAACTGGGAACAAATTAAGATATGAATATTCAGGAAGCAAATCTAAAACTGTATTTTGTTTATTGTCCTCTGTAGCAGACAAATAACCTTTAGGTTTATTTAATAAAAAATAGTGAAATTCCTTGTATTCAATTAATTCATTATCATATCTTATAGAATCTGTAAGAGGATTTATATTTAAATCGCTTTTGGTAACAATTTTGTCGTTCACAGTTACTAGTTTCTTTTTTATTAATTGTTTTACATCTTTTCTAGAACCAAAACCACTGTTTGAAAGAAATTTATCTAATCTCATTTTCTTCTCCTTTTTCTTTTTTTGAAAGATTTTTTTCTAATAGGAAAGTTAGTAAGAAACCTCCTATTAAGCAAAGGATACTTAATATAATTGATAGAGGCGAAAAATCGATTGTGTACTCTGAATCTGTAATAGTCACATAAAACATAGTAAATATAGATCCGACTACGAATCCTATTATACTAAAATAGGTATCTATAGTGTGCTTTTTTAGCAAAAAACCCATTAGTTTTGAGGTTGCAAAGAATCCAAAAATCAAACCGATTCCTGCTGGTAGAAGAATAAGAATATTATGACCTAAATTTTGAAAGTTTAATAATTCACCAAGTATTAATAATATAGGAGTATATACCCCCATAATCATCATAATTGATGAACCAGAAATTCCAGGAACAACTAGAGCAACTGCGGCTAATATACCAGCTATAAATAAATATATGAACAAGAATAAAGTGAGTTTTGAAAAATCTATTGAAACATTAGTGACAATAAATAATAAACTAATCATGAGCGCTAAAGAAACAAGACCGATTATTACTCCTTTAATTGTTTCTTTTCCTTGTACTTTTTTATAGAGTTGAGGAACTCCTCCTATAATTAATCCTGCGAATAAAGATACTATTATTAAAGGTGCGTGCTGCAGCCCTAAAGTTAGTGGATAAATTAAAGCTACAAACCCTACTCCTATACCTAACGCGAAAGGAAAGAGGTTGGAAAAAGATTCTTTAAAATTTTTAAATAAGTTATTAACAGAATCAATAAGCTTATCATATATGTTTAATAAAACCATTAAACTTCCTCCAGAAACGCCTGGAACAATCATACAAACACCAACAATTATTCCTTTTAGAAAAAGAAATAATTTATCTTTAAATTTTGTAAAAAAGTTTTTCATATTCTCACCTTAGTAAATTATATAATCTTTTATAACAAAACTAAACAAAATTTATATATTTTAAAAAAATGTCAATATTAATATTGAAGGAGAAAGAGTATGCCAAAAATTATATGTAAAGATACTAATTGTCAACACAACTGTTGTGCACAATGTTTAAAAGAAGCAATCAAAGTTTCAAAAAGAGCGTTTTGTCATAGTTTTGATGGAAAAAATGATACTGTTCCAGAAACAAATGATAAAACAATGAAAGAAGAGTACGCAAAAGAATTTAAGCAAGAATTTATAGAAAATCAAAGCGTATGTTGTGATGCTAGAAATTGTGCTTCAAATGAAAATGGATATTGTATTAAAAACGCAATAGAAGTAAGAAAAAAGGATTTTGGAGCAAAATGTATGTCTTTTTTAGAAAGATAGTTAATAAGTGGTAATTTATAATTACCGCTTTTAATTTGTTTGTGATATAATCTTAATGTTAATTCTATTAACATATGGAGGTTTGCATGATTCTTATTGTTGGTTTAGGAAATCCGGGTCACGAATATGAAGGTTCAAGACACAATATGGGATTTGATGTTATTGACAAATTTGCTGAAGACAAACTTGGAGTTGATATTGATAAAAAGGGCTTTAAAGGTTTGTACAACAAAGTTAATTTTAAAGGACAGCAAGTTCTACTTTTAAAACCGCAAACATATATGAATCTTTCAGGACAATCTGTGGTAGAAATTGTTAATTTTTTCAAAATAAAGATTGAAGACATTATCGTCATTTATGATGATATGGATTTGGTCCCGGGAAAAATTAGAATTAGAAGCAACGGATCTTCTGGAGGACATAATGGAATTAAAAATATAATTTCTCTACTAGGTACTCAAGAAATAAAAAGAATTAGAGTAGGAGTAGGAAAAACAGATAAGAGTGTTATCGATTTTGTTTTAGGAAAACCATCTAGTGATGATAGAATGTTAATCGATACTGCTATCAACAAAGCGGTTAATGCTCTTGAAGACCTCTTAGTTAATGGGTTTAAACACACTTTAAATTGTTTTAACTAATTATGAAATCAATCTTTGAAAAACTTCAAAATAGCAAAGCCACTACCCACCTTTTAAAAAAAGAGGGGCGTTTTGTCGTGGAAGATTGTTTGTCTTGTTCTTTATTATTAGGTTCTGCTTTTATAAAGGAACCTCAAAAAATTTGTGTTGTTGCGCCTAATTTATACTCTGCTCAACAAATATATGAACAATTAATCAATTTAGTTGGAGAAGAAAATACTTTATTTTATCCACAAGATGAGGTTGTTCGTTTTGAATCAGAAGCTTATTCGAAAGAAATGGTTTCTCAAAGGCTTTATGTAATGGAAAAAGCAATGGAAGAAAAACCAAGAATTCTTATTTGTCATGCCGCTTCAGTGACTAGATATTTACCAGAAGTAGATACTTTTAATAAAAAAATTATTAGATTGAAAAAAGGAGATAAAATAAATTTAAAAGAGATAACTAATAAATTGATTGATCAATCTTTTACTAGAGTAAATAAAATTGACGGATCTTTACAATTTGCATTAAGAGGAGATATATTAGATATCTATCCTATTAATTTAGATAATCCAATTAGAATAGATGTGTTTGGTGATGAAATAGAATCTATCAGATTCTTTAATATTAGCGACCAACTTTCAAACCAAGAGATAGAGAATGTAAATATTTATCCGGCCTCTGATATGATAAAACAAGAGGGTTTTTCCGAAAAAATAAGCACTATTCTTCTGAATGAATGTAAAAAAACTAAGGATTATTTAACTGCAGAACTATATAATGAATTAGAAAAAAATATCATTAAAGATATAGAAAGTATAGAAAACAATGGTTTAAATGAGAATCATTATAAATACTATTCTTTATTATTAAATAAAAAGGTTAACATACTGGATTATTTTAATCCGTCTTTTACTTTTGTTTATGATTGGAATAAAACATTAGACGCATATAATTTTTTAATAGAACAATTGTATGCTTATTATTCTGAATTGTTTAAAAATGGAAAGGCTTTGAAAAGATATGATTTTTTTGATGAATTGATAGATTCCTTACAACATTCCAAATATGTAATTAACTCCTACTCTACACGATTAGGAAAAGAAGATATTGAAATTAAAACTAGAGCGATTCCTGAGGTTGCAAGCAATGTAATTAAGTCTATTGATAATGTTGAAGAATTTGTTGTTCAAGGAAAGAAAGTTATTATTTGTTTGATGGATTCTCAATATGAAACATATAAGAGTTATTTAAAAGATTTCTCTATTGATTTTGATGAAATTAAACCTAATGATATTCCTAATAAAGAAATAGGATTAACTCATTTTAAGTTGATGGAAGGATTTGAGTTAGTAGAAGAAAAAATCGTCTATCTTTCTCCAAGAGAAATTTTTGGATATAAGCCGCATGTTAGTAAGTTTTTAACAAGATATAAAACCGCTAAAGTTCTCAAATCGTACGAAGAACTAGAAAAAGGTGATTATGTAGTGCATGAAGAATGTGGTATTGGACAATTTGAAGAAATATGTACAATGCTAGTTCAGGGTGTGCATAAAGATTTTTTGAAAATTAAATATGCAAATGCGGGTGTTCTTTATGTTCCACTAGAACAATTTAGACTAGTTAGAAAGTATGTTTCTAAAGAAGGAGCAGTTCCTAAGATAAATAAAATAGGAGGAACAGAATGGGAAAAGACAAAACAAAAGATTAAAAATAGAGTAAATGATTTAGCTGATCGTCTTATTCAATTATATGCGATTAGAAATTCTACTCCTGGTTTTAGTTTTAAAGAAGATGATGAATTCCAATACGCTTTTGAAAAAGCTTTCCCTTATGTCTTAACAAGTGATCAACTAAAAGCATTAGAAGAAATAAAAAAGGATATGGAAGCTCCGTATCCAATGGATAGATTATTATGTGGTGATGTTGGATTTGGAAAAACAGAAGTTGCATTTAGAGCAGCGTTTAAAGCAATATTAAGCGGCACACAAGTTGCATTGTTATGTCCTACTACTTTATTAGCTAGACAACATTATGAAAAAGCAATTGAAAGATTCTCTCTTTTTGGTGTGAAAATTGCAATGTTTTCTAGATTTATACCAGAATCAATACAAAAAAAGCAAATTGAAGAGATTGGGAAAGGAAACGTTCATTTAATTATTGGAACGCATAGACTTTTATCTAAAGACATATATATTCCTAATTTAAAACTGTTAATTATTGATGAAGAACAAAGATTCGGTGTTGAGCATAAAGAAAAAATTAAAGAACTAACGAAAAATATAGATTGCTTAACATTAACTGCGACTCCTATTCCCCGTACTTTACAAATGTCTCTACTTGGAATGAGAAGTTTATCTCAATTACAATCTGCCCCACTAAATAGAATGCCAATACAAACCTATGTTTCGCCAATAGATGATGTTTTAATAAAAGAAGTTATAGAAAGAGAGTTATCTAGAGAAGGTCAAGTGTTCTATTTACATAACGTCACTTCAACTATTGGTAGTAAAGTTAGAAAATTACAAAGTTTAGTGAAAAGTGCAAGAATAGATTTTGTGCATGGAAAAATGGATAAAGATGCGATAGAAGATGTAATGAGTAGATTTTATAATGGAGAAATTGATGTTCTTGTATGTACTTCTATTATTGAAACAGGGTTAGATATTGCAAACGCAAATAGTATAATTGTAGAAAACGCCGATAAATTTGGGTTATCTCAACTATATCAAATAAAAGGACGCGTTGGAAGAAGCAATAGGATAGCATATGCATACTTGCTATACGATGACCAAAAAGAACTATCTGAAGTTGCTAAAAAAAGATTGAAAGCACTAAAAGATTTTACAGAACTTGGCTCAGGATTTAAAATTGCACAAAGAGATTTATCTATTAGAGGAGCAGGAGACATATTAGGTCCTGAACAAGCCGGATTTATTGATACAGTTGGAATAGATATGTACCTTAAATTATTAAATGAAGTAATTAATGAGAAAAAAGGGATTCTTCCACAACATGACAACGTAAAAGTTTCTAACTTAACTATGGATGGATATATTCCAAATGATTATGTTGATGAAGGAAGTAAGTTGGAGGTTTATCAAGAAATACAAAACATTAGTTCTATTGCTCAATTAGAATTATTTAAAAGAAAATTGAAGGATATTTATGGGAAACTACCTCAGCAAGTTCAACTTTTAATACGAAAAAGAAAAATCGACATTTTAGGTTCACATCCATATATTGATGAAATGAAAGAAGAGATGGGATCTATTGTTATTACCCTCACTAAAGAAGCTTCTGCAATAAACAAAATCGGAATAATTTTGTTTGAAAAATTGGGAGTAATCGCAAAAAACATTAAAGCTTCTTTTATTAATAGACAAATAAAAATGAGACTTATGAAGAGTCATAACTTCTTAGAAGAATTAGAAAAAGTATTGGAGATTGTTTCGGAGTTATAATTCGTGATTGATACGAAAAAATCTATTCTTTTAAAAAATGATGAAATAAAAATAATATAGTAGTATAATAAAAATAGGTAAATCGTATAGATTACAAAATGAAAGGAAATTATTAGAATGAAAAAATCAGGAATTTTATTATTAGCAAGCGTTGCTCTATTATTAACTTCATGTGGTGCAAAATACACATTAAAAGGAAGCGACGATACAGTATTAACTTTAGGCGGATCTTCATTTACAATTGTTTCTGATGAAGGTAAGTTAATTAAAACAGTCAACGGAAAAGCTGAAGAAGGCGAAAAAGAAGGACAATATTTATTAACTGTAACTCAAGAAAGTTATCAACTAGAAAAAGGCGAAACTCTTACTGCTTTTGAAGAAACTATATTAGGACTTGGTTGGTCTAGTGCTGATCTTGAAAAATTAGGAGAAGGTAAGAAAGTTTCTAAAAAACTTGCTGAAGAAGATTACTATACAGTAAAAATTGCTGTTGATACAGAAGAAAAAGTTTATTCTATCGTATTATTCTAATTGAAGAAATAATAACAAAAATAAATAGGTGCATAGATTTGTAATCTAGCACCTTTTTTGTATATTTTTTTATTAAATTCAAACACTATTAGTAATTGTTGAGGTGTTATTTATGAAAACGAATGGAATTGTTAGAAGAATAGATGGACTAGGAAGAATTGTTATACCTATTCACATGAGAAAAGAATTGAATTTGTTTGAAAATGATAATGTTGAATTATTAATAGAAGATAAAGAAATAAAAATTAGAAAATACACTTCCTTAAATGGAAGTGGCGAAATATTTTCTAAAATTACGGAATCTATATATAAAGCAATAGGAGGAACCATAATTATTGTTGATGAAGAACAAATTCTTGCATCTTATGGCGAAAAAAGGAATATATATAAACCATTTTGTAATATTTCTTCAAATTTAAAGATTAGATTTGAAAAAGAATTTGATGTAACAAAAGAAAATTATCTATTAATAGGAACAATTGAAGAAGAAAACAATCTTTTAGTACCAATTAAAGGTCCAATGGGTAAAAAAATAGGCGCGATAATTCATATATATTCTGGAAATTTATTAGAAAATAATCGAATATTACTCTCGTCTTATGCTATATTTATAGAAGAGATGTTGAGGTAAATATGAGATTAGATAAATATTTAAAAGTAGCACGTGTAATAAAAAGAAGAACAATTGCAAAAGATATATTAGATCTTGGATTTGTAAAAATTAATGGACGTAATGCTAAACCAAGCACCGAAGTGAAAGTTGGAGATGTTTTAGAATTAACATTAGGTGAAAGAATATTGAAAATAGAAGTGAAAGCAATTACTCCATATGCCAAAAAAGAAAGTTCTTCAGAAATGTTTGAAATATTAGAAGATAAAAAGGTATTAAATTAACCTCCTTACCATAAATTTGAGTGGGAGGTTTTTTTATGGAAAATAACAAATCAAACAGCTTAATAAAAGTTGAAAACAGAAATAATTGTATTTTAGAAGGAGTGACAAAATTAGATAGTTTTGATGATAAAGAATTTTTATTGGAAACAATAGATGGATATTTACATATAAAAGGTAAAAATTTGTCATTAGGAAATATGAATATGGAAGAAGGAAAACTAACAATTCAAGGAACTGTAGATTCGTTGATTTATTTAAATAAAGTAGCAAATAAAGAAAAAAACTTTTTTAAAAAAATATTTAAATAAATATGGAGTTGATAAATCAGTTTCAAGGGTTTATTGGGTCAATAGGATTTGGCTTTTTCTTTTTTATGATATTTCATCCGATATATAAAATGTTTAAAAAGGCCACGTTTTTTATTAAAATTCCATCATTTTTAATAACATTTATGCTTTCTGCGTATTTATATTTTTTATTTTTAGTCAAATATACTTTTGGAATAATGAGTATTTTTTATCCTCTTTCTATTTTTATAGGAATTTGTTTTTATTATTGTTTTTATTTTGAAAGTTTTAATTGTTTATATGACAAAACATTATTAAAAATACAAAAGGTAATTAAATTGAAAATAGAAAAGCGTTTTGATATAATAATTAACAAGATAGGAAGGAAAAAGAAATATGTCAAAACTAGCGAAAGTAAAAAACAGAATGATTAGTATTGTTTGCATTGTATTTTTTTCTTTGGGCGCTGTTTTATTGACGCTAGTTAGTATTAAATTAATTAATGAATATAACACTCATCAAGAATTATTAGATAAAAGAGACGAACTTCTTGAAGAAAAAGAATATCAAGATAATTTACCAACAGACGAAGATTATTATACAGTTTATGTAAAAGATAATTATTCGATTTATGATACAGAAGATACAATATTTGTATTCACTAAATAAATTTTAATGGTCGACAGAGTTCGACCTTTTTTATTTTTGATATGTTATATACTCTAATATGAAGGAGATAACGTATGGAAAAAATAAATTTGTTAATTAAAGAGAGTTTCAGTAAAAAGCAGCTAATTATTAATTCAATTTTTATTATTGCTTCAATATTAATAGTTGGTCAAAATTCTGCTTTCATGTTTAATCCTTTTATCCTTGTTCTTCTTTGTGTTTCATACGCTTTCTCTTTCTTTACTTTTTTATTTTCAGGGATAGTAGGAATCATTACAGCTTTTATTATTAATGAGATTTATGGAATAGAGCTTATTTTATTATTAGTAATCATAATGATTTTTTATTTTGTTTCACTAATTTTTAATGGAAAAAGATTAAGAATTTATGTCCCTTGTATATTATCTAATATATGCGTATTTTTTATATATTTATTTTCGTCAAAACCTTCGTTTTATGCGATAAACTCCCTTGTTTTATTGTTAATTAGTCTTAGCTTGTCTATTATTTTTTTAAGTAGTATAGATAAGCATAAGCACAAAGAAGAAGTAGGAAAAATAGAACTTGCTCTTGTCCTTAGTTTTATAACGACTTTATTTATCTCAATCTCTTCTTTTTCTTTTGTATGGATGATTATTGTCTTTATTATTTTGATTAAAATGAATAAATTGGAGCTTACCATGATTACTTCTTTTGCATCTTTTTTGCTTTTTTATTTGTTTTCTAATACGCCTTTAACCTTATTAATAACTATCTATCTTTCTATTTTCTTTATAACAATAATAAGGAGCAAATTTAATTACTTTTTCTTTGTTCCTTTTGTTTCGTTGTTTATGATGTCGATTAATGAATCTTTTTATTTAGATCAAATATATTATCAGGTAATTGTAGGTTATTTAATAGGTGTGTTATTCCCTAGTCAATTTATAGACAAATTGAGAACTATAATTGATTATTCTACTGCAGATAGTTTGAAGGATATAGTTGATTATCAAAATAAAAAGTTTCTTGAGATATCTAACCTATGTACCCTCCTAATGGACGATCGTTTTGATAGTGTAGATGATTTAGATATTCAATTAGAAAGATTAATAAAAAAAGATGTATGTAAAAAGTGTTCTAATAGTAATTGTTCTTTAAATTTGAAAAAATATTTAACTGGATATTTATCAAATTCAGAAAAAAAAGAAATTGTCGATAATTGTCTTTACCCGTATCAAATACAAAAAGAAATAAATAATTCAAACAAAAGGATCGTTGAATATTCAGAAAGAGAACAAAAAAGTGTAGAATCAAGGAAAATAATGAACAATGCTTATCAAATTATAAAAAAATATATCGAGATAGCTCCTACTGTTCCAAAAAAGACTAAAAATTATAATATCGATGTATCGAAATTAACAAAAGAAGCATCTTCATCGCCCAATGGTGATTCTTGTGAAGTCTATGATGATAATTATCACACTATAATGGCGTTATCAGATGGAATGGGACATACTTCTAAATCTAGAGATATATCTGAATATTTAATAGAATTAGTAAATTACTTATATTTAATATCTAATAAAACAGATGATGCAATAGAATCTTCCAATCAAATTCTATTAGCGAAAACGTATGAAGAAGTTTATGCTACTCTTGATTTTTGTGAATTTGACTTAGAAAAAGGAAAGGCTTCTATATATAAAGCAGGTTCTTTTCCTACTTATTTAATTAGAAATAAACAGGTTAAAGAAATATCTACTAAATTACCTCCTCTAGGAATAATAAATAATATTAAAATAGTTCCAGATGAAATAGAATTAAAACACAATGATATTTTATTGTTTTTGACAGATGGCTTTGGAGAAAACGTTCGAGAAACAATTGAAAAATATGTTCAAAAATCGTCATTTTTACCAATAAATAATTATGTTAAGTTTCTATTTAAGAAATTAAATGAAAATGTGAAGACAGAAGATGATCAAACTTTGATAGGAATAAAAATAAGTAAGAGTTAATGATTAATTAATAATTTTATTATATAATACCTATTGTCAACATTAGGGGGACAACAGTGAAAAAAGAATTTAATTACGATAAAAATAAAGTATATGTTATTGGAGTATCGGGTGGACCAGATTCGATGGCGCTTTTACATATGCTTATAAAACAAAAGTATAATCTAATTGTTTGTAATGTTAATTACAATACAAGAAAAGAAAGTTCGTTAGAACAAGAAATGGTAAAAAAATATTGTTTAGAAAGAAGCATTACTTTTGAAGGAATCAGTGTCAATTATTCTAAACTAGAAGGAAACTTTGAGGCGTGGGCAAGAGATATTAGATATCAATTTTTCAAAGAAACATTAGAAAAATATAATGCAGATGCATTGATGGTAGCACACCATAAAGATGATTTACTAGAAACATATTTAATTCAAAAGCAAAGAAGAAATATCACAAAGTATTTCGGATTAAAAAAAGAGACTTTTTTGCTAAAAACTAAAGTTATTAGACCTTTATTAGATTACTATAAAGAAGAATTGTTAGATTATTGTAATAAAAATAATATTCCTTATTCAATTGATTCAACAAATTTAGAAAATGATCATTTAAGAAATAAAATTAGGAATCAAGTTTTGGCGTTTTATTCAAAAGAAGATAAAGAAAAATTGTTGATGATAATTAATAAAGAAAACATCAAAAGAATGAATAATTTAGAAAGTATAAAAAAGTTTTTATGTCTAGATAAAATTTCTATTGATGAATTTAATAATTTAGAAGATATCGAAAAAAAATTATTAATTCATGATCTTATTGTACAAAAATGTCCTGATATGATTAATAGAGTATCTTTGTATAGAATTAATGAATGTATAAAACTATTGAAAAGTGATAAACCAAATGTATTTATCAAAATTAGTGGGACATACTATTTTATTAGAGAATATAATTTCTTCTATGTAGATAAATTAGATAATGAAGAAGATTTTGAATATATTATGAAAGAACCTTCTTATCTAGATACAAAGGAATTTAGTTGTGATTTTAGAATAGATACATCTTATTTAAAAATAACCAAAGATTCATATCCTCTAACTTTTAGAAATATCAAAGAAAAAGATGTTGTAAAAATCGGAGAAATTACTAAAAAAGTTAATAGACTATTAATCGATGAAAAAGTACCTTTGAATAAAAGAAAAAAGTATCCTGTTGTTGTTGATAAAAACAATAAAATTGTTTATATTCCCTTATATCGTTCTCAAATTCAAAAAAGTATAGCAAATAAACTTATGTTTGTGCTAAAATAAGCATTACAGGTTTGATAATCATAATTATCAAATAGTAAAGGAGGTAACAATTAATGAATAAAAGAAAAAATTCGTGGATAAGTTATGTTGCTCCATATTTAATTATCTTGTTAATAATTTTAGGAGTTTCGTTCCTATTTGGTGGGAACCATTCTTCTAAATGGAATTATACTGCTGGTGATATTGTTACAGGTAGTAGTGATGAAACAATTAAAGATAATGCAGAAGAATCTGTATTATGGACGGATAACATCCAAACATTAGTTATTGAATATAATAATGGAAACTTTATTGATGTTAGTGGTACAGTGAAAAAACTTGATAGTAATGGTAAAGAAGTTAATTATGCTTATTCTGTAAGACTTCCAAGTGATGAACATACAGAAAACATTTTATCTTATATCGTTTCAAATAGAACTGTAACATTAGACAATGGTAGTGTTGCTCAATATTATACAAGCAGCAATTTCCAAATCGTTGATCCAAACCAAGGCAATTTCTGGAGCGACGTTTTCCCTATTATTTTAATTTCTGTAGTAGGAATTGGGGTATTAGTGTTCTTAGTTACAAGAATGAGTGGAGCTGTTTCTAAATCAAATTCTCAAGCAATGGATTTCAATAAATCTAGAGCAAGAAGAGAAGATGGCTCATCAGTTAGATTTGATGATGTAGCAGGTTGCGATGAAGAAAAAGAAGAAATGAAAGAACTTGTAGATTATTTAAAGAATCCACAAAAATATGCTTTAGCAGGCGCTAAATTACCAAAAGGTGTATTATTAGTAGGTCCTCCAGGAACAGGTAAAACCTTATTGGCTAAAGCAGTAGCTGGTGAAGCTAAAGTTCCATTCTACTCTATTTCTGGTTCTGACTTTGTTGAAATGTTTGTTGGTGTTGGTGCAGGTAGAGTTAGAGATATGTTTAAAAAAGCAAAACAAACTGCTCCTTGTATCGTATTCATCGATGAAATCGATGCAGTAGGTAGACAAAGAGGTGCTGGATTAGGTGGAGGTAACGATGAACGTGAACAAACACTTAACCAATTATTAGTTGAAATGGATGGTTTTGCTGATAATGTTGGTATTATTGTTATTGCTGCTACAAACCGTTCTGACGTATTAGACCCTGCTTTAATGAGAGCGGGCAGATTTGATAGACAAATCACTGTTGGATTACCAGATAAAGTTGGTAGAGAAGAAATCTTAAAAGTACATGCTCGTAATAAGAAATTTGATGAAACTGTAAATTGGGCACAAGTTGCAAAAAGAACAGTTGGTTTCTCTGGAGCAGATTTAGCAAGTATCATTAATGATGCAGCAATCTTAACTGTTAGATTAAAGAAAGAAAAAATTTCAATTCAAGAGATTGATGAAGCTATTGATAGAAGAATTGCAGGTCCTGCAAAAAAATCAAAACATTTAACAGAACTTGAAAGAAAAACAGTAGCTTATCACGAAGCTGGTCATGCAATTATTGGTTTATTAGTACCAGAATCAGATAAAGTACAAAAGGTAACTATCGTTCCTCGTGGTATGGCTGGAGGATATGTATTATCTACTCCAGAAGATGATAGATTCTTAATGACTAAGGGTGAATTAATTGCACGTATCACAGGTTTCTTGGGTGGTAGATCAAGTGAAGAAATTTTCTTCAATGATATTTCTACTGGTGCGAGCAACGATATTGAACAAGCCACTAGAATTGCTAGAGCAATGGTAGTTGAATATGGTATGTCATCTTTAGGTCCTATTCAATATGAATCTCATTCAGGATCAGTATTCTTAGGAAGAGATTATACTTCAAGTCAAAAGAATTTCTCTGGTGCAGTTGCAAATGAAATTGACAAAGAAGTTCGTAACATTGTTGAAACAGCACATGAAAATGCTAAAAAGATTATTTTAGAACATAGAGAAGATGTTGAATTAATTGCAGAAGCATTATTAGAACACGAAACTCTAAATGGTGAAGAAATTGATTACTTATTAGCAAATAGAAAAATGCCAGATTACCGTAAAGAAACTCCAAATTATGGTAAGCCTGTAGAAGACAAAGTTGAGAAAAAGGAAGATAAAAATGACTCTCCTTTTGATCCAGTTATTGTTTTCCCTGATGAAATAGGAGAAAATAAAGAAGAGGAATAATTCCTCTTCTTTTTTGAGTAATTATTTATGAAGTTAAAAGTAGGAAATATAGAACTAAAAAACAATATTATTCTTGCGCCTATGGCAGGAATTACTAATTTAGCTTATCGCAAGATGCTAAAGTCTTTTGGTTGTGGCTTAGTTGTTTCTGAAATGATTTCTGATTTTGCTCTTATTTATGGAAATAAAGAAACTTTAAAAATGATAGAAACTTGTAATGAAGAACATCCTTTAGCAATTCAACTTTTTGGTGGATCTAAAGATAGTTTACTAAGAGGAGCAAAAATCCTATTAGAAAAAGGAAATTTTGAAATTCTAGATATTAATTTAGGATGTCCTGTTCCTAAAGTTGTAAAGGAAAACGCGGGTTCTAGTTGGTTAAAAGAAGAAAGACAAGATGAACTTTATGATACGATTAAATCGATTGTAGAAATTTCTTCGAAACCAGTAAGTGTTAAAATTAGACTTGGTTGGGATGAAAGTTCTATTAATGTAGTTAATACTTGTAAACTATTAGAAAAAGCCGGTGTTTCTATGATTACAATTCATGGTAGAACCAGATCTCAATATTATCTAGGTAAGGCTGATTATGAATATATTAGACTTGCTAAAGAAGCGGTGAAGATTCCAATTATTGCTAATGGAGATATCGATAGTTTAGAAAAAGCCATTGAAGTATTAGAATATACTAAAGCAGATGGATTAATGCTTGGAAGAGGGGCGTTAGGAAATCCTAAATTGGTGACGCAAATTGTAGAATATTTGGAATCAGGAAAAATTATTAAAAAACCAACAAAAGAAGAACAAATTGAATATTTACAAAGACATTTTGATGAATTATATGCTTTAAAAGGAGAACATAAAGCTTTTTCTGAAATGAGAGGACTATCTTCTCATTATTTAAAAGGTATAGCAGGAATGAAACAGTTTAAAGTAAAGTTTACTCAGATGAAATCAAAAGAAGAATTTTATCAAATTATTGATGAAATAAAGAAACAAAGAGGCATATTATAGTTGTTTAAAATACTTAAATTATGTAAAATAATTAAGTATCCTTAAGAAAAACGGAGGAAAATGTATGGAAGAAAGATTAAATGATCAAGAGTTAGTAAGAAGACAAAAAGTAGAAAAATTAAAAGAATTGGGTATTGATCCTTTTGGTCAAGCTTATGAAAGAACTCATTATTCAACAGATATTAAAGAACTAGTCAAAGGAAAAACAAATGAAGAAGTAGAAGCTTTAGAATTACATGTTTCTATCGCAGGTAGAATTATGTTTATTCGTAAGATGGGTAAAGCGAGTTTCTTCTCTATTCAAGATTTAAAAGGTAAACAACAAGTTTATATTTCAATCAATGATTTAGGCGAAGAAAAATACGATTTATTCAAAATGGCAGACGTAGGCGACATTGTTGGTGTTAAAGGTAAAGTTATGTTGACTAGAACTGGTGAACCAACAGTTAAATGTTTAGAATATACTCACTTAACAAAAGCATTAAGACCACTACCAGAAAAATTCCACGGTTTAACAGATAAAGAAGAACGTTATAGAAGAAGATACGTTGACTTAATCATGAATGAAGATGCTAAGAAAGTAGCAATTGCTAGACCTAGAATTATTAGAGCAATCCAAGAATATTGTGATAACTTAGGTTTTATTGAAGTAGAAACTCCTGTTTTACAAGCTATTCAAGGAGGAGCAACTGCTAGACCATTTATTACTCATCACAATACTTTAGATAAAGAATTCTATTTAAGAATTGCAACAGAATTACCATTAAAGAGATTAATCGTTGGTGGATTAGAAAAAGTTTATGAAATTGGTAGATTATTCCGTAATGAAGGAATGGATTTAACTCATAATCCAGAATTTACAACAATTGAATTATATGAAGCATATGGCGATTTATCTTCTATGATGAGAATCACTGAAGGTATGGTAAGACATGCGGCAGAAAAAGTAACAGGCAAAACTGAATTCTTAAATATCTTCAATCCAGAAGGAGAAAAAATCGACATTTCAAAACCATTTAGAAAAACAACAATGTGTGAAATGATTAAAGAAGAAACAGGTGTTGACTTTAAAGGTAATCATTATACTTTAGAAGAAGCCATTGAAATTGCAAAACAACACGAAGTAGAAGTAGAAAAACATTTTACTATCGGTCATATTATCAATGCTTTCTTTGAAAAATATTGTGAAGATAAATTAATTCAACCAACATTCCTTTGTGGACATCCAGTTGAAATCTCTCCATTAACTAAAAAAGATCCTGAAGATCCAAGATTTGTTCAAAGATTTGAATTATTCATTGGTGGACATGAATTTGCTAATGCATATACAGAATTAAATGATCCAATCGATCAAAAACAAAGATTCTTAGATCAATTAAAAGAAAGAGATGCTGGTAATGATGAAGCTAATGAAATGGATGTTGACTTCGTTGAAGCTCTAGAATATGGTATGGCACCATGTGGCGGAGTTGGAATGGGTATCGATAGATTAGTAATGTTCTTAACTGAACAAGTTTCTATTAGAGAAGTATTATTATTCCCTCACATGAAAGATAGAGGTTAAAAAAATAAACCAGGGCGACCTGGTTTTTTTGTATGAAAAAAAGAAATTTGTCAATACTTCTTTCTAAGAGACATAGAATATAGAAAGGAGATATTATGTTAGATAATTTTTCTTTTGTAGTACAAAGAGCAATTTTGCTAGCAGAAACATATGCAAAGGAGTTTTTTCATTCAATTGTAGGAAGTGAGCACCTTTTGCTAGGATTATTAAACAATGAAGATTTATTAATTAGTAAAGAATTAGAAAAACAAGGGATAAAACCTAAGGGTTTTTCCGATAAAATACGAACTTTATATCCAAAAGAAAAAAGGGTGAAAGATGTAAAATATTCATTAGAATTAAAAGATATTTTACAAGAGTCTATCAAGTTAGGACATAAAAACAAAGAACCTTTAATAAGTGTTGATACGTTATCTTTTGTTTTATTAACTTTAAATAATACTGCTTTAGAACTATTAGAAAATTATGGAGTTAAAGTGGAATTGATTGTTAAAAAAATAGCTGCCAATCACAAAAAGAAATCAGAACTACTTTCGATTACTGATTTACATTTATTGGGCATTAACAACAAAGATCCATTAATTGGTAGAGATAATGAAGTCGTTCAACTTGTTTATTCTTTATCAAGAAGAAATAAACCAAACGCAATATTAATTGGTGAGCCAGGAGTAGGTAAAACTGCAATTGTTGAAGAACTTGCAAAAAGGTTGATTAATAATCAAATTCCTCTTTTAAAAGATAAAGTAATTTATGAATTAGATTTAGCTTCTACAGTTAGTGGGACGAAATATCGAGGAGAATTTGAAGAAAAATTAAAAAAGATTATTAAAAAAGTAAAAGAAGACGGAAATGCAATTTTATTTATCGATGAAATTCATAACGTTATTAAAGCAGGCGGAGCAGAAGGGGCAATAGATGCTTCAAATATCTTAAAACCATATCTTGCTAGAGGAGATATTCAAGTTATAGGCGCGACTACTTTAGAAGAATTTAATGATTCGTTTGATAAGGATAAAGCATTAAAAAGAAGATTTCAAATTATTAATGTTAATGAACCATCACCTTTAGAAACATTAAACATTCTTTCTAAAATAAAACCTATTTATGAAGATTATTACAACATTCAAATTCCAAGTGAATTATTAAATGTTATCGTAGAATATGCTGATAATTTTATTATTAATCAAAGATTCCCTGATAAGGCAATTGAATTACTTGATAATTCGTGTGTAATTGCATATAAAATTTTATCTAAATCTAACATTTTAGAAACGATGAATAAACTTTATAACATCAATATTTCTAATAAAGAAAAAGTATTGAAATTAAAAGAAGAATTAGAAGAAAACATTGTTGATCAAACAAAAATAAAAGAACAAATACTTAATATTTTTACTAAAGGAAAAGTGAATTCTCTTTTATTTTATGGTCACAATGGAGTAGGTAAAAATACTATTAGTCAAATGATAGGAAAAAATATTTATGATAATAATTTTATCAATTTAAAAATTGATAACTATTTAGATGTTTATGGAGTAAATAGGCTCACTAGTAATGGTTTTTCGTATGTAGGAGAACAAGTATCACTCTTAGTTAAAACGCTTAAAGAAAAGCCTAATAGTGTCATTATTTTTGAAGGTATAGAAAAGGGGAATAGTGAATTACTATCTTTCTTTCAAATTTTGTTGGAAAAAGGATATTTCTTAGATTCTAAAGGGTTAAAGATTAGTGTAAAAAACGCATTAATTATTTTTACAATGAATCATATTGAAGATAATGAATTTAGATTTAATTTTACACCTAATTATGTTTCATCATTTGGTGTAGAAAAGATTGAAAAGAAATTAGGATATAAATTTGTAAGTTTGATTGATGAGATACTATTTTTTGATAATATCAATCAAAACACGTTTAAGAAGATTGTTTCTAAAGAATTAAGCAAATACAATTATCTTTATGAGCTTAGTGAAATTCCAGAAATAGAAGATAATATTCTTCTATATAACGGAGGAGATGCTGCTATTAAAAAAGCAAAAGAACTTATAAAAGAAGAGAAAAATAAAAAAATAATAAATTTAAAATAGACTTTTTACTAAATTCCTACGTTATAAATTAATGTAGGTATTTTTTTGGCGATTTATTTGAAAATCACTTTACTTTTAGGTATTACTAATATATAGTAATAATGCGCTAAAATGCGCTGTAGGGGTGAAGGCCTACATAAAAATAAACTTCTCTGCTACATTAGTGGTGTAGCCAGAAGCCCATAGGGAGGTGTCAAGAATGAAAAAATACGAAATTATGTATATCCTAAAAGCAAATCTTGATGATGCTAGCCGTAACGAATTAATCGGTAAATTAAACGACTACTTAACAGTTGATGGTGGAACTATTGACAATGTTAATGAATGGGGTTTAAGAGATTTAGCATACGAAATCAATAAAGAAAAAAAGGGATATTATGTAGTAATCGAAGCAAGTGTTTCTTCTTCAAGTGTTGTTGATGAATTCGCTAGAAGAGCAAAATTCAATGCTAACGTTTTACGTCATTTAGTAATCGCTAAATAAAAAATCTGCTATAGGAGGAAATTATTATGATTAATCGTGTAGTATTAGTTGGACGTTTAACAAGAGATCCAGAATTAAGAAGAACTAATAGCGGTACAGCTGTTGCATCCTTCACAGTTGCAGTTGATAACCGTACAAAAGACGCAAACGGAAATAAAACAACAAGCTTTATTCCATGTACAATTTGGAATCAACAAGCTGAAAATGTTGTCCGCTTTGTTCACAAAGGTTCTTTAGTTGGTGTAGAAGGTAGATTAAATCAACGTTCTTACCAAAACAAGGAAGGAAAAAACGTACAAGTTATTGAAGTTATTTGTGACTCTGTTCAATTCTTAGAAAGAAAAGAAGATGGTGCTCCAAGTCTAATCGACTCAGTTGATTCAGAACCAGCAGCTTATCAACCAGATCCAGAACCAGTAGAAGAACCTGCTAAAAAGAATGTATCTTCTATCGATGTCACAGATGATGATTTACCATTCTAAGTGGTAATCAAAATTTGAAAATCCTAGATGACTAGGAAGAAAGGTAGGAAATATTATGGCATTTAAGAAAATGAGACCAAGAAAAAAGGTCTGTATCTTCTGTAAAAACAAAAATCAAGTAATTGATTATAAAGATGTTGAAACATTAAAAAGATTCGTTTCACCTAATGGTAAAATTTCACCAAGACGTGTAACAGGCGCTTGTGCAAAACATCAAAGAGCTGTAGAACAAGCTATTAAAAACGCAAGAATTATGGCTTTATTACCTTTCATCGCTGACTAATTGTCAACTGATGAAAATACATTACAGTTAGATAAATTAATTATTTAAGATCGCTTGAAAAAGCGGTCTTTTTTCTATATATAGGGAATTAAAAGAAATAATGCGCAGTTTTAATGAGACTTCCTTTTTAGTAAAGATGTGATATAATAAAATAAAAAAGGATGATATTATGGAATTAAAATTATTTAGAGATGGAAAAAAATTAATGTGTAGATTGCCTGGAGAAGATAAGGATACTCCAGCAGCAGACCTATTCTTAGGAGCTATGTTTTTTAAACCGGAAAAACTTAAAGAAAAACTAGGTAAAGAATTACCTGTTTTAGTTCCTATTTGTGAAATTACTAAGCAAGAAGAAATTGAAATTGCAAAGCTTAATGCTTATCTTGGAACTATATACGACAAATAATAGTTTGCCTTTGTAAACATATGAATTTATACCGCCTGAAAGAGCGGTCTTTTTCTATATATAGAGAAGTAGAAGAAATAAAAGTTATATTATATAATATAGAACTATCCTACGGTCTTCATATTCAATCTAGATCAAACTTTCTATTATATAAATATAAAGACTTACTTTTTAAATTCTAGTTTAGTAATAAAGCCATATGAAACTAGAGTATATGTATGGGAAAAATAAAGATAAAATTAATTTTAATTATGTTATAATATATGCGAGGTGATTTTATGTCTTTAATAAATAATAATGTAAATATTTATGTTAATATTTTTGCTCATTACCCAGAATGTTATAATTCTAGTGTGATTAGTAGAAATGTAGAAAAATATTTCGATGAATATTTTGTTGAGAATAAAGTAGAGTTAAAGAGTAATGTATATGTAATGATTCATAGTGCACCTTGTAACGAAGAAGAAATGATTAAAATTACATTTACAAATTCTTCTAGTATATATGAAATTATAAAAATAGAAGAAGAAAATTTGAAATTAAAAAAAGAATTAATTGCTATTATTAATAATAAAATAACTAATATTTATTTTGATAATTCACAATAAAAGAACGGGAGAACCGTTCTTTTTTAATGTTAGTTTTTCGCTAAAAAGGCAATTATTTATTGGTAGAAAATGAATAATCGTTAGATATATAATCAACAAAATCTGAACAAAGCTTATTTAATACACCATCTTTTCTATAACAAATAACGATATCAAATACTATCTCTTTTTCAAAAGGTTTTAAAACGATGTTTTCATCATCTTCAAATACTGTATCAAATACAAATGCTGCATAGCCCCCTTGTTCTAGTAATCTTTTGGTAGTGTATATTTGATTACTTCTAATTCTTAAAGTGGGTTTTATTCCTCTAGAAGAGAATTCTTGAATTACTAATTCTGCTTGTAAAGTGCCTTCACTCATTAAAATTAATGGGATATCTTTTATATCTTCAAAGCGAATGATTTCTTTTCTGGCAAGAGAAGATTTTTTATTAACTGCTAATTTTAATTTTGTTGAACCAATTCGAATATAATTTAATGTATGTAATTTTCTATTATCATATATAACGGTTAAGGCAATATCAATTTCTCCAGATTCTACAGCGATTTGATTACTTTTAGCACCATATTCATTGATTTGCATTTGGGCGTGTGGATGAGTTTTAGCAAATTCGCTTGAAATTGTAGGAAGGATCATAGTTCCTAACATAGGAGGAATTCCAACGTTTAGTATTTCATTTTTCTTAACGTATTCTTGCATCTCGTTTTTTACTTGTTCAAAGTGAGAAATAAGTGGTTTTGAAAGTGTTAATAGTTGTTTTCCTTCTTTAGTTAAAGTCAAGACATTATTGTTTCTAGCAAATAATTTGCATTTGAACTCTTCCTCTAAATCTTTAATCGCTAGAGATACTGCTGGTTGACTAACATATAATTTTTTTGAAGCTTTAGAAATATTGTTGTATTTTGCTGCCATTGCAAAGTAGATAAGTTGATTAATTTTCATACGTTCCTCCATAAATAAAACTTATTGAGTGTTAAATAAATTATATAGTAAAACAAGGTTTGTGTATAGTGAAAAAAATAGTTATGCTATAAAATTAAATTATCTAATAGATAAAAAAGGAAATAATTTTATGAATTATAGAGAAGAATCATTAAAGAAACATGCTCTTTGGAAGGGCAAAATTGAAAGCGCATACAAATTCAAAATTACTAATAAAGAAGAACTTGGTGTTGCTTATACTCCTGGAGTTGCTGCTCCTTGTTTAGCAATCAAAGAAAATCCTGAATTATCGTTTGAATTGACTGCTAGATGGAATACAGTTCCTGTTATTACAGACGGTACTGCAATCTTAGGTTTAGGTGATATTGGACCTAAAGCAGGTATGCCAGTAATGGAAGGGAAATGTGCACTATTTAAACAATTTGGTAATGTAGATGCTTATCCTATCTGTTTAGATACAAAAGATCCGGATGAAATTATCCGTACTATTGAAATAATGGCAGGTAGTTTTGGTGGAATCAATCTTGAAGACATATCTGCTCCTAGATGTTTTGAAATAGAACAAAAATTAAAAGAAAAATTAGATATTCCAGTTTTCCATGATGATCAACATGGTACTGCAATTGTAGTAGGTGCAGCATTATTAAATGCATGTAGGTTGTTAAAAAAAGAAATTTCTTCTTTAAAGGCAGTAGTTAATGGTGCAGGTGCAGCAGGAATTGCAATTAGTAAATATATCATGAAACTAGGAATTAAAGACATTAAAGTTTTAGATAGAAACGGTATTATTTGTGATACTGATGAATTTAATGCTCCTCAAAGAGAATTAGCTAAAGTTATTAATCCTAATAATGTTCATGGAAATTTAAAAGAAGCTTTAGTAGGTGCAAATTTATTTATTGGTGTATCTGTGGCAAATCTTGTTAGTAAAGATATGGTTAGAACAATGAGCGAAAATCCTATCTTATTCCCATTAGCAAATCCTGTTCCAGAAATTTCATATCAAGACGCGAAAGAAGCAGGAGCGTTTATTGTTGGAACAGGTAGTAGTGAAAATCCTAATCAAATTAATAATGTATTAGTTTTCCCAGGTTTATTTAGAGGCGCATTAGATGCAAGAGCTAATACAGTTAATGAAGAAATGATGTTAGCGGCATCAAAAGGTATTTGTGAATGTGTTAAAGATGAAGAATTATCTCAAGAATATATTCTTCCATATGCTTGGGATCAAAGAGCACATGATTCTGTAGCAGCACATGTAAAAGAAGCAGCGATAGCTTCAGGAGTTTCTAAACTCTATAAAAAATAGGTATTAATTAAGGTCTTGTTCATCTCGAAAAGCCTTGATTACATAAATTCAACAAGGAGGTTATAACATGTTGAGAAAAAAATATTTATCATTGTTATTAACTGTCTTCACAGTAGGGGCAATCGTCTCTTGTGGAACAGGTAATAGCTCTTCTGAACAACCAAGTTCGCCAAATAATTCTTCAAGCGAACCTGTTTCATCAGAACCAGTTAGTTCAGAAAAAGAATCTTCAAGTGAAGTAAGTTCATCTGAAGAAGCAACTACTTATACTGTAACATTCTACGATGATGGTAGAGTTTATGGTGAACCTTCAGTAGTTAAAGAAGGTGAAAAAGTTACTGCACCTACTGTTCCAACTAGAGAAGGCGACGAATTTGTCGATTATACTTTTAAAGGATGGTATGAAGCAGGACAAAAAGTGGCTTATGATTTTGAAAAACCAGTAACAAAAGAATTAAGTTTATATAGTTCTTTTGAAGAAGTAGCAAAAACATATGATTTAGTAGTATTTGTATATGGTATTAATGGTGCAAAAGAACCAACTACTTATATTACTGAAGAAGAATCAAATTATATGCGTGATGCTTTCAAAGCAACATTAACAGAAGAAAAGAACATTTTATGGTATTATTCTACAGGCTTAATTAATACTAACTTTAATAAATTTGTTAATGATTCAAAAGTTCCAGTAGACGTAGTTATCTCTGGTAACAAATTAAATAATGATACGGACTCAATTGAATGTCATGAAACATATGGCAAAGTTCATATGGGTGATGGTTGGATTGAAAATACATCTAGATATTTAACAATTACTTCAGCTTGTTCTAGTGAACATTTAGAATTAGCTAGAGGAGTTTATTCTTTAATCTCATCAATAGGTCCAAAATATCAAGTAACATTAGATTCAGAAGCAGCAACTGTTCAAGTAGGTGAAACAAAACAATTAACAGCTACTTATTATGGAACAGGTGTTACATGGACATCAAACGCTGAAGCAGTAGCAACAGTAAGTGAAACAGGTTTAGTTACAGCAGTTGCAGCAGGTACAGCTACAATTACTGTTAAAGACGCTGCTAATAATACTGCAACTTGTGAAATTACAGTAACTGAAGCTCCAATTGTTCCAAAACATGATTTAGTTATCGTATTAAATAATTCAAATGCAAGTAATAATTGGATGAGTGTAGAAGCAGCTGAAAACTTAATTGCTGCTTTCCAAAGAGAAGGACAACCAGGTCATGGAAAAGATATCGTATTACACGTTGTAAGTGGTGTTAATATTGCAGGTGTAGTAGAAGCAATTGAAGGTTATAATGCAGATGATTTAGCTAGAGTTGATGTCGCTTTATGTAGAAGTGCATTCTTTACAAATAAAGCATGCCCAGCAATGTTAGAAGGTGGCACTATTGTTGATGTAGATGGAACTTGGGGTTATTCAGGTGGACAAGTTGGTATCTTTGCTAACGCATTTGAATCTCATTTAGATTTAGCAAGAGCATTCCAAGCATTTGTTGATGCTCAACATATTGATTATTTTGAAATGGATGAATCTTGTTCAGTTGATTTAGGTTCTACTAAACAATTAACTGTTGTTGAAGGCGCAACTTATGTTTCAGGAAATGAAGCAATCGCAACAGTAAGTGAAACAGGTTTAGTTACTTCTGTAGCACCTGGATCAACTAAAATTACAGTTTCAAAAGGTTTATATAGCGTTGAAGTTCCAGTAACAGTTACTGCAGCTGTTTCTGAACCAGTTACTATTAATGTTTATGTTCATTTAACAGCAAGTAAAACAACATATATGACAGAAGAAAATTTAACAGCATTAAAAGCACACGTTGAATCAACAATTTCTAGTAATATTACTATTAATTGGACTGAATTAACTAAAGTTAATAACGCAGGTGTAGCAGAAGCAATTAGTGAATCTGAAGAAACAGTTCATTTAGTAATTTGTGGTAAAGGTGTTTTTGATACAGTTCAAGATCACGAAAGTGCTGCTTATGCACAAATAAATACAAGTTATTCAGCTGAAGGCGAAACAAGATATGTTGCTCCATTAGCAGGTATCTCTAATGCTGAATTAGCAGCATGTTTAGAAGTTTATAACGCACTTAAAGCATAATGATTTATAGGTGTATACCTATATAAAATAAGGTTATTATTATGAGAAAAATATCAGTATTAACATTAATATCAATCTTATTATCATTTGGTTTAGTTTCTTGTGATGTAGGAAGTAGTGAAGGTTCTTCTAATGAAGAATCTTCCTCTTCTTTAATTAATACAAGTAGTGAAATTATTAGTAATAAAGAAGATGATAAGACAAATATTAAAAAAATAAGTGATAATCAATTAACAAACGGTGAATTAGAAATAATTAAATGGGAAGGAAGACATGAATATAAAGAAAAAACTTCTTCTCTTCCTGGAATGATGATGGTTTATCATACTGCGACAGGTTTTACTATTGATTTTTATGGTAGTGAATTAAAAGCAGATTTCTTTCATGCTAAAGATTTTAATGGAACTTTAGATGACGATATTTACTATGATGTAAAAATTGATGATGAAGTTCTTCCAAATACTCTAAAAAGAAGATTTAAATTACCTAAAAATAAGACTAGAAGTGAAATAACTATTGTTAACAATTTAAAAAAAGGTAGACATACTGCAACTATTTTAAAGATGAACGAACCTCGAGATGGTTATACAGGCATAGTTTCAATTTCTACTGATGGTTATTTCTTTAAAAGAGATAAAGAAAAAGATGATAGTAGATTAAAGATAATGGCAGTCTGTGCTTCTGGTGGTAGTGGATATGGTAGTCTATCATATAATGAAAAAAGTGAAAATTACTTCTCTAGAACTAGAGTAAATTCTTCTTCATTACATTCTTTTAATTATTTAACTGCTCGTTGTTTTGATGCTGATATATCTTTTGTTGCTCAAGCTGGTTGGGGAGTTACATTTCCTTCTACTAAAGCAATTAGTAAAGTTATTGATAAATGTGGTATTACTCCAACTAATTCAGTTCAAGGAGCATTAACCACAGGTGATTGGAATTATCAAAACTATATTCCAGATATCATCATTTTTAATATCGGTGGAAACGATACACCAAGTTCTGATTTTAATTTAGAAACTTATGAAGATGGTGTTGTTTCTATGGTTTCTAAATTACATACATATTATCCTGAAGCAAAAATGCTTTGGACTCATACAAATTCTAAAGCAGGAAATTATGCGATTAACGCTTTAAAAGCAGAAGGAATAATTTCTCAAGGATATATAAAACAATGTGTCATTCCAGGAGTTGGTGAAGGTGAAACAGGTTCAGGTAGTTATGGTGCTAGTGACCATGCCTCTTTAAAAACTCATATTGACTCATCAAATAAAATTATTGAAACGTTATCTCGCTGGGGATATGAACCAGTAAGAGAACAAATAAATTTTGAGGACTTTGAATATTTACTCGAAAAATAATAAAGGAGGATAAACATGTTTAAGTTCAAGAAAAAAACTGATCCAAATAATCCTTCAAAAGGCAAAAAGAAGAAAAAAGGTTTATTCTTTTGGCTTCTAGTTGCTTTAGGAAGTATTTTATTTGGAGCAGTAGGTGCTCAAATGATTAATGAAAACTTCTATAGAACAGACATTTCTACATTTAGCTTACCTACTGATAACGGACAATGGATTGAAGGTACTGTTTTCAAACCAGAAACAGCTACTAGTGCCAATCCTGCTCCAGCGGTTGTCTTCTGTCCTGGTTTCCAAAGAACAAAAGAGAGCCATTATGACATCGCACTAGAAATCGCAAGAAGAGGTATGGTTTGTTATATTATTGACCCTTATAACCAAGGTGACTCTTCTGCAACAACAAATACTTCTGCTTCTTCTGCAGAAGGTGGCGCATATGGGGTTATTCCATTAGTTAACTACTTATACGACACAGACAATATTAACTATATTCAAAAAGATAATATTCATATTGTTGGTCACTCAGCAGGTGGTAACTCAACAATGACTGCAGGTGTATATTTCTCAAATCTTGCAGGTGGTGTATTCTCTGAATGTAAAATTAAATCAATCTATATTTCTGGTTATATCCGTAACATTATCGATGTAGAATATGAAATCGATGATGCAACAGGCGAATATGTTGTTGATGAAAATGGATATTATCAATTCTCAGAAATTGGTTGGGAATCTTCAAAAGTTGCATCTTTGGCAATTAATGTTGGTTTTGGTTATTGTAAAGATGACGAAGGTGCATGGCAAAATATCAACTTCACTGGAGATATTACTCGTCCTGACTCAATTGAAAGTATCGCACTTGCTACTAGTGGTGGGGTACATAAAGAATTAAGAAAAACTGGTATCGAAGATGGTAAGATTTATGGTCAACCAATCGATGGTACTATGAAAGTTGGATATCAAGAAAATTCTCTTCATGGTGTTCAACCATTTGATGTAAGAGCTACTTCACATATTCTATATTTCTTAGATTATGTTACAATGGCAAATTCTACAATTAATCCTAATGATCAAATTTGGATGTATAAACAAGTATTCCAATTAATTATGGTTATCGGTTTATTCTTATTAATCGCTCCAACAGCTTGTTTAATCGCAAAAATCCCAGTATTTAATGGAGTTATTGCTAGACCAAGAAGAGTTAAAGAAATTCAAAAAGGAGAAATGAATGTTGTATTAGATTCTCCTGAATTAGATAATTTAGAAGATGAAGAATTAATTAAATTATCTAAACCAGATAGGCCAAAACGTGCTAGAAACTGGATTGCTTGGGCAATTACTTTCTTAATTGGTGCATCTGTAGCATGTTTCAGCTTTGTTCCTTTAGCTGACTTAAGTAAAGTATTATTCCCAGAAGCAGCAGCACATAAATTAACTTGGTGGTTCCCAGAAAGAATGAACAACGCAGTTATGTTATGGGCAGCAGTTAATGGTATTGTAGGTATCGTTCTTTACTTTATTACTTTCTTCTTTATTGGTAGAAAAGATGGAGAAAAAATTAAAGATATCGGTATTGGTATCGGTTGGAAAAACTTCTTTAAAACATTAGTAGTTGGCACATTAACTTGGGTAGTATTCTATGTAGTTATTGGTATGGTAGATTTCTTATTCCACGTTGATGCTAGATTTACTTTCGTTGCAATTAGAGTTACAAATGAAAGATATATTGTTTATTCATTAATGTATTTCCCAATCTTCTTTATCTATTACTTCTCATTAAGTTTAAGAATTAATACTTCTTCAATTACAACAAATAAATCAAAACATGATTGGTTGAATTACTTAATTGCTGTTATTATGAATACTTTAGGTTTAGTTGCAATCTTTGCAATTCAATACTTATCAATCGCAGATCATGGTTTAATGTATTGGACAACTAACTGGTTATTCACTAATATGTTATGGATTTTAGTTCCATTAATGGCAATTCTTCCACTTATTCAAAAGAAGATTTATAAACATACAAATAACATTTGGTTAGCAGCAATTGCAACTTGTTTAATCTTCGTTTCTATTGCTATGGCGAACTCAGTCGCTCATGGTTATTTCAATTTCTAGGAGGGCATGGACATGAAAAATTCTAAAAAATTATTAACTCTTGCAACATGTGCTCTTGTTATTGGATTAGTTTCGTGTGGCGATCCGAATTATCCAAGAACATTTAATGTTGATTTTGAAACAGGAACAACAGGAGTAAAAATAGAAAGTCAAAGTGTTAAAGAAGGATACACTTTAAATTTAACAAAAGATATTCAATCTCCAACAAATAGTGAACAATATTATTTGTTTAGAGGTTGGTATGAAGATGAAAATTATACAAAGCCATTTGACGTATCAACATATAGAGTTACATCAAATATGACTCTTTATGCAAAATGGACTTTCCCAACAACCACTCCATCTGAATTTAGTATTGGAGAAGACGCTTTCTCTAAGACTGTAGTTTGGACTCAAGTTGGTGTAGAAAAAGAAAGTGATATTACTGTAGAAGTAATTAAAGCAAAAAGAACTCCTAACATGGTTTATGATGATAAATTAGATGCAGAAGTTCAAGATCCAGATAACCCTTATATCTATACTTATAATGAGGCAGATAAAGAAACTGCAACTGGTAAAGTTACTATTGATAAAGAAAATTATTCTGTTTCATTTGAAAGAGATCAAAGTTATGGTGGAGCAAAATATAAATTCTATATTTATAATAAAGGTACTTTAGTTAAAGAAGTTAGTGACATTCAATTTAAAGGTAGTGGGTTAAAAGATGATCCTTACTTTGTATATAATGTCAATGACTTAGAATATTTAACAAAAAACGATATTCCTAGTGGAACATACGTTGAATTAAAATCAAGCTTAACTCTTCATTCTTTATATAATGAAAAAAGAGGAAAAGTATTTAATGGTATTTTAAATGGTAATGGTTATACTATTACTTTAAAAAATAACTCTGGATTATTCTACAAGATTGGTGAACAAGGAAGAGTATATGATGTTGTATTTGCAGGCTCTATTTCTTCTAACGAACCTTCAATTGGTGTAGTTGCTAACTACAACGAAGGTAATATTTCAAAAATTAATTCATTAGCAGTAAGCGTTTCTTCAATTGGTGGAGTAGTTAATAAAATTAGTACTTTAGATAAAGGCGGTGCTGGCGGTATTGTTGGTACTAACTTAGAAAAAGGCGTTATCTCAGAATGTTTTGTTTCTGGTAGTAGTGGTAATACAATCCAAGGAAAAATTGGCGTTGGTGGTATTGCAGGTATCAACTATGGAACAATTCAAAATATGACAGATGGTGTAGATCCTATCGTTGGTGCATATAACGGTAAAGAAGCAAGTAGTACAATTAATAACTCATATGCTGGAACTATCGTTGGTGTAAACTATGGTAAGATTTATGGAATTAAATCTGAAGGTAAAATCAACACAAGAAGATGTGAAAACGATGTAGAAGGTGCTGGCGCTACTAATATTGGTGGTATCGCAGGATATAATGGTGTTGATGGTGTTATTGAAAGTTGTTTATTCGAAGGTATGAGATGCGTTGGTGATACTAACGTAGGTGGTATCGTTGGATTTAATGAAGGAACAATTAAAAACTGTATGACAGGTAGACGTTTAAGAAAACCATCAAATACAGAAATTCTTGAAAGACAATTTATTTCTCCAATTATGGGTTCTTATAATGTTGGTGGTATTGCAGGTAAGATTTCAAGCACATCAAAAATTACTAATGTATTATCTACAGCAAATGTATGGAGTTATCATACTCAACCTTACACAATTGCTGAAAGAGCAGATAATGCAATAGGTGTTTCTCATAACTTCCAAACTAGACTTACTGAAAACTATTTAGGTAGAACTTATGGTGAAGTTATTTCTAATGAATTAGTCGCTCCAAAAGCAGGACAAAACATTGAAATCGTTGATAACAGTGCATTTGTTGATTATCGTTTCTCTTACTGCTTAGGATGGAACTATGTAGTAGAAAATGGTTCTGTTTCAGGAAGTGCTGATACTGAATTAGTAAATCATTATTTAGGTATTTTAGGAGATGGATTCTATAAGAGTTCTTCTTATGGATGCACAGTAAAATTACCAGCGTAAAAAGGAGATAAAGTATGAAAAACATGAGAAAATTATTAGTTTTATCATTAGTTAGCTTAATGTTTGTTGGTTGTAATAATCAAGGTTCATCTAGTGAAGCACATTCATCAAGTGAATCTCAAGTTCAACAAAGTTCAAGTGAACAAGTTTCTTCTTCTGTTATTGAAGATGATCCAAACATTGATTCAGAAGAAGAATTAAAAGCATTAGTTAATAAAGGGGAAACAATCACTAAAGATTATCAACTAACTAAAGATATTTATTATTCTTCTTTTGCAGGAGAAGATTATTACGCTACTACATTTAATGGTAAATTTAATGGTAATGGTCACACAATTTATTTATTAGCAGAAAACTTATCAGATACTGGTATTTTCTATAAAATTGGTGAACAAGGTGAAGTTAAAAATTTAAATATTAGATTAGTATTAACTGCAGGTGATTCTATTCCTTCTGTTGGTGGGGTTGCTAACTATAATGAAGGACTTATTACAAATGTTAATGTCTATGGTGAAAACTATAAAGAAGAATCTATTACTTATCAAGATGGTATTTCTTCTACAGGTGGAGAAGTAGGTAGTTACATGATTCTTGATGAAGCAGGTGGCGCTGGTGGTATTGTAGGAACCAATAACGGTACTATTAAATATTGTAAAAACTATGCTAGAGTAAGCGCTGTAACTGGTGGAGGCGGTATTGCCGGAGTAAACAATGGCTTAATTGAAGAATGTTATAACTTAGGTGCAATTGGTACTACTGGTACAGCTTCTTCTAACGTTGATAAAATTTATGATTACTCAACATTAGGTGGTATTGCTGGAGTAAATAAAGGTACTATTACAAAATGTATGAATAGAAACCAAGTATTTGCTGCTAGATATTATAAGTTATACCCAAAAACAGAAGAACAAAAAGAAAATAGTGAATACTCAACAGGAACTAACTATCGTAATAGAATTGGTGGTATTGCTGGTATTAATATTGGTACAAAAGATGGTGACAACTATACAAAAGGTATTATCACTGAATCATTAAACTTTGGTAGAGTTCATGGTGATATGCGTGTTGGTGGTATTGCTGGTGAATCAAGTGGTTATATTGCTAACTGTTTCGCTTCAGGTTTTGTTGGGGCTAGAGAATCTTTAGGTGGTATCGTTGGTTATCAAAAAGATGACAACCCAGGTAAAGTAACTCATTGTGTTACTGTTAACAGAATTAAATCAAATGATCGTGCTATTACTTTAGAAGACGGAACTCAAGTTACTGCTCCTGAATTAACAGCAAATAAAGGTAAAGATACAATTAGTAATGTTGTTAATTATTATAAGGTCGCTAAATATGCAGATAATTGTTTAATGCATAATAACTGCGGTGAAATTGATCCAATCGGTGAAAATAACGCTGCATCTACTGGTAATTATAAAAAAGATGTTGCTGATGTAACTTTCTATAACGAAGAACATTGGAGTGAATTTGAAGAAGATTGTGCTGTAATGAATGGATTAAATAGTAGTTATCAAGTAGCATTACATAATCACTTATTATGGCAAGAAGTCGATGTTAAAGTAGTTGATTTAGCAGGAAACGAAAAAACAGTCACTCTATTAAAAGGTGTTAATTACACTAATATATTAACTGATAGTTCAGGCAAATATACTGGTAGCTTTACTGGTATTGCTAACGGATGTTCACTTGGTGTTATTCCATCTCATGAATTAGCAAATCTTGGTATTACACCAAATGATGGAATGGTATTAAAATTTGTAAGCGATAAAAATAATCCAGATTCAGTTGTAGATATTATTACAGATGATACAATGTTATATGCAATTCAAGTTGCTCAAGCTGAATAAAATGGGGGTCATATAATGAAAAAGTATAAAATAGCAGTCATTCCAGGTGATGGTATTGGAACTGAAGTAGTTAATGAAGGAATTAAAGTATTAAAAACTATCGCGTCAATTGATGGAACTTTCTCTTTTGATTTTGATTATTTCCCTTGGGGATGTGAATATTATCTTAAAGAAGGTAAAATGATGGACGAAGATGGATTAGAAAAATTAAAAAAATATGATGGTATTTATCTAGGAGCAGTTGGTTATCCAACTGTCCCAGATCATCTATCATTAAGAGATTTATTATTAAAGATTCGTGTTGGTTTTGATCAATATATCAATTTAAGACCAGTTAAATTACTAAAAGGAGTAGAAACTCCGCTTAAAAACAAAACAACAGAAGACATAGACTTTATTGTTGTTAGAGAAAATAGTGAAGGAGAATACTCTGGTTTAGGTGAATGGTTTAATAAAGGCACTAAAGAAGAATATGTTCATCAAATTGGTAAATTTACTAGAAAAGGTACAGAAAGAGTAATTAGATATGCTTTCGAACTTGCTAGAAAAGAAAACCGTAAAACTGTAACAAGTGTTACAAAAGGAAACGCATTAAATTATTCAATGGTTTTCTGGGATGAAATATTCCATGAAGTAAGTAAAGAATATCCAGATATTAAAGCAAATCAATTAATGGTTGATGCTGCTAGTATGATGTTTGTACAACATCCAGAAAGATTTGATGTTGTTGTTACTTCTAATTTATTTGGTGATATTTTAACAGATTTAGGTGCAGCGATTGCAGGTGGTATTGGACTAGCTGCAGGTGATAACTTAAATCCAGAAGGAACATATCCAAGTATGTTTGAAAGTATTCATGGTAGTGCTCCAGATATTTCTGGAAAAGGCATTGCAAATCCTATCGCTCAAATTTGGGCGGCTGGAGGAATGCTAAAACACTTTGGCTATGTAGATTGGTATAATCGATTAATTCAAAGTTTTGAAACTTTATTAATTGAAAAACAAGTTTTAACTCCAGATTTAGGCGGTAAGAATTCTACTTCTGATGTTGGTGATGAAATTTGTAATATTCTAAAGAGGAAATAGTATGAAAAACAATTTATTAAAAGTATTAAAAAGTATAATTTATGTAATTGTTATTGGTACAGCAGTTGGTTTTATCTATCACTTTATTAGAGGTATTCATTGTTCTTTATTTGCAGACGATGTAATTACTGCTCAAAATAGAGTTGATAGTGCATATCAATTCTTATACATGGTAGGAAATGGTGTTGTTTTAGTAATATCTTTATATTCTACTTCATGGATTAAAGTTCAAGTGCTTCCAGTAGCAGTTAGAGAAAAAATTGAAGGGATTTTCGCTAAAATTAGAACTAAAATTACAAAAAAAGAGGGCTAATTTAAGTTAATTCTTAATAAAAAAATAAGGGCTTGTATTTTATACAAGTCCTTTTATAATTGAGTTATAAAATGTTAAATCTTGAAACTAAACGATTATCTAAACCTTTTAATTCTCATGTTTTAATACGCCAAAGGGGGATAAATTTTATATTATATATGATAGAATATTGAATTAATATTGTTTTTTAATTATAATATAATCGAAAAAAAAGTAGAATTCTACCAAAAAGGAGAAAGTATGATATTAAGAGATAAATACTTAAAAAAACTTATTGCTTCTAAAAATAATGGCTTTCCTAAAGTAATTACTGGGGTTAGAAGATGTGGCAAATCATATTTGCTAAAAGAAATTTATAGGTCTTATTTATTAAAAAACGGTGTTTTGAATAAGAATATAATAGTTATTGAATTGGATGACGATAAAAATGTTAATTTAAGAAATCCATTAGAATTAGGTAAACATGTAAGAAAATTATGTGAAAGAAAAAGGAATTGTTATGTTTTTATTGATGAAATTCAATTAGTAGATACTATAATTAATCCAATCTATACAGATGGTAAAATAGTGTTTGCTAAACATGGCGAAGAACATACAATTTCATTTGTTGATGTTATATTGGGGCTATCACGAGAAAAGAATATTGATCTGTATGTTACTGGTAGCAATTCAAAAATGTTATCCAGCGATGTCATAACCGAATTTAGAGATAAAGCAACAAATATTCATCTGCAACCTTTGTCTTTTGAAGAATATTATAATTATGTTGGTGGTTATAAAGAAGAGGCAATGTTTGATTTTATAAAGTATGGAGGAATGCCTTTGGCAGTTCTTAAACCAGAAGAAGAAAAAAGTGAATATTTAATAAGTTTATTTAAAAAAACATATTTTCGAGATATTTTAGAGCATAATAATATCGATAAAACAGAAGCTCTAGATGAACTATGTAATGTTATTAGTGATTGTGTTGGTGAATTAATAAATAACGAAAAAATATCTAATACATTTAAGAGTGTTAAAAAAGAAAATATAGATAAAGATACCGTTGGTAAATATATTAATTATTTCGTTGATTCGTTTATTTTAAGTGAAGTGACAAGATATGATATTAAAGGAAAAAGAAAAATCGGAGCATTAAGAAAATACTATTTTGTAGATACAGGATTAAGGAATGCAAGATTGAATTTTTCAAAATTTGATGAAGGGCATTTAATAGAAAATCTTGTTTACAATGAACTGATATACAACGGATATACTGTTAATGTTGGTACATACAATAGAGTCGAAAAAAATAAAAATAAGGAAAGCATAAAAAAAACATATGAAATTGATTTTTATGCAATAAGAGGTACAGAAAAATTGTATATTCAAATCGCATCTGATATAAGTAATATTGAGACAAAAGAACGAGAAATAAAGCCATTTAAACATATAAATGATGGAGTAAAAAAAGTGTTAGTAGTAAATAGGCCATTAAAAGAAATAAACGATGACAATGGATATACAATAATTGGGTTGACAGATTTCTTATTAAGATTTATTAAATAATGAATATAAATTGGTTTATTCAATCGATGATGAAACTAATGATTTGTTTACAATAACCGAAGAGTGAAAAATCGAAGTTAGTGAGAATATAGAAAAAATCAAGCATTGGTCCGTCATTGCTCTTTATGATGTAGAAATAGATTATACAATTAAATAAATATAGTATATAAAAAATGCCATACAATACTTGTAGTATGATGTGGCATTTTAATTTGCATTATTTTTGTTAATGGATAAAAAATAAATTAAATATATGATGAATGATAAAAGAATAATGAATCCAGAAATAATGAATACTAATGGATTTCCTTTGGTGTATAGTAATGAACCAATTAATGGTCCAACAACATTGCCAATAGAAAGCATTGTTTGTCTTGCTCCCATAATTTTTCCATTATTATCTAAGGAAGAATATTTGGATAATTCATTTTGTTCTAAAGGGGTAATTATTGATTTTAACATTGAATAAATTAAATGAGTAGATAATAAGAAAACCATTATATTTTTTTCTGAAGAGAAAGTAATAAAGGTTAATATAGAAGACAAGAATACAAATAAGATTAAAACAAAACTTAAGTATTTGTTTTTGATTTTCTTTACTAGTGGAATAATTAATAAATTACTAATCGCTCCTATTACACCAGTTAATAACACATAATGACCTAATGTTGCAGGTTCATTACCTATATGAATAATATAAGTGTCTAAATATTTATTTATTAGTATTTGACCAATTGTTAGAGTTAATAAGGCAATTAATAATACATAAATGTGTTTATTTAAAGTAAATAAACTTTTAAAAGAAAATTTCTTATTGTTATTAAGACTTTGAGAAGATATTTTGACATCTTTGATTAATAAGGCAAACAATAAGCTAGTTATTGCACATAGAATAAATTGGGAAATAAATATTTGTGAAATTGAAAAATGAATATAATTATATAAAGATCCTCCAATTTCATAACCAAGAGATGATCCTAAAAGTGAGAAGAAACTTAATAAAGAAAGATATTTTACTTTCTTTTCATTAGTAGATATATCTAAACACATAGATACAAATAAAGTATTAGGAGCAGATACAAATATACCTGCAAGTATTCTAAATAATAGAATTAATAGAGGATAAGTATTAATAAAACCAAATCCTAATTGTGCTAAAGCATAACCAATAATACCTAAAGCAATTAACCATTTTCTACCTATTTTGTCAGATAAAGAACCAAATATAATCGCACCAATTACTTGACCTAATGACATTAATGAAAAGAAAAAACCAAAATAATAATCTGGTAAATTCAAACTATTAACATAAGTAGTAGTGATTGGATGAACGAGATTTATACAAATGGAATGAAATAAAAATAATATGAAAAATAAAGATATTTTTGACTTATTCATAACTTCCTCCTTCTATAAACTTTTTAAATTATATCATGGAAAATTATAAATAACTATTGTTATTATGATACAATACATTATAGAAAGAGATGTGAGCTTATGGCTATTGTAAAAAAATATGCGACTAGAAATATTTTTATATCTTCAACATTTTTAGATATGCAAGTAGAAAGAGATATACTTGCTAAAAAGGTTTTGCCAATTGTTAAAGAGTATGCTTTAAAATACCATGTTAATATTGAATTTGTTGATTTAAGATTTGGTATTGATATTGGTAATCAAAACTTATTAGATAAGGTAATTAATACTTGTAGCGATGAAATTGTTCGTTGTAAACCTTTGTTTATTGGTTTTTTAGGAAATAGATTTGGAACAGAAATAGAAGGCAGTAAAGAGTCTATTACTTCTTTTGAAATTCATAAAGCTATTTTAGAAAAATGTGAATCATTATTTTATTTCCGTACGATTACAAATCAAGAAGCTTTAAAAGAAAATAAAGAAAAGTATATTTATAGAGATGAAAAAGTACAATCTTTAAAAGAAGAAATTATTGATATATATCCAAATAGTTATAGAGAATATACATCTTTTTATGATGAAGAAAAAGAAGAATTAATTCTTAGTGAAGAATTTATTAGTATGCTTGTAGAAGATATTAATGAATTGATTAAAAAAATGTATGATAGAGAACCACTTAATACATTGTCTCCTCATTTAGATTATTTATCTTTTTTATATAAGGATTATATTGATATTGATGAAGGAGCAGAGTATTTTTTATCAAAACTATTTTTATTTAAAGAAAAAATATTATTGATTTTAGGTAGAGATGGTAGTGGAAAGAGTTCTTTAGTTTCTAATCTAGTTAAAGAATATGAAAAGGAAGCTTTAATTGTTCCTTTCTTTACTAATGTAGACGACAATCATTCTTTAATTAATCTGATTAATTCATATATTGAAATGATTAAAATACGTTTTAAAGAACCTTATGAATATATAAATAATTTAGAAGAAGCAATTAAGTTATTTTATCAATCTATTTCTCAAATTAAAGAAAAATGTTTAATTATTATTGATGATTTCTACTATATAAATGGAGAATATGAAAACGAAAAGTATTCTTGGATTAAAGAAGATGAAATTCCTAATAATATTAGAATCGTTATTTCTACTTCAAGTGGAGATGATGTAGAACATTTAGAAGCAGAATCATACTTATGGAGATGTATTGGTGTAAATCATCGTATGATAAAAAAATATTTAGATGGATATTTAGAAAAGATTAATCAAAAAGTATCTCAAGATTTCTATCAAATGTTATTAGATGAATTGGTGAATAAGTGTTTAAATAAGTCTATAACCTATTTAAAAACATATTTAGATTATGTTTTCTTTAATGATCGTTATGATGCAAAGATTATTAACGAATTATCAAATCATGATAGTGAAAGTAATCTAACTAGTGTAGATAAAGGAGTATTAGATTTTTACATTAATAAAATTAATAATATTAAAAACTTTGAAGATTTATTTTATAATTTATTAACTAAAAAAGTAGAAATGTTAGATAAAGAATTAGGCAAATTAATATTATATTTGTTTGCTACTTTCAGAAATGGGGTTAGAGAAAAAGATCTAATTGGAATTTGTGAATTATTAAATATTAAATATGTTTCTAATGAATTTGCTTTATTGCGTAAAATAATGCCTTCTTATTTTTATCAACAAAAAGATGGTACATGGGTTATCACAAATGATCTAGTTAAAGGAAGTCTAAAAGAATATTGTTTGAAAGATAAAGAGTATAGTTTAAAAGTAAATAAAGTAATATTAACTTATTTAAAATCATTAGAAGACAATGATTGTATTAAACTTGAAAATATAATGTCGCTTTTATATCAAAATAAAGATTATGATGAAATAAAGAGGTTATTGTTATATGCAGTTTACAGCGAAAAACCTCACTATTTTGATAAGTTTATACTAGACATTTGTTATTCTTATAAGGATTATGATTTATTATTAGATATATTAGAAGGATATTCGTATAAAAAGCAAGAAGAAGTGAACTGTTATCTTTCCAATGTAATTTGTTCTAATCCATATCGAGATTATGACTCTTATATGGAAGTTCTTCCTTATGAAATAGAAACTAGAAGTGTATCTAATTCTCGAGGTATTAGATATTTCTTTGCATACTACAATTTAAAACTTTGTTTATTAAATGATAATGATCAGCATTTGGATGTATTAAATGAAGAATTCTATGATTTATATTGTTCAACTAAAAATAAAAAAATGAAACAAAGTATTATTGAATGTTATTTTGAAATGATTGAATTAGCAAAAAATAAAATTGAAACTAAAAAGATTGTTAATTCACTATTTAAATTATTGAATTTAGATAGTTCAATTGATAATTCATTAAATAAGTGTAAAGCTTATATAGAATATATGAAGTTAAATAAAAATAACAAAGAAAAAACTTTAGAATATTTATCTAAAGTTGAAGAACTTGTTTTAGAAGGATATTCTTCTTATCAAATGAATAATGAAGTTATAGAGTTACTATATAAG
The DNA here is from genome assembly GCA_015059095.1 of Erysipelotrichaceae bacterium. Taxonomy (GTDB): domain Bacteria; phylum Bacillota_I; class Bacilli_A; order RFN20; family CAG-449; genus UBA3210. The sequence continues at coordinate 140,487 of SVBA01000001.1, forward strand.
TTGATTTTAGATTCTTTAATCAATGAAAATTATTTTGAAGTAAATAAAAATTTAAAATTAATGAAAGCATTAATAAATAAATATCGTTACCTTGTTAGAAGTGGAGAATTATTACAAACTCTATTAATTATTGAATTTTTAGAATTAATTAGTAAATATAAACTTAATAATTTAAAAGTAGAAGAAGTAGATGATTTATGGGAAAGATTTGATGAACTCGATAGAGTAGCATATGAAAAAGAATTAGAGATAAGTTGTTCTTATTGTTTAAGAGGGGTTGAAGTATTAAAAGCTTTAGTAAAAAAAGATTATTCTAATATTCTTTCTTTAATTAATTCTTTAGCGTATCAAATAAATTATTATTCTATTGAAGATAAAGAAATCTATATATTAGGATATTTTGTAAATGAACTTATAAGTCTTATTAAAGAAGGTTTTGTTGTAGTAAATGATGAAGATATTAAGAAATTCAAGAAAAGAACATATAAATTATTAAGAAAAAGAGAATATAATCACGATTTTCTAATTAAAAGAATTAAGAAAGAAATAAAAGATGTTACCTTTTATTAAGAAAAATAAGATATTTGAATAATTGGACTAGTTATGTTATTATTTATATACAAAGGTAATAAATAATAATTAATATGGCTATTGGAATTAAACTAAGAAAAAAAGTAGAACACGATCATTTAGGGGTCAGTAAATTTTTTGGAATACCTACTTTACCTTCTGGAATGGAAGAAAAATTATCTCCAGAAGCTGTTTTTATCGCGCAGATTAAAATGGAAGATATCGCTTCTTTAGATAAAGATAACGTATTACCACATACTGGTTATCTTTATTTCTTTATGGAAACAGAAGACGATACACCATATTCAAATAAAAAAGCAGTAGTTTTATATTCTAATGAAGAACCAGAAATTGCCATTAATGATTTTAATGAAAATTCTCCGATTCCTGAAGGATTAAATGAAGATTATCCAATTGATTTTTTTGAAGTAGACGATTCTTATTCAGGAATTAAATTATTAGGAGTTCCATCTGATTGGAATTATATGGATGAACCTAAAGAATTATTATTACAATATGATCCTTTAGATACTGAAGGATTAGAGTTTTTTGATTATTTAGATGGATACATTTATTTCTTTTATAAAAATAAAAAAAGAAAATTTAAAGATGTGATTATACATTTTGAATATTCTTAGAAAGAAGGATTTGTTATGAGATTAGTATTTATTTCATCGACATTTAAAGACATGCAATCAGAAAGAGACCAAATGCACAATCGTGTTTTGCCTCTTGTTGATGCTGAATTAGAAAAGTATGGCGAAAATTTAAATTTCGCAGATTTAAGATGGGGTGTAAATACTAAAGGCCTTTCGGAAGAAGAAAGTTCTAGAAAGGTTCTTTCATTATGTTTAGATAGAATTGATGATTGTAAACCATATATGATTGTCTTTATTGGTGAAAGATATGGTTGGATTCCAGAAAAGAAGTTCTTAGATGAAATTTGTAAACAAAAAGAAATTGATATTAATGACTATAACGGGTCGGTTACTGAATTAGAAATTGAATATGGTGCACTCCTTCATCCTGATTTTGAAGGAAGAATTTTATTCTATTTTAGAGATGAATTTGATACTTCAAAAATGAGCGAAGAAGAAAAGAAAATTTATTGTGTAGAGTCCTCTTTACATAAAGAAAAAATAGAAAGATTAAAAAGAAAAATTGAAGAATTATATCCTTCTTATATTCGTCATTATCAAGTAGAATTTGATGAAGAAAAAAGAGTTTTAAAAGGTTTTGATAAACTTAATAACCAAGTAAAAGAAGATTTATTAAGAATTTTTAAACTTGATATTGATAAAGAACAAAAGATTCCATATCAAGAAAAAGTATTATCAAATAGTCATAATTATCTTGTGAGTTATGCTAAAAATAAAGTGATAACTGATGAAGAATCACCCATAACTCTTGAAACAGGTTATTTAGATATTGATGATGGATCTACCTTTGCTTATGTTAATAACCCACTTGTTTATATTGTTCATGGTGAATCAGGAAGAGGGGTAAAATCTCAAATTTCACTCGCCTATCTTGATAGTTTAGATTATGAAAATATGGATTCCATTCCATTAGTATTACATGGAGAAAGTAAAAAAGAAATCTCTAGTATTTTGATTTATAAATTAGAGGAAATATTAAATAAGGAACACACTAATAAGGATGATAGTGAATATTTATTAAAATTATTAGAAGAATATGATACTAAAGAAGAATATCTTTATATTTTTGTTGCTACATCTTCTTTAAAATTTTTAGATTTATTATTAGAAATTGAAGCTCTTCAAGATATGGAAAAGAAATTCTTCACAAACATTCGTTTTTATATTGGATATAATGGTGTTTTAAAAGAAGAGGATCATATTCCATATTATTTCTTTTCTAATCATGTAGAATTACAAGGATATAAAGGGAGAATAAAAAGAAAAATATTAAATTCTTTACTTGAAAGAAAAAAGAAAGAATTATCTAAAAAGGTTATTGATAAGATATTAAAAAAAGAAGAATCTATTGAACCTTTATATTTGTCTTTAATTGTTGATAGATTGTGTAAATTAGATGAGTTTGATTTTAGAGAAATTAGAAAATTAGGAGATGGTATGGACGCTATTGAAAACTATATGGTGTCTATTGTTAATCGATATGGTGATAACCTAGAAGAGATTATCAATGAATTATTTTCTGAACTCTGTCAAAGAATTAATGAAACTACTATTCCTTACTTTATTTCTTTATTGTCATATGAAGGAGTGTTTAATATTTATGCGATAGAAAAATTTATGAAATATTATAATCTTCCTTATGAAGAGAGTGATTTTATTTTATTCACTAAATTATATCCTTCATTAATTGAAAGAAAACAAGATGAATTTTATGTTTATTCATGTGATTTAATTAAAAAGGTGGCTAAAGAATTTAAAGAAAAACATTTACCATCATTAGATGAAAAAGTATTAGTTTATTTAGAATCATTGGAACGAACTAGTAAATTCTTTATAAAGTCATATCCTTCAAAATTAGTAGAAGCAAAAGATAAAGAAAGAATAATTAATACATTCATCTATTTATCTAAAAAATTTGATGAAAATGAGAAAGATCTAGCTACATATGAATTATATGATTCACTCCTTAAATCTATTTCTAGTTTAGTAGAAGAAGATTATGATTTCTTTATTTCTATATTTTATGAATTAATAGAACTTTCAGTGACATCAATAGATTTTAACTCACGTATTTCTTTTTCTGATATTATTTTATTTTCCTCTCATGGAAGTACCTACAAGAAAAGAAAAGCACATAGAAGATTAATTAAAGATATTGCTAGACTACTTTGTCAAAAGTTAGATTATTTAAAAAATAGAAAATATTGTGATTTTGCTTGGATTATTTGTGGTTCATTTGTTTTAGGAGATGATGCTGAAGTATTAGAAGATTTAACTAAAGAAGAACTAGAAAAGATTAAATATATCTATGATTTAGCTAAAGATAATTTATCTAATAAAGAAGTAATGTATAATAACAGAGTATTTATTCAACAATTATTACAAATGTTATATGGTATAAATAAGGATAGATATTATCAAGATAATGAAGATAACACACTAAATAATTATTATATTAACCAATTAAATAATGTTTTTAAAACGATCGAAGAAGAATTTGAAACTAACGAAGAATATCTCGCGGCTTTAAAGGATATGGAAAATGATGTTAGTAAGAAAAATTATGTAGGAAGGAATCAATTTGCTTACATACAAATGTTATCACAAAGAGGATATATGTATCTTTTAGATAATAAATTAGAAGAAGCAAAAGAAGATGCTTTATTATCATTTAAAAAATTAAAGGATTATTGTTATAAGTATATTGGAAAAGATGCAGATGTTTTAGATATTAGTCTATCATTAAAATGTATCTTGTATACTTTAATTACTTATTATGAAAGTAAAAATGATGAAGAAAAAGTAGTTATTTTAATTCGAGATTCCATTAATTTAATCAATCGCGTCTTATATTGTACTGAAGCATATTATGCTTACCTATTAGGAGTGATTCCTTGTTTATTAATGATTTTCTTTAAAGGTATAGTGCCATATAATAAGTATTTTACTTCTAGATATATTTCTAATTATATTCACTTCTTATTGAAGAGTTTAAAACCATATGTTATTGATGGTAGTATAGAAATAGATGGAATGGATTCTACTAGTGTATTATTTAAAATAATTAATAAAATTAATTATAATTATGTTAATTATAAAAGGGTGTTACGTTATTTTTTAGAAATTTTTGCTTATAGTAATTCTCTAGATGAAAGATTAGAAGAATTAGAGGAATTATTAACTATAGAAATGTTAAAAGGAACTTCTTTTGAAGAAGAAAAAGAAGTTATAAAAGAAACATTTAATTATTATTTTTATGATTAAAAGGAGGAAAATATTATGTGTTTTAGAAAAAAATATAAATCATTAGAGGAAATAGAAATAGATGTTTTTGAAAGCAATTATAAAAAAAGGGGAAGAAACTGTGCTAGATTGATCAAATATTTTTCTAAATACCCTGACATGTTTGAAAAATTTGACCAAGAAGAATTAAAAACTTTAAAAGCTTATTGCTATGTCTTTTATCCAGGCGACTATATTTATCGTTGTCAAAAAATTAAAGAATATTTATTTCCTCAAATAAAGCAATATGTTAATGGAGAAAGAGAATTAGGTTCGTTAGAATCATTATCATTTTCGTCGGTAAGAGCGAACTTGCTTTGGATTAAAGGTTCTGTTTATAGTGCAAATAACCCAGAAGAATATGGATTTATTAATTGTTTGATATCTTTTTCCGAGCTTAATACTTTTAGAAGTGATATCGATTCTGATGAACAAATTAAAAACGCAGGAGAAATTTTTGATAAAGGAAAAAAATTTATAGATAAAGAAACTGTAGATGTATTCCAAAAGATGTTTGATATTTTCGCTAAAAAGCATAGTGCACCTAGAACTGGTTCAATTTCATATGAACACGGTAAATATGAAGGAGAAATTGTTTGGGATAAACCTAATGGAAAAGGTAAATTTATTTATGACGATGGTTCTATTTATGAAGGACAATTTAAAGATGGTTGTTTTAATGGATTTGGCACATATAAATGGACAAACGGGGATCACTTTGAAGGAATGTATAAAGATGATGTGAGAAATGGAAAAGGTAAATATTATTATAGTGATGGCGACGTAGTTGAATGTAATTATGAAAACGATAAACGACATGGACCTTATAAATATTATTTTTATGACAAAAAGACTAAAAAGTTTAAACAAAGAGAAGAAGGTGAGTATATCTTTGGGATGCAAACAGGAGTTGCTAAAGTCTTCGTTGAAAAAAACGGCAAGGATTGTTTGGATTTATTTAGAATCTATGAAGCTGGCGATTTCAAAATGGATATTAGATATGAGGCTTTAAGAAGAAAGAATAGTCACAATGAATTTGGAGCGCGCCGTTATTATGACGACAACAATCAACCTTCTTATAAACCAACTGGACCATGTAAAAAAATACCATTGGATGAAAACGTGTATTATTATGGCGAATATAAATTTGCTTATGGAAGATATATAATGGACGGCAATGGCACTTTTTATAATAGTGATGGTTCTTGGATAGAAGGAAGTTTTGAAGATGGAGTAATAAATTCTGGAACTATTTTTGCTAATAAAGATGAAAAAGTTTATCATGGTCAATTAGAACTTTTCGGAATAATTACTGGTTATGGAGTTTTTTATTCTGTTGGTGATTATGCTTATTTGGATGGTTATTTTAAAGAAGGTATTATAGATGTGTCTCAAAAATATGTTGGAAAATGCACTTATGATGAAGGAATAATTTATGAAGGGGAATTTCTTAATAAGATGCCACATGGAAAAGGATATATTACTAGATTGAGCGATGAAACAGTAGAGGAAGCTTATTTTTATCAAGGTAAACCAGGAAAGAAGTATAGATTATATTATAAAGATGGTTCATATGAAGATTTTGAAGATTAATTGATAATAAAGGAGGTTTCTTATGAAGTTTGTTTTAAAACTAAATTATAGTTATATAAGTGTAGGAAATTTTAATAAAAAGGCAGAATACCAATATTATCAAATTTTTTATGATGGAAATTCTGATTTATTTGCTTTTAATTATTGTCCCAATGAAAAAGTTGAATTAGTATCAATAGAAAAAGATTGTCTTAAAGTAACTTACTCTTATAATAGATATGTTTATCCAAAAAAATTTGTTTATGATAATGAAAGAATAACAAAGGAGTATATATTAAAGAAACATCAAAAAGTCTCTATGGAAGGTAATGATATGTATTATAATTACGCTACTGGAGGAGAAAATGGTTGGGCTCAGTTAGAAGCGGAATGGATTACTTATGAAGAATTTTTTGATGAAGTAATGGAAGAAATTAAAAAAGGCAAAAAAAATGTAACTTCATTTTCTTATCATTTAATTAAAACTAAACAATATGATTTAGCTTTTGAATTGTTATCAACTTCAAAAGAAGGACAACATAGTTATTTATTGGCTAATTGTTATGAGTTTGGTTACGGTGTAGAAAAGAATATTGAAAAAGCAATAGAAATTTATTTATATGAATCAGCGTTTTTTCCTTGTAAAGAAGGGTTAGAAAGATGTCTAAAAGAAAAAGAAGGTAAAGATATTATTGTTGATGAATGTAAAATGATGACTTTAGCAGAGCAATATGGATTAGACGAAATTGCTAGAAAACACGTTCACATTCCATTAACTAAAGGAGATAATTCTCTAGAAGAATTAAGACGCTGTATGTCTAGGAAAGTATTAAATATATTAACAAATGGAACAGGGTCTAAAAATTTAGAAAGCATGGAACAACTAGCAAAATATTATGATATGATGAATAATGTTTCAAAAAAAGATCAACCAGTATATTCTATAGAACGTCAAGAAAATGATCCTTACGAAGGTGATACGTATACTTATATTCAATATTATAGTGATAGAATTATTATTACACTTCAAAAAGAAGTAATTAAAAATGATGTAGTCGCTATAGGTGTATTAATTAATCAATTTATTAAAGAAATTGATAATGAAGAAGAACTTGTTAATAAGTTAATTGAATTATCAAAAGAAGGTAAGGAAAAACAGGAAGCGGCTTATTATTTAGGTCTATATTACAAAAGAAATATTAAAGATGAAAATAAAGCAAAATTCTATTTTAATCTTTCAAATTCATTAATTAAATAAAAGGTGAAACATATGGATAAATTAGAGAAAACTTGCAAATTACGTGCGACTGGGTACTATCAAAAAAATACTTCTTATTTAGAAGAAATGAATGGTTCTGGAAACATAGATAAACTGTATGAACTAATTGAAGGAAATTCAATTACTCCTTTTGGGTATGAAATAAAAATTATTAGAATAAACAAGGATACAGTTGAATTAATAGTTAATGATAAAAAAGTCGAATTAAAAGAAGGTGACAAAATTTGCGTTGCTTATAAAAATGAAACAAGTGGTAGAAACGAAGAGTTTAGAATTGATAAAGAAGAATTATATATTGAATTAATTAATGTCAAAGAATATCTTTATCCTCATTTAATTAGCTTTATTGATAATAGAGAAAAAATTGAAGAAAATATAAAAAAAGTAGGGATTTTAGTTAAAAACAAAGTATCTTATTCGGAAATTCAAAACCACTTAAAAACAATTTTGTATAGATTAACTAGCGAAGAATATTTAAAAAAAGTAAATGAAGATAAAGTAGATTTCTTAATAGAAGAAAGAAATCTTGCGTTACCACATAAAGAAACAATTGAAAAATTAATTAAAGATATCGATGTTTATTTTGAAGAATGTAATAAGCTATTTGATGTTATTAATAAAAGAAATAGTTTGGACAGTGAAGAATATAAATATCTTGCTCCATACTTATATCAATTAGCGATTGAACATACATCTTATGAACATATTCCTTTCGAAAAAGTAAACGCTCTTTGTTTAAATGTTGGTTGGAGAGACAAGGAAGTATTGCATATAAATATTAATTTATTAGAAAAAGAATTAATTGAACTTTGTTATTTGTTAATGGTAATAAATTCTAAGTCTGAGGAATATTTTGAATGTTTCTATATTGCAGATGAATTATCCAACACTTTATTGAATGTTGATGAAAAAATGTTTGATTATAAAACTCTTATTAATATGCATGTTGGTGTTGGAGATTACTATCTACAAATTTATAATCGTCCAAAAGCAATGAAGTATTATTATTTAGCTAGTGAAATCGCAAAAAGAAATAATGATTTAGAAGAGTCTGCTTATATTTTGATGAAGTATTATAGATTAAATAATTGTTTTCCTGAAGAGATGAAAGTTAGTGTTGATATTGAAGGCATTAAAAAAGAGTATAATGAATACGCAGACATTATTATTAAAGGAATTAATTATAGACCTTTGAAAGTTTCTAAAGTTGAATTTGATCCTCTCTTTATTAATAATTATTGTTTTGTAATGAGAAAAGTTTATGAAGAAATTAGTAAGGTTGGAGATTTACATATTCCATATCAACGTTGGGATTTAATGAAAAAGATTTATATGGAAGAACATAATATTAATTGGGAAACTCCTAAAGAGATGAACCCTAGAATTATGTTCGATTAATAAAGGAGAGAGTATGAGTGAATTAAAAAACATTGATTTAGAAATCTTTGAAGCGATTGAAAAAGAAAAAGAAAGACAACAAAACCATTTAGAATTAATCGCATCAGAAAATTTTGTTTCTAAAGCTGTTTTAGAAGCACAAGGTAGTGTATTAACTAATAAATATGCTGAAGGTTATTCTGGAAAAAGATATTATGGTGGATGTGAATATATTGATCAAGTAGAAGATATTGCTAAAGAAAGACTTAAAAAATTATTTAATGTTAAGTATGTTAATGTTCAACCTCATTCAGGTTCTCAAGCTAATATGGGAGCTTATAGAGCGATATTACAAGCTAATGATAAAATTTTAGGTATGGCTTTAGATCATGGTGGTCATTTAACTCATGGATATAAATTATCTTTCTCTGGTCAAGATTATCAAAGTTATTTTTATGGTGTTTCTAGTGATACAGAAACTATCGATTATGATGAATTAGAAAGACTTGCTAGAGAAATTAAACCAAGATTAATTGTTGCAGGAGCTTCTGCTTATCCTAGAGAAATTAACTTTAAAAGATTTAAAGAAATTGCTGATAAAGTAGGCGCTTTATTGATGGTGGATATGGCACATATTGCTGGTTTAGTAGCAGCGGGTTTACATCAAAACCCTTGTGATTATGCAGATATTGTTACTTCGACAACTCATAAGACTTTAAGAGGTCCTAGAGGTGGCATTATTTTAACAAACAATGAAGAAATCGCAAAAAAAGTAGATAAAAATGTCTTTCCAGGTATCCAAGGTGGTCCTTTAATGCATGTAATTGGTGCTAAAGCCGTAGCATTTAAAGAAGCTTTAAGCGATGACTTTATTGAATATCAAAAGTGTGTTATTAAGAATTGTAAAGTTCTAGCAGATACTTTTATTAAATTAGGATATCACGTTATTTCTAATGGTACAGATAATCATTTATTATTACTTGATGTAAAATCAAAAGTAGGATTAAATGGAAAACAAGCTGAAGCTTTATTAGGAAAAGTTAATATTACAGTAAATAAAAACACGATTCCAAATGACACAGAAAAACCATTCTTAGCATCTGGTATTAGAATTGGTACTCCGGCAATTACAACTAGAGGCTTTAATGAAGAAGATATGGTTAAGATTGCTCATTTAATAGATAGAGCGTTATCTAATTTTGAAGATGAAAAAGTGTTAGATGAAATAAAAATAGAAGTTATTAAAATGTGTAAAGAAAAACCATTAAACTATTAATAGAGTGGTTTTAGGAGGAATCATTTATGAAGTATAAAGTAATTGGATGGACGTATTATGATAATAGTGAAATTTTAAGTAGTGGTAATACTATTGGTTTTGCAGAAAGAAATGCAATTATTGACGAAATTAGAAAACATAAATACTTATTTACTGGATGGCATCACCAAGAAAGTTGGGATGGAGTTGTTCCTATTTTAAATGATGGAATGAAAAGATGTTTTTCTCAACGTGGTTGGGGAGGAGTAATGGCAGAAGCATATGAACAAATGGGGGATTTTGATTATGCTGGTTTTACTTTTTATGAATCTCTTGATTCTAGTGAAATTAAGTATGCGCCTGAATTAGATTATATTAAAGAAGAACAAGTAGAAGCGGTGGAAAATGAACATTTTATAGTAGAAGTTAATGAAGGTTTATTTGAAATTGCTAAAAAGTCTAATCCTTTCTATTTAGAAGATTTAGATGAATTAAGATATATAGATTCTAATGATATGATTACTTTAAAATGTAATAACGAAGAATTAACTTTTGTTGTTCAAGAAATCGATAGATGTAGAACAAAAGTAGGATCAAGAACTCCTAAAAAATATATTAAAGGAGAATATGAAATAATAGTTAAACATAAACCTGAAAGTGAAAGAAAATTATCTAAAAAACATCGCATCTTATCAAGAAGTAGTGCTTTTGAATTATTTAAAGAAGCGATGGAAGAATATGATTATGATTTAATTGAAGAAATAGTTAATAGATTCTATATAAATTATGTTGCAGAGAAACTACCAAAAACTAAAACAAGAAAAAACTTAACTAGATTTGTAAAAGAATTTATAGAAAAGGATTATGTTCCTCAAACCGTTATTCATATTTTAAAATATCTAAATAATTATAAGTTATTTGAAGAAATAGCAGAAAAGACTTTAGATAAGAATAAAACAATTTATATTTCATTTATCGAACATTATTTAGAAGATAAAAGAAATATGGATGAACACATCCTTAAATTTGTAGATACTTTAAAAACTAATGAGCAATTATATGCTGGAAGTATTGATATTTTATTAAAAGGAATTAATTTAAGACCAAATAATAAAGTGTTACGTAAGTATTGTTATAAAGTTATTAAAGGTACTCGTTATGAAGATTTAGGTTTACCTCTTATGACAGGATTAAACTTATTTAAAAGCTTAAGAAAACAAGATAAAGAATACTTACAATTAGATAATTATCAAAGTTTTAGAGAAGTTAAAATTAGAGAAATTGTTGAATATTTAACTTATCCTAAAACAGGAATTACTGAAGAAAGCTATGTTTATCATTTACCAAAGATTTATGAACATGAATCTCAAATAATTCATGATGGACTTAAGGTATATCAAGACTATATGAAAAATCATTTTGATTTAGATAGTATACTTGAAAAAATGATGATGAAAGGTATCGATAAGAGTTGTTCTGAAATGGAACAATATTTAGATGGGGAAAGACATGCTGCTAATTATGTTTATACATTAGATATGCTTACTGATTATAAATATAATTTAAAAGAAAAAGCATTAGAAAAATATGCGTCAAATAGTGAAGATTTCTCATATTATATTGATCGTGCATATAATAAGAAATAATTGACTTTTTAGCAAAAAACAAAGATATACAAGGAGAAAAAATGGAAAAATTAAGAATTGTTGGTTGGACTAATTTTGAATGTGAGTATCCAACTAAAAATGCATATGATGAAGAATTTAGAGAAATAATGCAATTAATTGGTGATGAAGTTGTAAAACATGGTTATTCTTTTAGTGGCCAAGATCATCAAAATGAACCTACTGGGGTTCCAGTATTTTCTGATGGTACATGCTTAAGAGCAAGTATGAGAGCGTGGGGATATATTATGGCAGCGATATATTCAGAAATTGAAGATACTGAAGTAACATATATGGATTATTATATTGATTGCTATAAAGAAAAATTAATGCCTGAGTATCATGAAATAGATGTTGAAATAGGACATGTTGAAGGTGAACGTCCGGGGATGATTGTTGAAGAAGATGTTCAACTAGTTTCTCAATCTGTTGCAATGGGTATAGAATTAATGACTTTAGATAAAGTATTAAATAAATATGCAGAAATATTAAAACAATATAATGAATAATAATTAATAAATAGGAATTAGATTAAAACTAACTCCTATTTTTTTTCTTAATTTAGTGATACAATTAAATTACTAAAGGAAGGAAAAAAATATGGAACAATATGATGTTGTAATTGTTGGTGCATGTACTGCAGGTACATATTTTTCGTCTTTACTAGCAAAAGAAGGATTAAAAGTTTTAGTTATTGATAAAGATAAAGAAGAAAATTTATCTAAAAGACTAGATATCTTCCATTTTACTAGAGATTCGTATAAAGATTTTGATATTGAAGAATCTAAACCTGGGGATGAAGAATTTGTTAGATATTTTGATGTTTGTTATTCTAAATCTGCTTTAGATAATTATTTAAAGACAAATAAAATAAGAGTATCAGTAATGCATTTACCTTTATTTATTAAAAGATTAAGAAAAAAAGCAATTGAAAATGGAGTAGAGTTTAAATTTGAACAATGTTTTGAATCATTAATTTATAATGAGGAAGGAAAAATAAACGGGATTAAAACTAAACAAGGCTTAGAAATTAGAGCTAGATTAGTAGTTGATGCTTCAGGTATTCCTTCAGTAGTAAGAAGACAAGTTCAAGATCCTTATATGGAAAACTTTGAAATAGGTCCTAGAGATAAATTTTATGTATTATTAAAATATGTAAAATTAAAAGATGAAAATATTAAGGTAGTTGATTCTACTTCTTGGCAATATTATAAAGGTTGGATTGCTCCTCAACATAGTGAAGGTGGAGCGATTATTGGAGTAGGCGCAAATCTTTCTTACGATTATGCTAGAATATGTATGCAAAGATTTGAAGATAGTATCCCTCTTCCAGAATATGAATTACAATATGAAGAAATGGGATGTACTCCTTATAGAAGACCACCATATTCCTTTGTTAGTGATGGATTCTTAGTTATTGGAGATGCGGCTTGTTTAACTAAACCGTTTAATGGAGAAGGTATTCCTTCAGCTTGGGTTCAATGTACTCCTGCTGCTAAGATAGTTAGTGAAGCATTAAAAGATAATAAATATCCGACAAAAGAAGCTTTATGGGAAATCAATACTCTTTATCAAAGAAACGAAGGAGCAGAATATGCTTCTTTAAGACCTCTTTTAATCGGCGTAGTAGATATGACAAAAAAAGATAATGACTACATGTTTAAAAAAGGTATTTATTTTAGAAGCGATGATGAAGAAGAACACGGATCATTAATTGGTAATCTAATTAAAGGTGTATTAAAAAAAGAATTTTCTTTATATGCATTTAGATCATTATTAGATGGATTTTCTAAGGCTAATAAAATTAAGAAACTATATCAAAAATATCCATCAGATCCTAAAGATTATAAGAAATGGGAGAAGAAAGCTAATAAGTTATGGAATAAAATAGGCTCTATGGCAGATAAGTGTAAATAGGAGGACAAATTATGAAAGAAAATAAATATCATGGCATGAAGGCATGGAAATTCTGGCTAATTGTTTGGGGTATGGGAATTGCTGGACAATTATGTTGGAATATGGAAAATCAATGGTTTAATACATTCGTCTATGCGAAAATTGGAGCGAATGTAAATATCGTCTCTTGGATGGTTGTAATCTCAGCTTTAGTAACAACTATATCTACATTTGTATTTGGAACAATGTCAGATAGACAAGGAAAAAGAAAGAAATTTGTTTCTATTGGTTACATCCTTTGGGGGATTGCTACTATTATTTTTGGATTAACAGAATATGCAAGTAAATCTACAATAGGTGCTTTAGCAGCAATGTCAGGGTTCTTAGTAGTATTAACTGATGCGATTATGTCTTTCTTTGGATCTATGGGTTGTGATTCAGGATATAATACTTGGATTAATGATTATACAAATGATAAAAATAAAGGACAAGTTGGTGGTGCGTTAGCAGCTCTTCCAGTATTTGGCACAGTAATTGGAACAGTAGTAGGTGGAATGTTAGTTAATATTGGTAATCCAACTGTTGGTACTGACGCATACGATCCTTCTTTAGATAATTATCAATTATTATTCTGGGTAATGGGATGTTTTGTAATTGTAATGGGCGTTATTTCAATGTTATTAATGAAAGATTCTCCAGAAGTAAAACCTTATAGAGAAGGAACTTATGTTCAACAATTAACAAGTGTATTTAATTTTAAAAAATTAAAAGGTAATCCTAACAATAAAGAAATGTTATTAGCAAACGTAGTAGTATGTACTTTCTTTATTCCATTTAATTTCTATTTTACTCATATGGGTAACTGGTTAATTTATGATATTGGATTTACTGCTGGTGATATGGGACTAATTGAAGGTGTTGGTCTTTTATTAGCAGTATTAGTAACTATTCCAATTGCTAATTTAGTTAATAAAGATAAAATTCCACATATCGTATTAGTATCTATTATTTTAAATGCTATTGGATTAATTTTATTATCTATCTTAGTTAAATCTCCTGCTGATGTAGATACTTCAGGAGCATTCGCTTTAAAAAATATTCCATTATTAATTTGTATTTTCTTAGTAGGAACAGGTTATGTATTAATTATGCAAACAGGTATGATTTGGGTAAGAGGATTATTCCCAAAAGAAGCAAGAGGACAATTTGAAGGTATCAGAGTATTATTCTTTACTCTTATCCCAATGATCATTGGTACTATTATTGGTAATATCATTATTAAATCAACCGCGCAAATGCAAGAAATCAAAGATAGTTATGGTAATATTATTGATGTTCCACAAGAAAACTTATTCTTAATCGCAGGTATTATTGTTGCATTAACTTTAATTCCATTATTCTTTGCAAGTAAGGAATATAAAAAGAGAATTGAATTAAAAAAATTAGAACAAGAAAAAGAATAATTTAAATAGGCGGCATTAGTCGCCTATTTATATTTATGTCGCATTTTAAAATTTATAAATGTCTTATTTAGTAAAGGAGAATATCATATGAAGAAAAATATAATAAAGTGTTTATTAATATTATCTACTATCTCTTTTGTTTCATGTGATGGAGTTACTTCTTCAAATAATTTAAGTTCTAATGAAGAAACAAATATTAATGAGATATTATATTTTAAAGATGACTCAAATAATAAAGTAGTGATTAATGAAAAGTGTTCCTTTGAAGTGTGGGTAAATGAACGTCTATATTTCTATGTTGAAGAAGAAAATCTTGAAGGAATAGAAAAAGAAATTGCTCTTTCTTTTAATAAAGAAACAACGGATATTATTTTTTCTTCTACAAATGATTTTAAAAAAGAAGTGTGTTATACTATATATCCAAAAAAAGTAAGTGAAAATAATGTAATAGAGTTAGTTTATAACGAAAAAGTCCATTCTTTCACTTATGATATAGTTGATTATAATTTTAATAATAAAGAAAAGAAAATTGAATCTATAGAAGATTTATCTTCTTATCCGGAATTCGTTGAAACACTTAATTCTATTGAATATTATTCATTCAAAGAACCATATGTAGGACTAACAAGTTTTGGAGAAAGTTCATATTGGAAAGAATATATTTTAACTACCACTTTTGTATCAGAAGATAATGAATATAGCTTAGATTATTTAAAATATGTAACGGACTCAATTTATTATCCTAGTAAATTGGATTTAGTTAGTGAAAATGAAGTTGCTAATAGAGACGTAAGTATGTATTTTTATGATTTAAATAATGTAAAAGAAGGGGCTAAAAAATCCACAATGGAAGTATTTGCTTTATCTTATGGCGTTATTGATCCTTGTTGTACTAATCCAACTAATCCTTTGTATGGTTACACTTATAAAGTGTTTTCTAAAATTCCTACAACGGATAATGAATTAGCGCTCAAAAGACATTATCAAAATCTTTATAATAAATATTATCAATTAAGTAAAATTTATCCTGAACAATTCTTTAAGTTAAATATTGGAGATATTGAAATATCGATTATTGAAGAATCTAAAGGTTCTTTACTAGCAACATTTGAAGATGAATCTTATGTTTATTTAATTTCTTATTATTACAATCTATAAAAAATGGGATAAATAGTAAATTATTTAGGCAGGGTAACCCCTGCTTTTTTAAAACTTTTGACAAAAATGTAGAATTCTACAAAAAAATCAAAAATTTATTACTATTATCGACTTTACTTTAACTGAAGAAAACAAGATTTAGTAACAGCTAAAGATAAAGAAGTTATTTTATTTGTTGAAGGTGATAATTGACAATTTGCTTAGTATAAGCTGACAAATTAAAAACTTACTAATTTAATTATGGGCAACTTTGTTGCCCTTTTTAATTATAAGTATGTATTAATTTTAAAAAGTGATATAATTAAATATAGTATTTTATATACTATAAATTTGTAGGTGAAAATTATGAAAAAATTATTGTTTTTTTGTTTATCTATTGGATTATTAGTAGGTTGTTCTTCTTTAAATAGTAGTTCTTCTGAAGAGATCGATTATACTATTGGAATGGATAATTCTTATCCAGTTAATGATTGTTTAGAAGATGGAAACTCTCAAAAAGCAAGAGTGATTTTGTTATTAGGTCAAAGTAATGCGACAGGTTGTTCTTTAATTGATTATTTAGAAAAAGGAGTTAGTGAAGAAGAATTTAAAAAGTATCAAGATGGATTTTCTAATGTTTTAATTAATTATTGTTTAGATAATAAAACTAGTACTACAGATGGAAAATTTAAAAAAGTTGATTTAGATTGTGGTATAAAAGAAGGCTATTTTGGTCCAGAATTAGGTATGGCAGAAAAATTATCTTCTCATTATAAAGATGAAAAAGTATATATTTTAAAGTTTACAATGTCTGGATATTCTTTAAATCATCATTGGTTGACTAATAAAGAAAGAGGAGAAATATATACTTCTTGTTTAGAGTTTACTAATACTTATTTAAAATATTTAGATGATAAAAATTATGATGTATCAGTAGATGCAATATGTTGGATGCAAGGTGAATCTGATACTACTGAAGAAAAAGCGAGTAGATATTATGATAATCAAAAAGCTTTTGTAAGTTATTTAAGAGAAGATTTATCTAAATATCAAAATGAAAATGGAATATATTTTATCGATGCAGGCATATCTTCTAGTCCGTATTGTTTACCATCTTACCCTGAGATTAATGAAGCGAAAGTTAAGTTTTCTAAAGATTCTCATTTAAATATTTATTTTCCAACAATTGAAAATGGATTAACTACTTTATATGAACCAGTAGAAGAACCTGATTTAGGTCATTATGATGCGTTAAGTGAATTAAAATTAGGACACTTATTTGGTGAAGCAATAATAAATAATATTAAAAAATAATGTAATCGTTACATTATTTTATTGTATACTATAATTAATTAGAAAGTTGAGGAAATTTTATGAAAAGATTTTTACTTTTAGTATCATTTTTTGTTTTTTCTATCTTGTTTGTTGGTTGTGGTGGTTTTGGTAATAATGGATCTTCACAAGAACAAGGCGGAGGAGAAAATGAAAAAGTGGAAATGGTAGAATGTAACTACGATGATAATGGTGGTTTTACATTCGCTAATTATGAAAAAGGAACATTAATACTTCAAATTAATGGTCAAGAAATTCAAATTTCTGAACCAAATTATAATGTTTCGTCTCTTAATTTGGAAGATGGTGTTTATACTATCAATATGTATTATTATGTCGATGGAGAATTAATTAATTCTAATACATATAACTATCAAAAAGGTGAACAAAAAGGAGATTCATATCGAGTTACTTTCTTTGATGATAGAAACTATGTGATAAAAGAAGTTTTCCTTTCTAAAGGTAGTTTATTAGACGAAAGCTTATTTCCAAATTATACAAATAAAGTAGGAGTAACTTATTCTTGGGAGTATAATTTTGAACTTGGCAGTAAAATTGAAAATGATGTAGAAGTTCATTTATTATCTACTTACACTAAATATACAATTACTTATAATTTAAATGGCGGTTCTTTTAATGAAGAAGTAGATAATTCTTATACAATTAATAGTTATGATTTTTCTTATCCTATCCCTTCTAAAGAAGGTTATGTTTTTGGTGGATGGTATGAAAATAGTGATTTAAGTGGAAAACAAGTAACAAGTGTTAATCTACTAAATCCTAAAAATGTAGTAGTATACGCTCAGTGGATTGAATTAACTCAAGACACAAAAGATGTAATTTCTGTTATTGAAGATATGTTAAAGTCTCCTCAAATGACGGTAAGTATTACTTCTGAAGGCAAAAAATATGAAATCGCCTATGATAACTCTTCATCTTTCTATTATCATTCTTTAACAAATAGTAAACCTGATTTTGTAATTAATAATAGTATCTACTATTCATATAGTGATATGACTTTCTATAAACAAAATGTTAGACCAGATAAATATATGGATATTTTATCTTTAGAAAGTTTAAGTGGACAAATTATTTCTACTAATGTTAAAACTAGTGGAACTACAACTACTTATACTTCTAATGTTAAAGGTAACTCTACTCAATTGGTTGTAGTAGTTAAAGAAGGCAAAGTTAGTCAAGTTTCTATGACTAATGGAAATGAAAAAGAAACTTATAATATTACTTATTCTTGTAAGAAAGTAAGTGTAGATACTTCTAAATTTACAGAAAAGATTTTTGTTACTATTTATCGAATTGAAATTAGAAATGGTATTGTTCCAGAAATTCCTTTAGAACAAGGTAAGTATGATGTTAAAAAGGGAGTTAAAATAAGAGATTGTGATTTTATTAGTAAGGAAGGTTCAATTAATGAAAGCTTCGGAGGTATCTATTTAGATGAAGAAAGAACTCAAGAAATTAATTTAGATTACATTGTAAATGAATCGGTTGATTTATATTGGGTAGATTATGGTAATATTGAAGAATTATTAGAACATTATACATTTACTTTAAACGTTCATTGTGATTGTAGTGAATGTGATGATGTAGAAACTTATAAAGATATTACTTATGCTGATCTAAATAAAGTTAAACATTTTGAAGATGGTAAAGAAGAGGGAATGTTTGATATTGTTGAAGAGGGTAAACATATAATGGGTTGGTTTGCTTCTAGTAATGAAGGAGCAGAACAAGTATATATTTCTAAACTTGTTAGTGATCACTTATTTGAAAGAAAATATTATGAAGATTTAGTTATTGATGTTTATACTCAAACTAAAGATGTAGAAACAGTAAAAGTTAAATTGATGTGTGATTGTGATAACCATATGGATTTAGGTTATTATGAAAAACATATTATTAAAGGTTCATGGTATTGGGCATGGAATAATGAACATATAAAGAATGGTTATATGTGTGAAAAGCTTTCTTTAAATGAAGATTTATCTTCTTTAGAAGATGGTTTCCAAATTGAAGAAGATACAACTATTTATTTTAATTGGGTTTCTGATACTAGAGTAAATATTACTGTTGAAGCATATGATGATAAAACTGGTGAAGATTCTAGAAAATTCTATGGTAAAGCCGAAGAATTATATGAAAGAATAACTCTAGAATTTAGTGGATTACAAAATGGTAAAATCGCTAGTGGATTCTATTTAGATAAGAATTTAACTATACCATTTACTGAAGAAACAAAACTCAAAGAAGGAGATGTTATCTATATTAAATGGAGTGAAGCAAAACAAGTCACATTCCATACAATCGATGGAGATTTTGAACAAATTATCGTTCCTCTTGATTTTGATTTATCTAGTATTGATTGGTCAAAATACCAAGGACAAATTCCAAATGAAGAATCGTCTTTATTAGAAGATAGATTGTTTAAAAGAGTATATTATGCTTCACAAAATTCTTATGAATATGTCACATTATTTGAATTCTATAAAGATGAAGGAAGAACTCAAAAGATTACATCTTTAAATAATGTGGATGATGTTTATTTAGGATATAAATCTCATCCAATGGTAAATGTTATTTGTGATGAAAGTTGTGACATGAATCATACTAACTTTATTTATTCATTTAATAATCAATTAAATCCTCATGCTGTAATGGATGGAGAAGATTATTATGTAATTAATTATTATTTGGATAGTGAATATACTATTAAACTACAAAGTCCAAATTATCAATATTTCTATGAGGACTTTACTGCTTATGGTAAAAAAGAATATGCTCAAATCGATTTAAATATTGAGTGTAATTGTTTAATTCATACTAGTAATATTGTTGGAAAATATAATTCATTAGTAGATGCTTTAAAAGATTGTGATTATGGATTTGGTAAAGGAAAGAAATTACCTTCATTATATTCTGATAAAGAAGGCAATACTAAAATGTATTATGGAGAGGAATTCTCTTATGCTAAAGTACCTAATTTATATGTAATCACTTCTGGAAAAGTTAAAGTATATTGTTCTTGTAAAATTGAAGGCCATGATGGTACAGGATTTGATTTAGTTTTGGTCAAAGAAGATGGATGGTTACATACTCTTGAAATGTTAGAAATGGAACATAGAGAAATGTATATGGATGTTCCTTATCAATATAGCGTCTATTTAGATGAAGAAAAAACTAATCCTATTTATATTGATTATCAATTAAATGATGGTGACTCTGTTTATATTGATCTTGTTGTTGATGAAAATTATATTCCAGTAAGTATTGTTTATGGAAATGAATATACTGAGACTAGATATGCTCATAAAGATGATTATTTCTTCTTACCTAAATTCTATAATAATTATAATGTTGTAGGGTATTATGAAGATGCAGCACATTTAATTCCTCTTGAAACTGTAGATGTGGGAGATTCTCAATGCATAATTCCTGCAGAAATCTCAACTATTTATTGTAAATTGGAACTTGCAAAATATGTGACATTTACATATACAAATGATTTAGGAGAAGAAACAGTTGTAACTAAATATTTAGTTGGCGATAGTTACGCTGGTGAATTCTATTCTTATTTAGTTCCTAATTATGGATATATGTCTTATGTAGTAGATAGTTCTAATAATAGAGTAGATCCAAATGATCCTTTAAAAGAAAACGAAGTCTATAAAGAAAAGAGTGTTAAATTAGAAAATTGTATTGTAATTACTATTGAATGTGATTGTTATAATTGTACTCAAGAAACTGGTGATAAATTTATGATTCTTGAAAATGGCAACAGAATTAATGTTGTAAAAGATAACACTTTATTAGTTACAAAAGGAGAAAGTGCAATTTCTTATTTAAGAGAGTGCTTCTCTTATCATTATTCAGATTTTAATAGTTCAGATATTAAAGATATGAAGATTTCTTTAACTAAAGACGGAGAAGCTTTAAATACTGAAGGCTTTGATTATTATGGTTCTATGCTTGATAGTGCGCCATATAAATTTGCTTATAATGAAGATACGACTTTATATTTTTCATTTTATTAGGAATATTAATTCTATTAATATATATTCTATTTACAAATAAATAAAACTAAGATTATAATATCTTTATAAAAATAAAAAAATTAATAATAATTGAAAGGGGTATTTTATATGAAAATTAAAAAGCTTAATACTTTATTTTTATTAGCAGCTTTATTAACTACAGGTGGCGTATATGCTTCTTGGAACTATGCTACTTCAGGAGTTAATAGTGCTCAAACAGAAGCTAAAGTTCAAATTGACTTAGGTTCTTCTTCATCAAAAGGTACATTGGATATTGTTTCTGCTGATACAAGCATTCAAGCTACTGTAGTAAATGTACAAGAAGGTGGAGTTTACACATATAAAACTGATGTAGTTTTCACTGGCCAAATTAAAATTAAATTTACTCCAGCTGCCTATGCAGATCAAGATGTAAAGGATAGTGGTATTAAATTAAAACTAACAATTACTGAAAATTTTGCTAATTACACTTATGGTGGAGGAAATGTTGATGTATTTAGATTAGAGGGTGGCGGTGATGCAACATCATATTCATATATTTTGAATGACGGAAATCCAATTCTTGGTGAATATATTATTTTAGGCGAAAAAACTGCAGATGTGGATGATAATGGCACTACTAATGTAAGAGAGAATTTAGGTTTAGGTAGTTATGTTAATATGGAACCTATTACATTAGATACTAGAGCTAAATTTGATTCATTAAAATCTATTATTGATGCTGGAACATTCCAAATCGTTATTGAAGAATACGTTGCATAATTAAAATAATTAAAGTGAGGAAGATATGAAAGGTTATGAACTTTATACCTTCCTACTTTGTTTAATAGTATTGTTGTTTTTAGTTAGCTTTTTTGCTGTTCTTTTTACAATCATTATTAAATCAAATATTAAACTAATTAAACATGGTGTGGAAGACGAACGAATATTAAAAGAACATCATGAGAAAATGAACAAGAAAAAAGGAGAAAAAGCATTTGATGTGCTTAATTCCATTTTTTCTATTGTAGTTACGATTTTCTTTGTTGTTATTTTTGGGTTGTCTTTCTATTTGAATAATTCGGACAATATTCCTCTTGGAAATCTTCCAGTAGCTAGAGTTGTTAAAAGTGATTCAATGTCTTTTAAAAACGAAGAAAATGATTATTTATTTACTAATAATCTTAATAATCAATTCGAAACATTTGATATTATTTTAACTTATAAATTACCAGAAGAAAAAGATTTGAAACTATACGATATTGTCGTATATGAAAAAAATGACACATTTATCGTTCATAGAATTGTCGGTATTGAAGAACCATGTTCAACTCATCCTGATTCAAGATATTTCTTATTGCAAGGTGATGCAATTCAATATCCAGATGTCTATCCAGTAGAATATAGTCAAATGAGAGCAATCTATAATGGAGAAAATATTAAATATGTAGGTAGCTTTATCGTTTTCTTACAATCTCCAATAGGTTGGTTATGTTTAATATTAATTTTTGCTAATTTATTTGTTACTCCATTAATCACTAAACGCCTTGAAGATTTAGAAAAAACTCGTTTAGAATATTTATCATTCTCAGATAAATTAAGAAAAGAAGATTATGAAGAGGATGAAGGAAAAGATTTCTTAACTAAAAAAGAATTTTTGAAGAGATCATTTGAAAGAAAACTTTCTAAAATTAATCCTATATTTAAAAACGCATATGCTTCAATAAAAGAAAAATTAATGCAAATTAGTGATATTAAAATTTATAGAAGCTTAAATTTTGAAACATATACAGTTGGAAAAAATATTGTATGTAAAATAGGAATTAAAAATAAAAAATTATTTATTAGTTATAGTTTAAATCCTAAGGAATATGAAAAAACAAAATATGAATTTAAGAACGTTGAAAAAATAGAAGGATTAAGTAAAACGCCTCTATCTATTTGTTTAAACAATGATTTTAATGTACAAAACGCAAAAGAATTGATTGATGAAGTTGTATTCAAATATAACTTAAATAAACCTAGAAATAAAAAGAATAAAAGAAAGTTTATTTAGTATATGTATTACATTATTGTTTTCTTCTTTGATGAAAACCAGATTCATACTTAAATAAACAAATTGTTAATAGAAAAGAAGGTGCAGGTATTTTCTCGAATAGAAAACCAGAAAAACCTACTACTGCAATTGGGAGTTATATTTATCCAATTACAAGAACTTTAGTTCAAAAAAATTCTGAAGGCGAATGGTATCCTGTAGAATCAAAGATAGGATCAGCTAAATCTGCTTGGTATGATGAATCTAATGCTATGGGTAATATTACTCAAATTCTTTCATGGGATGAAAATACTTGGGTTGAAGGAAAGAAAAGTTAATTAAAGATAAAGAGGCTCTATAAATAATTTTAGGGTTTTGTAGGGTCAAGCCAAACAAAAAAGTAATGGCAGTCATAGGGTAGATGAGA
>SVBA01000010.1 GCA_015059095.1 Erysipelotrichaceae bacterium
TAGCAATATATGAAATAAGATACGTTGAATAGGGAATAAACAAAGATTTGATAGATTTTATTAGATTTTTGGTAACGAAAAGTTATGATTAGATCGTTATTATTTATTTTATTTTTTATAGTCTGTGGTATTGGTGTAGGATTATTAATTTACACAAATGCTAAAGGACAACCAAAAAAGAAAGGAGTAGTAGACTTCTCGTTTTCAGCGAAAAACAAGGCTAAATTAAATAAAATTGGTGGAAGCATTTTAGGTGCTGGATTATTATGTACAATTTTAATTCCAAGTTCGTTTCATCAAGTAGAAGCAGGACAAGTTGCCGTTGTTAAAAGTTTAGGTACTGTTAAAGCGACTAGAACTCCAGGAACATATTTTGATTTTTATATGTTCAATGAATATATTGTTTTTGATACAACTGTTCAAAAATTAGATATTGAAACTGTATCATATTCTAGCGACGCTCAAACTATGGATATTGCAATGACTATCCAATATAAGATTGACCCAGGTAAAGCGGAAAACATCTTAACTGAATATACAAATATGGAGTCTTTAGAACAACGTATTGAAAAAGTAGCAGATGACAACGTAAAAGCAATTTTATCAAAATATACTGCAATGGAAATTATTGAAACTAGAGCAGCAATCTCACCAGAAGTTGAAAAAGTAATTAGACAATCAGTTGATGAACATTATTATGTTACTATTACTGCTGTTAACTTAACGAATATTGATTTTACAGATGAATTTGAACAATCAGTAGAAGATAAAGTAATTGCAGAACAACAAAAAGAAGCAGCAATTACTAAAGCGGAACAAGAATTAGAAGTAGCAAAATTAACTGCACAAGCTAAAATTGAAGCGGCAAGAGGTGATGCTGAATCTCAAAAAATTATTGCTTCTGCAGCAGCAAAAGCTATGGCATTAAAAATTGTCGAAATTGCTTCTTCTCAAGGTTATGAAGTAAAAGAAACATATACTAAATCGACTGAAACCGTATTAACAAATATCGAAACTGGAGAAGTAATATCTTCTTTAGTAAATGAGGAAAGTGTTGATGTTAAGCCTCAAGAAAGTGTAACTATTGAAGAAAAAGATAATGTTAGAACAACTATTACAACAACCCTAATTGATACTCATTATTCGATTCAATATGATGCAACACATACTCAAGAAAACATAAAAGGAGTTTTAGATTTTGTAAAATATATTGAATACCTTGAAAAATGGGATGGTAAACTTCCAAGTGTTACTACTGGTAGTGGTAGTACTGATATTATTGTGCCAAGTACAGGTTTATAATAGAAAAATGCAAGGATGGGCAAATATTTGTCCATCTTTGTTTATTTTTAGATAAAAAAGTAGATAAATGTAAAAAAGTAAAAATATTTTAAATTAATTCAAAAATAAATGTTGATTTTATATCTTGTTTTCCTTATAATTATCAATGGTTGAAGCAAAAAGCTTAAAAAAGGGGTGAACAAGATGCCAAAAACAGTCGTTAGAGAAAACGAAACATTAGATGATGCATTACGCAGATTTAAGAGACAAGTTAACAAAGCTGGAACCCTTCAAGAAGCAAGAAAACGCGAATTCTATTTAAAGCCAGGTATGAAGAGAAAACTTAAATCTGAAATGGCTCGTAGAAATCATTATTAATTCTTAGAAGACATAAAGATCGGGTTATCCGGTCTTTTTTTGTTAACTAGGAAATTATATATTTTAACTATAAATAATAAATTATTCGTTTGTAAATGAAGGAAGAACATTATTATATTTAAAAGGTTGTGGAGATGCTACTCCTACTAAATTAGAAGATGTAAATCAAATTAATGTACCTTCATTAAAAAAGGAATGGCAAGTATATACATCTCATAAAGGTTATGAAAAAATCTTTACAAGTGGATTAATTAAGGCTCTTAATAAGTTAGAATGTAATGATGTTATGAATGATGTTGTTATTTCTATTGCAGATGGAGTAGTAATTGTTGGTTTTTCTTATTCTGATGAAGCAATGGTGATTCCAATGCGTAATGAATATGAAACAAAACATTTAGAATTAAAAGAAGAAAATTATAAAGTATTTAAAATGATTAATAAAGCATTAATCGAAAATGATAATTTTGTAAAATAAAGCTTATAATATTCTAGATAAAGTAGATATAGTAATGGAAGAAGTTGTTATTAAATAACTTCTTTTTATTATCTTTAGATAAGAAATTTAAAAAATGTAAAAATACTTTTTCTAAAACAGAAGACTTTTTAGTGAAAAACACCGACTCTACTGTGAGTAGAGTTGAGAGTAACCAAAAAGTAACTACCACCTATATATAAAATTAACATATAATTTGATTAAGAAGAGTGGTGATTATAATGTTTAAGGAAAAATTAAAAGAATTAAGAGAAAAGAATAAAATATCTCAATATGAATTAAGTACAATTATTCATGTTTCTAGAGCTGCTATAGCAAAGTGGGAAAGTGGAAAAGGTATTCCAAATAAAGAGAATATAAAAGTTTTAGCAGATTATTTTAAAGTTAGTAAAGAGTATTTATTAGATATTGATGATTTATATCAAGAACTAAATAAAAGAGACAAAATAAAATCTAATATAAAATATCATCTACCAGTTATCTTTTTATCAATTGTCTTATTAATCTTAACAGCAGTCGAATTATTTGTGTTTGTTAGGGAGGGGATACATATTGCAAACCCACGTTATTATCCTAATTTATCTATATTAACAGTGCTTAAAGGTTGGTCACTTATTCCTATAGGTATTTACATTATAATGATCATATTTAATATTTTATTTATATACAATACTTGGGAAATATCTAATAAAATAAGATTAATAATTTGTGTTTTATGTTCTATATTAGTTTTAATTTTATTTATTACGACTTTCATAATATCTTATGTGTTAATTGAACCACAAAACTATGGAATGTTTTGGAAACCACATTAAAAGGAGGTATTAAATGATTAATGAATTATTATTAACAGTCGCTTTATTAAGCAACAATATATCTTACATTTCTACGCCTAAGGGGTCTACTGTTACGGTGTATACCAATAATGAACTTAGTTCAATTCTAATTTCTCAATATAATCAAATTTCAGATGCATATTTTACTTCTGATATAAGAATTTCAGATGCTTCAAAGATATATAATAATTATTCTTACACTTTTTATTCACAAAATATAGATGAAAACGAATATTGTATAGATGATGCTTATCTATATATTAATGATGGAAGTTACATAGAAGTACCATATTCACAAGTACAAGTAAGAGATAGAATTGTATATTTTGATGAAGATGATAATATAGTACATTCAGGTGTAGTAAGAGGAACAACAGGACAAACACCTAATGGAGTATGTGGATATTCTAATACTGTATTAGTTCAATCTAAATGGGGATATTATGGATTATATGAACATAGAGGAGATCAGTGTCCATATACTAGTTTAGTAAATGGTGGGGCAGCAACTTATGTAAAATTTTATAGATATAATATGTCTCATACTCATAGTTATTCCTATGATGTATTTGATTCTAAATATCATTATTCGTCATGTGAATGTGGAGATGTTATAGTAGAACATACATTTGAACTTCAATCAATATTTCCTTTAAGTAATGAGTATGATCCAAATTACATACCTAGTTATGTATGTACTGATTGTGGATATGTATCTAGAACTGGTGGATTATAGGAGTAATAGTTTATGAAGAATAGATATTTATTTATAGGTGATTTGACTTTTAGTATAGAAAGGTAAATATGTTATTTTATTCTTATATTATAGAAAGGAGAAAGATATGAATAAATTTATTACTATTATTACTTTAAGTGGATTATTATTTGGAATGTCATCATTGGCTTTTACTGGTCTTCCTCATAAACATTCACATTATAAAAAGACTTCGAGTTATAAAGATTTAGGTGGTGGATCCGATGAAATATCAACATATGCAGTTAGTTCGAGTAAAACAAATTTAGTTAAATATTATACGAATTTAACTAATAATTTTGGAAACAATTTTTCTCAGTCTACTTGTGGATATGTTGCGATGGGTATGTTATTAACTTATTATGATGCTATATTAAATGGAAATATCGTACCAAGTGTTTATGATGCAAAGAGTAATTATTCATCGATTAAATTAGATACATCTACAGCTGAATCACCAGGTTCGGATTTTGATACCAATTCTTCTTTTGCAAATCCACAAATTTATTGGAATCATTTAAATGTTACTCAACATACCAACTTACACGCAAAATTGTGCATTATCGGAACTACTTATGATAATTCGACAAGCGGTTTAGAAAATATGACTTATATGAATGTATTTGGGACAAATTTAGATATTAATTTATATACATTAAATTCATATTTACAATCGTTAAGTACATCTTTCAGTTACACAATTGACTATAAGGCCTATGATAAAAATGTGGCTACGTATGGAAACGCAACTTCTTACGAACAAGTATTTGATTTTATTATTGATGAAATTGATGCAGGAAGACCTGTTCTAATTGGTTTTAATGGGCATGCAAGAATTGCTTATAATTATGGATATACAAATGAACATATTTTTTATTTACATGAAGGTTATGTTGATACATTTAAACCACGATTAACTACAAATGGTCAATTAAAACTTTCATATTTAAATAGTAATGAAAGTTCGATTTCCGGTATTACTAAATTATCAGCTATTTCTTTACATTTTGATGATTCGACTACAGTTTCTCCTGGATATAATTATCATTCAACATATTATAATGATGATAATACTTTTTTTGGAGCGTATACAAATCATAATACACATTATTATACATATAATTGTAGATATATAAGTAACAATTATCATTATAATTATTGTAAATGTGGATTATATCAACAAGAATTGCATGCTTATAGGAAAGATATTACCTATTCTGAGCAATATTGTACTTGTGGAGCAGAAAATCCATATTATAATGATTTTGGTGGATTATCGAGTAAGGAGGAAGAATATGAAGAGTAAAAATTTGTTTTTAAAATTAATGATAGCATTTTTATCTATAACTAATGTATCTTGTGATTCGTCTTTTGTTTCATCAAGTGATTCAACAAAAATATATTTAGATCCTTTAACTATGACATTAGAAGATTATAAGGGGATAGACTTCCGTGATGTAGTTGATGGTGAAGTTAAGTTGAGAGAACCTAATGATGTAAGTAATATAAAAATTGAAGATGATAGAGAACCATTAGAAAATGAAATTAAGATACCAATATATATTTATGAAAATGATAAATTCGATGTAGCAAGATATCAGTATTTTATTAAAGGTGAAGATTATAGAGGATATCCGTACTCTAGTAATCATGTAGATACAGAAAGTAGTTGGGAAAAAGAAGGACGAGATTGGGGAGGAATAGGTTCAAAACCATATATAATTGGTTTTTATGAAGATTCTAAATTTGAAAAATTAATTGATCCTAATAAATTTATATCATTAGATGAATCTATTAAAGAAATTCATGTTAGAAGAGCACAAGAACATTATGTTCCGAATCAAATGTATACTGGAACTTATAAATCAGAAAACTTAAATGTAGTTGCAGATGGAAGAAATTTTGATATTTATTTTGATAATATTCATTATAAAATTATAGGTAAAGGTACAGGTGGAGAATTTCACATAAAAGAAATGTATATAGATAATGAATTAGTAGAAGATTTGGAGAATTATGAATTTTTACCAGAAATTATTTCATATTCAATTAACCATGCTATTTATTTTTGTTTCTGGAAAAATGGAACAACTGTTATTCCGTTTTCGGAAATGGCAATTAGTGAAATAGCATATAGTGCAATAGCGAATTTATAATTAACTTAATAAAAAGTCATACTTTTAGAAGCTATATAATTTAGACTACCATTAGGTAGTCTATTTTATTTTGTTTACAGTTTAACAAAAACTATAAAAAAATATGTTGTTTTTTAACTATATTATATATATAATAAACCCATAAAGTTTAGTTTTACTAAACAAAATAATTACAATATTTAAACAAAGGAGGGAATATGAAGTTAGGTAAGAAGATAAAAGAACTCCGTACTTTATGTAATCTAACTCAAGAAGAGTTAGGAAATCGTACAGAACTGACAAAAGGGTATATTTCGCAGATAGAAAATGATCTTACAGAACCTTCAATTTCTACTCTGGAAGATATACTTAAGGCGTTAGGAACTAATCTAGGAGATTTTTTCTCTAGTCAAAATACTAATCAAGTTGTATTTAAGAATGGTGATTATTTTGATAAGGAAGCCGATGGTTATAAAATTAGGTGGCTTGTTCCAAATGCACAAAAAAATGAAATGGAACCTATATTAGTAACTATATATCCGAATGGACAAACTGATAATGATTATCCTCATGAGGGTCAAGAATTTGGATATGTATTAGAAGGTGAATTATTATTGTGTATCGATAATAAGAAACTGAAAGTTAAAAAGGGTGAAACATTCTATTATGATTCTAACAAGAATCATTATTTAAAAAATGTTAAAGATAAGATATGTCGAGTTATTTGGGTTAGTAGCCCACCAAACTTTTAATTAATGGAGGTAGTAATATGAAAAAAGAAGATGTAATTTTAGAACTAATTAATGTCAATAAAAAATATGACGATAGTTTTGCAGTAGAAAATTTTAATTTGTATGTTAAAAAGGGTGAATTCGTTACTTTCTTAGGTCCTTCTGGTTGTGGTAAAACAACAACTTTAAGAATGATTGCAGGTTTTGAATTACCTACTAGTGGTGAAATTTTATTAAATGGTAAAGATATTTCTCAATTACCTCCATTTAAAAGACCATTAAATACAGTTTTCCAAAGATATGCATTATTCCCACATTTAGATGTTTATGATAATATTGCATTTGGTTTAAAACTTAAAAAGATTCCATATAAAACAAAAGATAAAAAAGGAAATTTGGTAACTAAATTAAGAAAATTTACTAGAGAAGAAATTGATGAAAAAGTTACTAAAGCTTTAAAAATTGTTGACCTAGAAGCTTTTGAAGGAAGAAATGTTTCTACTCTTTCAGGTGGTCAACAACAAAGAGTAGCGATTGCTAGAGCAATCGTTAATGAACCTGAAATTTTATTATTAGATGAACCTTTAGGTGCTTTAGACTTAAAAATGAGAAAAGAAATGCAACTTGAGTTAAAAGAAATGCATAGAAAATTAGGTATCACATTTATCTATGTTACTCATGATCAAGAAGAAGCTTTAACAATGTCAGATACAATTGTCATTATGAAAGATGGACAAATTCAACAAATTGGTACTCCACTTGATATTTATAATGAACCTCAAAATGCTTTCGTTGCAGACTTTATTGGTGAATCGAATATTTATTCTGGAACAATGATTGGTGAAAAGAAAGTTA
Organism: Erysipelotrichaceae bacterium; assembly: GCA_015059095.1. Taxonomy (GTDB): domain Bacteria; phylum Bacillota_I; class Bacilli_A; order RFN20; family CAG-449; genus UBA3210. The sequence goes on from SVBA01000010.1 coordinate 7,464, forward strand.
GATTCTTAGGTAAACAATGGGATTGTGTTGACTCTTTCCCAATTAATGAAAAAGTTGATGTTGTTGTTAGACCTGAAGATATTAAAATTAAACCATTAGGTGAAGGAAATGTTAATGCAAAAATCGTTAATAAGATTTTCAAAGGAATTAACTATCAATTTACTGCGATGGTTGGTAATAATGAAGTATTAATTCAATCAACTAATGATAGAGCAATCAATCAAGAAGTTTCTTTATCTATTAAACCTGAATTAATTCACATTATGAAAAGAGAATTCTCTACTAATAGATACAGTGATGCTTACATTGATAAAAACAACCAAGTTGTATTTGCTGGAGTTTCTTGGGATTGTGATGTAACTCAAATTTTACCAGGATCTTCATTAAATGAAGAAGGATATTTAATTTCTAAAGATGGTAAAAAATATGATTTAAGTGATTTTGATGTTATCGCAGATATTGATATGCACGATATTGAAATTAGTGATGACTTAGAAGATGGTAATATAGTTGGTGAAATTATCCAAATGGTTTGGAAAGGTGACCACTATCAATTAATTGTTAGAACAGAGGATGAAGAAGACTTTGTTGTTGATACAGTTTGGACTTGGAATGAATTTGATAAAGTAAGTGTAAAAATTGACCCTAAAAAGATTAAATTAAAAGCAAAGGCAGATTTATCAAAATATGAGATTTAAAAGAAAGTATTTATCAATTCCTTATATTTTATTTCTTATTTGTTTTGTTGTAATTCCAATATTATTTATTGTTTATTACGCATTTACAAATAAAGGCGGTCAATTCTCATTTTCAAATTTAGTCAAATTTTTTCAAGATTCCACAAATGTCAATGTCTTATTAATTTCTTTTGTTTATGCGATTGCGAATACACTAATTTGTTTAGTGATCGGTTATCCTTTAGCAATGTTACTTGCTAATAAAAATATCAATAAGTCTTATGTTCTAGTTATGTTATTTATTATGCCTTCTTGGATTAATTTCGTTATTAGAACATCTGCAACTAGAGATGTATTAAACTGGATTGGTTTATCAACTGGTGAACATTCTCAATTAACTACTATTATTGGTTTAGTTTATAACTATTTACCATTTGTTATCTTACCTTTATATACTACTATGTTAAAAATGGATAAAAATCAAATTGAGGCTAGTAAAGATTTAGGTGCTAATAGTGTACAAACATTCTTCAAGGTTATTATTCCAATGACAATGCCAGGTATTGTTAGTGCTGCTACTATGGTCTTTATGCCTACTTTATCTTCTTATGTTATTTCTGATATTTTATCAGAATATAACGTTGTATTATTTGGTAGTTATATCGACTTATATTTCAATCAAGCTGACTGGAACTTTGGTTCTTTCATGGCTTTAATTATGCTTCTATTAATTGGAGTTAGTGTTCTTATTTCAAGAAAATTCTCTAATGAAGATGAAACAGGAGGGAGGGCTTCTATATGGTAAAATTTCCACGTTTAAAGAAGTTTTTAGCTAAATTCTACATATATCTAGTTCTTCTAGTTATGTATCTTCCTATATTAGTATTAATGATTTTTAGTTTTTCTCCAAGTGATACTTTAGGTAACTGGGATGAAGGATTTAGTTTTGAATTATATGGAAGATTATTTAGAAATGAAGCACTAATGACTGCGGTTGGAAATACGTTATTAATTGCCATTGTTTCTGCTATTGTATCTACTATTATTGGTACTTTAGGAGCAGTTGGGGTTTTCTATTCTAAAAAGAAAACTAGAAAAACTGTTGAAACTATGACTCAACTTCCAGTTGTAAATGCCGAAATTGTTATGGCTCTATCTTTAGCAGTTGTATTTAAGACTTTAAATACTTCATATAGTTTCTTTACTTTATTAATTGGACATGTAGTATTAACAGTAGCATTTGTTTATTTGAATGTTAAACCTAAGTTAGTTCAAATGGATCCAAATACTTATGAAGCAGCATTAGATTTAGGCTCAACTCCATGGTTTGCAATGTTTAAAGTTATTCTTCCAGAAATTCTTCCTGGTATTCTTTCAGGATTTATGATTGCGTTAACATTATCTTTAGATGATTTTGTATTAACTCAATATTTAAAAGAACCTTCTTTTGAAACAATCTCTACATATATTCAAAAGATTGTTACTAAACATCCAATTCCTGCTGAAGTACGTGCTTTAACTACTTTATTAGCTTTAGCGGTTTTTGCTTCTGTAATTTTAATTACAATTTACAACAATAAAAAAGCAAATGTAGTTGTAAAAGGAAGGAGAAAATAAGATGAAAAAGTTAAATTTAATTTTACCTATTTTATTAATTTCTTCTTGCTTAGCTGGATGTTCTTCTTCTAATAATGGAGAATATGAAGGTAAGACATTAACTATCTATAATTGTGAAGACTATATTGCTCAAGGTGATGATGCGCTTATTGATATTATTGGTGAGTTTGAAAAGAAGTATGGATGTAAAGTAAACTATTATACTTACGATACAAACGAAACAATGTATAATCAATTCTCATTACAAAAAGAAGGAACTTATGATTTAATTTGTGCCTCTGAATATATGGTTCAAAAAATGGTTAAAGAAGGTTTAGTTCAAAAGATGAACGACTATAATGTTTCTATTCCAAATTATGAAAAATATGCATCAAAAGAATTAAGAAATAAACTTAAAAATATGAAAGTTGTTACTGATAGTGATATCGAAGTAAATCTTGATGAATATGCAGTTGGATATATGTGGGGAACTTTAGGAATTATTTATGATCCTTCTTGTAGTGACACAATTAAAGAAGATGTTAAATCTTGGGATATTTTCTGGAATGAGAATTATAAAGATTTAATTTCTATTAAGAATTCAATGCGTGATACTTATGTTGTTGGACTAATGCATGCTTATTCACAAAGTGAAGAGTTTAAAACTTTAAAAGAAGCATATTTAAATGATCCAAATGATGAAAATTGTAATGCGTATAATCAATTAGTTCAAAATATTTTTGATTTTAAATTAGATGGATCAAAAGAATCAGAAGAAGAAAACTATCAAAAAATTTCAACAGTTAAAGAAGAATTAATTGCATTAAAAGATAATATCTTTGGTTTTGAAGTTGACTCTGGTAAAACTGATATTATAACTGGAAAAATTAAAATGAATCTTGCTTGGTCCGGTGATGCTGTTTATTCTATTGATACTGCAATGGAAGAATCAGGAAAAACATTAGAATATTCTGTTCCTGAAGATGGAGGAAATATTTGGTATGATGGTTGGACTATTCCTTATGGTGCAGATAAAGAATTAGCATATAAATTCTTAGATTTTATTTCTACTCCAGAAAATGCCGCTTCAAATATGGATTATATTGGATATACTCCATTTATTGTTGGTGATCAATTATTTGATTTGGCTTCATCTTGGTATGGTATTTCTGATTATTCTTCTACTTATCAATATAGTGAAGGTGAAACTTGTGTATATAGTGGTAAATTATATACTGCTATTCAAGATAGTGTTGGTAATATTCCTACTAATGATTCTTATTTTGAAGAAGCAATATTTGATTCTAGTAAAGAGTATTATTATGGTAATGTAGTTTCTTATAATGATGAATGGTATTCTTGTGAATATTATGATGAAAATGATGAGGATAAAGGTATTGTAAATTCATCTATTACTGATGAAGAAGTATGGGTTAAAATGGATAAAAAAGGATATGATATTTCTTATCTATTTGAAGGTACTTTAGAAGAAGGTAGAAGTGGAATTATTTATCCTTATGCAAGTAGTGCTAATCAATTACAAACTCAATATCCTTCAAAAGAAATATCTGCTAGATGTGCGATTATGAATGATTTTGGTGAATATAATGCAGACGTCATTATTATGTGGGGACAAGTAAAGGCTTATACTGATATGACTCCTGTCTATGTATTCTTAGGTGTTATTGTTGTTATTGCAATTGCATTGATTATTATTTCAATTATTAGAAAGAACTTATCAGCGCATTATAAAAGATTATTAATGAATAAAAAGAAATAATATATAAGAAAGACTAGATTAAATTCTAGTCTTTTTTTCTTAGTATACTATTTGATATAATTAATAAAAGAAGGTGGTTATATGCTTAATAATTATAATAGACATGTTATTAGTAGTCCTGAAGAGATGATTAAATTAGTTGAAAAAGGTGTTGTACCTTGGGTGATTGATGTTCCTATACATCTAGAATCTAAAATAAAGGAAACTATTAATAAATATATAATTTATAAAAATGAACGTCATTGGAAAAAAGAGCGTTCTAAAAATCATGGTTATGCTTATTTAGAAACTTATTTATATTTAACAGGAAAATATGGATATGAAGTAGATTCATTATATGATACTTATTTTAATATGAAACGTATTAAGAAATTTCCAAGTTTTTGTTTCATGCTTGCTATACAAAATTCTTTAAGAGAAAGTAAACAAACTTGGAATGTAAGTTATATCTATAATATTTTAGAAAAAGGCGTTAAATTAAAAGATCCTGAATGTCTATATACAGTTGGAAGAATGTATATGGAAGGAATGAAATATACTAAAAATATTAAAAAAGGTATTAAACTTTTATCATTAGCGGCAAAACAAAATCATCCTGGAGCATTATCTCTTCTTTCTAATTATTATTCAAATGGGATGTTAGTTAAACAAGACTTAAAGAAGGCAAATAAACTAATGGAAAAGGCTAAAGAAATAGGTATTGGAAATGATTTTTATTCGAAACATCCTAGTTTTGTTCCATTTTGGGAATTTATGGTTAGTGTAGATCCGGAAAATATATTATTTGATTCTATTTTAACTAAGGTAAGTAAATTAACTCCTAATAAGAATGTGACATTTACTAAATTATCAGATATTGCAAAACATTATGGTGAGAGTCATAAAAATGTATCTTACAAGATTCCTATGGAAGATAGGGAGAGATTATTTAATGAACTAAAAAATAAAGTAGATGAATTTAGAAATAATGATTATCCTTTTGAATATGAAAAGTATCTTTTAGGGTATATTAATTTTTTAAATAATGGTTATGGATGTGAAAAAGATCCAAATGAAATATTTAAAACGGTTATGGACTTAGATTTTATTGGTTCACAAAAACACTATAATATTAAAGGAATTTGTTATGAACTAGGAATTGGAGTAGAAAAGAATATAGAGCTAGCTAAAGAATATCTTTTAAAGGCTAGTGAACTTCCTTCAACTCAATCAATTGCTTTTATTAATTTATCCAAATTATTTAGAGATAAAAAAAATGGTGTTTATGATGAAAAATTGGCTTTTGATTATGCTTTAAAAGCTTTAGAAAGTGGTGATGTTAGATCCATAATCGAACTTGCAAATTGCTATATGTTTGGAGTTAATGTAAAGGCAGATGAATATAAGGCAATTAATTTATTAAGATATGGGGATAAATTAAATTATTTACCTTCTTTAAAAACTTTAGGAATTAGTTTTTTATATGGTAGAGGGGCAATTATTAAAAGTATTAGAAGTGCGATTGATACACTTAAAAAATGTGTAGAAAAATATGATGATACAGAATCTATGTATTATTTAGGTTTAGCATATAAAGGAAATATGCAATATGATTTATCTTTTGAATGTTTTACTAAGTGTGAAAAGAAAAATTTTAAAAAGGTATATTTAGAATTAGCGATTGCTTATGATCTTGGATTAGGTGTGAAAAAAGATCAATCTAAGGCTCTTCATTATTATTCTAAAATTGAAGATGTAGAATCTTCTGGTGCTGCACTTAATAATTTAGGTGTTATGTATAAATTAGGAAAAAGTGTACCAAAAGATTATGATAAAGCTTTCTACTACTATAAAAAAGCATATGAATTAAAAGTAAATCAAGCATATAAGAATTTGGCGAATTGTTATTTTGAAGGAATAGGAACAGAAGTTAATATTAATAGAGGATTTGAAATTCTTGATGAAGGAATTAAAGATAATGTTTCTTCTTGTTATATAAGATATGGATATATTTATGAAAAAGGGTTATACGGCATAACAGTAGATACTAAAAAAGCATTTGATTATTATTCTAAAGCTGTTGAATTGAAAGATCCTGATGGATATTATTTTTTAGCATGGTGCTACAATAAAGGTATTGGTTGTATTAAGAGTGATTACAACTTTATTAATTATTTGAAACTAGCAGATAAGAATGGTTATCGAGAAATTAATTATGCATTTGGCTTTGCTTATTACTTTGGAGTAGGTGTTAGTAAAGATTATAAAGAAGCAGATAAATATTTGAAAAAGTCAATTGAAAATTGTGAAGGATATGATGCGAATTGTTATGGTATTTTAGGTCATATATATGAGATTTTTTATAAGGATGGACATGCTGCTTTTCAATATTATAAAAAAGCTGCAGATTTAGATCATTCTTATGGCCATCTAGCTCTGGGAACTTGTTATTTTAATGGAATAGGCTGCATTAAAGATTTAGCTTTGGCTAGAGTTCATTGGAAAAAAGCAGTTGAATTAGGTGATAACAGAGCAAAAGATTTTTTAGAAAAATATAGATAAGATAGAATTAATTTCTATCTTTTTTATTTTGATAAATCGGCGATTTTATATCAACTCTACTGTGAGTAGAGTTACTTTTACTCAAAGTAGAGTTAAAAAATTGGTCAGTTTACTTCATTTTTTACTTAGGAGAATTGATATATTAATTAGTAGGTTTAACTTTCATATACGTGTTCATATAATAAACTTGTAAATTGAATTTAAGGAGGTTTATTATGAAAAAAGTTATACCATTATTCTTTGCAGTTGATGACAATTATGCTAAATTCTTAGTTATTACTTTAGAGTCGATTTTTGAAAATGCATCTAAAGATTATAAGTATGATGTAGTTGTCTTAAATACTGGATTAAAAGAAGAATCAAAAAATTTAATTAAAAAATATAGTTCGGAAGATGTTAATATTATCTTCTTTGATGTTAGACATAAATTGCAATTAATTTCTCAAGATTTATCTATTAGAGATTATTATTCTAAAGCAACATATTATAGATTATTTATCGCAGATCTATTTCCTCAATATGAAAAAGCTTTATATTTAGATTGTGATATAGTGGTTCTAGGAGATATTTCTAAATTATATAATCATGATTTAAAGAATAATTTGGTGGGTGCAATTCCTGATGGAGCAGTTCAGTTAACAGAAGAATTTATAGAATACGTAAATAAAGGTTTAGGAATTAAAGAAGAAAATTATTTTAATGCCGGTGTATTATTAATGAATCTTAGTGAATTTAGAAGAACTGATTTAGAAGGAAGATTTATCAAATTATTAAAACAATATACATTTGAAATTGCACAAGACCAAGATTATTTAAATGTATTAACAAAGGATCATGTTTTATATATTGATGATTCATGGAATGTGATGCCTTTAGGAAATTATGTTAAACCAGTAAATTTAATTCATTATAATTTATCATTTAAACCTTGGAAGTATGATCATATCCAATATGAAGAATATTTTTGGGAATATGCTAAAAAAGCTGGAGTAATAGATAGTATTTTAGATATTAAAAATTCTTTTTCTCTTGAAGATGCAAAAAAGGATAAAAGAGGTGGAATTTTATTAAAACAGAATGCACTTTATGAAGCTTATAGTAAATCTAATTATTATAATAGATATGTAAGGTATCATAAGATTAAAAATATATTTAAAAAATTATTTTCTTTTTAAAAAGAAGTCCTAGATAAACATAATTTATTTAGGACTTTTTTATCGATAAAATTTTATTTTATTTTAGGAATGATTCCTAAAAACGTACTTTTATTTTTTTATTATTGAATAATATATATATTAATGTTAAAATCACTTATGGTTAACATAAATATTTATTTATATTAACCACTTGAGGTGATAAAATGTTAGGACGAATTCATTCAATTGAAACATTTGGAACTGTTGATGGTCCAGGCATTAGATTTGTATTATTTCTTAAAGGTTGTCCATTAAGATGCCTATATTGCCATAATCCAGATACTTGGGGAATGGAAGGGGCAATTACAATGGAAGCTAGTGAAATAATAGAAAAAGTTCTTAAGTATAAAAATTATTATAAAAACGGTGGATTAACGATTAGTGGTGGTGAACCTTTAGTTCAAATTGACTTCTTAATTGAAGTTTGTAAACTTGCTAAAGAAAATAAAATTCATACTGCAGTTGATACATCTGGAATCACATTTAATTTTAATGATACATCTAAATTTGACGAGTTAATTAAGTATGTTGACTTATTTTTATTAGACATCAAACATATAAATGAAGAAAAATGTATTAAATTAACAGGTAAATCTAATATTAATACTTTAGAATTTGCTAGATATTTAGATAGAAATAATAAAAAAATGTGGATTAGACAAGTTTTACTTCCTGGTTATACTTCTTCTAAAAATGATTTAATGAAAACTAAAGAGTTTATTAAAACATTAAAAAATGTCGAAAAAATTGAAGTGTTACCATATCATACTATGGGTGAAGTAAAATATAAAAATTTAAATATTCCATATCCTTTAAAAGGTGTTGATACTCCTAGTAAAGAGTTAGTTTTGGAAGCTAATAAGATATTAAAAGGAGAATAGTTATGGAAAAAAGAATAAAAGTAATTGAATTTAGTGGTGAAAGCTGTGCGAATTGTTATTCGCTTATGCCTATTCTTTATTCATTAGTTAGTTCATATGATGATGTAGATTTAAAACATATTGAAGTAAGTGAAGAAAGCATGGAAGTAGTTGCTAAATATGAAATTGATCGCGTTCCTACAATATTAATTTTAAAAGATGAAGTTGAAGTAGGAAGGTGTAGAGGCTATCAACCAGAAGAAATTCTTGCTATATGGTTAGATAGTAAAATTGAAGATGCAAGAAAGAAGTAGAAGTAGGAGAGAATTATGAAATATATTGAGTGGCAAGGTTTCATTCCAGGAAAATGGAGTAATGATGAAGTTGATGTTCGTGATTTTATACAAAAAAACTATACTCCTTATGAAGGTGATGGTTCGTTTTTAAAACCTGCGACAGAAGCAACAAAAAAACTTTGGGATGAAATATTAGAATTATCAAGAAAAGAAAGAGAAGCAGGTGGTGTTTTAGATGCTGATACTTCAGTTGTTTCAAATTTAACATCTCATGCTCCTGGATATATTGATAAAGATTTAGAAAAAATAGTAGGTTTACAAACTGATAAACCGTTTAAAAGAGCCTTACAACCTTTTGGTGGTATTAAAATGGCAGAACAAGCTTTAAGCCTTTATGGATATCAAATTGATCCAGAAATTAAACATATTTTTACTAACTACAGAAAAACTCATAATGATGGAGTATTTGATGTTTATACTCCAGAGATGAGATTAGCTAGAAGAGCGCATATTTTAACAGGTTTACCAGATGCTTATGGTAGAGGTAGAATTATTGGTGACTATAGAAGAGTAGCTTTATATGGTGTTGATTATTTAATTAAGCAAAAAGAAGAAGATAAATCTTTAATCGATGGAGAAATGACTCCAGAAAAAATTAGAAATAGAGAAGAAATTGCTGATCAAATTAAAGCTTTAAAAAGATTAAAATTAATGGCAGAATCTTATGGATGTGATATTTCTAAACCTGCAGGAACGGCTAAAGAAGCAATTCAAGCAACTTATTTTGGTTATTTAGGTGCAATTAAAGATCAAAATGGAGCAGCTATGTCAATTGGTAGAATTTCCACATTCTTAGATATTTATATTCAAAGAGATCTAGATAATGGGTTAATTGATGAAACAGAAGCTCAAGAGTTAATTGATCATTTAGTAATGAAATTAAGAATTGTTAAATTTATGAGAATTCAATCGTATAATGAATTATTCTCTGGTGATCCAACTTGGGTTACTGAAGCTATTGGTGGTATGGGAGTTGATGGAAGAACTTTAGTTACTAAAAACTCATTCCGTATCTTACATACATTAAGAAACTTAGGACCTGCTCCAGAACCAAATTTAACAGTATTATGGAGTAAGAATTTACCTCTTAATTTCAAAAGATTCTGTGCTCAATTATCTATTGATACTTCTTCAGTTCAATATGAATCAGATGATTTAATGAGACCAGAAATGGGAGATGATTATGCAATTGCGTGTTGTGTATCTGCAATGAGAGTAGGTAAAGATATGCAATTCTTTGGTGCAAGAGCTAACTTGGCAAAATGTTTATTATACGCATTAAATGGTGGTGCTGATGAAATGATGCTTGATAAAGAAACAGGTAAACCATTACAAGTTTCTCCAGTATATGCAAGAGTAACTTCTGATGAAGCTTTAGATTATAATGATGTTATTCAAAAATTCGAACAAATGACTGAATGGTTAGCAGGTGTATATGTAAATGTATTAAATATCATTCACTATATGCACGATAAATATGCTTATGAAGCTATTGAAATGGCTCTTCATGATTCTGAAGTAAGAAGATTCTTTGCAACAGGTATTGCTGGATTAAGTTGTGCTGCTGACTCATTAAGTGCAATTAAATATGCGAAAGTATATCCTATTAGAAATGAACATGGTATCATCGTCGATTTTAAAACAGAAGGTGATTTCCCAAAATATGGTAATAATGATGATCGAGTAGATTCTATTGCAGTATATTTAGTTAAATCATTTATGAATAAGATTAAAAAACATTTCTCTTATAGAGAAAGTGTAAAAACTATGTCAATTCTTACTATTACTTCTAACGTAGTATATGGTAAAAATACTGGTAATACTCCAGATGGAAGAAGAGCAGGTGAAGCTTTAGCTCCTGGAGCAAATCCAATGCATGGTAGAGATAGTAATGGTGCATTAGCATCTCTTGAATCAGTAGCAAAATTACCTTATAGCTATTCTAGAGATGGTATCTCAAATACATTCTCAATTACACCTAACTCATTAGGTAAAGATGATTAAGAAAGGAAGGTTAATTATGTCAAATAGTAAAGTTGATAATTTAGTAAATATGCTTGATGCATATGTAGAAAATGGAGGACATCATCTTAATGTTAACGTATTTAGCCGTGAAACATTATTAGATGCTCAAGCTCATCCTGAGAAATATCCTCAATTAACAATTAGAGTAAGTGGATATGCAGTTAACTTCATTAAACTATCTAAAGAACAACAAGATGAAGTTATTTCAAGAACTATTCACGAATCAATGTAGTTTAAAATTTAATAGACGAGTTCAAAAAAACGGGCTCGTTTTTATTTTTAATAAAAATATATTTTCAAAAATAATAGACTTTTTAGCAAAAAACACCGATTCTACTGTGAGTAGAGTTGACAGTAGCAAAAAAGTCGCTACCATTTAATATTAATTTAATGTATAATATCATTACAAATAAAAACGGAGATTTGACTTTTAAAAAACAATAGTAATGATACCTAGTTGTTTAACAATTAGGTATTTTTTATGTTTTTTTTATATTAAAAAGTGTAAAATAATATTAATTATTATTTTAGGAGGCTAATTTATGGAAATTAATGAAATTAAACATGGTTTTAAGTTAGTATCTATTAATTATGTAGAAGATATTAATTCTAACTTATATCAATATGAACATATTAAATCTGGAGGTAGAGTAGTTCATATTCAAAATGATGATCCACATTGTACATTTGCTATTGGATTTAGAACTTTGCCTAAAGATTCTACAGGTGTATGTCATATTATTGAACACTCTTTATTATGTGGAAGTAAAAAATATCCATTAAAAGAACCATTTGTAAACTTATTAAAATCATCTTTAGCAACTTTCTTAAACGCATTTACTGCATATGATTGGACAATGTATCCTTTTTCAAGTCAAGTTCCTCAAGATTTTGATAATATTCTTTCGATCTATTTAGATGCAGTATTTAATCCTATTTCAATGATTGATAAGAAACCTTTCTTACAAGAAGGATGGCATTTAGAATTATTAAATAAAGAAGATTTACCAGTTATTAAAGGTGTAGTCTATAATGAAATGAAAGGTGCGACTTCTTCGGTTGATGATGTTTTAGAATCGACAGTAAATGAAATTATGTATAAAGATACAATCTATAGACATAATAGTGGTGGTGATCCAGAAGTAATCCCAGAATTAACATATGAAGATTATGTTTCTTTCTATAAAGAACATTACACTCCACAAAATGCTTTAACTTTCTTCTATGGAGATATGGACATTGAAAAGAAATTAAAATATTTGAATGAAGAGTATTTTTCATCATTTACAAAAAGTGAAAAGGATATTGTAATTGATCCTCAAACTCCACATATTAATACAACATATAAAAAAGAGTATGAAGTAGGTAAAGATGAAGATATTAAAGATAAGACTTATGTAGGATTATGTTATTCTTTAGGTAGTTATGAAAATTATGAAGATATCTGTGCTATGTCATTAATCTTTAATTCGATTATGTCTAATAATGATTCTCCTTTAAAAAAGTCAATTTTAGATAAAAAGTTTGGTAAAAATGTTAGATATAGTATTGATGATAATAATGTTGTTCCTTCATTACATATTGATTTATTAGAAACAGATTCATCTAAAAAAGAAGAATTTAAATTATTCTTTGAAGAACAAATTAGAAAGTTAGTTAATGAAGGAATTGATAGAGAATTATTAACTTCGACTTTAAATTTCTCAGAATTTAAAGATAAAGAAAGAAACTTAACTTCATCAAATAAAGGATTGAATTATGCTCTTTCTATAATTGGCCCATTTATTTATCGTTCTTCTTTGATTAATAGATTAGAATTTACTTCTATTAATAAAAGTTTAAGAGAAAAATTACAAACTTCATATTATGAAGATTTATTAGATAAATATATTTTAAAATCAAATCATTATGTTTTAGTTGAAGTGAATCCTTCAAAGACTTTAGGTGATGAAAGAAAAGCGAAAGTATTAAAACAAATGAAAGAAATTAAAGATAAGATGTCTAATAAAGAAATCGATGCTTTAATTAAGCAAACTAGAGAATTAATCGCATATCAAAATAAAGTTGATACTAAAAAAGAATTAGATACTTTACCAAAATTATCAATAAAAGATATTCCTTCTAGAATTGATTATCTAGATACTAAAAAGACTTCAATTAAAGGAATGAAAACTATTTATCATAATGTTCCAACTAATAAAATTGGTTATTTAAGAATGTATTTTTCATTAGATTGTGTGGAATTAGAAGATTTTCCATATGTTCGACTATTAAGAAGTTTATTATTAAATGTTAAAACAAAATCTTATACTCCTTATGAATTAATGAAAAATATTAAAACTAATCTAGGATCATTTGTATTAAGTATAGCCAATAATCCTATTAATAGATATGAAACACGAATTGATTTTACTTTAGCTACTAGTGCATTATTAGAAAATATTAAATATATTCCTAATATTATTAATGAAGTTTTATTAACATCTAAGTTTACAAAAAATGAAGTTAAAACTATTTTAAATCAAACTGTTATGGGATTAAGACAAAGTTTAATTGAAAATGGTAATTCTCATGCGATTATGGAAGCTAGATCTGCATATAGTAGTTTTGCAAACTATGAAAATCATTATAAAACTGGTATTGGAGTATATAATTTCTTTAAAGATTTATTAGATAATTTTGATTATAAAAAGATCAATGAAAAACTTGTTTTTATTTCTAAAAAGATTTTTTCTAAAAATAATGTAACTATCTCTCTTTCAGGGGATGAAGAAACTATTCAAGCATTAAAAGAAGAATGTAGAAATCTTAAATTTAGAAAAGTTAGTATTGAAAAAGTATTAAAACCTAATTTTAATGAACCTAAAAAAGAGGCATTAGTTGTACCTAGTGGAGTTTCTTATAATGTAATTGCAAGTAATCTAGAAGAAATTGGTCATGTCTTCTCCGGTAAAGATGTAGTCTTATCTCATATTCTTTCGTATGATTATTTATGGAATGAAATAAGAGTTAAAGGTGGAGCATATGGTGCAGGCTTTGCATTAACTAAAATTAATGATACATTCTTCTATTCTTATCGAGATCCTAATGTTAAGAATTCATATGATGTATATCGTAATATTATTAATTATTTAGATGAATTTAATCCTAGTAAAAAAGAATTCATTAACTATGTTATTGGTGCAGTAGGAGGAATTTCTACTCCTAATTCAATTGTTCAATTAATTGATCAATGGGATATTAATTATCTAATTAACGTTACTAAGAAAGATAAAATCAAATTAAAGAAAGAAGCATTAAAAACTACATTAAAGGATATTAAAGATTATAAGAAAGTATTTACATATATGATGTCATCAAATAGTGAATATACAGTCGGTGAAGAGAATAAAATTAACGAATATCCATTTAATAAAGTTAATAAATTATAAAAAATAAGCATGAATTTTATTTCATGCTTTTATTATATTTAGAAAATAATATATAATATTATTTGAGGTAAAAAAATGGACGGTATTTTATTAATTAATAAACCAATAGGATTAACTTCTAGAGATGTTGTTAATAAATTAACAAAAAAGTTTGGTACTAAAAAAATAGGCCACACTGGTACTCTAGATCCTTTTGCTAGTGGAGTATTAATTTTAACCATTAATAAAGGAACTAAAATATCTTCTTATATAGAAGATTTAGATAAAGAATATATTGCTGAACTTCTATTAGGTATTTCTACAGATACTTTAGATTTAGAAGGAGAAATAGTTTCTAAAAAAGAAGTGAAATTACCACTTAATAAAGAAAAAATATTAGAAGTAATTTCACATTATATTGGCCAAATTAAACAAGTTCCACCAATGTATTCGGCTTTAAAAGTAAATGGAGAACCTCTTTATAAACTAGCAAGAAGAGGAGAAGTAATTGAAAGAAAAGAAAGAGATATTATTATTCATAATATAGATTTATTATCAATTACTAATGAAAGATTATTAATAAATGTTAAGTGCTCTAAAGGAACATATATAAGAACTCTTGGTAATGACATAGGAAATGAACTTGGTTATGGAGGACATTTAACTATGCTTACTAGAACTAGAGTAGGTAAATATAATTTAGATATGTGTAAAAGTATTGAAGAAGTAACTTTAGATGATGTAATACCTATTACCGAAGCTTTAGAACATTTACCATGTAAAGTAGTATATGGATTTTTAGAAACAAAAGTAAGAAATGGTGTCGCCTTATTTTTAGGTGAAGAAGAATTGTTATTTGTTAAAAATGATAAAGATGAACCATTAGCAATCTATAAAAAACAAGATGATGGAAAACATCATTGTTTAAGGGGGTTATTTTAATATGAAAGTATTTAGAATTTCGCCAAAAAGTCTAGTGAAATTAGATGATATTACTTTATGTCTAGGTTATTTTGATGCCTTGCATTTAGGCCATATTTCGTTAATAAATAAATCAAAAAACTTAGGAAGAAAAGTTGGTGTTTTAACAATGGATCCTAATCCTAGTTCTTTCTTTAATAGTAATGTAAAAGAAATCAATTCGCTTGAAGACAAAATTGAAATATTAGAAACTTTAGGTGTTGATTATTTTATTATTTTAGAAACAAATAAAGATGTATTAAATATGTCTCCAGAATCTTTTGTAAAGGAAATAATAATTCCTTTAGGGGTGAAAAATGTTGTTTCAGGTTTTGATTATCATTTTGGAAAGAATAAAAGTGGTGATACTAACTTTTTAAGTTATTATGATGAATTTGATACTTATGTTTGTGATGAAGTTGATGATGAAAATGAAAAAGTATCGACAACTTTAATTAAGCGATTATTAAATGAAGGTAATATTACTAGAATTAATAAATTATTAACTAGACCATATCAAATAAAAGGAAAAGTAATTAAAGGTAATTCTATTGGTCATACAATTGGTTTTCCAACTGCAAATATTGAATTAGATAGTAATAAAATATATCCTAAAAATGGGGTATATGCTGGATATTTAATTTGTGAAGGTAAGAAATATTTATCAATGATAAATCTTGGAATTCATCCAACTATTAAAAAATTAGATAAAGAAATAGTTGAGGCTCACGTAATTAATGAAAGTATAGATTTATATGATAAAGAAGTTACATTAGTTTTTATTGATTATATTAGAGAAGAAAGAAAGTTTGACAATCTTGAAGATTTAGTGAATCAACTTAAGTGTGATAAGAAGATTATAAAAAGTTATGATAAGTTTTAATTTAGTAAGTGCATCAGTAAAAAAGTTTATTAAAGAACAAATATCATATAAAGATTCTTTTTATAATGAAACAAATGATGGTCAAACTTTGAAGTTTGAATTTCATCATTTCACTTATTTTTTTAAAGCATATCTTGGTCCTAAAGCTAGAATTATTATGACCTATAATAATAAGGGATTAGGATTAAAGGTAATTTTTGATGAAGAAGAATCAAAAAAGATTGATTTCGATGCTTTAAGTAAAGTAGTAAAAGAAAATACTAAGCAAGGATATTTTGAGGTTAATATGACTAAGTGTAGTCCATATAATCCAAATTTGGTGATTGATTTAGCTATTCCTCATGAATACTTTGATTTAGAAACTTTAGATGATGCTGTCTATATCATTGGAATAGTTATTCAAACTATATTAATTAAGTATAGTTAGAACATGAAATATTAATTGGAGGTATATATGCAAAAAAGTGTTAAAGAAATAAGTTTAATCATTAAAGATTATTTAAAAGATGAAAGTGATTATAGAAGTATTAATTTTGAAAAATACGAGGATAAATATGGTGTTTCATATGTTTCTGATGAATTAAATGGTAAATTTTTATTAGGTTTTGGTGGTAATTATGAAAGTAGTATTACTTTTAGATACGCATTAAATTTAGGACTAGAAGTAGAAGTGTATTTAAGTAATAATAAAGCTTTAAGAATAGGTAATAATTTACTTCCAATTTTAAATAATGTTAATTCAGGATTAAATGCTCAAATTTCAACTACAAGGTATATTCCAAATGAATCATCATTGACTTTTACTTTAAATTATCCAATTTCAAAAATTGATGATTATTTTCTTTCTCTTGTTACATTAGGAACAATGGTTAGTGTAATCGCAGAACGTCTAGAAAAATATTAATTAGTAATTATTTTAATAAAATAAAGTAAAATTATTGAAATTATATTGAATATCTAATATATTATAGGAGCGACTTGTTCTTGGATATACGATTCTCCAACGATATCTAGGTACAAGTTAAGATAAGCCAAAAGGAGGATAAATAAATGGCACTTTCAAAAGCAAAAAAAGCAGAATTAATTGAAAAATTCGGCGAAAATGCAAATGATACAGGTTCTACAAAGGTTCAAATCGCAATCTTAACAGAAGAAATCAAAGCATTAACATTACACTTAAAGAGTAATAAACATGATGGATCTTCAAGAAGAGGATTATTCTCAAAAGTAGGACAAAGAAAAGGTTTATTAGCTTACTTAGCTAACAAAGACCATGATGCATATTTAGCTTTAATTAAAGAATTAGGCATCAGAAAATAGTTTGATAACTAAAAATAGAGTACCTTAGGGTACTCTTTTTTGATGCATTAAATGAAAAGGTCTCAATTAAGAGACCTCAATAATAAAGATTAAATTTATCTACTATTAAATTGCAGACCAAGTTCCGCCACCTTTATCCCATGTGTTTTCTTTAACTGTGTAACAATTTGTACCATCAGTTGGGATTGTTAAGTCAGCAGTTTGATTCCATTTATTATTCCAATTGTTAGCAGATTGATTTGGATTCATTCTACAGAAGATGATATTAACATAGCCTGTTAAATCTTCCATACATTCGTAGACACCATCTCCATCACTATCAGTTAGGTCAGCCCATTTGTTACCACCATTATTCCAATAGTAAATAGCAAATCTAGCATTATCAGCTTTCCAATTTGCATTTGGAACGAAGTATAAAGTAGGTTCTGCATCAGGATTAACTGGAGCAATTACTGTTACTTCGTGTTTTTTGTTTAAATAGAATGTGTGTTCGCCTGCAACTTCTACAGTGTATGTGTAGATTACAGCGTTGTCACCTTTAATAACAATATTATCGTTTACTTCTAAAGTAACTACATATTTTGCATAATCATTACCTTTGTCTTGAGAAGCAGTTTCAGTAATATCTTCTTGATTTAATTCAATAGTATATTTTTCACATTCTTGAACAAATTCTAAAACAGGGTAAACTTCGTTTGATTTGTTAATGTAAATAGTATATTTACCAGTTTTTTCGACATAGTAATCATCAGCAGATGTACCAACCTTTAATGGATTACCATCAGCATAGAAAACTACAGTTGATCCTGCTTCTAAATTACAAACTAATTCATAGTTATTATCAGTTGTAGGATTTGAAGTAAATTCTACGTGTTGATTATCAATCATGATTGAAGGACCTTCTGGATGAGGTAAAGATTGAGAAGGTTCGCTAGATTCTGGTTCAGAAGATCCAGGTTCGCTTGATTCTGGTTCACTTGATTCAGGAAGAGAACTTTCAGGTTCGCTTGATTCAGGTTCAGAAGAAGTGTTTTCGCTTGATGAAGGATCACCTGGAATAGGGTCAGTTGGAGTGTCGTCTCCACCATCATCTTCGCTTGGTGTATAAGGATAAGTACCATATGTATTACCTTCATTCCAATCCATATAGAAAGCTGTATTTTCTTCTACTTCAGAAAGTGAGATTTTTGGTGATTCATCTCTATTGCCAGAATCATCATTTTTTATACCATTGAAAATAACAGTATCATATTGAGCTAAATCGATTTCAACAATATACATGTCATATTGTTGGCCTTCAGGGCCATCAACTCCAACTTTAGTTAACGGAGTACCAGGCCATGCAACTTCCCAGTTATTATCTTCTAATTTAGAGTTATAAACATATGCAGAAACATCAGACCATTTCCAGTTGTTTTGGAAGTAAACAGTTAAGACGTTTGGTTCTTCAGGTATTGGTTCACTTGATCCTGGTTCACTAGATTCAGGAAGAGAACTTTCAGGTTCACTTGATTCTGGTTCACTAGATTCAGGAAGAGAACTTTCAGGTTCAGAAGATTCTGGTTCGCTTGATTCAGGAAGAGAACTTTCAGGTTCAGAAGATTCTGGTTCGCTTGATTCAGGAAGAGAACTTTCAGGTTCACTTGATTCTGGTAAAGAAGATTCTGGTTCACTAGATTCTGGTTCAGAAGAAGTGTTTTCACTTGATGAAGGATCACCTGGGATAGGATCAGTTGGAGTATCATCGCCACCATCATTTTCACTTGGTGTATAAGTGTAACTACCATATGAGTTAGCACTATTTTCTTCATCCCATAGCATATAGAACGCTGTATTTTCTTCTACACCTGTTAATGAAATATCAGGCGTTTGATTGTTATCACCTATTCCAGCATCAAAGCCATTAAAGATAACATAATCGAATTGATTTAAATCAATTTCAACGATATACATATCGTGTTTGTTATCACCTTCGCCATCTTGACCCACACTTGTTAATGGAGTACCAGGCCATTCGACTTCTGGAGTATTAGTTGTAGAATTCCAAACGTAAGCAGAAACATCTGTCCAATTCCAGTTGTTTTGGAAGTAAACAGTTAAGACGTTTGGTTCTTCAGGTGTTGGTTCACTCGATCCTGGTTCACTTGATTCAGGAAGAGAACTTTCAGGTTCAGAAGATTCTGGTAAAGAACTTTCTGGTTCGCTTGATTCAGGTTCACTTGAATCAGGTTGTGAACTATCTGGTTTAGATTCAGATGATTCTTTTTCACTTGATTCTGGTTCTGATGACTCAGGTTTAGAATCTTCTGAACTTGAAGAAGGTTTTGAAGTTTCTTCGGATTTTTTATCTTCAGATGATTGTTTGTTTTCTGAAGATTGTTTTTCTTCGGAACTAACTTGTGATTGAGGTTCAGATGATGAACTATTTGGTTTTCCCAAATCACATGATGCTAATCCCAAAGTTAATAAAGAGCATAAAGCTATCGTTATTATTTTTTTGTTCATAATTTTAATTTCCTTTTCTATTATTTACTATAATTAATTTTATAGATAAATCAAGAGATTTTGAACTAAAAAAGTTTTATTTAAAATAAAAAACGTCTAAATAGTATAAGAATTATCCTTTTTAGTGAAAAAAAATTATTTTTGTTTTATAATAATTCCAAGAGGGAAGAATTATGGTAAAAGTACAGTTAGCAGATAGATTAGGTAATGTTCAAACTAGAAGAGTTGGTTTTTCTTGGTTACATTTCTTTTTAGGGCCTATTCATTCGATTGGGGTAGGACATATTTTAACTGCACTTTTTGAAATTATTTTTTGGTATATGTTATTACCTATTCCTGGCATGAATTTTATAGTAGGAGCAATTGGAAATCTTTCTTTTTTACCAGAAAGAATAATTAATTTAGCTTCTTATATCTTACTATTTTTTAGAAGTTTACCAAATATGGTGTTTGGTATTATTCTTGTATTAATTGTTCATCTATTAATATGCAGTCGAATTTCATCGACTAAATTAAGAAGATACATGAGAAGAAAACAACTTAGACCAGTGGAAGAAAAAGATGCTAGAATATTAATTAGATATCGCGTGTGCGATATTAATATAGGTTTAGCAGAATCATTTGATATTAGAGGCACAACAAAATATAAATCTGCAGAAGAAAACTGGTATGAAAATAATCAAAATAGGATTTCTTCTGGACCAAGTTTTGAAACTAGATCAAGTTTAAGATTTACTACTGAACAAAAGATTTCAGTTAAAATTGAACAATTAAAAAATATTTATGATTTAGGGTTAATTACTAAAGAAGAATACAATCGTAGACTTAAAAAATTAAAAGAAGAAAAAACAAACTAAAAGCATCACAAAGTGATGCTTTATTTTTTTACTTTTCAATTGCTAAATATGCTTTTCTTAATATTTCTTTCATATCAGAAACTAAAGGAACTCTAGGATTACAAGGTGAACATTGATCTTCAAAAGCAAGATATGCTAATGATTCGATATTATCCATCCACTCTTTTTCATTTACTCCTGCTGCTTTAAATGAACATTCTAATCCAATTTCTTTTGATAAGTTTTCTACTGCTAGAGCTAATGATTCAACACCTTCTTCTACAGTGCTTGCTTTTAAACCTAATAATCTAGCAATTTTTTGATATTTCTTATCACAATTATAAGTATTATATTTTGGCCATACTGTTAATTTTGATGGTGTGACTCCATTATATCTAATGGTATATGGAAGTAAGATTGCATTAGCGTAACCATGTGGAACATGGAATAATCCTCCAACTTTATGTGCCATAGAATGATTCATACCTAAGAATGCATTTGCAAATGCCATTCCTGCAATACAAGAAGCATTATGCATTTTTTCTCTTGATTCTAAATCATTTTTACCATTTTTTACGGCTCTAGGAAGATATTCAAATACCATTTCTATAGCTTGTAAAGCAAGTCCATCTGTATAGTCATTAGCTAGAGCAGAAGTATATGCTTCAATTGCATGAGTTAATACATCCATTCCAGTCATTGCTGTTACTTTTGAAGGAAGAGAGGTAGTAAATTCTGGATCGATAATTGCAACTGTTGGAGTTAAAGAATAATCTGCAAGAGGGTATTTTTTATTATTTTTCTTATCAGAAATTACTGCAAATGGTGAAACTTCTGAACCTGTACCTGAAGTTGTAGGAATACATACTAATTTTGATTTTTTACCTAATTCAGGATATCTAATTGCTCTTTTTCTAATATCCATAAATTTTTGTTTTAAATCATCGAAATTTACTTCTGGATGTTCATAGAAAAGCCACATACCTTTAGCAGCATCCATTGGTGAACCTCCACCAAGAGCAATAATTGTATCGGGTTTGAATGCATTCATTAATTCGACACCTTTTTTGACTGTTTCAATATCTGGGTCTGGTTCAACATCGCAGAATAATTGTACTTGAACTGGATTTCTTCTAAGCGCTAATTGATCAGTTACCCAGTTAATATATCCTAAATCTACCATACTTCTATCTGTTACAATAAATACTTTATTTACATCTCTCATATCTTGTAAATATTGAATAGAATTTCTTTCGAAATAGATTTTTGGAGGAATTTTAAACCATTGCATATTATTTTTTCTTTTACCTACTTTCTTAATATTTAGTAAGTTAATAGCAGACACGTTTCCACCAATTGAGTTTTTACCATATGATCCACAACCAAGTGTTAATGATGGTAAGAATGCATTGTAAACATTTCCAATTCCACCAAATGTTGAAGGTGAATTCCAGATAATACGCATCGCTTTAACTTTATCGCCATAAATTTCTGAATATTCTTTGTTTGCAGTATGAATTGCAGCACTGTGTCCTAACCCATTAAAATTAACCATATCTTCTGCTAAAGATACACCTTGTTCAAAACTATTAGATTTTAATATCGCAAGAACAGGGGATAATTTTTCTCTAGTTAATGGTTCTTCAATTCCTACTTTTTTACAAGAAGCCGCGAGAATTACAGTGTTTTCAGGAACTTCAAATCCTGCTTGCTTTGCTATCCATTTAGCATTTTGACCAACAATTACTGAATTTAGTTTTGCATCTTTTGAATTTTCACTATAACTAGTTACACCAAACATATATTTTTCTAATTTAGTTTTTTCTTCTTTATTAACAAAATATACACCAAATCTTTCAAATAATTTCTTTGATTCATCATATATTTCTTTATCGATAATAACTGCTTGTTCAGAAGCACAAATCATTCCGTTATCAAATGATTTTGATATAACAATATCATTGACTGCTTGTTCTATGTTACATGATTTTTCCATGTATGCAGGAACATTACCTGCACCTACACCCATTGCAGGTTTTCCACATGAATAAGCAGCTTTTACCATTCCATTACCACCTGTTGCTAAAATTGAAGCAATTCCTGGATGATTCATTAAAGCGGAAGTCGCTTCCATTGAAGGGTATTCAATCCATTGAATGCAGTGTTTAGGAGCACCAGCAGCAACTGCTGCTTCATAAACTATTTGAGCAGCTTTTTTTGAACATTGTTGTGCATTTGGATGAAATCCAAAAATAATTGGGTTTCTAGTTTTTAATGCTATTAAGGATTTAAATATTACTGTTGATGTAGGATTAGTTACTGGTGTTACACCTGCAAGTACTCCTAATGGCTCAGCAATTTCTGTGATTCCTGTTACTGGATCATCTTTAATTACACCTACAGTTTTTAGATGTCTAAAATTATTTACTACATATTCACAAGCAAATAAGTTTTTTGTAGCCTTATCTTCAAAAATACCTCTTTTAGTTTCATTTATTGCATCAAGTGCTAATGAACCATGATGATCAAGAGCAGATATTGAACATTTTGCAACGATATAATCTACTTGTTCTTGAGTGAAATTTTGAAA
Source organism: Erysipelotrichaceae bacterium (assembly GCA_015059095.1). Classification (GTDB taxonomy): domain Bacteria; phylum Bacillota_I; class Bacilli_A; order RFN20; family CAG-449; genus UBA3210. The sequence continues at coordinate 30,999 of SVBA01000010.1, forward strand.
TTCATCTAATGCTTTTAAACCTTTATTTACTAAATCATTTATCATTTTTTCTACATTTATATTTTCCATAAAATAAAACTCCTTTGTATTTGATAATTTCTTATCGATAAAAATATATCAAAAATAAAATATCTTTTGCAACATATTAATTATTCTTATTTTATGAAAACGTTTTCTAATTATTAAAAATTAAAGAAAAATAAAAACCCTACTTAAAGTAGGGTAAATAAGTTTAATATAAATTAATCTCTATGAGCAAGAATTTTCATACCATTAGAAACTGCACTTGTTGGATCCATTGCAATTCTAACAGAAATGTTCAATGCATTTTCTAAATATTCTCTTAATCCACCTAGTAATGATGTTCCACCACTAATTACTAATCCTGATTCAATTAATTCAGATGCTACTTCAGGTGGTATTAATTCTAAACAATCAATTAATGCATCGACTAATGGTCCTAAGCAAGAAGATAATGAAGATTTTAATTCGGAAGTTGAAATAACTACAGAGTGAGGTAAACTTGAAACAATGTCGATACCTGATACTTCTAATAATCTATTTTCTGGGAATGCTTCAACAGAACCAATTTTCATTTTGATATATTCTGCAGTTTTAGTTCCAATGATTAAATGATGATTTTTTCTTAAGTGTCTAATAATAGCTTCATCTAAAACTCTACCAGAGAAGTTTACTGATTTAGAAATGATAACTTTACCATTTGTTAAAACTGAAATATCAGTTAAACCTCCTCCTAAATTACATACAAAAGCAGCTTTATTAGCAGCACTATCAGAAATTCCTCCTAATGCTGATAAATAAGAAGAAGTATGAATTACTACGTGTTTCATATCTAATTTTCTAGCAACATTACGTAACGCTGATTGTTCAATTTGTGAATATTCACTTGGACAAGAAAGAATTACAGTCGCCCTTTTTGCTTTCTTCAATAGTTTTAATTCTTTTAAAACTGATTTTAAAAAATGAACAGCAGCTGGACCATCATTAATAACACCATTCTTAACTGGTCTAATAACTTTAATAGGAGCTTGTTCTTTTCCTAATAATTTAAAAGCTAAATATCCATAGCTTTCTACTTTATTTTTTTCTGTGTTGATAGCAACAACAGTTGGTTCATTATAAATAATTCCTTTTTTAGGTAAATACACGATTGTACTTGATGAACCTAAATCAATTCCGATTACATTTTTCATATTCAACATACCTGCCTTATGATTATTCTAACACAATATTATTTTAATAATAAAGTTAAAATGCATTAAAAATTAATGAAAATTTATATTTTCTTGCTTTTGAAACAATATAAAAAGCCTAATTTTTAGAAAAAATTAAAAAAAATGAAGATTATTATATTTAAATATAATTTAAAGTGTTAAAATAGTAATCGTACAAAAAGGAGAAAAAAGATGGCAAAGCAAATTTTTAGTTTAGACTTTGAAGGAAAAAAATTGAGCGTTGAAACTGGCGAAATTGCTAAACAAGCTGATGGTGCTGTTTTAGTTCGCTTGGATGATACCGTGATTTTATCCACAGCCTGTGGTTCAGATGAACCAAAAGATGCAGATTTCTTCCCATTAACAGTTACATACGAAGAGAAGCAATATGCAGTAGGAAAGATTCCAGGTTCTTTCTTAAGAAGAGAAGGTAGACCAGGAGAACATGCTACCTTAACAGCTCGTTTAATTGATAGACCAATTAGACCAATGTTCTCAGATGGCTTTAGAAATGAAGTTCAAATCATTAACACAGTTATGTCAGTTGATCCTGATGCAACTCCAGAAATGGCAGCTATGTTTGGTTCATCATTAGCATTATGTATTTCAGATATTCCTTTTGATGGTCCTATCGCAGGTGTCTATGTTGGTAGAGTTGATGGACAATTTATTATTAACCCAACAGTTGAGCAAAGAGAAAAATCAGATTTAAATCTTGCAGTTGCAGGTACTTGTGAAGCAATCAATATGATTGAAGCAGGTGCTGCTGAATTAAGTGAAGATGAAATGGTTGATGCTATTATGTTTGGTCATGAAGCAATTAAGAAATTATGTCAATTCCAAAAAGAAATTGCTGTTCAAATTGGTAAAGATAAGAAAACAGTTTCTTTATATTCTGTTGATGAATCAATTAATTCTCATGTAAGAGGAATGGCTCAAGATAGATTAGTAAAAGCCGTATCTATCGTAGATAAATTAGAAAGATATGATGCAATTGATGCTATCAATAATGAAGTAAGAGCATTATATGAAGAAAAAGCTTACAAGGACGATAAAGAAAAGAAATCTACTATCATGCAAGTAAACGATGTTTTAGAAGCTATCGTTGCTGAAGAAGTAAGAAGATTAATTACAGTTGATAAAGTAAGACCTGATGGAAGAAAAGTCGATGAAATTAGACCATTAGATGCTCAAGTAGATTTATTACCAAGAGTTCATGGTTCTGCTATGTTCACTCGTGGACAAACTCAAGTTGTTGATGTTTGTACATTAGGTCCAAAAACAGATGAACAAATTTTAGATAGTTTATCAAGTGAAGATACTAAGAGATGGATGCATCATTATAACTTCCCACCATTCTCAGTTGGTGAGATTGGAAGAACTGGTTCTCCAGGTAGAAGAGAAATCGGTCATGGTGCCTTAGGTGAAAGAGCATTATCTTATGTAATTCCTTCTGAAGAAGAATTCCCATATACAATTAGATGTGTATCTGAAGTTGTTGAATCAAATGGTTCTTCATCTCAAGCTTCTATTTGTGCTGCTTGTATGGCATTAATGGCTGCTGGTGTACCAATTAAAGCTCCTGTTTCAGGTATTGCTATGGGTTTAATTACTTCTGGACCATTAGATGGTAACCACCCATATACTATTTTAACTGATATTCAAGGTATGGAAGATCACTATGGTGATATGGACTTCAAGTGTGCTGGTACTCCAAAAGGTATTACAGCTTTACAAATGGATATTAAGATTAAAGGTGTAACAAAAGAAATTTTCCAAGAAGCATTAGCGCAAGCTCATAAAGCAAGAAAACAAATTCTTGATGTCATGTTAAAAGCAATTGATAAACCAAGAGAAGATGTCGGTAAATATGCTCCAAAAGTAGGTCAAATGAATATCGATGTTGATAAGATTAAAGATGTTATCGGTTCTCAAGGTAAAGTAATTAATGATATCATTGCAAAATGTAATGATGTTAAAATTGATATTTCAGATGATGGACACGTAGTTGTTTACCATATGGAAAGAGAACCAATCAACAAAGCTTTAGCAATGATTGAAGCAATCGTAAAAGAAGCAAAAGTTGGTGAAATTTATGAAGGTACAGTAGTAAGAGTTGAATCTTATGGTTGCTTTGTAAATTTATTTGGAAATGTTGATGGATTATGCCATGTTTCTAGATTAGATTGGGAAAGAGTAAATCATCCTCAAGATGTAGTCAAAGTAGGTCAAAAATTAAAAGTAATTGTTACTGAAATTGATGAAAAAGGAAGAGTAAATGTTTCTCATAAAGAGTTTGTTCCAAAGAAACCAAAACCTGAAAAAAAAGCTCCTAAAAAAGAGGAAGTAAAGGTTGAAGAAACAAAGGTTGAAGAAGCTAAAGTTGAAGAATAAATGAATACTTGAAAGGATTAGTTTACTAATCCTTTTTTTATTAATTTATAGTTATTAAAAATTATAATATTTTTGCTTTACTATTTATGAAAAATTATATACTATATTAATAAGCAATTAATGTTTTAGAGGTAGAAAAAATGAGTAAAGAAAAGAACGTAAATTTGGAAAATAAAAGTGTAATTGAACCAAATTCAAAACCACATATTATTAATAGAATTATTAGTGGATTAATCGATGCGTGCATCGTATTTTTGACTTTTACTATTTTATATGGCATCTTTTTAAATACTCCTATTTCTAATACTAGTTTGGCTTATAGAGACGAGATGATTGTTATTCAAGATTCATATTTATATTCAACTGGAATGGGATATAAAGAATATGATTTTAAAGATGATGAAGATTATGCGTCCTATAGAATTTATAAAGATGATCAAGATAAAGAATACGTTATTGTAGGAATATCTGCTCCTAGTGATGATGCTAGTCAAAGTGAATGGGATATCTATAATGAGAAATTTGTTGAGTATAATACTAAATTAAATAATGACGCATCGTACGCAAGCGCGAAGGGATTATATACTGCTTCTAATTTTGCTTTAATTAGTTTAGATGCATTAATTGTTGAAGGTATATTCTTTTTAGCAATTCCTTTAATTGATAAGAAAAGAAGAACTATTGGTAAAATGATTGCTAAAACTCAATTATTTAGTACTAAACATCAGGGTAGAGTAAGATGGCATCAAGTAGTTGGTAGCTTTGCTTGGAAATTAATAGTAGAGTCTTTAATTCCATTTATATTCTTAAATCAGGCAACAGTATTTGCGACATCCTTTATTAATTTAATATTTGCTATGTCGAATAGAGATAATAAAACTTTCCATGATTTAGTGTCAAGAACTAAAGTAATTACAGTTGAATCATATAAACCTATGTTTTGTGATTCAATCACAAATGAAAATGATAAAAATGGTACAAAATAAGTGCCATTTTTTTAGTAAATATTAATTTATTAATAATTTTATCAAATTTGTTAAAATTGCTATTGCAAACAAAAAATAAAATTACTATAATCTTTTTAGTAAGCGCTTTCCGTTGGTGATCGCGCAGAAAAGGAGAAAACAATGAATATTAAAAAATTATTAATTTCAGCTGCTGTTCTTGCTTCATGTGTAAGTTTATCTGCATGTGGTGGAAATAGTAGTTCTGAAGGTCCTGCTGGTGGTTCTCAAAATGGTCCAACTACAGCAAGAACAATCAAAGTAGCAGTAGGTAAAGAATCTGCTGAATTCTACACAAAAGTATTAGCTGACTACGCTGCTAATACACCAGGCTTCATTCACAAAATTGAAGTAGTTGCTGCAGATACAGGTGCTGCTGCTGATAATGTTATTTCTGACCCTGAAGCTGCTGCTGATATTTTCACAGTTGCTCACGATAACATTGGTAAATTAATTGAAGCAAACTGTGTATTACCATTAACAAACGAAGCATTAGTTGCTCAAGTTGAAGGTGATAACCCACAATCATTCTTAGATGTAATTTATTCTAAACTTGATGGTGTTGATTATGTATATGCTGCACCATACATCTCTCAAGCATTAGTATTAATGTACAATAAATCAAAAGTTACTGCTGAACAAGCAAAAACATTTGAAGGTTTAATGGAAGCTGCTGTTGCTAACAAATCTGAAGCAGTTTCAGTAACAGGTACAGATGGTTTCAACTTCTCATTTGTTACATTATCTAGAAAAGCTAGCGATGGTTCTACAACTGCTAAGCTTTATAAAGATGGTGTTAAAAATGATTGTTACTTCCAAGGTGATGACACTGTTGCAGCTGTTAGATGGGCTCAAGATTTCTTCGGCTCAGATAATGGTGGTCACTTCCCATCAAGTGCTGGTTGGGAATCAGACGCTATGAATAATAAAGTAATCTCTGTTATCGGTGGTGCATGGCAATTCAAAGCATTCGAAGATGCAGTAGGTTCTACAAATGCTGGTTATACAGTATTACCAACTTTCACAGTTGACGCTGACGATGTTGAAGGTACTTCAATTCCAGAAGGAACTAAATTCCAAGCAGGCTCTTTCGTTGACTGTAAATGTTTAATGTTAAACGCTTATTCTGATGAAGATATGTACGATACATATTGCGATATTATCACTTACCTTTCTTCAAAAGATATTCAAAACAAGTCATTCAAAGAAGCAAACAACTTACCAGCTTACGTTGGTGCTACTGAATACATTGAAACAATTAAAGATACAATTACAGAAAATCAATATCAAGGTGCATGCGCTCAAAATGGTATGGCTGCTCATGGTATTGCTCAACCATTCGTTAACTCAATTTTAAATACTTACTACTACTCTAAAGGTGCACCAGAAGTATTCTTAAACATTGTTAATAATACAGATTCAGCATATACAACTTTAGATCAAGTAAGACAAGGCTTATATAGAGTTGAACACATTTGGCAAAAAGGTAAGGAACCAGCAGCTGCTGATATTCCAGCTTCTTTACCACAAGATATTTAATAATAGTAAAACTATAAGAGGTGAGGTTTTACTTCACCTCTAAATTATTTAAGAAAGGAGAATAAAATTTATGGCAAATGCTTTATCAAAAAAGCGTTCTTCATTCTTTGAACCAGTTATAAATTTCTTTCAGGGATTTCATAAAAGATTCGTAGATGGAAGTATTGGTACTAAATTATCACACTTTATTTTAGGTGCAGGTAATTTATATCACAAACAATTTGTTAAAGGCTTTATTTATTTAGCACTTCAAATTGTTTTTGTTCTATACATGGTTCTTTGTCCAGAAGTTAATGGCACTCCATTCGGTTACAAATCTTTAGGTAATTTAATTACATTAGGTACTGAAGAAGGTGGAACTACTATTGTTGGTGGTCGTCCTGTACAAATTCCAACTGATAACTCTGTATTAATGTTATTATTTGGTATTGTTACATTAGGTATTATTGCAGTTTATTTAATTGCTTGGATTTCTAATATTAAGAGTTCTGCATTAGCAGATTTAGCAATTGAACAAGGTAAAAAACCTTCTACAATTGTTGAAGATATTAAATCATTATTAGATGACAGATTCCACGTATTAATGTTAACTCCTACTCTTATTGCTTGTTTGGTTTTCACAATCATTCCTACTATATTCATGATTAGTATGGCATTTACTTCTTATAATGAATTAGATATGAAGATTGAAGGAACTAGATTATTCAATTGGAATGGATTTGACAACTTTGTCTATATGTTCTCAGGTGGGAACACATTAGGTGAAGAAATTAAAAACCGTTTCATTCCTGTTCTTATTTGGACAATGATTTGGGCGGTATTTGCAACATTCACTTGTTACTTTGGCGGTATTATCCTTGCTATTTTAATTAATAAGAAGGGTGTAAAAGGTAAAAAGATTTTCAGAACAGTATTTATTATGACAATCGCATTACCTACATTTATTTCATTACTTGCTGTTCGTAACTTATTAAATGCTAATGGTCCAGTTAATGCATGGCTAATGAATATGGGCATTACGGATAAACCAATTTCGTTCTTGCAATTAGAACCATTTGATAATAGTCCTATGATTGCTAGAATTATGGTTATTATCATTAACATGTGGGTAGGTATACCTTATACTATGTTAATGACTTCAGGTATTTTAATGAATATTCCTGAAGATTTATATGAAGCTGCAACTGTTGATGGTGCAAGTAAGATGAAGATGTTCTTCAAGATTACTTTACCATATATTATCTTCGTTACAACTCCATATTTAATCGGTTCATTCGTTGGTAATATTAACTCATTCAATATTATCTTCTTATTAACTGGTGGTGGTCCAGCTATTCCAAACTCTAAGTTCTCAGCTGGTCAAACTGACTTACTTGTTACTTGGTTATATAAATTAACAATTACTGATAAACAATATAATACAGGTGCAGTTGTTGGTATCTTAACATTTATTATTACATCTACATTAACATTATTCACATATCGTAGATCTAAAGCTTACAATGAGGAGGACACTTTCCAATGATGACTGAAACTTCAAAAAAGCCTACTCTAGGTTTAAAAGCTAAAAAAAGAATTGGCGTTATTTCTACATATGTAGTGTTAACTATTCTTTCAATTATTTGGATTATTCCTATTTTATGGATTATCCTTCACTCATTTAGAGAAGAATACAATGCTTCTGGTGACTTTGTTGGAATCGTTGTATCTCACTATTTCCCAAAATCATATGGGGTAGAAAATTATAGATTATTATTTACTGCTTCATATTATGGTGTTCAAAATGCATTTATTAAATGGTGGACAAATACATTAATCGTCGCAGTATTCTGTTGTCTTATTTCAACTTTCTTAGTATTATCTGTTGGTTACTGTATGTCAAAATTACGTTTCAAAATGCGTAAGCCATTCATGAACTTATCAATGGTTCTTGGATTATTCCCAGGATTCATGTCAATGGTTGCTATTTATTATTTATTGAAAGCAATTGGATTAACACAAAATTTATTTGGTTTAATTTTGGCTTATTCTGCTGGTGCAGGTATGGGATTCCAAGTTCCAAAAGGATTCTTCGATGTTATCCCATCTTCTCTTGTTGAGTCTGCTAAATTAGATGGTTGTTCTAACTTTAAAATCTTTATTAGAATTATCTTACCATTATCAAAACCAATTATTATTTACCAATTATTAATGGCATTTACAGGTCCATGGATGGACTTCATCTTTGCAAAAGTAATTATGGGTGATATGAACCCTGATAAATGGACAGTTTCAGTTGGATTATATTCATTACTATTCGGTCCTCAAGCAGATACTTCATTGTTCTCACAATTCGCTGCAGGATGTGTATGCGTTGGTGTACCTATCGTATTATTATTTATGTTCTTACAAAAATACTATGTCGAAGGTGTTACTGCAGGTGCAGTTAAAGGCTAGAATACAAAAAGATAATAGATTAGGCATTAATTTGTCTAATCTATTTTTTTAAAAAAGGAGAGAGTTATGAAAACAAAATTATTAACTATATCACTTATTGGATTATTAATATTAGGTTTATCTTCTTGTAAAAAAGAAAAATTAGAAGGAACTCCATTAGAAAGCAATAAGATTAGTGATAATTATCGTTCTTTCTATGAAATCTTTGTTGGAGGTTTTTCAGATAGTAATAATGACGGTATGGGCGATTTAAAGGGGATTACAAAGAGATTTGATTATCTTAACGATGGCAAACCAAATAGTGGAGAATCGCTCGGTATTGATGGAATTTGGCTAATGCCAATTATGCCTTCGCCTTCTTATCATAAATATGATGCTACTGATTATAAAGAGATTGATCCAAAATATGGCACAATGCAAGATTTTGAAGAATTATCAAGAATTTGTGATGAAAGAGATGTTAAATTAATTATTGATTTAGTATTGAATCATACATCAAATAAACATCCTTGGTTTAAAGCGTGCACTGAAGCTTATATTAAAGGCGATTTAAATAATAAATATGCAAAATATTATACTGTAGTAACAGAAGAAGAAAAATCTGAATCTTTAAGTACGTATTATCGAATAGGTAATACTAATTACTACTATGAAGGTAACTTTTCACCAGTAATGCCAGAGTTAAATTATGATAATGATGAAGTAAAACAAGAAATCATAGATATTATTAATTTCTGGGTAGGTAAGGGCGTAGATGGATTTAGATTAGACGCTGTTAAATACATTTATAATAATGATGATAGAAAGACTATCGATTTCTTAAAATGGTTTGATAGTGAATGTAAAAAAGCTAAAGAAGATATGTATTTAGTTGGTGAGGACTGGTCGCCAGATTATCATATTCAAGATTATTATGAGGCTATCAACTGTTTTGATTTTTCTTTCGCTCAAGCTGGAGGCCAAATTGGTCAAGTAGTAAATGGAACTAGTAGTGTTAGCGATTTTACTAATTATACAGAAGAATACTATAATAAAGTAAAAGCAAAGAATAAAGATGCAATACTTCACCCATTCTTATCAAATCACGATATGGATAGAATTGGTGGATCTATGACTATAAAAACCGGAAAAGCATTTATTGCAAGTAATATTTATATGCTAAGTTCAGGTAATCCATATATTTATTATGGTGAAGAAATTTGTATGAAAGGATCAAGAGGTAGTGCTAATACAGATGCAAATAGACGTTTGGCAATGCTTTGGGGGGATGAAGATACAGTTTCTGACCCTGAAGGTAGTACATATGATAAAGAACTTCAAGTAAATGGTACTGTAGTTTCTCATTTAAATGATGAAAATAGTTTATTAAATCACTATAAAAAATTAATTCAAATTAGGAATGCTTATCCAGAAATTGCTAGAGGTGAATATCATTCTATTGAAACAGATAATCATTACTTCGGTGGATTCTATGCGTCTTATAATGATAGTATTGTAGGAGTTTTCCATAATACTTCGAAAGATGAAATTAGTATAGACTTATCTAAGTATACTAATATTGATTTTAAAGATTTAAAAGTATCAGTTGGTTTAAGTGATGCAACATATAAAAATAATGTATTAACTATTGGAGGATATACTTCGGTAGTTATGAAATAATTAACTAAAGGTTCTATTTTTATAGGACCTTTTATTTAATAAATAAAAGAATAATATAAAAATTAGTAATAATTGCGTGAAATAATGTTGACAAAATGACACGGAGGAGGGTATAATTTTTTTGTGTTATGAAATCGCTTTCTTTTTTATTGAGTAAGCGACTGATTATTGTTACTTCGGCTAATTAATAATCGATAACCAGTTCATAAAATTTTGATAATAGGAGGATTTAATATGAACAAAAAATTATTGATAGGCTTATTAGCAGCTGTTTCAGTTGTTGGCCTAGTTGCTTGTGGCGGTAACTCAATTAGCGAACAACCTTCTTCTGGAAATCCAAGTAGTGAAGTCTCTGAAGACCCAAACGATAAAGTTTTAGAAGATACATTACATCATTCATGGGTAATTCAAGGACAACATGAAATTAAAGATCCTGAAACAGGTGAATGGATTCAAAATGGCTGGAATGGTAAATCAGATGATTTATATGCTAAGAGTGCATTAACAGCTACTTCAATTAATGCAGTTAAAGAATTAGATGCTGATTTAGGTGCTGCATTAGCAAGCAAAAATGTTCAATACTTATACACTGGCGAAGTTCGTTTTGGTGTAATTGATGCAGGTTGGACATATAAATGCATTAAAGAAGATGGTAAAGTTTATGTTCGTAATGGTTCTTACGTATTCAAAGTATGTCCACTTACTTACGTAGAAGAAGACCAAGTCTTTGCAGAAGATGGTTGGTTACCAGATCCACATAAAGCACACGTTGAATCATTAACTCCATCTACAGTTTGGTATCCAAAATGGCAAGAAGCTGCTGATGAAAATGGATTCTCATGGGCTAACGATGGTGGTTGTATTGCTCAAGCTGGTGTTTATACATTAGTAATCGCTAAATATAAAGAAGTTTCTGCTGCTGATGTTCCAGGTTATGGTGTTGCATTAGTATTAAAAGAAGCTGGTACAGCTGCAACTGAAGACGTTGAATACGTTCCACCAGTTGAAAACTCATTCGGCGTTGTTGGTACAATCAATAGCTGGGGTGGTACAGCTGATACAGTATTAGTAAAAGCTGGTGAAGGTAAATTCGAAGCTACAGTTGAATTACCAGCTGGTGCTGAAATTAAAGTAAGAGCTAACAACGCTTGGGATGGCGATGCTGGTTTCGCTGCTTTAGAAGCAAATGAAAACTTTGAAGATAAAGGTGGAAACATTGGTTGTAAAGTTGCTGGTACTTATAAAATTACTTTAGAAGTTACTGAAACTCCATCTGAAACTGCAGGTGTTGCTCCAACAATCGATTGGTCAACAGCTAAAATTACAATTACTGCTGCTGCATAATCGTAATTGACTATGTTTAATAAAACGTCACTTCGGTGGCGTTTTTCTTTTGTATTAAAAATATTTCATTTTTTACATAAAAGTTATATAATTTAGTAAATAGTAATAGTGAGGTAAGATTATGAAGTTAGATCCAATTATTATTAGTTTATTAGATACTGATTTTTATAAATTTAATATGAATCAAGTTATTTTCCATAAGCATACTGATGCTAATGGTGAATATTATTTTAAATGTAGAAACGAGAAGATCGTATTTACAGATGAAATGGTTGAAGAAATTAACGCTCAAATTGATCATTTATGTACATTAAGATTTCAAAAAGATGAATTAGATTATCTTAGAAGTATTCGTTTTATTAAAAATGACTATGTTGAGTTTTTAAAATTGTGGCATCCTTTAAGGGAATACGTTGAAGTTAATAAATTAGATAATGGTGAATTATCAATTGTTGTTAAAGGACCATGTTTTTCTGCGATGCAATTTGAAATATATCTTTTAGAAATCGTAAATGAAGTATATTTTAGAATGCAATATAATTATGAAGAATTAGTAGAATCTGCTAAAGTTAGATTAGAAGAAAAAATTAGAAAATTAAATGATGGCACATATACCTTTAAATTCGCTGAATTTGGTTGTAGAAGAAGACTCTCTAGAGAATGGCAAGATTATATGGTAAAAGAATTTGTTACAAGAACAAATGCATGTGTAGGTACTTCTAATGTATATTTAGCAAAAAAATATGGTATCACACCAATTGGTACATTTGCCCATGAATTTGTTCAAATGTATCAAGGATTTCCAAATATTCCTTTAGCATATACTAATAGACATGCTTTAAAAGACTGGTTTGCAGAATATCATGGAGATAATGGTACTGCATTAACTGATACATTAACTACTGATTTATTCTTATTAGACTTTGATTATTTAGAATCTTCAGTTTATTCTGGGGTAAGACATGATTCAGGTGATCCTTATATTTGGGGAGACAAGATGATTGAACATTATAAAAAATTTAATATTGATAGTAAAACTAAAACATTATTGTTCTCTGATAGTCTTAATTTTGACAAAGCTCAATCATTATATGATTATTTTAAAGATAGAGTTAAAGTAGCATTTGGTATAGGTACTTTCCTTTCAAATGATACTAAATTTGGCTCATTAAATATCGTCATTAAATTACAAAGAGTAAATGGAAGACCAGTAGCAAAATTATCTGATGATGTTGGTAAAACAATGTGTTTAGATGAAAACTATTTTGAATATTTAAAAAGAGCAGTTTCTTATCGTATTGAAGAAGAAAAAAAGCTTAATTCCTCTAAATAAGGGATTAAGCCTTTTTTTATTTTAATAATAAATTTTCAATAATTAATCCTAAATACCCACTTATTAATGATGTTAAAAGTAGTATTCCAATTATTAATAAAGTTTGTTTAATATTCTTTTTACTTTTTAATAAGAATGCTAATCCAAGGCCAGCATTAGTAATTAGACCTGCTAGACAAGAACTAAAACCAATTGAACCCTGAATATATAGATTAGTAATAATAACACTAGAAGCACAATTTGGAATTAGTCCAATTAAGGAAGCGATTAGTGGTGTTAATAATTCGAATTTGATTAAGAAGTTAGAAATTGTATCTTCACCAACAAAATGAACTATAGTTCCAAAAAGAAGATTGATAATAAATACATAAATAAATATTTTAAATGAATGGAGAATAGGGTGAATAATGTGATCTTTAATGAAAACTTTATTTTTATCTCCATGTTCTTCAATTGTATGAGAGCAACATCCTTTATGAATTACTTCTTCATTATTAATTAACGCATCGTCAAATGATTGAGGTTTATTTATTTTATCAATAATAAAATCTACTATAGTTCCAACGATAAAGCCGATAATTAATTTTGATAATATTAATGGAAAAATCATAAAGAATTTACTATCAGAAGATAACATTATTGATAATGCTTCATCTGATGTGGCGATAAATACTGCGATCAATGTCCCCATCGTAATCTTTTTCTTTTGATACATATCACTTGCAACAATAGAAAATCCACATTGTGGAATAATACCGATTCCTGCACCTAAAAGGGAAGAAAATTTTGATTGTTTATTTATTCTATTTGCAAGTTTTCCTTCAAAGAAAGAAATGATAATGTTCAATATGATTACAACGATTAAAACTCTGATACTATCTTTAATTGAATGTTCAAGTACATGTAACATAATATCACTCCTTTCATTAAGCGTAGTAATTATAATTAAATTACTCTTATTATTCAATAAAAGTGAAAAAATAATCAAAAAAAGGTAAAAAAAATAGACCCTATAGGTCATCATCTATTTCCACATCAATTTCTTGATGATATATCTGTATGTAATCCGAACCCGAAGGTTCGACGACTTCTTAAGAATGGAGCGAGTGACGGGAATCGAACCCGCATATCAACCTTGGCAAGGTCGTGTTCTACCACTGAACTACACTCGCATATTCGTCATAAGCAAGTATTATTATATAGGGTATTAAATATTATTGCAAGAACTTTTTTCATTTTTTTAAAAAAATTTTTAATAAAAAAATAATCTATTATCAAAGATAATAGATTAAATATTCTTTTTAATAAAATTAATAATAGATGGTTTTGGTAAAAAGCCGATGTTATGTGCCGAAACTTCGCCGTTGATTAGCAAATACATTGTTGGAATAGCACTAACTCCATATTCACTAGCAAGTTCATGAAATGAGTCAACATTAACTTTTAAAATTTGTACTTCAGGCATTTCTTCTGAAACTGCTTCAAGTTGAGGCGCTAACATTTTACATGGACCACACCATGGAGCCCAGAAGTCAATTAGTACAACACCCTTTTTTTTGAGTTCATTGAATTGTTCAATTGTTTCAATATTAATAATCATAAATTTACCTCCTTTCATATTATACCACAAATAATGTTATTAAATAAATAATGATTAAGTGAAGTGGAAAAAATATATAAGATCCATATTTAAACCATTTTTTGTTATATCCTCGTTTACCATTATATAGTAAAATTGGAATTAAAGCAAATATTGCATATGCTTGAATAGAATTCATTTCAGTAAATAGACCCTTATTATTCCAAATAGGATTAATAAAATAAATAATCATTGCAAATCCTAGAAATAAAATGCTTGATAGAGTATTGCGTAAACTTAATTTATATGAAGAATTTTCAAATGTCTCTTCATCTAGATGATAAGATTTAATAATAAATTTGGAACTAAAATTGGATAATAAATAACCTATATAGAAAATCATAATAGTGCATAATCCATATAAATCATAATCACAATACAATGGAATTACTTCTAATGATATTAATAGAACATAAGTAATAGGAAGTATAGATAAAAACTTTTTCCATAAAGGTTTGCTTTCTAAAAAATATATTGTTAATGCTCCCAAAAATAGGGTAGTAATTGGATTTCCAAAATAGTTACCAGTTGCTATATATAATAATAAATCCATTGAAACTGCTAGTATTCCTAATCTAGATAAATACCTTATTTTATTAGAAGATTTTAGTATACCTTCAACAGTTAAAAAAGCAAAAATGATAAATGAAAATCTTCCTATAATTCTAAATATAGTTACTAGATTTATGCTAAAAAACGGCACCAAATCAATTTTGTCTACCATTTCAAAAACTACGATGATATGATCAAAAATCATCGATATAATACCAATAATCTTTAAATGAAATGCGTTTAAAAAATGTTGTTTATTTTTCATAAATTAAAATAATCTAAATAATTCTTCTACTGGAATAAATGCTTGTACAAATGCGATAAAGTTATTTGTCATATGTGCAGTAATTGAAGTTGCAATTGAATCTTCTTTAGTATATGCAATAGCCATTACAACACCTGAAATGATGTAAGAAGGAAGAGCAACAATTTCATTAATTACTTCTTGTTGAGTCATTTCTAAGAATGATCCATTTAAGAATGCTGAATGAATTAATCCAAATAATGTTGATGAAATAACAATGCCAAGAATTTTATTCTTTTTAGCAATAGTTCCTGTTAAACATAAACGGTATGTGATTTCTTCGGTAATAGGTGCAAATAATACGACGCTAAAGAAGGAGATAACAGGCATTTGTGTAATCATATTTACCACTTCATTTTGATTTTGATTGGCTCCAAAATCAGGATAAATTAATAATACGATCATGTTGTAAGCAATTGAAGAACCAAGTAAGATGCCACCATACATTAAACCTCTACCGAGTTTTTCTAAGCTTTTAAATTGCTTTAAAAATTTAATAATAATCTTTTTTCCTAAAACAGCGAATAGAGAAATAAAAATAATTGCATAAGCAGCAAAGTTTATCCAACCAACTAAATTAGCTTCTTGTACTGGAGTTAAATTAGTAGGATCATCTATAAATAGTAAAGCAATTGTGCTAATAATTGTAGCGACTATACTTAATCCGATCCATCCTATAGCAATACAAGCTAATGATTTAATTAAAGGTACATCAATTGTATTACTTTCTTTTTCGATAGGATCATTTGATTCTGGACTAGTCATATAATAAGGTTCATAATTGTTATCTTCCATAAAGATACCTCCATAATTAATATATATTGTAATGATTTATGGAAAATAATTCAAATTATTTTAAAAGGTTTGAAAAATATATATGAATATTTATTACATATATATTATAATATTGTAAATTAAGGTAAAGACAGGTGAAAATTATGGAAGAAATTATTAGAACTTTAGTTGAAATGGATCCTAGTATGATTAGTCAATATGTTGATTACTTCTTTTTAGCAATTGCTGCTGTTGGATTAATTGGCTTTATAATTGGCTTTATTAAAGGATTCTATAAAGAATCAACAACTTTTATTCTCACTGCTGTCTATTTTGTTTTACTAGCGTTTGTAAACAAATGGATATCAAGTGCGATTTATGAACTAGATATTACTAGTTTTGTACCTCAACTCCCTGAAGGGGTAAAAACGGTTGGGGATTACTTGAATTATATTTTATTAGATTTATGTGAAAAGAATGGAATAACCATTAGTAATTCTCAAGAGTTAGTAAATGCTATTGTTTCTATAGCGTTAGCATTTATTAATTTAGTTGTATATCTTGTTTTACTACTCGCCGGTATTATTATTGTCGGGGTAGTAGATTTTATTGTATATTTTTTAATTGTAAGATTAATTGTTCCTAAATCAGCAAGAAAATATAGAAAGAAAAGATTATTTGGTGGAGGACTAGCGTTAATACGTTATGTAGTTGCATTCTCTTTACTATTATCTCCTTTCACTGCTATAGTCAACTCAACTGTTGGTAACTTGAGAGATGAAAATGGCAAAGTTCAAAGAAATGAACTCGATAATGATTTCTATAATGCTTTAATGAATGTTTTAGAAGGATATAATAATTCAACTGTAGCTAAAGTTTTCTTTATTGTTGAAGATGAAGATGGTAGATCAATTGACGTAAGATTGATGGATTATATTACTAAATCTAAAATTGATGAAGAAACTGCTTTTTCTTTATACAATGAAATTGGCAATTTAGGTTCTTTAGCGATTGATGCTGTCTCTACTGGTTTTATTCAATCAACAAGTGCGATTGATTTAGCTTTATTATTACAAGCTGAATTTGTTGGACATGCGATTGATACTTTGGCTAAATCAACTTTAGTACAAACAGTTTTATCTGTCGGTGTTACTTTAGCAGTTAACATGGATAAAGTTAAAGAATTTGTTGATTTGTCAAGTATTGATTTTATGCATGTGGATTGGAGTTCAACTTTAAATGCTGTTTCTACTGCTTATGAAGAATTATATGAAACTGGTTTAGTAGATGAAGTAATTGAAAATCCTGAAACTTTCTTAAATGATTTCTATCTTGATGGAGACCATGCTAATGGTATTAAAAATGCTCTAAAGAGTTTAGGAGATAATGAATTAATTTGTAAAATTATGCCTCCACTAATTGCTTCTTTTATTTCTTCAATGAATAATCAATCTAGTGAAGAAAGTAATGGAGCAAAACGTTCTGATAATTTTGAAATTCCTGATGCTTTACAAGACGCGGATACATATAAAGATATTAGATGGGGTAGCGAACTAGCTAATTTATATGAGGTATTAGAAAATTTATCAAAACAATATTATGGTTATGAAAATGAACATTTGACATTTAATATGATTAATACTTTACAACCAGATATTATTTTAAATGCTTTATTTGGTACAGGTATTGATTTTTCTAAAGAAGATGACACTTCTTATAAGCAAGAATATGAACGCAACGTATTTGTTTATGGTGGAGAATATATTAATGAAGAAGTTACTCATAAACTTCCTGGTATTAAGAATATTTTAGGTGTTGATACTTCTTCTACAGCAGGTTTATTGAACCTTCAAATCATTGATGTAATGTTTGAAAAAGATTTATTTAATGATTTTATTAGTTTATTAGACTTAAATCAATTATTAAGTCTTGATGCAAATAAAATAGACTTGAATGAAGAAGTAGTAGATGTTGTTTCTAATTGGAAAAAAGTAGATTGGCAAAATGAACTTTCTGCAATTGTGGATGTAGTATGTCCTATTATGAAATTAGTTGGTATTATTGGTGGGGAAAATGCTACTGTTAGTGAAGCAAAAAGAGCAGCATCTGAACCAGAAATTGATTTAGATACAATTTTAGGTGATGATAGTTTGAATTGTTTAAAACGTGTAACTGATGTTTTGGTTGATTCACAAATCTTCAATGAAATTCTTCCAGATGTATTAGAAGTTTATACTGATGATATGCAAGATGAATTAATTGAAGGTCTAGCTCTATCTGATTTGAACTTTACATATTTTGCATCTAATGATGATTCAATGGTTAAAGAATTAAGAAGTTTCATTGATGATGTTGATACAATTAATGAAGATTTATCTTCATTATTAGATGATATCACTGGAGAGAATGCGATTGATGCATTGGTTAGTGATTGTGCAAAGGATCAATCTGTATTAGGTGAATTATTAAAAATTATTAAAGATAATCAAATCTTAAATAAACCTCTTACTCCAGAAGAAAAGTTAAATAATGTAAATACGACATTTACTAATGTTATGATTGGATTACTTTCTAATGGCGCTAATCCAGACAATACAATGAATATTTATAATATGACTGATGGTATGATAGAAATTGAAAAAGATACTATCGTTAATTTTGATAAGAATCCTGCTGGTTGGGATAATGAAATTGATGGAATCATTGGATTTATTGGGTCATTAAAAGATCCTAATGGAACAGAAGAACAAGTTATTCTAGACTTCGTATCTGGTAAAACAAGTGAAGATTTTGATTTGACAAATGAAATTTTTGGCTGTGGCAATGAAATTGAAAGAATTTTCGCAAGCGTCGATGATTCAGTAATTTTAAAAGAAGCATTCCCAAAAACTTTTGAAGGTTTACTTGGTGATACTTTTAAAGATGTAATCGGTGAAAATCCTGATTTCTATAATGTCGATAGTTGGGCTAGTGAAGGTCATTATTTTAACTTATTATTAGGTAGTATTGATGATTTAAGAGAAGGCGGACAAGATTTATCTTCTATTGATTGGATGAATGTTGAGGAAGCAAAATTAACTAATATATTAACTTCTTTATACAACACTCAATCAGTTGGTGGATCTTATGTAGAAGATTCTAGAGAAAATGGTATATTCCATAGCATGTTAAAAAATATTATTTCTCAAGCTTTAGAAAATTTAGAGATTAATATTGAAAGTGATGTAGATAATGGCATTATCGTATTAGAAGAAGATGTAATTAATAGAGACTTTGATATCGATAATGAAGAAAAAGTAATTTATAAAAAGGTTAGTGGAACTAATGTTTATGTCTCATGGTTAGGTGATAGTGAACATGACTATGATGGTGAAATTAAAAACATTGTTTCAATGATTGGGGAAGTTAAAGATCTTACTGAAGGCGCAAGCATTGAAGATATGCAATCAATCTTAGAAAAGGTTAATAATTGCTATATTTTAAGAAATACTTTAGGTTTAATTATCGATTCTAAAACTGAATCTTTATTAAACGGTGAAGATGAATTAATGAGTGAGTTTATTGATCGTTCAGACTTTGAAGTATTCCACAAAGAAAACTTATCAATGACTCCTTATGAAATCGTTGATGAAGAATTGATTGAAGGAGATCCTTCTATAGTTATTAAAACGAGAGAAGATGAAATTAATGCTCGTCAAGAAGAATTAAATAGTATCGTAGATATTATTAATGATGCTCAAGATATTGGTGATAAACTAAATCAAGAAACTACAGGAGAAACTCAATTTGATCCTATTAAAGAAATTTTAGTTAATAAAACATTATCAACTTCTGTAACAAATGAACAATCTAGTATTGAAGCAGTTTTAAATAATATGCATAATTCGGAAATCTTCAATGCGGTTGAATCGTTTACAAATAATGATGAAAGAACATCATTAACTGCATTTGAATATTTCTTCCAATATGTTATGTCAAATGATGCATTAAATTCAGAAGAAGATAATGATGGAGATGGTCAATTAGATAAATTATTAAATGCTCCAACTGATCAATACATTTACTCTATTACAGAAGAAAATGGATGGATTAATACAGAAACTCAAGTTGGTGAAATTACTAACTTTAATAATGGTTTATATAACTTTATTGAAAATCCATTAATCGACATTGTATTAGATACATCATTAGACTTTATTGATGCGGTAGAAGGTACATTAAAAGATGATCTAGGAAATCCATTAACTCCAATTCAAGATATGTTATTAGATTTACATAGTTCTAAGATTTTAGACTTATCTACTGGTAAAATTATTGATGATTATATTTTAAAGCAATTATTAAAAGCTCTAGATTATGATTATGAAACTGAATCAAATAACAAATATCATAGTGATAAAAAAGTATTTGATAATAGAGTTTCTAAGATTGACCAATTTATTACTGATCCAAATGCCTTAAAATTAGCATTAGTATCATTTGGTTGGGAATTATCAGAAGTAAGTGGAATTACTGAAGATAATATGATGGAATATGTTTGGAGAAATGAAGGTAAGAGCATTGAATCATTAATCGGACATTTAAATGATTTTAAATTTGATAGTTTTGATATGAATGATATTGATTCCGATTTCATTGACGAAGTAACTATTTCATTAAAGAATTCATTTGGATTAAATTATTTGGAAACTACTTCAAGTGAATATAATAATTCTACTTATCCATGTAGAAGTGCATACCAATTATTAGTTATTAAAATTACTGATACTTCGGTAGATGCGATTGAAGATGCATTAGGATTAGAAGATAGTGAAAGAACAACAACTTCTGAAATGATTAAAGATTATGATCATGAAAGAAATATTATCGTTTCATTAATTGATGAATATAACAATGTTAAAGATATTATTGAAAAACCAGATATGGATAGTTTCTCTATTGGAAAATATAGTGAATATGATGGTTCTTCAAAGGATGATTTAGATAAAATTGATGGATTAATTGAAATTTTAGATGATTCAGAAGTATATAATTATGGATATGAAAGAACAAGTACTTCACTAGAAAGAAATATCTATGAACGCATGATTATGAAATTAGTTAACACTGTTAAGACAGGATTTGAATCATCAAATATTGTAACTCCTGAAGAAAGTGAATATACATCAAGTTATGATATCGCTCAAGGTGAATATGATTCTGAAAAACAAATTACATTTAATATCGCTCGTCGTTATAAAGATGTTGAAGAATTATTAGAAGGCGGAGATATTGTTAATGATGTAAATGATGATTCAAGAAATCATATTGAAGGATTAGTTGGTGAATTAGAAGATTCTAAAGTATTCAACTATACTCAAATTGGTGTTGGTCATAAAGAAAATGATAATTCAGATCATTCTTACTATGAACATATCGTTATTTATATGATTGAAAAGACTAATGACGCATTTGAAGAAGCTCTTGAATTAGATACTACTAATTCTCAAGAAGATAAGATTATTTCTTATAATAAAGAATTAGATGTTATCTTGGATGTAATGCAAGCATATCAAAGTGTAAGTTCTAATTTTGAAAATTCGAATTCTATTGATTTTGATGCTATTAGTGATAAAGAAGCATTTATGTTATCAATGGAAGATGTATTAAAACCTCTTTATTCTTCAGATGTTTACCACTATGTTAGAAATAATGTTAGAACTTCCAAAGAAGGAGATAATCAATTATCTAACTTATCAATCTTTGAACAAATGATTTATACTATGTTATCTTCTTCAAGTGAAGTAATTGAGAACTTACATATTGAACATACTGGTATTAACTATTCTGAAGTTGTTTCTTCTGATAAAGATGTATTGAACTTAAGAATTAGAGAAGTATCTAATTCTGATTTGAATAATGAAGAAGTTCGTTGGTGGGATTATGAAGTTAGTGAAGATACAATGCTAGGTGAAGTTACTAAGATTAGACATATTACAGGTGAAGATTTTGGTAGTGCACTTGATACTACTAATGGTGTTGATTTAACAGGATTAATTAGAGATATTGAAAATCCTTTAAGCGAAGATGGATTGTTAAATTTAATTAATAAATCATTTATTTTACATGATACTGTACCAAATATTATTGAAAAATACATCGATAGCCATGAAGCTGAAGAAGAAGATGGTATTGCAGAAGAAGATCAAGCAATTGCAGTTAATGATTTATTATTCTTAAAAGCAATTCCTGAAAATGGATATCATGATTACTCTAATACAAGAGGCTATGCAGGTGAACATGTTGATACTTATAGAATTGATAATCATATTGGTTATACATTCTTAGATAAAGTTGAACATTGGGATAATGATTTATATCATGTTTCTAAATTAATCGAGTTATTAGAAAACTTAAAAGAAGCAGGTGAAGATATTAATCAATTAGAAGGTAATTTCTTCCAATACTTATTTGATCATCTTGCTCAAACTGAAACATATCATATGATTGTTCCTCAAATTACAATCTCAATCTTAAATGATTATTTAAGTGTTGATATTTTTGGTACACCTTATGGATTAGGTTCTTTCATTAATGGTCATGATGATGTTGAAAAATTATCTACATATTTCTATATTATCGATAATCATGCAATGTATTTATTAGATGAATCTAAATACTATGAAGAAGATGAATTAGGAAATGTCTTAGATTATACTAATGAAACTCACCATAATGAAGGTTTAGGTATCGATATGTTTGTTAAGTATTTAACTACATTAAATAGTGAAAATAAACCTTCTAGTTCAGTTTATGCTTTAGGTGGATTAATGATGGAAAATTATGACGCACACCAAATTGATGGAGATCCACTCGTTTAATTTATGTATAGAATTTTAGAAAGATATCAAAGTGAGATAGTCATCAATAAATCCAGATTTATATCTGTTATGATGCCTATCTCCACTGATAGTGAAGTAAAAGAGATTTTAAAAGATTTAAATAAAGAGTATCCTAAGGCTACACACTATTGTTATGCTTATCGAGTAAAAGGAAAAGAAAAATCTTCTGATGATGGTGAGCCTAGTGGTACAGCAGGAAGACCGATGCTTGAATTTTTAATTAATAATGAACTTGAAAATATCCTTGTTGTTGTAATAAGATATTTTGGAGGCATCAAATTAGGTGCTGGTGGTCTATTAAGAGCGTATGTAGATTCTTGTAGAAGCGTTTATAGTGTTAGTAAAATTTATAAAGTAGAAAAACACAGTTTATATAGTTTAGTAGTAGATTATAAATATTATGATGCTTTAAGAAACTACTTAATTCATCAAGATGGAAGTATCAAAGATACTTCATACGATGAAGAAATTACGATTATTTATTTATCATCTTTAATTAACAAAGATGATTTATTAGAAATCACTAATGGTAATATTAAAATTGAATCATTAGGTGTACAAGAAGTATTTATAGAAAGGAAATGATAATTATGGGTTGTAATCATGATTGTGCCTCTTGTAGTGGAAACTGTAATGGGGGAGAGATTCAAAAATTAATTTTAAATGATAAATCTTCAATTAAATGTATCATTGGAGTTTTATCAGGCAAAGGAGGAGTAGGTAAATCTTTAGTTACAAGTTTAGCTGCTTCTAAGTTAGCGCAACTTGGCTATAAAGTTGGTGTATTAGACGCTGATATTACTGGTCCAAGTATGGCAAGAACTTTTGGTATAAAAGATAAAGCATGGCAAAAAGAAGGATTAATTTTGCCATATACTACTCAAAAAGGTATTAAGGTAATTTCATCTAATATGTTATTAGAAAATGATGATGATCCTATCTTATGGAGAGGATCAATGATTTCATCATTAGTTTCTCAATTTTATAAGGACGTTCTTTGGGAAGAATTAGATGTATTATTAATCGATATGCCTCCAGGAACAGGTGATGTAAGTTTAACTACTTTCCAAATGATACCTCTTGATGGATTAGTAATTGTTACTACTCCTCAAGAATTAGTCTCTATGATTGTAAAAAAATCAATTAATATGGCAGAAACAATGAACATTCCTTTATTAGGTGTAGTAGAAAATATGTCTTATGTTGTATGTCCTACATGTAATGAAAGTATCTACATTTATGGAAATAAAGATAATCAAGAATATTATGGCCATCCAATTTTAGGAAAAATTCCTTTTGATGGAGAATTAACTAGATTAGTTGATGGTGGTAAAGTAGAAGATTTTAATAAAGATTATGTAGATGAACTTGTTAATCAAATTCAAGGAAAGATGAGGGAATAATTATGAGTAATTATGTAAATAATAGACAAAAATTATATAAAGAAATTCCAGATAATTCATTAGTTGTGTTATATTCTGGAGCATTAAAGCAATGTTCTGCTGATGAAAATTATCCTTTTAAAGTCAATACCAATTTCTATTATATGACTGGTATTGATCAAGACAATGCTTACTTAGTAGTTACAAAAGTAAGAGGTGAAATTGAAGAACATTTATTTATTTATGAAAATGACCCAATCAAAGTTAAATGGATTGGTGCATATCTTTATCCTAATGAGGCTAAAGAAATTTCTGGAGTTGAAAATATTCATTTTATTAAGGAATTTGATGCTTATTTATTAAAACAAGCAAAAAGAAAAGGTATTAAAAATATATGTTTAGATCTAGAAAAATCACCTTTTGAAGGACAAGTTGACTTTGGTAAAGTTTTAAAAGATAAGGTAAATGCTTATTGTTATGATAAAAAGATTGTTGATATCTATCAAACTATTACTCTAATTAGAGGTGTTAAAGAAGATTGGGAGATTGAAATTTATCAAAAGGCTGTTGATACAACTAGACTTGCTTTAGAGGAAGTAATGAAAGAATTACCTTCTCTTGAATATGAATATCAAGTTCAAGGTTTATTTGAATACCAAATTAAAAAGATTTCTAATGCTGGAGTTTCTTTTGAAACAATCGCTGCTTGTGGTAAGAACGCTGCTATTTTACATTACAGAACTAATGATGCTAAATTAGAAGGTAAAAATATGATTTTACTAGATTTAGGAGCAGAAGTAGGTAAATATCATGCTGATATTACTAGAACTTATCCAATTAAAGGTAAATATGGTGAATTAGAAAAGAAAATTTATCAAAGCGTATTAGATTGTAATAAATATATTATTTCTATTATTAAACCAGGTGTTACTATTATGGATTTACAAAAAGAAACAGTATCTTTCTTAGCAAATGAATGTTTAAAACATGGTTTAATTAGTGAAAAAGAAGGTATTAGAAATCATTATTTCCATGGTATTTCTCATCATATCGGGTTAGATACTCATGATCCACATCCTAGATATGCTGGTACTTTAGTTCCTGGAATGATCATTTCTGTTGAACCAGGTTTATATTTTGAAGATTTAGGCATTGGTGTTAGAATTGAAGATGATATTCTTGTAACTGAAGATGGTTGTAAAAACTTATCTAAAGATATCATAAAAGAAATCGATGAAATTGAAGAATTCATGGCAAAATTTAATTAATAAAATCACCTTTGGGTGATTTTTTCTTAATAATTGTTTAATATTATTTATGTATTATTAGTAAGGAGGTAGTCTATGAAAAAAAGTATTTTATGTATTATTTCTTTAGTATTATTATCTAGTTGTTCTTTAATTTCTCCAAATAATGGTAGTAATTTTGATCCTTGGGATAAACTAGGCGGAGGAGGAATTGCTAGTGTAGGTAGTGAAGAAAATATTTCTATTAATGATTATGATAATATGTCTTCTTCTTTTTCTGATATTCAATTAGATGAATCTATTAGTGAAAGTAATATTGTTAATTTTAACGATTTATCTTCTCTTCCTAATGGAGTAAGTTTATCTAGTTCAACTTTAACAATTTCTTTAGGTGGAACTTATTTACTTAAAGGAGAATTTATTGGTCAGTTAGTAGTCGATAAGTGTAATGATAAAGATGTTAGAATTATTTTTGATAATGTAAAAATAACTTCTAAAGGTAGTACTGCTCCTATCACTTTTAAAAAGACTACTGCTCATAGAGTATTAACTTTAAAAGAAGGTACAACTTCTTATATTGAAGATAATATTTTAAATAGTGGAGTAAATAGTGATGAAAGTGTTATTGAAGTAAAATCTTGTCCTTTTACTATTAATGGAAAAGGAAAATTAATGATTAATGCAAAAGGTGATAATTCTAATGGTATTGAGGCTAATGATACTTTAAATATCTTGAATTCGAATCTAGAAATAAATGCAAATAATCATGGTATTAAAGTAAATAATAAAATCGTTATTGAAAATAGTACTATTAAGATTAATGCTAAAATGGATGGAATTAAAACAGATATTAATCCTGTTTCTTTAGAAGAAGCTAAAACATTAGCAAATTCGCTTGAAAACGGCTTTATTTCAATCAAAAATACATCACTAGATATTAATTCATCAGATGATGGAATATCGTCTAATTCTTTTATTTATATCGAAAATGATTTGCAAGATATTATCAATATTACTACAAATGGAGGAGCACCTACTTCTAATAAGAATTATGGTAGTGATTCTTTAAATGGAAAAGGAATTAAAGTAGAAGGTATATCGTATTTCAATGGAACTACTGAAACAAAAATTGCATCTACTCATGAAGATAATTATTCTTTAATTATTAATGGTGGAACGTATTCTATTAATTCAAATAATGATAGTATTTCTTCAAGTGGAAATACTTTAATTGAAGATGGTAAATTTAGTATAAATGCTGGCGATGATGGAATTCATAGTGAATATACTAGCGTTATTCGTAATGGTGAAATTAATATTTTAAGTAGCTATGAAGGTATTGAAGGATCAGGCGTAGAAATATTTAATGGAATTATTAATGTTAACTCATATGATGATGGAATTAATGCTTCTAATTCTGAAGTTAAAGATTATGATTTCCACATTTATATTAATGGAGGAAATATTAGTGTTGATTCTATGGGTGATGGAGTTGATAGTAATGGTTGGATTAAAATGGATGGTGGAACACTATTAATTAATGGTCCAACTAGTGGAATGAATGGATCATTAGATACTGATAAAGGATTTTTATTAACTAATGGTAATTTAATTGCAGTTGGTTCTAGGGGGATGGTTGAAACTCCTTCTTCTAATTCGACTCAATGCTATATAAATGTTAATTTATCTTCGATTGTTGAAGATTCAATTATAGTAAAAGATAAGTCAGGTAAAGAAATTATTAATGTTACGCCAAATAAAAAGTATCAATCAATTGTTTTATCAAGCGAAGAATTTATTAAAGGTGAAACTTATTCTATAGTAATTGGTAGTAATCAATATGAAGCAACATTAACTTCAATTGGTACTGCATTAGGCACAAATAGTTCTGGAAATCAAAATCAAGGTCATATGCCAGGAGGACCTGGAGGAAGACCTAGATAAAGTAAAAAGATGATGGAAACATCATCTTTTTATTCGTTAACTAGTATTTTTTCAATTTCTCCAATGTATTGAGTATGATATTCATTTTCATTGTAGTGACGAGAAATACTAATATCTGTATGTTCATTAATTGGCATATCTATTTGATATATTTTCTTTAAAATAAAGGTATATTGAGCTTCTTTTAGATAAAGAGTAGAATTATCTTTTACTCTAGTAAATTTACATTCACTAATTTTATCTAAATTCGAGCGAGATTTTGTTCCACAAATACCTAATTTTTCTTTGTAAGAATCTTCAAAAAAGCATACTGAAAATTTATTTACATTATCAAGCATATGTTTAGTGTAACGATTGTTTCTTACATATACACTCATTACAGGTTTGCTCCATAATATACCAAGTTGACCCCATGCAATAGTCATTGCATTATCTTCTTTTTCATCTTCTACTACTATTAACGCCCATTCTTTTCCAAACTTATTAAAAGCATTAAAATCTAATTCATTTGGTAATAATTCTTTCATAAATATCTACTCCTTATTTAATAAATATTATACAAAATAAGGCTAATAGAAGTAAATAATAAGAAAAGTAATATAATTTATCTTTATTAATAATTCTTTTTAGAAGTTTCATACTTAATAATGTAAAAATAAAACTAAATAAAATTCCTATTAAATAATAATAAATAGGGAAATTTAGGGAGTAATTATTATTAATTAATTTTATTAGTTCTAATAGAAATGAAGATAGTGTAATTGGTATAAAAAGTAAATAAGAGTATTTAAAAGTTGACTTACTATCTAATTTAGATAGTTTTCCTCCTAGTAATGTACTTCCACTTCTTGATATTCCTGGAAATAATCCAATTACTTGAGTTAATCCAATAATTATAGAATCAATATAGGTCATATTAAATAATGTTTTATGGGAATTATTGAATTTACAGAAATATAAAATTATTGAGGTAATAAGAAAAAAGATAGGAAGATAAGTAATATTTGAGAGATGATTTTCAATAAAAGGACTAAGAAAGATTCCAAATAAACCTGTAATTAATGTAGAAATAAATAAAAAAATTATTATATTAAAACTTTGTTTTTTATTTTTATCTTTATTGTATAGATAAATAACGCTATCAGATAATAGAATTTTTATATCCTTAAAATAGTAAATTATAACTGCAAATAAGGATCCTAAATGAAGAAAAATTTCTAGTATTAATCCTTCTTCTTTGATTCTTAAAAGATGTTTTATTAAGATTAAATGACCACTACTAGAAATGGGAAGTATTTCACTGATACCTTGAATTATACCTAAAATGATGATTTTAAAAATTTCCATTTTCTCACCTAATGTAAGTATATTAATTAAAGAAAAAGTTATTCTCAGTATAATAAGTCGAAAAAATGGAAAAGGAAAATGAAGATATTAAAAATGCCATAAAAAGCTAATAAAATTATCTAATAAATAAGAATTAAAGATTGTATATTTTCTCCTTTGAATTTATAATAAATTCATAAGGAGATTTTTATTATGGAAAAAGGTTCAGGATTATTAGTACATATTTCTTCTTTACCTAGTAAACATGGTATTGGTACTTTTGGTAGAGAGGCTCATGCATTT
Source organism: Erysipelotrichaceae bacterium (assembly GCA_015059095.1). GTDB lineage: Bacteria > Bacillota_I > Bacilli_A > RFN20 > CAG-449 > UBA3210. The sequence continues at coordinate 60,295 of SVBA01000010.1, forward strand.
GTAAAATTCTTAGCTAAAGCAGGTCAAAAATATTGGCAAATGTTACCACTAAATCCAACTTCATATGGTGATTCACCATATCAAAGTTTCTCAGCATTTGCATTAAATCCATATTTTATTGATTTAGATGTTTTAGTTAGAGAAGGATTATTAACTAAAAAAGAAGCAAAGAAATGTAAAGGCGGATCAAATCCTCATTTTGTTGATTATGGTAAAGTATATAATGAAAGATTTGATGTCTTACGAATTGCTTACCAAAGAGGTTATGAAAAACAAGAAGCTGAAATTAATAAGTTCTATCATAAACATAGATATTGGTTAGAAGATTATGCTTGCTTTATGTTATTAAAAGGTATGCATGGTGGTAAATCATTCCAAGAATGGAAAAGAGATTATCGTTTACATAAAAAAACTGCGATTAGAAAAGCAAAAGAAGCAAATATTGATGAATATCGTTTCTGGATTTTCTTACAATATCATGCATATAAACAATATGCTAGATTAAAGAAACATGCAAATAGAAGAGGAATTGAAATCATTGGTGATATGCCAATTTATGTTTCTCTTGACTCTGCAGATGTTTGGTCTCATCCAAAATTATTTATGTTAGATCAAAATAGAAGACCAACTAAAGTCGCAGGTGTACCACCTGATTTCTTCTCAGAAACTGGTCAATTATGGGGTAATCCTATTTATGATTGGAAGAAAAATAAAGCTACTAATTACTTCTGGTGGAGAAAACGTGTTCAAGCTATGGCTAAATTATGTGACAATATTAGAATTGACCATTTTAGAGGATTTGAAGCTTATTGGGAAGTTCCTTTCGGTGAAGAAACTGCAATTAATGGTCAATGGGTAAAAGGCCCAGGATATGACTTATTTGAAGCTTTAAAACCTGTAACTAAAAATTGTCAAATTATTGCTGAAGATTTAGGTGTTATTACTCAAGGAGTAAAAGACTTAAAAGAAAAATGTGGTTTCCCAGGTATGAAATTAATGCAATTTGCATTCGATGATTATGAAAGACATTTATCTGGTGTTTACTATGATGATGATCCAAATGAATGCAAAGGCCCAGATTTTTCGAATTGTTATACTCCAAGACAATTTAAAGAAGCTAAATTATTAAATCCTTTCTTACCACATAACTATGAATCAAATTGTTTAGCATATTTAGGAACTCATGATAATGATGTCATGACTAACTTCTTAGATGAACATCCAGAATTAAAAGGACCAATGAAAGATTATTTATGTATTTGGAGAGATGAAGATATCTTAGATACAATGATCGGATCATTGATGAGAAGTAATGCTAATGTTGTTATTTTCTGTCCTCAAGATTTATTGCACATGGACAAATATTCAAGAATGAATACTCCAGGGGCAGCAGTTGGAAACTGGCAATTTAGATTAGATAAAAAAGATTTATCAGATGAATTAGCATATCATTTATATGTAATGACTAAAGAAGCAGGTAGATAATTAATTAACTCTTATTTAAGAATTTCTTAAGTAAGAGTTTTTTATTTCATAAAAAAAGAGTGAAGTTAATCACTCTTTTAATTATGCTGCTGTAGCATTTTTAATTTCAATTTCTAAATCTTTTACAATAATGAAACCACGAGTTTCTTTGTTATAAGCAATATATGTTGCTTTATATTTACCAGATAAAGTTGGTAATTTATTGATTGTATGAGTATCTTCAACAACAGGAACATCATCGATTTCATAATCGAAATAGAATAAATCGTAATCTTCAATAGCTTGAGTTACTGATTCTGGAATATATAAATCAAATTTAGAGTCAGAAGTGTTTTGCCATTTTTTAGCTGAGTTATTAATTGAATAATTTTCATCAGCTTTTGCATAAATAATTTCATAAGTTTTATGTTTAATAGAGATGACATCTAGAGTTTCAGGAAGTTCAACTTGTATTTTTTCTCTTATAGCATCGATAGAACTATCATCATACTTTGTATTAACAGACATTGCTTTAGTTAATCCAGAAAGTAATAATACTAAACAACAGATACCAGAAGTAATAGCATTTGCTTTAAAATAAACTTTTTCGTTTCTATTTAAATAAGCAAGTACTAATGCAGCGATAGGAATAGGGATAAATAGGAATGAAACCCAAGAATGTTCGATTACACCATGTAATTTAAATACTGATACTTCAGTTGCGCAGAATTGAATAAAGATTGCAACTACGATAGCTAAACAAGAAGCATAGGATACTCCACATACAATTAATTTTTTAACATCTTTAAATTCAATAATTCTTTGGTAGATTTGAAGAGCAAATCCAGCTAGAGAAAGAACGACTGAAATAATAGATAATATAATAAATACAATAAATAAAGGTTTTACACTTGTTTGAACATCGACTGTCTTTAAAATAAACGCTTCAGATTGTAGGTAAGCAGGATACATAAAGATATTTAAAATATTAAGTAAAATACCACCTGCAATAATTGCTAAACCTTTATATGTGACGTCAAATAGATTCATATATAATCCCCAAAGGATTAAAGCACCACCTGCAATACCTGTCATTAATCCATAGATTACAAAACCAACAGAAGTATTTAAGTTAATGTCAGCAAATATGTTATAGACTAAACCGACGACTAAAGATAATAATGATCCAACTAATAATGATATCTTTTCAACTTTTCTATTATTACTTTTGAACCATGTAAATGCTTTTTCTACAAAACTCATAAAATACATCTCCTTATAATTCTTAATTTACTAATTTATTTTAACATAAAATAAACAATAAGCAAAATGTTTATTTCATAAATATAAAGAAAACTCCATATCTTATTATTGGGTGAAAATATGAAAAATAAAATTTACAGAATATTAAGAACGATTTTACCAGTTGTTATTACTGGAGTACTAGGAAGTGTCTTTATGATAATAGGAAAAGTTGACTATGAAAATCTAGTTAAGCCGCCTTTATCACCAAATAAGATAGTTTTTCCAATAGCTTGGACTATTTTATATATTGTAATAGCAATATCAGCCTTTTTATATGATAAAAAAGTTGATAATAAAGAAGATAAAATTAAAGGACTAATTATTTACTATATCGGTTTATTTTTTAACGCTTTTTGGACATTGTTTTATTTTACCTTAGATATGAAAGTGTTCTCTAGTATTTGGTTAGGGGCATTATACGTAATCAGTGCGAGTAATTATGTAATTTTTTCTAGAAAAAATAAAATTAGTGGATATTTGTTTTTACCATATTTAGTTTGGTTATTATTCGCATTATATTTAAATATAGGAACTGCTATATTAAATTGATAGATAAATCGAGTAAAATTAGAAAAAAAATAAAATCTTATAGATTTTTAAATGGATTATGTTATAATAATAAGCGTCTTTTAAGGAGAGATGTTTATGGATAAGATTTATGTTACAAAAGAAGGCTATGAAAGTTTAAAAGCTGAATTAAGATATTTAATTGATGTTGAAAGACCTCAAGTATTACAAGAAATTAAAGAAGCAAGAGCACAAGGTGACCTTTCAGAAAACGCTGATTATGATGCTGCTAGAGATAAACAAGCTATCATTGAAGCAAAAATTACTGAATTAACAGAAAAAATTGAAAATGCTCAAATTATTGCTACTACAGGTAATTCTAACGTCGTTAAAATTGGCTGCTATGTAGTATTAAAATTCTCTAATGGCTTACCTGAAGCAGAATATCACATTGTTGGTTCTACTGAAGTTAATCCAAAAGAAAATAAGATTTCTAATGAATGTGCTTTAGCAAAAGCTATTATGGGAGCAAAAACTGGTGATGTTGTAACTGTTAAAGCAGCAAAACCTTATGAAGTAGAAATTACATATTGTGGAATGAAATCTTCAAAAAAATAAAATTTAAAGTAGACTTTTTTCGAAAAACCTCCGTATGAAATATATAAAGGAGGTTTTTTTATATGATTAAATGGATTATTGGTGCGCTTATAGGAGTAGTTGTAATGATTTGCGCTTTTATGATTATTGACCCAAAGGCAAACTTAATACCGACAAATAGTTCTACTAGTTCTATTCAAGAAGAAGGAACAATCAATGTTGAAGTGGATGGTGCGATTGTAAATCCGGGTATTTATACTTTAAGTATTGATGCAACATTACAAGATTTGGTTAATGAAGCAGGTGGACTACTTTCATCAGCAGATAGAACATGCTTCAATTTAGATATTGAAATAAAGAATTATGATTTTTTTTATATCCCTTTTGAAGCAGGGTATCAAGAAGAGTGTGTTCCAGTTACTGAGAATAAAGTAAATATTAATTCTGCTACTAAAGAAGAATTATCATCAATTAACGGAATATCAGAAACTATCGCAGAAAAAATAATCGAATATCGAGAAACTAATGGTGAATATAAAACATTAGAAGAAATTATGAATGTTTCTGGAATTGGAACTAAAACTTATGAAAAGATTAGAGATTTTATTACACTAAGATGATCTATATTGTTTTCGTTTCAATGTTATTAGGCTCATATTTACCAAATAAGCCCATTATTAGTATTATTTTGGGCTTTTTTTTGATTTTTTTAATTCATAAAAATTATAGTAAAAAGATTGTTTTTTTATCAATTTTTTTAATAAGTTTCTTCTTATTACGTACGATTATTTATAAGATTAATTTATTTACTAATTATGGAATTGTAGTATCTTCAAAATCTAATTATTTTATCTTTTATAATGGTTTTTCCAAATATTATGTCTCGAGTTTAGAACATTCCTATGAAGTATTTGATATTGTATATATAGTTGGAAAAGTAAAAGATTATGGTTTTACAACTTATGAATCACAATTTGATTTTAATAAGTATTTAGAAAATTCATTTGTTTTTAAAGAAATTGAATCTGACAAAGTTGAAGTGATACTTTCTTTTCCTATTAGAATGAAACAAATTTATGAAAACCATATTAATAAGTTTTCAATAGAAGGAAAAACAGTCGTTTCTGAATTATTATTTTCAAAGTCGTATTTAAAAGAATATGATAATTTCATTAATGATTTCTCTTTATCATATTTATTATGTATTTCATCTTTACATATGTTTTACTTAAATTATTTACTAAGAACAATTTTGGAAACCAAAATAAAAGAAGGAACGGTTGATAAAATATTGATAATTTTCGATTTTTGTTTTATTTTTTTGAGTAATTTTAAATTATCTATTATTCGTTATTTTATATATCAGTTAGTATCTTATGTAGATAAAAAGAAAAAGTTAGATTTAACATATATAAAAAAAATAATTATTAGTTTAATATGCATTGGAATTATTGATAATAGTTATTTTTATTCAAATAGTTTTATCTATAATATATCAATTCCGTTATATTTTTATTTGATAAGTAATGCTATATCCACATTTAAAAAGAAGAATCAAAATATAATTAGAATGTGTTTACTATATGTATTACTAACATTTATTAGTGTCATTTTAAATGAATCATTTTCTATATTAACTATTTTGTTAGTACCTATCTTTTCATTAATAATAATGATTATATTTATTCTAAGTTTATTAACTTTTTTATTTCCTTTTCAAAACATCGTTTCATTTTTATCTAAAGGATTGTTAATTATTTTTAGTTGTGTAAATAAAGTTGATGATAAATTTTTTATTTCAAACAAAAATATACTTTTTATTATATTAATACTTACTAGTTTATTTGTTTTTATATTTAGTAGTGAGAATAAAAGAAAATTATATCAAAAATTTAGTGTATTTCTGTTAATTTATTCTTTTGTACTTTGTAAATTACCAATTAATAATTATTTTCAATCAAGAGTATATTTTATTAATGTAGGGCAAGGTGATTCAATATTAGTTAGTCATTATAATACTAATATTTTAATTGATACTGGAGGAATAAATTCTTTTGATATTAGTCAAGAAACATTAATTCCTTTTTTTAGAAAACATAATATATATTATTTAGACTATGTATTTTTATCTCATCAAGATTATGATCATGTAGGAGGATTTAATTCGTTAAAAGAAAACTTTTGTATTAAAGATTATAACTCTAATAATGATTTCACGTATATTAATATTAATAGTATAGAAATTTTCAATTTAAATCCTAGTGAATCAAATTTGGAAAATGAAGATTCGTTAGTACTATATTTAACTTTAAATAATACTAGTTATTTATTGACAGGAGATATACCAATTTCTATAGAAAAGAAAATCGTAAGTAAATATCCTAAATTACAAATTGATATATTGAAAGTTGCTCATCATGGATCTAATACTTCTACTGGAGAAGAGTTATTAGATAATTATGAAATAAAGACAGCGATTATATCTTGCGGAAGAAATAATTATTATAATCATCCCTCAACTGAAGTAATTGAAAGGTTAGAAAAGCAACATATAGAGATAAGAAGAACTGATATAGAAGGAACAATTATTATTAAAAATTAATTTTTTAAATATTTTTATTGAAATTAATCTAGTATATGAATATACTAATCTTGTGATAACGTTCTTGTATGAAGTTATTACCACAAAACTCATTTTAGATATTTATTTAAAGAGTGGGGAGACCCGCTCTTTGTTTTTGAAGGAGGAAGTATGACAGAATTAGAAAATCAAATTCTAAATATCTTAAAGCCTGTTGCAGAGGCGAAAAACTTAATCATTGAACATCTTGAGTATGCAAAAAAAGGTAGAGACTTTTATTTAACAATTTATGTTGAAAAAGAGGATGAAGTAACTACTTTAGATGATGTTTGTGAGGTAAGTGAATTATTTGGTGAGAAACTTGATGAAGTTGATTTGATTCAAGATAATTACATTCTTGATGTTTCCACTTCAGGAGCAGAAAAACCAATCACAGATTTTACTAAGTTTGAAAAATATCTTGGTAAATATATGTACGTAAAATTTAAAAATGGATATCAAGGTAAAAATGATATTACAGGAACATTAGAAAAAGTTGAAAACGAAGAATTAATAATTTCTTATAGAGAAAAAACAAGAACTAAAGTTATTAATGTACAAATTTCAAATATATCTAAAGCAAATCTAGCTGTTAAGTTTTAGGAGGTAATGAATTTATGTTAGATGCAAAAATTTTCTTAAAAGCCATCGATGAATTAGAAGAAAAAGGTATTTCACGCGATGTAACAATTCAAGCTTTGAAAGAATCATTTGAATCAATTTTCAAAAAGAAAAACTATGAAGATACTAGAGTAGAATGCAATATCGATGTTGAAAATGCTACTATAGAAATCTATTCAATCAAAACTATCGTTGAAGATGTAATGGACGATAACTTAGAAATCGCATTAGAAGACGCAATTTTAGAAAATCCTGATGCAAAAGTGGGTGAAGATCATAAAACTCCTCATACTTTAGATAGTTTTACAAAAGCTGATGCATTAAAATTTAAATCAGTTTTACGTCAAAAAATTAAAGAAGCTGAAAAAGCTGCAATTTATGCTGCATATTCAGATAAAGAAGGTGAATTAATTACTGGTGTTGTTGAAAAAGTTGAACCAGGTAGATTCACTTTAGTAAATATTGGTAGAACAACTGTTTCTTTACACGATTCACAAAAAATCGGTGATGAACAATTTAAAGTAGGACAAACTATTAAAGTTTATTTATCTCAAGTTAATTCTTTATCTAGTGGTCCAAAATTCTATGTATCAAGAGCTGATGCTGGTTTCTTAAAAAGATTATTTGAAGAAGAAATTCCAGAAATCTACGATGGTACAGTTGTAATTAAAGAAATAGCTCGTGAAGCTGGTGAAAGAAGTAAGGTTGCAGTTTATTCAACTGATCCAAATGTGGATCCAATTGGAGCATGTATTGGACAAGGTGGTACAAAAATTCAAAAGATTTGTTCTCAATTAGGTAAAGAAAAAATTGATATTGTTTTATATCATGAATATCCTGGATTATACATTGCTGAAGCATTAAAACCTGCTAGTGTAGTTGGTGTTAAATTAAATGAAGAAGCTCACAATGCTGTCGCAGTAGTTAAAAATGATGAATTAAGAGTAGCTATTGGTAAACGTGGTATTAATGCTATCTTAGCAGTTAAATTAACAAACTGGAAAGTTGACATTAAAGAAATTGATGTTGCTTTAAATGAAGGCATTGTCTATGACACATTAGATCAAATGACTCGTAAAGAAGAAAATATGATCTTAGAAAGAAGAAGACAAGAATTATTACAATTAACTCAAAAAGAAAATACTCAACCTGTTGTTGAAGAAGTTGAAGTTGCTCCAATAGTTGAAGAAACTCCTGTTATTGAAGAAGTTACTCCAACTCCTATTGTTGAAGAAGTTAAAGCTGAAGAACCAGTTGTTGAAGTTACTCCTGTAGTAGAAGAAAAAGTTGAAGAACCAGTTGTTGAAGAAGAGGTTAAGGTTGAAGAACCAGTTGTTGAATATAACCCAGTTAGAATGCAACCAAAAGTTTCTCTTGCAGATTTAGAAAAACAAATCGAAGAAGAAAAGAAAAAGAAAACTCAACAAACTACAAAACGTAAATCTTATAAGAAAGAAGAAGAGGTTGAGGAAGAAGAAGTTAAGAAAGTTGATCCAACTAACTACATGTCAATCTATACTGATGAAGAACTTGAAGAATTCGAATACGAAGACGAAGAAGAAAACGAATACGATGACGACGATATTGACTATTCAGAATATGATAGTTACTACGACGAATAGGATGTGTTTATAAATGAAAAAAATTCCTATGAGAAAATGTCTTGCGACTAATGAATTATGTCCAAAAAAAGATTTATTAAGGGTTGTTAAATCTCCTGAAGGTAAAGTCTTCTTTGATTACTCTTCTAAAGCTAATGGAAGAGGGGCATATGTTAAAGCATCATTAGAAGCAATCGACATAGCTGAAAAAAAAGGTGTACTTAATAGAGCTTTAGAAACTACAGTTCCAAGTGAAGTTTATGAAGCTTTAAGAAGAGAAGTTAATGCAAGAAAAAATTAAAGGATTAATTGGATTTGCCATTAGAGGAAAAAAGTACTCTATTGGTGAATCTACATTAAATCGTAAGCATAAAATTAAAATAGCTTTATTAGCTACAAATTGTGCACCTACAACTAAAAAGAAATATCTAGATAAACTATCGTATAATCAAATTCCTTATGTTGAATATGGAACTAAGGAAGAATTAGGCGAATTACTTCATAAAAATGAAATAAGCTTATTTGCTATTGAGGATATCAATATAGCAAAACAAGTCATAAAACTTATAAAGGAGGCTTCTAACAGTTAAATAAAATCTAATAAAAACTAGTAAAAAAGAAGAAAATATGATATAATTATAGTATAAAGGTGGTGATAATATGTCTTATTATAA
>SVBA01000036.1 GCA_015059095.1 Erysipelotrichaceae bacterium
TTTTATTATCTCATAAGAAAAACCCAGTGAGTAGTCCACTTTTTTATTAAGTGTCTATTTCACTGGGTACATTTTAGTGAGTAGTCCACTTTTTTATTAAGTGTCTATTTCACTGGGTACATTTTAGTTGAGGCTCTTCTTTTTTTATTTTGTTTCTTCAGCTTTTTCTTCTTTTGCTTCTTCAGCTTTTTTTGCTTCAGCAGCTGCTTTTTTTGCTTCTTCTTCCTTTTTAGCTGCTTCCATCATCTTTTTAAATCTTGACATTTTTTCTTCAAGTTCTTTTGGAATTTGTCTAATTACTGGGAATACTTTAGCATTAACAATTTGATCAGAGAATTTTGCCATGAATTCAACAGTTTGAATAAACTTAGTTGGATCTAAATGGTCAATGATATCATGACGAGAGTGAATTTCTGCTCCGCCTCTAGATTGTAATCTAGCAAATGTAACTGCAGGAACACCTGATCCAGCAAATGAAGAAGAATCAGATGAATAAATATCAACCTTAGATACAATTGGGAATCCTTCAACTTTACCTAAGAATTCAATATATTTAGCTACACTATCATCACAAGTACAAACTGCTTGTTCATAGCCCAATAATACACCAGTCATATCTACGTTAATATTGAATAAGTGTTTATCTAATTCATCTTTATGTTTTTCACAATATGCTTTTGAACCACATAGGCCAATTTCTTCACTACCACACCAAATAAATTTAACAGTTCTTTTTGGAGGGTTAGCAATAAAGTGATGCATTAATTCTAAAATTGTAATAGAACCTGTACCATTATCCCAAGCACCTGAAGAATAAATAACTGAATCAAAGTGAGCAGAATAAGCAATAATTTCTTCTGGCTTTTCAGTTCCTGGAATAGTAGCGATTACGTTATGAGAAATTCCTTTTTTATCTGGATCTTGTTTTAAAACGATATTTACTTCTTCTGGATGCATTCTTAATAATTTTTGAGCATCTAAAATATGAATAACAACTCCTGGTAAATTAGAATCATCACCAGGTTTTTTCCATGCATTTCTAGTACGTAATTCAGGAATCATTTCTTCACTATCGAATAATGAACCGTGAGTTTGGATATAACCAATTGCACCTGCTTTTTTAAGTCTATCCATTGTATCAGGAGCGCCACCAGTTAATAATACAATCTTTCCTTTAACATCTAGTAAATTTGCTTCCATGCCGTTTTCAACATAGACAAGAGGTCCAGAAATACCTTCATCTCCTGTATGTCCACTTCTACCAATACCGATACAGTGGAATTCATGATATTCAGGTTTTGTAACAGCAAATTTTACTTCTTGAATTTCTGGAGTATCAATTTCAAAATCTTCGATTACTACATCTACTCCAACTTTTTTACATTCTTCTTCTAGAATGTTCGCACATTCTAATTCTTTTTCTGTACCTGCGATTCTTTCAAAAGAAATCTTTTTTAGTACGTCAAAAGCTCTATTTTTATCTAATCCCATAATATTTTCTCCTTTTTTGATAAATATGACTTAATTTTCTTCTTTTTTTAAGAAAGTGTCAATCATATTTAATAAATATATAAAAAAAGTTAGTAACCGAACAAATGTTTTTAAAAAGAATTAAATTATATTCATCTTTTAATATAAAATATGTATAATGATTTTATATTAATAAAACAGTTATGAAAAAAGAAAGATTACTTAAAATTTATAAAAATACTAAGTCTATATTAAATAGATTTATATTTTTCTTATTGCCTATTATTACATGTATAATATTTTTATTAATCTGCAAGGCAAATGATTTATATCCTTTTGGAAATTATTCTATTGCTTGGTGCGATATGAAACAGCAAGTAATTCCTTTATTAAACTCTTTTAAAGATATTTTAGAAGGTAAACAAGGATTCTCATATAATTTAAGTCATGCAGGAGGAATGTCTTTCTTTAGTGTGTACTTTTTCTTTTTAAGTTCTCCTTTTTCATACCTAGTAGTATTTATTGAAAAAAGTTTACTTCCAAATTTTGTCAATTTATTAGTAATGTTTAAATTAATGGTCATTTCCTTTACTTTTAGTTATTACATTTCTAAAAAATATAAAAATGTTAATTGTTTAATCAACATTGCTCTAACTTTACTATATACCTTCTCTATATATACATTAATGTATTATCAAAATATTATGTGGTTAGACATTGTTTATATGTTTCCATTATTAATTTTATCTTTAGATTATCTATTAGAAAAAAATAAATTTATTCCATATTTAATATGTATAACTTCTATCGTTTTATTAAATTACTATATATCTTTTATGGTAATATGTTTTGTTATTTTCTATATGGGACTTCAATTCATCTTCAAAAAGAATGATCCTACAATTAAAGATAAATCAAAAACTTTTGTTTTTTCTTCTATAATAGGTGGAATGCTTTCCTTATTTAGTATAATCCCTTCTTTTATTGAATATTTAAATTCTGCTAGAAGCGACTCATTAATAGAAAATTTAAACTCTTCCTATTTTATTACCCATTTATTTACAGTATTACCATTATTATTTGGAACTCTTACAGTAATTCCTTTCATCTTTAAAAAAGATGTACCAACAGATAATAAAATTAAATATATCCTATTATCATTACTTCTTATTCCAATGATTCTTGATCCAATAAATAAGATGTGGCATCTAGGATCTTATCAAGCTTTCCCTTGTAGATTTGCATTTATAGTTACTTTTTTAATTCTTGATATTGTTTCGGCTAATTTAAATGATACTCTTGAAGAAAAATTCTCTATTAAATCGATATTTGGAATTATCTTATCTATTATATTAATAATCTGTTTATTCAACTTTGAAAATAATTTTATTGATAAAAGAATAGGTTATTTAGATCAATACGCTCATGGACTATGGGGAGATAAAACATCTTTTGAAGCATTATGTCGTTACTATATCATTATTTTAATTTGCGTATTTGTAGTTTATGCCTTATTCAAACTAAAACTAACTAATAAAAAAATATTAGGACTTACTTTAGTTAATTTATCAATTATTGAAGTATTATTCTCTACATCTGTTTATTTGGTTTCTCCAAAAAATGATTCATCTAGTTATCAAGAATTGTATTCTTTACAAGAATATATAAATGATGATTCTTTCTATAGAGTTAAAACAGACAGTAAATTAACAGACGTTAACGTAATTAATGGAGCAGGCTTTTCTTCTTTAGGCCACTACACATCCTTAACTAATGAAGACTATATGTTCACAATGAAAAAACTAGGATATTCTTCTTATTGGATGGAAGTAGGTCAAAACGGTGGAACCGCATTTACAGATGCATTACTTCAAAATAAATATACTTTATATTATGGAAATAGTCCTTCTGCTTATATTAATACAGAGCATTACCATTTTAAAAAGAATGATATTCTTCCTTTTGGTATATTAACAACCACTGACTTATCTAAAGAAACAGAATTAAAAGAAGATAGTAGAGTTAATATGCAAGAACATATCTATACATCCTTATTTAATGATGGGACCTCTCTTCACACCACTTATTCTCCTAGTGGATATAGTAACGTAGAAGAAATTAAAGAAAATAATCGAACAATTTACTATACTACTGGAAATGGAACACTTTATTATACAATCAAAGTTACCGAAAAAGAAAAATTATACTTTGAAGCGTTTGATAAATATTCTAATTCATTAAGCGAAGCAATTAATGATAAAATTTCTATTTACTCTCCTAGAAAATATGTTTCTTCTTATCCAACTCAATCAGTAAACGGAACAATATATTTAGGGGAATATGAAAATACCACAGTAAATATTAAAATTACAATCAAACAAACTATTTCTGTGTCTTCATTAAATGTATTTTCAATTAAAGATAAACTTCTAGATGAAAAAATCAAAAATGCTACTCCAAGTAATTTGAAAGTATCATCAAATAAGATTGAAGGATCTTATGTAGTAAATGAGGATTCTTATTTATTCTTACCAATATCTTATTCAGATAACATTAAAGTCAGAATAAATAATAAAAAAGTAGAAACATTAAAAGTATTCTCTTCGTTTGTCGCGATTAAATTAACTCAAGGAGAAAACAATATCAAAATAACTTATTCTCAAAAAGGATTGCCTCTTGGAATAATCTTATCTTTATTAGGCCTTACTTTATTAGTATTATTCTTTATATTTAAAAATAAGATAAAAGAACCAAAAATAATAAGCAAAATTACTTATATTGCTTCTATTACTTTAAGTGCATTAGTATTCTTTATTATTTATATTTTCCCATTATTAATCAATGTAATTCATCAAATAAAATAAGCGTGTTTTTG
>SVBA01000026.1 GCA_015059095.1 Erysipelotrichaceae bacterium
AGCGAATTAAACTTGTAGTTTAATGGTATTGTGTTTTTTATTCTTTTATGATAATATTTTACTGCTAAAGCAATCTGGGACTGTCTTGGTTTCGACAGGGTATGATTTGGTATAGCACGCAGCCGAGTGATTCTCGATAATCGTCACAAGCCTATAAATGGCAACTCAAATCAATTAGCTTTCGCTGCTTAATTTAGCCTCATAGAAGTCCCATAAGGGGAAGCGAAACATCATACTTAGTTTCTTCTCTTGGCTAGGATATGGTGTAAGATAAAGGGAATAAGCTCTATCGATGTCTATAAGGTAGAGACGAAAACTTATAGGATAGTTAAGAGTTGGTTCGTCAATTAGCCTTACTCTTAATGAACTCGACTAGTTGACTAAGCTGTAGTGGGTTATATTGGGTTTATCTTGGACAGGAGTTCAATTCTCCTCAGTTCCACCATAAGAAAAGCAAAGGTTTGATACAAAAGTATTGAACCTTTTTTCTTTTAATTGAAAAACTACGGAACGATAGATATTACCAAGGTTTTTTCGTTATACGGTAGGTGAATATATAGAAAAAATGCGAAATTTGTGCTATAATAGAGCAAACGATAAATAAGAATTTGTAGAGGTATCAATATGTTAGTGTATTCCATTATTATGTTTATGGTTTCAGTTCTGTTTGCGGTACTGGGCATTGCAATTTACAAGGGTAAAACGGATTTAATACACGATTACCACCAAACAAAAGTCACAGATAAATCAGCCTACGGAAAAGCCTTTGGAAAAGTAATGTTTCTTATCGCAATCGCAATGTTACTCAGTGGCATTATAGGACTGTTTGAAAATTTGCTTATACTTGCCGTTGCTATACTTATCATAGGTTTGTTGATTGGATTAGGTTGCATTGTTGCAGTACAAAAAAAGTACAATAAAGGAGTATTCTAAATTCCAATTTGTTAGTGAGTTTAACTATACGCATTTTTGATAAAGTGTACGCACTTTTTAAGGGGGGGTACGCAAATTGTATTAAAATAGGTATTTGCACACAATAGATATTACAAGCGAACTTGCACACTTTGAAATAAGTGATGGTTGGTTAAAACTTTAATAAGTATGAAGAAAGTAGATAGAGATATCTGCTTTTTTTAATACAAATATTATATGTAATAAATTAAAAAATGTATCTTAATACAATCTTAATATGAACAATAAATGCTTAACGGCATCTTTATAAGATAAACGATATAATGGAACAAAGAGGTAAAGAACTATGGTAAAAAAAAGATTTCATTTATCAAAATTCAAAACTATTTTATTGGGTTATCTTTTTGTAATTTTAATTGGTGCTTTTTTACTTTCATTACCAATATCATCAGCAAGTAAAACATGGACTTCTTTTATAGATTCTATATTTACATCAACTTCAGCAGTTTGTGTTACTGGTTTAGTTGTATTTGATACAGCGACTCATTGGTCGATATTTGGGCAAATAATCATTTTATTATTGATTCAAATTGGGGGTATGGGAGTAATAACTGTAGCAATTTCATTTATTATGCTATCAGGGAAAAAGATAGGTTTATTTAGTAGAGATGCACTAAAGGAATCAATATCAGCTTACAATGTAGGTGGCATTGCTAGTTTAACAAAGTTTATTTTAAAAGGAATACTACTTTTTGAATTATTAGGTGCAATAGTAATGATGCCATTTTTTTGTAAAGAGTTTGGTTGGAACGGTGTATGGATGTCAATTTTCCATTCTATATCAGCTTTTTGTAATGCGGGTTTTGATATAATGGGTAAATATTCTGGAGAGTTTTCATCACTTACAATGTTTTCTTCAATGTCCATTATCAACATAATGATATGCCTATTAATCGTTATTGGTGGTATTGGTTTTATTGTATGGAAAGATATATATGATTATAAATTGAATTTTAAAAAATATAGATTACAATCAAAAGTTGTAATTATTATGTCGATAATTTTAATAATTTTACCTGGACTATATTTCTTCTTTTTTGAGTTTAGTGACCTAAATTTAAAAGAAAGAATTTTAGTTTCTATATTTCAAGCTATAACACCTAGAACAGCTGGATTTAACACTATTAGTCTTAATGGCGTAAGTGAAGTTGGGTTAACAATCTTAATTATCTTAATGTTAATTGGTGGTTCTCCTGGTTCTACTGCTGGTGGTATGAAAACTTCTACTATAGCTGTTATATTTGCATCAATCATTTCAGTATTTAAAAATAAAGAAAATGCAGAATTATTTAAGAAAAGAATTGGTGATGAAAATGTTAAAAATGCATTTGCGATTTTTTTCCTATATTTATTTATATTCTTATTTAGTGGATTAGTAATCAGCAAAGTTGAAAACGTTCCGGTATTAACAGGTTTATTTGAAGCGGCTTCTGCAATTGGAACGGTTGGACTTACTTTAGGTATTACGCCTGCATTAGGTTTAATATCAAAAATAATTCTAATTATATTAATGTTCTTTGGTCGCTTAGGCGGATTGACACTAATATACGCTACATTAGGAGAAGGGAAACAACAAAATTATAAATATCCAGTAGAAAAAATTATAGTTGGTTAGGAGGAAACAACATATGAATAAGAAAACAATACTTTTAATAGGTTTAGGTAGATTCGGACTACATATAGCAAAAAAATTACATGAACTGGGACATGAAGTGATGGCAGTAGATGTGAATGAAGAAAAGATTAATCAAGCCGTTCCATATGTGACAGATGCACAGATAGGGAATAGCACAAATGAAGAGTTTTTAAAATCCTTAGGAATTAATAATTTTGATTTATGTATTGTTACTATTAGTGATGATTTTCAAAGTTCGCTTGAAACAACAAGTTTATTAAAAGAATTAGGCGCGAAAAAGGTTGTATCAAGAGCAGAAAGAGATGGGCAAGCTAAATTTCTTTTAAGAAATGGAGCAGATGAAATAGTATATCCAGAAAAACAACTTGCTTCATGGATGGCAATCAAGTATAGTGCAGATCATATTTTAGATTATATTGAGATAGATAATGAACATGCAATATTTGAAGTAAGTGTTCCAAAAGATTGGATAGGTAAAACCATTGGTGAAATTGACATTAGAAAAAAATATGGAATTAGCATTTTAGGGATAAAAGATGGTAAAAAATTAAATGTTAATGTAACTCCATCTCAAATACTTAGTTTAGAATTATCTTTATTAGTAATAGGAGATTATAAGAAATTAAAGAAGTGTTTTAAAATATAAAAAATGATTAAGTATGGAGGTAGCTTATGAAAGATATAATTATATTAGTTGTATTTTTAATATTTGGCATAACGGGCTATTTTCTAATGAAAAGACTAGATGAATCTATAAAAAACAATAAAAGAAATAATAGAAAATAAAAGTTAATATAATTCGAATTATATTAAAAAATGGTATAATAAGATAAAATATTTTTGTTTTGCAAGGGAGATATTATGGCACATATTATTAAAGAAACTCAAATAAATGAAAAACAAGAACATATTTTAGTTGGTCTTTCATCGTCTCCTTCAAATGAAAAGATTATTTTAACTGCTTATAAAATGGCAAAAGCATTTAATGGAGTATTAACTGCAATTTATGTTCAAACTACAGACTTAAATACTATGAATGAAGAAGATAAGGAAAGGTTACATAAAAACATTTCTTTTGCAGAAAAACTTGGTGCTAAAATAGTTACTATTACTGGTGAAAATGTGCCTTTTCAAATTTCTGAATATGCAAGATTAACAAGTGTTACTAAGATTGTAGTTGGTAAAAGTTCAAATCACAAGAGAAGTTTAATGAAAAGACAATCTCTTGTAGATCAATTAATGCCTTTGGTTTCAAATATAGAAATGTATATAATTCCTGATAGCAATATGCAATATAAAGAAGGAAAAGCACTATTAAGAAGAATGACAATAATCCCATCATTAAAAGATATCTTATTTACTATAATGTTATTATTAATTGAAACTTTAATTGGCTATTTATTTATGAAGATTGGATTTACTGAATCTAATATAATTATGATTTATATTGTAGGGGTTCTAGTTACTGCTATTTTAACTAATAGTCAGATATGTTGGATTGCTTCATCTGTTTTAAGTGTTGTATTATTTAACTTTATGTTTACATTTCCTCATTTTTCTTTAGTTGCTTATGGAGAGGGTTATCCAATTACATTTGCAGTTATGTTAATAGTATCATTAATTACAGGTAGTATTTCTAATAAAATGAAAAGTCAAGTGAAAAAATCAACTCAGACAGCGTATAGAACTAAAATCTTATTTGATGCAAATCAATTAATTCAAAACGCTGAAAATGATGAAGAAATACTCGGTGTTACAGTTAATCAAATTCAAAAACTATTGGATAGAGAAACATTTGTATATTTATCTAAAAATAAAAAATACTATACTATATCACTTGACCCTTCAGAAGAATTAGAGGGTATTAATAAAGAAATTATTCAATTAGTGCTTAATAAAAATATTAAAGCAGGATATGGTACTGAACATTACAAAAATGATAATTATGTCTATATTCCTTTAAGTGGTAATAAGAATGTGTTTGGAGTTGTTGGAATTAAAGTAAAAAATAATCCAATTGAACCATTTGAAAATAGTATTATATTATCAATAATTGGGGAATGTGCTTTAGCTATTGAAAATTATTACAATTTAAAAGAAAAAGAATTAAATGAAATTTTAGCAAAAAACGAACAAGTTAGAGCAAATTTATTAAGAGCAATTTCGCATGATTTAAGAACTCCTTTAACATCAATTATGGGAAATTCAGATAATTTATTATCAAATAATAAAATATTAGATGAAGATATTAAAAGTCAGATGTATTCAGAAATTTATGAAGATTCCTTGTGGTTAATTAATTTAGTAGAAAACATTTTATCAATTACTAGGTTAGAAGATGGAAAAATCAAATTGAACTATACTACTGAACTTATTGATGATATTATTGATGAAGCATTAAAACATATTAATAAAAATAAAATTAAACATCATATTAAGGTAGAACCATTTAATGAATTACTTCTAGTAAATGGTGATGTTAGATTAATTATTCAAGTTTTTATTAATTTAATAGATAATGCTATTAAATATACACCAGAAGGATCAACAATAAACATTAATGTTTCAAAAGATGAATCAAAAGTAATAGTCAAAGTAAGTGATAATGGTCCAGGTATTAAAGAAAAAGATAAAGATAGAATTTTTGAAATGTTCTATATTGGAGATAACATTATAGCTGATGGAAGAAAGAGTTTAGGACTAGGTTTGTCATTATGTAAATCCATTATTAATGCACACGGATGTGAAATTAAAGTATCAGATAATAAACCAACAGGCACAGTTTTTACATTTGACTTACCAATTAAGGAGGTAACACTACATGAATAATAATCCACTAATATTAATTGTTGAGGATGATAATCATATTAAAAATCTTATTGCAACAACTTTAAAAGTTAATAAATATAATTATTTAGTTGCTACTTCAGGTAATGAAGCAATTATGCTTGCTGTTTCACATAAACCGGATATTATTCTTTTAGATTTAGGGCTTCCTGATATGGATGGTGTTGAAATAATTAAAAATGTAAGAGAATGGTCAAATATACCAATTATTGTTATAAGTGCAAGAAGTGAAGATAAGGATAAAATTGATGCTTTAGATTTAGGAGCTGATGATTATATAACTAAACCATTTTCAGTAGAAGAATTACTAGCTAGAATTCGTGTTGCTACACGAAGATTAAATAGTATGAATGAAAAACAAGCCGAATCAATTTTTAAAAATGGAGATCTAACTATTGATTATAGTGCAGGATGTGTTTATTTATATGATAAAGAACTTCACCTTACTCCAATTGAATATAAATTATTGTGCTTACTTTCTAAAAATGTAGGAAAAGTATTAACTCATACATATATTACAATGGAAATATGGGGCACTACTTGGGAAAGTGATGTTGCTTCTTTACGTGTTTTTATGACAACATTAAGAAAGAAAATCGAACAATATTCCGTTGAATCTAAATACATTCAAACACATATTGGTGTTGGATATCGAATGTTAAGAATTGAATAATACTATTAAAGTACCACTCTAAGCATTAAGTGGTATTTTTTTATTTTTTAAAAATAATCATATCGTACCATGTTTTATTTGTGTTCATATTAGATATTAAATTTTACACATTTTTGTAAAAAAATAATGTGTGAATAAACTAAAAACTACTTTCTTGTCAATCTTATTCTCCTTTTAAAGTTAAAAGACTTGTGGTATAATTGCAATGTTGAACAAATATTGGAGGATTATTTATGACAACATTCGTAATTGCAATTATTTTATTTGCAATAACCTATGTATTATTATTTGCATTACCAAAAATCCGTTCTTGGATTGCTTTAGGTTCTGCTATTATTTTTACAGTTTGGTTATCATTTATTTGTCAAGATGTTGAATATTCTGTATTAGATTCACTTGCAGCGATCGACTTTAATGTCTTAATGATGATTGCTGGTACTATGGGTATTGTCGTCTTATTTATTGACTCTAAAATGCCAATGCGCATCGCAGATGTCATGTTATCTAAATTTAAAACAGTTAGGGCAAGTATTGTTGCTATGGCAGTATTGGCTGGATTAGTTTCGGCTTTTGTTGATAATGTAGCTACTGTATTAATGATTGCTCCTATCGCCTTGGCGGTTTGTAAAAAACAAAATATGTCACCTATTGGACCAATTATTGCTATTGCAGTTTCTTCTAACTTACAAGGTGCTGCTACATTAGTTGGGGATACAACTGCTATTCTTTTAGGTGGTTATGCTGGCATGAACTTCTTTGATTTCTTCTGGTGGCAAGGTAGACCTGGTATTTTCTGGGCAGTAGAAATTGGTGCTGCTTTAACTGCGTTAATTTTATTCGTAGTATTTAGAAAACAAAAAGCGCCTTTAACTTTAACAGATAAAACAGAAGTTACAGATTATGTTCCTACTTTCTTAATGTTAGGAGTAATTGTATTGTTGATTTGTGCTTCATTTATACCTCAACCTGCCGGTGGATTCTGGTTAACTATTTATAATTTAAGAAATGGTATTATCTGTATGGTTCTATTAATTGTTGGTGTGGTAATTAATGTATGTAGAACTAAAAAACCAGATATGGCTAAACAAGTTGTTAAAGAATTAGACTATCAAACAATCATTTTATTAGCATCTTTATTTATTGTAATTAATGGTATTACTGCTGCTGGTGTTATTGATAAGTTAGCAGAATTATTAGCTACTTTAGGAAACGGAAATGTCTTCTTAATGTATACAATTATCGTATTTGCGTCTGTATTAATTTCTGCATTTGTTGATAATATTCCATATGTATTAACTATGTTACCTGTTGTTACTAGTGTTGCAACTGCAATGAATTGTGAACCATATGTATTATTCTTTGGATTATTAGTTGGTGCTACTTTAGGTGGTAATATTACTCCAATTGGAGCAAGTGCTAATATCACAGGTATTGGTATTTTAAGAAAAGAAGGTTATGAAGTTAAAACAAAAGACTTTATGAAAATTTCAGTACCATTTACTTTAACAGCAGTTCTTTCTGGATACTTATTTATTTGGATTTTCTGGGGACTATTATAATTAAGTAAACGATTATTGACTCCTTTCTAGTTTGGGAAGGAGTTTTTTTATGGATTTTTTAAATTGTTTAAAATATTCTAATAAGCTATCTCTTTTATTGTTAAAATAAAAGTGATATAATTGAAAAGATTAAGGAGGATGATATTCATGGGTATTTTTAGAACTCGCGGAAGAAAACATTTAGATGGGCATAAAGATTTGACGCATCATGACGGATTTATTGATTTAGGTCATAGTGTTTCAAAAGTGTACATCTCTACTATTTCTCCAAATTTAAAAAATATCGAAATCTTGGTTAAAGCAGGCGATCAAGTTAAAGTTGGTACTAGAATTGGTACACGTACTGATTTCTATGTTCCTATTTATTCTCCAGTTTCAGGTGTAGTTACAGGAACTGAAATGAGATTTGACGCTAATGCAGGCAGACCAGCAAATCATATTGTTATTGATAATGATTTCAAATATGTCAGAGAGGAAAATGTGTTAAAAAAAGTTACATTAGAAAACTCTCAAGAAGAAATTTATGCTGCTATTAAAGAAGCAGGATTAGTTGGTTTAGGAGGTGCAGGCTTCCCAACTTATGTTAAATATACTAATCCAAAAGGAATTAATTCTTTATTAGTTAACGCTGTTGAATGTGAACCATATTTAACAACAGACTATCACATGATTAAAAACGATACTGAGTATTTATTAAAAGGAGCTCAATTATTAGTTAAAGCTTTAGGCGCTTCAGAAGCAGTAATTGCTTTTAAAGTTCATAAAGAAGACATGAAGGAAAAAATTCTAGAATTATTACCTCAATATGAAGGAATTAGAATTGTTGAAGTTCCTGATATGTATCCAATGGGTTGGGAAAGAACTTTAGTAAAACAAGTATTTAATAAAGAATATAAAGCTTTACCTGGTGAAGTTGGCGTAGTAGTTAATAACGCTCAAACAGTAATTGCTTTAGGACATGCTTTATTAGATGGTGAAACTTTATCGAAACGTCTAGTAACAGTTTCTGGTAATGGTGTAGCTAATCCTAATAATGTAATGTGTCCAATTGGTACTCCAGCAAAAGAAATTATTGCAGCATGTGGCCGTTATGTTGGTGAAGAAATTAATTTGATTCCAGGTGGACCTATGTGTGGTAAAGCTGTTGTCAAAGAAGATTTTGCTTTAGCAATGCATAATGACGCATTAACTGTTTTACAACATGTTAAAGTTGAATCACAAGCTTGTTTACGTTGTGGAGAATGTACAATGCATTGTCCAGCAGGGTTACAACCAGTAGAAATTCAAATTGCAGTTAAAAAAGGCGATGTTGATAGAATGTTAGCTCTTGAAGCAAAGAGTTGTGTTGAATGTGGTATGTGTTCATACGTATGTCCTTCACATATTGAAGTTACAGAAAGTATGAGAAAAGCTAAACTTCAAATTCGTGTTAAAGAAATGAGAGACGCTAAAAAGTAATTTGAGGAAAATATGAAAATTGGACTTAAATTAATTATTACATTATTTAGTTTAGTTTCTTTAGTAGGATGTGGAAATAATGGTTCTTCAAGCGAACAAATAAGTAGTAACAATAATTCGATTCCATCTACTACAGACTATGAAGTTATTGATAAAAGTGTTTCTAATGTTAAAACTAAAGAGGGTGGTTATGTTCTTCCTTTTAATACAGTAGTAACATTAAGAACATTTTGTGGAAAAGATTATAATGACATTTTTCCTACCTTCAATAAAGAGATGCAAAGATTACATATCTTATTTGATAGATACAATGATTTTGTAGATGAAAATGGGAAAGATATAAATAATCTTAAAGTTATCAATGAATCTTATGGTAGTGGAAGTAAAATAGTTGTCGATCAAGATTTAATTGATTTATTAAATTTGTCAATTGAATTAAGTGAATTGACTCAAGGATATTTTAATCCGACTCTAGGAGAATTAATTGATACTTGGAATTATCGTTATGAAGATGGGAAAAAATATGTTCGATATTCTCCATATTGTTTCGAAGATGTAGATCCAAAAATAGAAGATATCGAGTCTAGTAAACAAAAAATGATTCCATATGATGAGTTAACATCTTATTTAATTATCAATGATGAAGAAAATACTGTTGAATTTAAAAAGTATAAAGAGATTGATAAAGTTACTTTAAGTTTAGGGGCAATTGCTAAAGGATATGCGGTTGAAAAACTAAAGAAGTATGTTGAATCATTTAATGTTCCTTCAATGATTGATGGGGGAAGTTCATCTTCTTATGGTCTAAATAAAAATCCTAATCCAAATAGAGATTATTGGTTAGTAGGTGTTGCTGCTCCTTATAAAGTAGCGTTATCTCCTCAAGCAATAGTTAATATTAAATTAGATAATACTTATACTCTTTCTGTATCTGGTGATTATGAAAGTAGTTATAAAACTAGTGAAGGCATTATTAGACATCACATCTTAAATCCTTATAGTGGATATCCAGAAAATTTTTATAGAGTTGTTTCTTTAAAGAGTGAATCAAGAAGTGAAATATTAGATGGATTATCAACAGCGATATTTAGTATAGAAGATAAGGATACTATTAAAGAAATTGTTTCTAATATTGAAGAGCATTACGATATTGAAATAGCACTTATGCTAGAAAAAGAAGTTGATAAAGAAAACAAAAAAATTGATTTATATTTAACTGAGGATTATGAAAAGTTAATTACTAAGTACAATACTAAGTATTTTAATGAAAAACATTATTTATAGATGGAGGGATTATGAAAAAGATTTTAAAATTAAGTTTAATTTCAATCTGTTTATTAAATATTGTTTCTTGTAATTCTGATGGATTAAATAAATATCGTAGAAATGGTCAACTTGTTGATTTAGACTATCTAACTTTAAATGACAAACTAGTTCAAGATGAATCGTTTGTATTCTATTTAACTTCCGAAGGATGTCCTGGATGTAAAGCTTTTTATCCAGAAGTAGAAGAATTTTTAAAAGAAAATAAAGAAATGACTCTTTACACTCTTAAAAAAGATGATATTTCAGAAGTGGATAAATTAACTTTAGCGGCGTATTATGCTGACACTCTTGGAAATAGTTATTTCACTAAAAATGATTTGAATAGTTTATCTTTATATACTCCTTCAATTTGTAAGGTAGTAAATGGTGAATTTGTATATGCGCAAATTGGTCATTTAAATAAAGATGTAGTCTCATATATGTATCAAGATAATTATTTATCATTTGATTCTTATTATATGTACAATCGTAAGGTTCAAAAGAAAGAAACATTCAATGTATTCATTTCAAAAAACGGGGATGCAGAGTATGATGCATCATTAAGAGAGTATTTTATTAATAATCCTAGTTATTCAGGTTATTATCTTAATATCAAAGATTTTGATGAAAGTGAAAACGAAAGATTATTAAATAGAATAAATTATTATTTAGGAGAAGAAAATACTATTGAAGAATATCCAGATTATTGCTTGTTGCAATATGAAGATGGAAAATTAGTTAACTTTACTAATATTAAATATGATAGTAGTTCACTTGCTTCTATATATAACAAATAAAGGTAAAAAAGATTATAAATCTTAAAAAATAAATTTTTAATTGAGAGGGGGATTAATCATGCAATTAAAGATGGCTCAAGGACCATTCCAAAGATCAAAAAGATCAACAACAAAGATTATGCTTGAACTTTTTGCTGTATTATGTGTGGTCTGGTTGTATGCTGCTGTATTCCATTTTGTAAATGTCAATCCAGAAAATGGTTTAAGCATACTTCTTATCGGAATTGTATCAATCTTAGTTTCATGTCTTTGTGATGTAGTCGTAGGACTTATCTCAAAAGTAGCTTGGAAAGATATGATTAAACATGTACTTAACTCTTATAGTTATGTTACAGGTATTATTTTTGCTTTATGTTTACCAGCAAATACTCCATTATTTACTGTAATTATTGGTTCTTTATTTGGAACTGCTTTAGGTAAATTAGTATTCGGTGGATTTGGACATAACGTAGTAAACCCAGCAGGTATTGGTAGAATTATGGTGGGTCTATTTATGACTTTAGGTAAAACTTTTGTTCAAGATGGATTCGCTGGCGGAACAATTACTGGAAATATTAACTGGCAAACAGGTTTAATTCCAGGTAATTTCACATTACTAGATTTATTCTTAGGTCAATATATCGGTGCAATTGGTGAAACTTGTTCATTATTATTAATTATTGCTGGTATTTATTTAATGACTAGAAAAATTATTAACTACCGTGTAGTAGTTGCTTATGTTGGAACATCATTTATTATCGCTCTTGTTCTAGGCTTAGTATATAAAGTTGATTATGTTTTAACTTATGCATTAACTCATTTATTTGCAGGTGGTCTATTATTTGGTGGAGTATTTATGGTAACTGATCCAGTTACGTCTCCAACTTCTCCTCTTGGTAAAGTAATTTTTGCTATAGGAGCAGCAATGTTAACAATGTTAATTAGAGTAAGTGGTAACTTACCAGAAGGTGTTGTCTTCTCAATTGTTATTATGAACTTCATGGTACCATTAATTGATGGTGCTATTAAAGGTAAAACAACAACTAAAGTATGGAAGCCATGGGTCGTTACAGGAGTTGCAATTGTAATTGCGGTCTTAGTCAACGTTGGCTTTGCATTATTATAGAAAGGAGATTTGAAAGTATGAATAAATTTGTTAAATTTCCTTTAGTATTAGGAATTGTTGGTGTTATCTGTACAGGAGCATTATCTCTTGTATATGAAATTACTAATCCTATTATTCAAGATAGAATTAATCAAGAAGCTAATGCTGCTATTTTAGAATTAATTCCAGATATGGATAGTGCAAATGACTTGACAGATAAATATGAAGATAAGGTTAAAAATAAATATAAAGTTTCTTCAGTTAAAGAAGTTATTAAGGATAACGATACATATGCGTACGCTTATCAAGTATCTTCTGTAGGTAAAAATCCTGGTATTGAAATGATGGTTATCTTAGATGCTGATGAACAAAAAGTCCTTAAAGTAAAAGTTATTTCACAAGATGAAACTGGTGAATATTGGGATAAAGTTGTTTCAAATAATGTCGTAGCATCATTTGAAGGGTTAGGTTTTGATGAATTAACATCTGTTACAGATGCTAAGATCGGTGCAACTCTTTCAGTTAACGGTATTGCAGCAGGTATTGAAAATGCTATTTCATTCCAAAGATATGAAATCTTAGGTGAAGTCGATGATGGTATTAACTTAAGTGGTACTGAAAGAAAGAAATTAGGTCTACCAGAAGGTTATACAATGACTGATAAGACTGAAGAATTTAAGAAAACATTGAAAAATAAAGTTTCTAATAATGTTTATAACGATATTATTAATGTTACAGCAAAACCAGATGTGGAATATGTGAAAATCTTAAACTATATAGATATCACAAATGGATCTGGCGTTGTAGAAAAACATGCATATGTTGTAGAGGGTAATTATAACTGTGAAGTCGAAGATGGTAGAGCATGGCAATCTCATAAATTTGTATTATTGTTTGAAGCGGATGGTACAAATACTAAAGTTGTTATAGTCAAAACTACCGACTCATTAGCTGCTGATGGAAAAGATTCCTTAGATAGTATGTCATGGGTAAGTGAAAGTTTTGATGGAAAATCTATGACAGAATTATATGAAATTCTTGGAAACGATGAAGTTGATAAGATTTCTGGTTCAACATTCACTACAAACTCAATGATTGTTAATGTTGCTTTTGTTGTTGATGCTCATAATAGAGCATATGGAAATTAAGGAGGTGCAAGTATGAACGAAAAAGAAAATAAAGTATCTTTAAAAGCTGTATTTAAAGATGGTGTATTACTTTCAAACCCATTATTTGTATCTTTACTTGGTTTATGTCCTGCTTTAGCAATCACTACTAAATTTATGAATGCTATTGGTATGACTATCGCATTCTTCTTAGTTTTATTAGCGTCAAACGTAGTTATTTCTTTATTACGTAACTTAATTCCTGGAGAAATTAGAATTCCAGTATACATTATTATTGTAGCAACTTTCGTTACTTGTGTTGCTTTATTAATGGAAGCATTTACTCCAGAATTATATTCAAACTTATCGACATTTATTAATTTAATTGTTGTTAACTGTATTATCTTAGGTAGAGCTGAAGCTTTCGCTAGTAAAAATACTGTAGTAGCAAGTACAATCGATGCTATGGGTCAATCATTAGGTTATGGTTTAGGCTTATTAGTAATCGCATTGATTAGAGAAGTTTTAGGCACTCAATCATTAACTTTCTCAAATCCATTCAATGCGGCTCAAAGTTATACAATTCCATTATTAACAAACTTTAAGATTGAATTCTTTAATTCAAGTGCCGGTGCGTTTGTTACTCTTGCTATTGTTTTAGCAGTAATTGCTGCTATTACAAATGCAACAAGTAAAAAGAAAGGAGCTAAATAGTTATGACATTTGCAGAAATTATTTCTTTAGCTATTGGAGCTATCTTAGTTAATAACGTACTACTTTCTCAATTCTTAGGTATTTGTTCTTTCGTTGGTGTATCAAAGAAAAGATCATCTGCTTTAGGTATGGGGGTAGCAGTATTATTCGTTTTAATCTTATCTAGTTTAGTTACTTGGTTATTATACAATTTAGTATTAAAACCACTTAATGTTACATTCTTATCAACAATTGTATTTATCTTAGTAATTGCAACATTAGTTCAATTCGTTGAAATGGTTATTAAAAAATATCTTCCAGGATTATACAAGGTATTAGGTATTTATTTACCTTTAATTACTACAAACTGTGCAATTTTAGGTGTTGCTAACTTTGTAAACGTTGGACAAAACTATGATTTAGTACAAACATTAGTTTATGCAATCTCAATTGGTTTAGGTTACATTCTAGTAATGTTTATCTTCTCAGGTATTCGTGAAAAAATTGAAACTGCACCAATTCCAAAACCTTTTAAAGGTGTAGCTATCGCATTTATCATTGCTGGATTTATGGCAATGGCATTTGCTGGATTCTCAGGAATTGCATAATGACACCAGAACAAATTATTGCAACAGTAGTTATTATTGGACTACTGATTGCAATGTTTATTATCTGCTTCTTATTAAATAGAAAGACTCCAAAGCCAAAAGGCTGTGAAGACTTAGAGGCAGAATGTGAAACTTGTCCAATTACAACATGTTTAAAAAATACTTCAAAAAAGGAGGAAGAAAAAAATGAATAATGTAATCACAATTTTAGCAATTAAGATTAACCCTAAGACTATCCTTATTGCTGTTGCTGTTTGTTTGGTTATTGCTGCAGTATTAGGTTTATTATTGGCAGTTGCTTCAAAATTCTTACATGTTGAACAAGATGAAAGAATTGATAAAGTAGTTGAAATGTTACCTGGTTATAACTGTGGTGCTTGTGGTAAAGCAGGATGTGC
Source organism: Erysipelotrichaceae bacterium (assembly GCA_015059095.1). GTDB lineage: Bacteria > Bacillota_I > Bacilli_A > RFN20 > CAG-449 > UBA3210. The sequence continues at coordinate 15,137 of SVBA01000026.1, forward strand.
TGCTTTTGGTGAAGCTTTAGTAACTGGTGAAGCTCCAGCTGTATCTGGTTGTAAAGTTATTAAACCTGATAAAAAACAAGCAATTAAAGACTATTTAGATAATACACCTGGACCAGATGGTACAGTCGTTAATGTTAAATTATAGTAAATAAGGAGAATAAAAATATGAAAATTAAGAAAATTTTATGTTCTTTAGCTTTATTACTGACTTTAGGCTTAACTGGTTGTAACTCTACTAATACTTACTATGGCGAATATACTGAAACTGCTAGTGGTTTTGATTATACTACTAAAGTATTTGTTATTACTAAAGGTGATGTAATTCAAAAAGTAGAAATTGCTCCAGGATCTAATCATCATACTGATGTTTCTTATTGGCAAGATGCAACTTTATGGTTAGAACAAGAAGAAGCAATTTTAGCTAGTTTTGAAGGTAAATCTGTTAAAGAAATTAGAAAATCTAGTGAAAACAATATTTATGATAATGTTGCTGGCGCTTCATTAACATCTAATAGAATTTATAGAGCGGTTCAAGAAGCTTTAGAAATAAATATTGACATTTATTAGAAAGTGT
>SVBA01000027.1 GCA_015059095.1 Erysipelotrichaceae bacterium
TTAATAGATCCAGTCATTGGATAATCTACATTATCTACAGTCCAGTTATTCATTCCACCAACTAATGCAAATGAATCAGGGAGAATAAATGCATTGGATCCTGTGTATCCTTTAGGAACACTATAATCTACTAATAATTCATAATCTTTTTCATTTTCGATTAAATAAAAATCATAAGAACCATCATGTTTTGCGATAAAATCATATTTTACAGAAGTAGTTAACATATCAGAACCTGCAGTTAAGATATAATCTTCTACAGATAAATCTACTTCAGTACTTTCTAATAAGTTTCCTAATTCTTTATGTGAAATAGTGAATGTATCATCTTTTTCTAATCGAACATTTTTAACTGAATATAATTTAATAGAAGCATTATCTTCTTTATATTTATCTAACGTATAATTAGATTTAATAACAGTAGATAATGTTTTATTTTTGTATGTTTCAAGAGAATTGATTTCAGATAAATCTAGTTTACCTTCATTTTTAATATACATCTTTTCTGTAACATCTAATTGAGATAGTGAATAAGCTTTATCTTTAGTATTAATTACATATGTATTATCAACAATAGGATTAATTAAACCACCATTATGATCTTTATAAGCTTTAATTCCTACTGCAACACCTGTTACAGCTAATAAAACAACTGTGCCAATTATAATACCTTTAGAAGATTTATTATGTTTTCTTTTTTTAGCCATAATAACACCTCTTTTCAGTACTATGCAGCATAATCAACAACGATTTCAACTGCTTCTTCTTCAACGATTAAATAGAATGTATAAGTTCCTTTTTCTGCAACTTCTAATTCTGAATCAAAATTAACTGAAACTAAATCTTCAGTAGCTTCTGAACCCCAATATCTAGAGAATGTTAATTCAATATCTTCATCAACAATATCACCAGAAGTAACATGTTTGATTGTAAAGCTTTCTTCTGCTTCTAACTCAACATCTCTAATTACAAATAATTTTTCTTCAGCATGATCTTCTTTATAATCTGCTTCGCTATATTCATCAGTGATAATAGCTTCTTCTGTTGCTTCACGATATGCTTTCATTGTTGCATATTCATCAACTGCTAAATTAGCTTCATTCATGACATACATTTTTTCTAAAATATCTAATTTTTCAGACTTAACTGAACCAGCATCAGATTTTAATGTATATGAATCGCCTAATACACCTAAGATAGCTTTATTTGTTTCATCTAATCCTTTTTCATTTGCTGCAATACCATATGAGATACCTGCGACAGCTGCTACTGCAGTAAGGACTAAGCCTGCAACTAACAACCCGTTTTTTGTTTTTCTTTTCATTCTTTTTTTCTCCTAATCTACATCTCTTTAGATTGGTGCCAGGATATTTTGAAGATTATCCAACTTATATTTGAAATTATAATTTAAATTAGATATAATAATTTTAGGAATTCACCTGTGGTAGCTAATGACTACCGCCTAACGGGAATTCTTTTTTTTATACTTTTCAATTAATTTATGAACCTTTTTTATATCTTTAGGATTTAAATTATATCCAATTAATATTTCATCCATTAATCGTTTAGGATCTTCTCTAACATCATCTCTTAAATAGGATTTTTCTTTCCAATTTTGAGGATTAGAAATTTGTATATTATTATGATGACCACGTTTCTTTTGATGTGTTAAACCGATGTTTATATAATTTTCATTATCAGCTGTTACACCAACAACTAAACTTGGATGCTTACCTTTATTTTTCTTTCCTTTTTTTCTATTTTTATTATTTCTAAAATGCCAAGGAATTGATTTATAAGACATTTATTTGCCTTCTTTCTAATTTTTCATCGGTCCGATATCGGACTAAAAAGTATAAGATGATTCATCTAATGTAATAGAAGTTACTTTAATAGCATCTAAACTTAAACCAAATGATTCTGTATGTGTTTCGCCATTTACTACACATGAATAATCAATTATATCGTAATTTCCATTAAACACTGATTCAAAATTTGAATCACCAATATCAGTCAAATATACTTTAAATGTATATGTATCTGATTTATATCCTGCTTCATATGTAGTGGATCCCATAGTAATATCATCATCAACTACATAATAATAAGAAACATCATAATAAATTGATTCAAAGAATGCATTTTGAGTAAAGTTAGTAGTTGAAAACCACTTTTGTAATGATGCATTATCTAAGCCAACATATGTTCTTGTTGTTTCTAATGAACAGTTATTATCGTTATACCAACTTGGTTCATTTCCAATACTTCTTTCAGAAACATTATGCATAAGTAATTTAACTTGCTCTAAGAAATTTTCATTCCATGAATAAGTTTTATTAGTAACAGATTTATCAACTGTTACTGTACCACCTGTTGTTTCTACTTCTGTTTCAACACTTAATTTTTGATTTTCAACTTGACTTAATGATGAAGAAACAGTTAATTTTTCTTTAAAATCAAATTTTACTGAAGCTGAAACACTAGTGTTATTAGAAGGGAAAACCTTTAATACAATTTGTTTTGTAAAGGGTTTGTTACATACAACATTGAAATATTTATTTACAGTTTCATGTGTAACTGTTAATACATCTGATGCAACTTCACTTCCATCAGAATAAGTTAATGAATATTCAATATTTGCTTTAACATTTGGATTAAGTGTATAGTAAATCATTGTAGATCCATAATTATTTTCAGTAGCTGCTGCACGTTTTACATTGATGATTTTAACAGCGTTTGAACTTTCAACTGTTGTAATTGTATTTGATTCACCTTGTCCGTTAGTGTATACCATTCCAACACCAACACCAACACATGTTAATCCAATTAATGCTGCTGTAATTCCAGCAATAATTTTATTCTTCTTTTTCATTTATACCTCTTTCTAACATCTCTTTAATTTGCTGCCATGACTTTTTAAAGTGGTCTAACTTTTAATATCCATTAAAATCTCTAAGTGTTTCTTTTAAATCTTTAGCACGAACATTTTCATTTTTAATTTTTCGAGCATCTTCTTTTGCCCATGGGGAACCAATATGTGATTTAATTAATTTAATTGCATCATTTTTTGGTAATTTTGCTAAAGCTTTATTATTTCTACTAACATAATTTGTTGCTTTTTCATCATTAAACATAATAATGTTCAAATGATGATTACCTATAGGATCAGTACCATAAGCGCGATATGTCTTTCTTTTGAAAACACCTTTTCTTTTAGCTTTTCTTGCCATAATTTCTCCTTTCTGTTGTATTTTTAGAATTTATAAATTATAATATTTGTAGAAGTAGAGATGGACTATCTGAAATATCGATAGAGTCTACTTCCTTTTTTGTAATTATCACCTACTTATTCGCATAAACTTCTTCAATTACTGTTTTAATTTTTCCACCATTAGGCAAAGTTCTAATTGCAGTACGTTTACTTCCAAAATTGCTATATGTTACCTCAAGTTTGTTCCTGCTATTTTTTTCAAAAAAATTAAATTGGTCATCACACACTTCTCTAAAAGTTTTATCGAAATACCTATAAGGTTTTTTATCAGTTTTTTTATAAACTCTAGAATTAGGTGATTTTACATAAACTGTTTTTTTTACATAAAACATAACTTTTTCTCCTTTCTATTGACATTAAAATTTTTAAATATTAAACCAAATTTCCTGTCATGCAGTACTGAACAAGCACAGACAGTTTTTTTATTTTTTCTTGTTCCAAAATTTTAAAGTATTTTGTAACCAACCTTTTGCTTCCGCTTTATAAATTCCAAACAATGCATCTTTAATTGAAGTATGACCTGGATTAGAAACCATTACATGCCCAGAACCAATTGACCCTTTTCTCCAATGTGTTCTAGAACCACGTTTATATGTTTTTCCAGTTAAAACAACAGCATAACCACCGTTTTGTTCAGATAATGCAAATTTGTTTTTTCCATTTTTACAATATTTTCTATTTAAATCAGAAACATGATTTAATAATTCTTTTTTAGAATTCATACTTTTTTTCTCCTTTCTATTGATTTTTTTAAAAATTAATGATTAAATTATTTATATGAGTTACTTCGACTTCGTTTTTCGAAGCATAGGCGAAAGGCCGCAGCTGTAACTCATTTTTTTATTTTTTTATTATTTTTGTCGTACTTTTCAATAAGATAACTTGGCATATTGAAATTTTGATCTAATTTTTTTATTAAATTTTTAGGTAATTTCGATGGCCTTTTTAGATACATAGGTTTATTATCATTAGGATCCGGATTTGGATTAATTACTTCATAATCTTTCTTTTCTGTATGAGTAGTCTCTCTATGAACATAACCAGGAACCATTTTCTTTTTTTTCTTATCCAAAACTTCCGAATTATCTATTACTAGAGTAGGCCTTCTTTTCCCAATTTTTAACCTACCCCAAAAAGGAAATTTTTCATCATGCATGTTATTCACCTACCTTTCTTAAATGGAGCAAGAATCTCTTTTCCATTTTTCTTGAACTGATTATTAAAATCAGATTCTATATTTTTATACAATTGTTTCTTGTATTCTTTAGTAGGGAATTTTTTATGTTCTTCCATATATTTTTGTAAAGATAAATTATAATTTAATCTAATAAAATGCTTTTTAAATTCTTCTAAAGATTTAAATGCTTTATCCTGAAAAGAGAAATAATCATGAGCAGAATTAACTACGCCATTAGCGTGATAATCAAACTTTTCATTAAATTCATAATTCTTCTTCTGGAGAATAGAATCAAAAGTTATTTTTTTAATTTTTGGATTTGAAAAGGAGCCTTTATACGAAAAACGTTTACTACTAGAATTAGTTATTTTTCTATTTAGTTTTTTCCTTTTCATATTTTAGCTCCTTAAATTAAATTTAAAATTTCATAACGTATTGCATCTGCATCTACTTTATCTACTTCTAATCCATCAAAACCTCTAATATGGAGAGATATACATCTTAGAAGTGAATATGGTCGCATTAAATATAAATTTATTTGACCTGATATTTTTCTAATTATTTCTTTATTTGAAACTAACATTCCTATTTGATCATCATATGTTCTTCCATTTCTTAGGATGTTAATGTAATAACTTGTATTTTTTACGATTTCTTCATAAGGAATCATATTATTCACCTGAAGATAAATCAGCATTTACAGCTTCTAATTGTTTCTTAGATAATCTAAATTGTTTTACACCACTGAATGGAACAGTTTTTAATTTTTCTAAAGCTTGAGCATCCATTGCAGTTAATCTTTCAATTAATAATTTTGTAGAATTATTTAAGAATGATTGTACTGTTGACATATTCTTAGAAATAAATAATTCAACTACAGTAAATGTTTTATCTTCCGATGAAGCAGCTTCTGAGCTACCTCTTAAGAATCTAACCCATCCGTTAAAATTAATTTCTGGTGTTTCAATTGGTTTTAAAAATTCATAACATAATAATGTGTATTCAACTTCATTAATCATTTTTTTATTATTCATTTCTTCTCTAATTGTTGGATGTAGATATACACTTAATTGATATCTTGGTTCACTTAGTGTTCCATCTTTTCCTCTAAATTGGATACGTTTCATTGAACAACTTACTTTTGTAAAATGATTTTCAATTGAATCTTTTGGATCAGCAATAATATCTCTTGCTGATTTTACTTCTGCTAATGTTTCAATAGGTGTAGCAAATAATCCTAATTCATTTTTAATTTTTTCCATAATTACATCTCCTCTCATCAATCTTATGGTTAACATCTCTAATTTGGCACCTCAGGAAGGGAGATGTTTTTGACCTTTCCTGAAGTAGAAGATCTAGCAATCACCCATATGATCTCAGGAAGTAATGATTGCCAGACAGCGTTGATTTTCGACATTCGACATGAACATGTGTCGAAGGTTTCTCAACAAGGTGATTTTTCCGATACAATCGGATTCATTGAGAAAAATTCGGAAATCTAATTCTAATATATATATATATCGGTTTTGTCAAGGGAAATTTGATTAAATAATCGGATTTTGTTTAAAATATAAATAAGAGGAGGAATTTTTATGGATATCTTAGAAATTATTCGTGCAAAAAGAAAATCTCTTGGTATCACACAAGAGAGAATGGCTAAATTATTATGTATGCCTAGATCAACTTACAACAACATAGAATGTAATATTATCGAACTTAAAGTTCATGATTTACTAGAAATTTGTAAAATTCTAGAAATACCATTAGAAACTTTTCAAGATAATGACTGTGTTGTAATCGAAAAAGAAGATCTACAAACCTTAATAAAAGCATCAGAACAAATAAGAACTGTTGCAAAAAAAATTGAAACAAATATTTCTATTGTAAATAACAATACAATAAATATGAAATTTGATTATAACCCTTCTTCAATGAAAGGACAAAAAAAGCCTAAACGATGTGCAATATGTGGTGAACCTTCAGGTTATTATCCATTATGTAAGCATCACATGAAACTTAAAGAAGAAGGAAAAGTAATTAAAAACAATAAAGGATACTGGGTTATCAAAGAGGATGAATCTTTATAGCCTGTATCCTTTTTCTAAATAAATCTCCAAATCTAAAGATTCTATCATAAACGAACTATTGGTAAAGTAGTGAATACTTGACTCAATAACAACATTCATGATTGTGCTAATGCATGGAGGTTTATTTATGAAAAAGAATCCAAAAATAAAAAAAGTACTAGAAATTGCCGCCCTAGTACTTAAGATGATTTTAGTGATTTTGGAAATCATTCTTCTCATCATTAATTAGTTTATCATAGTTTCACAATTTCTACTACATTATTTTTTTATTTCCTCTATATCGATATAAATATCAATACCTCCCTCACACCATCAACCCCTATAAAAATTCATCCTTGATACAGTTTTGATACAACTTTTATAAAATGAGATTTTTCATTTTAATAAAATTCCCAAATATTCGACTTTACATTCAAATAATTAAAATATAAATTCGATATTTTAATTAGTTTTTTAAAAAAACAATCCTCATAGGTTGCACCATTAAAGATGTACTAGAACTGATACACTAAAATCAGTTCTTTTTTATTTTTTTTGTATTTCAATTCCAAGTTACTGTTTTTAAAATAAAAAATTCGAAATGAAGTGTATCAGTTTAATATGTCTAACTAATGTGTTTACAATTAAAATGTACTCGTAGGCGAGACTCGAAAAGGGCGAAAAATGCCATTTTTGATAGTGCTTAATTGATACACTTTTTAAGATTAATAACAAAGTTCACCTTTTGAAATAGATAAATATATATGGTACAATCAAGATGCATATAAAATTAATAGAGGTGATAGTTTTGATATTTTGGATAGATAAAAAATATAAAAAAGAATATCTAAATTCTTCTAAATATAATGGTATTAGGTGTAAATTCATTGATGAATTTGATGAGCGGTCTAAAAACGAAATAATGAATTTTATATTTTTTGTAAGGAAAAATTATTTTTTTCCAATTAGATTAAACATAGTATTTTGTAATACAACTCATTTTAAACATCATTTAGATAATCACAAATATTATGCAGCTTTTTACGATATGGATGGTGAAAAGAGAAAGGTATATCCTAGAATTTCTATCGCCGCAAAAGTTTCAAAGAATAATTCTTTAAAAGATATTTTATTTGCTATTGTACATGAATTAACTCATTATTATCAATGGTATTTTTTAGAAGAAAAAAAACGTTCAAATAGAAGTCTAGAAATTGAAGCAAATAAATGGTCGAAATATATTTTAGAAATATACTACGCATCACTGTAAATATTTTATTAATTTAAAACGTTTTTGTAACTTCTTTCGAGTCTCCTCATGTGCTTAAAAACGTATCAGTTTAGTTGTTCTTACTATATGTTTTTATGGTGTTTGTATCACTTTAGCGGTTCACATTCAATATATAACAAATGCTTCGATACTTAGGTATTGGAGTTTTTTTTATATTTTTATATAGCTCAAGTCTCATCGTATTACTATGCTAAATCGAAAATATTTAGTTCTGCAGCAAAATAATAACAAGCAAATAATAATAGTATGGTAATAAATGATTCAACAGTGACTTTATATTAATTCGATGATATAATTTTAGTGATAAATATTAGAGGGAAAATATGAAATTAATAAATAAAAGAGTATTGGCAATTGTCTTTGCAGTATTGGCTGCAGGGTTTTATGCAGATGCTTAAAATAATTAAGAAAAAATTAAAATAGATAAAGGAGAATTTATGGAAGTTAAAGAGGCTTTAGAAAAAAGAAGAAGTATTAGAAAATTTAAAGATACTCCTATTTCAGATGAAATCATTAAAGAATTAATGATTGCTGCAATGTCTGGACCAAGTGCAGTTAATAAAAGACCTTGGGAATTTTATGTTATTACTAATAAAGAAAAATTAAATGAATTAAAATCTTGTGTTCCATTTGGTAAATATGATGCTCCGTTAGCAATCGTGGTATGTGGTAATTTATTAAGAAGTTTACCTTTACATGCTTCATCATATTGGATTCAAGACTGCAGTGCTGCTACTGAAAATATTCTTTTAAGAGTAACAGATTTAGGTTTAGGAGCAGTTTGGTGTGGAGGACATCCTCAAAAATTGGTTGAAAAGAATTTAAGAAAATGTTTATCTATTCCTAAAACTCAGATTCCATTAAATGTGATTTATATTGGTTATCCTAGTCAAGAAGTAGAATCTAGAAGCCAATATGAAGAAAATAGAATTCATTATTTTAAATAGAGATAGTTGAGATAAACTATCTTTTTTTCTTGTTTTAATTCGACACGTTCGAATGTTTGTGTTGAGTAATTCGAATTTTTAAATTGATAAAATGTAGTTGTAGGAGGATGTCTTATGGAAAAAGTAAATGCGATTGAAATAAGAGGATTAACTAAATCATTTAAAGGAATGTACGCTTTAAATGGCTTAAATATGACAGTACCAATTGGTTCAATTTATGGTTTTATTGGTGAAAATGGTAGCGGTAAATCTACTACTGAAAAACTAATTTGTGGATTATTAGTTCCGGATAGTGGAAGTATTAAATTGTTTGGTAAGGATTACACTGATCCTGGAGTAAGAGTAAGAGTAGGAGCCTTAATTGAAAATGTAGGATGTTTCAAAGGATCGAGTGTTTATACTAACTTAAAGATGCAAGCGATTAATTTGAATTTAGAAAATATAGAAGAAGAAATTGATCGAGTATTAAAAATTGTAAGAATGGAAGAATCTAGAAATATTAAGTTTAAAAATTGTTCTTTGGGTATGAAACAAAGAATTGGTATTGCAATGGCGTTGCTTGGGGATCCAGCACTATTAATTTTAGATGAACCGATTAATGGATTAGATACTGATGGGATGAGAATCATGAGAGAAATCTTAGTCGATATTTCAAAAAATTATGGATGTACAGTCTTGATTTCATCTCATATTTTAGGAGAATTAGAAAAGATTGCTACTCATTATGGAATTATTCGTCAAGGTAGAGTAATTCAAGAATTGTCTTCAAAAGATTTAGAAGGAAGATCAAGAGTATTTGTTTCTTTAAAAACTAAAGATATGTGTAATGCAAAAGATATTCTAAAAAGAAAGTATGAAAAAGTAAAAGAAGAAGATGGATATTTAAGGGTATATGACGTTAATGAAAGCGAAAATATCGTTGAATATTTATTAAAAGAAGGACATGTAGTAAGTGAAATTAAAAAGAATAAGATCGGCTTAGAAGAATATTACATTGAATTAATGTCAGATAAGGAGGGTAAAAAATAATGGATAATATTAAATTTGAATCTCCAACATTTATAAAAAGATTAAAAGGAATGTTAGGTGTAGATTTTTACAGATTATTTCATACTCCTTTATTCTATATTTTCTTAGGCATAGCAGGAATAATTCCAGCATTAGTATCTATGGGATTTTCAACTACTGACCCTGTCACTAATCAAATCACAGGTAGTACATTAGAGAATATTTGGATAATGGTTGCAAGTAACGAACCTCTATATGTAGTTTCTGATATTGCTGAATACGCTAATATGAATATGGTATTTATTTTTGGAGGTATAATGGTTTCAATTTTTATTGGGCATGATTATAAAAGTGGCTATGTTAAACAATTGTTTACAACGCATGCTAAAAAGCAAGACTATATGATGTCTAAATCATTAAGCTGTGCATTTGCAATGGCATGCATGTGTGTTACTTATTTGATTGGAACAATTGTTGCAGGTATTTTTTTACAAACTTCTTTTGAAGTTAATGTGGGCTCTTTATTAATTTCTATTCTTTCTAAAATGGTAATGTCGTTAGGATGGTCTAGTTTATATACATTCTTAAATGTTATTTTTAGAAGATATTTTGGTGTATCTATTGCTTCTAGTTTTTTCTTCGGTACGGGCATTTTAATTATTGGTGTAGCGGCAATAGTGGGTAATTCACCTATATTAAATGTTTTCCTATATGGATCAAGTGTTTATGCTTGTTTATCAAGTAATATATTAACTTTGTTAGTTTGTTTAGGTGTTTCTTGTTCATGGACTATTATCTATATTGTTGTAGGAACATTTATCTTAAATAGAAGCGATGTATATTAGGAGGAAAGTTATGAATGCGATTGAAATTAGAAATTTGAGTAAGGTTTTTGGGCAAAAAACAGCGATTGATTCTCTTAATATGACAGTGCCGGTAGGATCAATATATGGTTTTATTGGTGAAAATGGAAGTGGTAAATCTACAACTGAAAAAATGATTTGTGGATTATTAATTCCAAGTGGTGGAACCATTAAAATTTATGGCAAAGATTATAAAGATATTGATGTAAGAGCAAAGATGAGTTGTTTAATTGAATCTCCTGGTTGTTTTTCTTCTTATAGTGTATGGAATAATTTGATGCTACAAGCAACTAATTTAAGCATCCCTAATCCTGAAGAAGCTGTTAGAGAAGTTTTAAAGTTAGTTAGAATGGAAGGAGCAGCATCTAATAAATATAAAAACTGTTCATTAGGTATGAAACAAAGAATTGGTATTGCTATGGCTTTACTTGGTAATCCTGAATTATTGGTTTTAGATGAACCTATTAATGGTTTGGATGTTGATGGTATGCGAATAGTTAGAGAAGTTTTATTAGATCTTTCTAAAAAAGGAATTACAATTATCATTTCTTCTCATATTTTAGGAGAATTAGAAAAAATTGCTACTCATTATGGAATTATTCGTAATGGTAGCATGATTAAAGAAATGACTTCTGAAGAATTTGAAAAAGAATGCAGAACCTTTGTTGCTTTGAAAACAAAAGATTTGGATAAATCAAGATATGTCTTATCTAATAAATATTCTAGAGTTGAAAAAGATGAACAAGATTATTTAAGAATTTATGATTTAGTTACTCCTGAAGAAGTTGTTACTTATTTATATAGTCAAGGAATTGTGATAAATGAAATTAAAGTAGATAAAATTGGATTAGAGGAATACTATATTGATTTAATGAAAGAAAAGGAGTATTAGTAAATGGAAAAGAAATTTGAAAAATTTGATTTATCAAAGCGTTTTATTAGTATGATAAAAGTAGACTTTAGAAGAATGTTTACTATGCCTTTATATTATTTGATGGTCGGTATTTCTTTAGTTATTCCAATATTAATATTAGTGATGACTACTATGTTTGGTGGAGAAACTGAAGGAATGACTTCATTTAGTAATGTTTGGAAAATTATTGGATCTGTTTCTGAATCGATGATAAAAAATTCACCTTCAATGAGTGGTGAAATTGATATGCTTGCAATGTGTAATATTGATATGATGGTATTTGCAGTAGGTGTATTAGTTTGCTTGTTTATTAATCAAGATTTTAAAAGTGGATATATTAAGAATCTATTTACTGTTCGTTCTAGTAAAGTGGATTATGTTCTTTCTAAAACATTGGTTGGATTTGTGTGTGGATCTTCTATGATTCTAGCTTTCTTTATTGGTTCAATGGTTGGAGGAAAAATTGCGAATTTATCCTTTGATTTACCTTTAGGAGTAAATGCAATTAATATTGTTATGTGCTTGATTTGTAAATTGGGAGTAGTATTAATCTTTGTTCCTATATTTGTTATTATGGGTGTAGTTGGTAAAGAAAAATTATGGTTATCAATGATAGGTTCTTTTGGAGTGAGCATGTTATTATTTATGATGGTTTCTATGATTGCTCCATTAAATGCTAATTTTGTGAATGTTATTTTAGTTTTAGTAGGTGGAGTATTATTTAGTGTAGGATTAGGCTCACTATCTAATTTACTTTTAAATAAGTTGAATATATTATAGATAAACTTAAGACTCCAAATTCTTATAAGCAAATAGAGATAGAACAAATGTGGTTCTATCTTTTTTCTTTAATAAATAAAGTTTAATTTGATTCTATTTTATGCTAAAATGAAAAGGATGTAAGGAGGTAAAAAAATGAAAAAATTATTTTTAAGCAAAATTAAAGAATCTTTAATTTCAGTACTTCCTGTTACTTTAATTGTAATTATTTTAAATTTTACTCCTTTAGTTAATTTGTCTAGTAAAGAAGTTATCACATTTTCTATATCTGCAGTGTTTTTAATTCTTGGTATTGGGTTATTTACTTTAGGGGCAGATATTGCGATGACTCCTATGGGTGAACATGTTGGTTCAGGACTTACTAAATCACGTAATTTAAAATTATTATTAATTGTTTGTTTTGCTTTAGGTTTATTAATTACTGTTGCAGAACCAGATTTAGCGGTATTAGCAGATCAAGTAGGTAGCAAATTATTAATTATTTTTGTTGGTGTAGGAGTAGGTATATTCTTACTTTTAGCAGTATTAAAAATAGTCTTTAAGAAAGATTTAGCTTCTATGCTTATTTATTTCTATATGGCTTTATTTGCCTTAGCTTTATTATTACTTGCGATTGATCCAGAAAATAAAAACTTAATCCCACTTTCGTTTGATTCAGGTGGAGTAACTACTGGTCCAATTACAGTTCCATTTATTATGGCTCTTGGTGTAGGTATTGCTGCAACAATTGGTGGAAGAAATGCTAATGAAAACTCATTTGGTTTAGTTGCATTATGTTCTGTAGGTCCAATTCTTGCAGTTATGGTTTTAAGTTTAACTTCTTCAGGAGATATCGCTGCTCCTGATGTTAAAGATTATTTAATCGCTGATAATGTATTATTATCCATTTTAGAAACTTTATGGGAAACAACTAAAGATGTTACTTTAGCTTTAGGTTTGGTAGTTGGTTTCTTCTTTATTATCAATTTTATTTTCTTAAAATTACCTAAGAAGAAATTAGTTCAAATTTTGATTGGCAGTGGAGTAACTTATGTTGGTTTAATTGTTTTCTTAACTTCTGTACACATTGGTTTTATGCCTGTTGGATTTAAAATGGGACAAGAACTTGCTAAAGCAAGTCCATATGCAGTTTCAATTATTGGATTTATTTTAGGTTTAGTGGTAGTTTTAGCAGAACCTGCAGTCCATGTTTTAAATAAACAAGTTGAAGAAATTACTCAAGGTACTGTTTCTAAAAAAGCAATGATGATTGCTTTAAGTGTTGGTGTTGGTGTATCAATTTGTTTATCAGTAATTAGAATTATATTTGGATTCTCGATTCTTTATTATTTAATTCCAGGTTATTTAATTTCATTAGGGTTATCGTTCTTTGTTCCAAAGATCTATACTGCGATTGCATTTGACTCAGGCGGAGTTGCTTCTGGTCCACTAACTTCAACTTTCATTTTACCTTTTGCAATTGGTACTTGTGTTGCGATGAATGGTAATATTCTTTCAGATGCATTTGGTATTGTTGCTATGGTAGCAATGACTCCATTAATTACTATTCAAATGTTAGGATTTACTTCTATTTCAAAACAACGTGTAAGACAAAAACTTGCGATGAAGAAAATCTTAGATGAAGAAGATGATCAAATCATCCAATTCTTATAGGAGGAATAATATGCCTAAAAGATTAATAAAAAAGATTACAGAAAAGAAAGAAACTAAAAAGGTGACGACACCTAAAGTTAAAAAACAAGTTTCTGATGTTAAAAAATTAAAGATGTTAATTACAGTTGTTGATAGAAGTAAGGCTTTATTCTATGTTGACTTATTGGAACAATTTGAAGTTAATGTTCAGATGGTTATCTATGGTAGAGGTACTGCTAATAGTGAGATGTTAAATTTACTTGGTATAGCAGAATCGGATAAAGCAGTAATTATGTCTTATATTAGAGAAGATAAAGTAAAAGAAGCGTTAGATACTTTGAATGAAAAATTCCATAAAGTAAAAAATGGTAAAGGTATTGCATACACTATTTCTTTAGATAGTATTATTGGTGTATCAATGTATCAATTATTAAGTAATGATCGTACTTTAAAAGAAGGAGGGAAGAAATAATGACTAATAAATATGATTGTATTTTATGTATAGTTAATTCTGGTTTCTCAGAAGTTGCAATGGATGCTGCTAAAGCGTGTGGAGCAAGAGGCGGAACTATTCTTAATGGTAGAGGAACTATTTCAAAAGATGCTGAAAAGTTTTTTAATATTTCTATCCAACCTGAAAAAGAAATAGTAATGATTTTAGCAAAAAAAGAACTAATTAATGGTATCTTAAAAGGACTATATAATGCAGTAGGTTCTAAAACTGAAGCTCAAGGTATTGCATTTGCTTTACCGGTAGATGAAGTAGTAGGTATTGAAGAAAATATGACTAAAAAAGAAGAAAAGAAGGATGAAGAATTAAAATGTACCCAGTGAAATAGACACTTAATAAAAAAGTGGACTACTCACTGGGTTTTTCTTATGAGATAATAAAA
>SVBA01000037.1 GCA_015059095.1 Erysipelotrichaceae bacterium
TATTTGAGGGATAGAGGTCTAACAATACCTAAAAGATTACACGTTGTCCTTTAACTTGTAATGTCTTTTGAAAAGTTCATTCTAAGTGATTACTTTCACTTTTGTTCAAAATATCTTATTTAATAGTAAGAGTAAAATGAATGATATTTCTTTTAAGCTTACTTTATATTATAATAATTTTATTAAATATAGGAGAATAATGTGCACAAATCTAACGAGAGTTTATTATCTTTTGCATTAAGGAAAGGTGATAAAGAATTATTATTAGAAACTTATGAAAAAATATATAATGACTATGTTAAATTAGTCTCCTTTTCAGTAAGCAAATATATTAATGATAATGAAATGATTAAAGATATAACTAATGAAGTATTTGTATCATTTTTTAATAATTGTGAAAAAGTTAGTAATTCTATTAAGTATTATTTAATGGTAATTACAAAAAATATGTGTCTTCAGTATTTAGAAAAGAATAATAAACTAGTAAATTATGAAAATATTAATGAAATAGGATATTTAGACAATTTTGAAAGTCATATTAATTATTTAGAATTAGTAGAAGATTTAAAAAAAGAATTAGATGAAAGAGAAGTGAATATTATTTTGTGGCATGTTATTGATGGATATACATTTAAAGAGATAGGGAAATATCTTAATTTAAATCATAAGAATGTAAATAAAATATATGAACGCGCAATTAAAAAATATAGAAGTAGAAAGGAAAATATATGAAAGATTATTTAGATGAAAAGATTAAGTCTGAAGTAGATATTGAATATTCTTTTAAGGATATTGTTAATAGAATTGATGTATCTAGTAAATTAAAAGGTAAAAAAGTTAAATTTAATTGGAAGTTAGCTTTACCTTCTTTTGCTGTATCTTTAGTTTTAATTGTCTCGTTTATTGGATTATTTAGTGATGGCATAGGTTCGACTGCTGCTAGTTCTGAACCTAGTAGTTCTTTTGAAGGTCAAGTTCCTGGAGGAAGTGAAGAGGAAGGCTTTCACGTTAGTAGTATTCCTCAAACTTTTTCTTATCAAAATATCACCTACAATGTTGATCATTCTATTAAGGAAGAAGATATTATTTTAGATACATTAATTTGCCATATGATTAATGAAGAAGATTTAACTTCTTATCAACAAGATTTTCCTTCTTTTACACCAATTATAGTAAAGTCTTTATATGATTATTACTATAATAATAGAGTAGAAGTTTATTCGGTTATTAATAAAGAAACAAGTGAGTTTTTAGCATTAAAAGGCTCTTTTGGAGTATGTATATATAAAAGTGAATAATGATACATAATGTAATGGAATTTAAAATATTAAAAGTGTCAAACAGTATCATCAAATAAGAGACTAGTTATGATAAGATAAATATAGAAAGCAGGTGATTCTATGTTTAAAGATAAATTAAAAGAATTAAGAACTAATCATCATTTAACTCAAGAAGATTTAGGAAATATTATTCATGTTTCTCGTTCTTTAATTTCTAAATGGGAGCTTGGTAATGGTTTACCAACTCAAGAAAGCTTAGAAAAATTATGTTCTTATTTTCAAATAGATGAAGAATATTTATTAGATAGAGAATCATTGAAAAATGAAATTGAAGATATTAATAAAAATAAATTTAGTAATGGGATTGCTACTATTTCTATTATTGCTTCTACTCTTTTTATTATTGTATCTTTGTTAAAAATTTATCATTATGAAGATAGTTTAGGTGTATTTAGTAGTATTTATTATCCACCTATTTCTATATTTACATGTTTATCTCCATTTTCTTATCTATTAATTGGTATTTATTTGTTTAACTTATTTATTTCTATAGCGTATCTTTATAGATGGTTGACTTGGCCAAGGAAAAAACAGAGGATATTAATATATATTTTTACTTCCTTGACTATCGTTTGTTTTGTTTCTTCATTTATTGTTGGAACTTTAATCGCGAACACTCATAATTTTTGGTTAAAATAAAAAAGTCCATATTGGACTTTTTATTCTGGATTAGTAAATTTTATTTTTGCCATTTTACAAATTCTAATTGTTGCATATTTACCAGAAAATAAAGCGATTGGTAGTCCTCCAGGAGGCATGATCCATTGTCCGCCCATCGCGAAGTTTTTTAATTTTTTTATTAATCCTTTTCTCATTAACCCTTTAGATTTTTTAGTTGTAATAAAAGACATATATGAACCTTTATAAGCATTAGTATATCTTTCATAAGTTAATGGGGTAGTAACATCTAATAATTCAATTTCTTCATTTGTTAATGGAATATAAGAAATTAGTTCTTTTCTAATTCTTTCTCCTAATTCATTTTTATATGCTTTATATTCTTTTTTTGTTAATGAAGATAAGTAGTTATAAACACTTTCATTACTAGAAATAAGTATAGTTAATGTTGAATCATTTTTATTTAAAGAAGGATCAAAAGAATGATTTCTTATAGTAATATCTTCAATTACTTGGTTTCCTATCTTGATAGGATCAATTTTAAAATTCATCATTTTAGGATAATTATTTAAAACTTTATTTACTCTATAAGAGAATTGGAATCCTGTATTTATAGGATAATCTTTTGAATTAGTAAATCTAGTTTCATAATACAAATCTTCGTATTGATTTTTTAATAATGTATTCATTGTATGATAGGCATCACAACAAGAAATGACATAGTCAGATTCAATAACTTCATTGTTTTTAGTGACGATTCCACAAGCGGTGTGATCTTTAATTAAAATGTGATCGATTTCACAGTTTTTAATAATTTTTCCACCTTTTTTTATAAATGTATCTTCGATATTGAATGCGAGTTTTCTTGATCCGCCTTCAACCATTCCGGCATCTTTTAAATAAAGAGATTTTAAAATATAAAATGCGGAATGCACATTATAGTGTTCATCCATAAATCTAGTTAATAGTTCTTGGAGAATAGGAGATTTAAACTTTTTAGCATATTCTCCAACTGAAGTATGTTTATAGTAAATATAATGAAATAGCATTGGAAGCATTTGTAGTCCAAATTTAGTTAATTGAAATAAATTTAAATGGTCTAATGGTTTTTTAATTGGTACTCTTGCAAATCTATATATTTTAATGCCATTAATAAAACGAGTGATTTGTTTTTTATCTTCTGGTGCGACTCTTAAAAGTTCTTCTTTTAATAAGTCTAAATCCGAATAAAGAGTTACAATCTTTCCATTAATGTCATATTTTGAGAAATATTCTGTTTCATAGATTTTAGTGTTTTCATTAATTCCACCTACATATTTCCAAACAGGATAAAAGTCTGATTGAGGATTAGTTCCTACAATCCAATGGGCACATCCATCAATATAGGTTCCTTTTCTATCCCAACCCGTGCATTGGCCTCCTACTATAGAATGTTTTTCATATATAGTTACATCGAAATTATTATCAAGAGCGTATATACCTGCGGTTAATCCAGATATTCCTCCTCCTATAATAATTAGTTTTTTCTTTTCTTTGCTTGTCATGTTGTTTTTCTCTTTCTCTTATTAGTATAACATTTTTTTGGGAAGATTAGTAGTATAAGAAAAATTAGAGTTTTATCTATATGATTTTACTATATTATTAGATTCGATAAATTTTTACTTATTTGTTTATGTATAATATATTTATTGACTAATAAATATAATAGAATTAGAATGAAATTACAAAAAAGACAATAATCATCAGATTATTCATTCCTAAAAAAAGGAGGAAATATTATGAAAAAGAATAATACTATGTACCCCATGTCAAGGACAATAAATAAAAAAGTGGATAAAACATAAAGCAATATAAGATATCCCTAGGG
>SVBA01000011.1 GCA_015059095.1 Erysipelotrichaceae bacterium
ATTTTGAAAAGATGTTAAATTTAATGGGGTGACTTTTTTATAAAAAAATTTAAAACCCCATTAGATTTTACAGAACCGAAAAATTTAATTAATGAATTACGTATATGAGAACATATACGTTTTTCTTTACAAAAGTAAGTTTAGAATTTAAAATTAAATTAATAAATAATTGGAGGAATAATATTATGAAAATCCAAATAAGAAGAGGAATGTTTGAAACGAATAGTTCTTCAGTTCATTCTTTAATCATCACTAATAAAAGAGATAAAGATAAAGATTATGAAAAAATGAAAAAAGAAGAAGCTATATGGTATCCAGAGTATATTTATGAATCAAATTGCGTTCATACTAAAGAAGATAAAGTTTTAATGCTTGGAGGATTATTTGATTTTGAAAATGTCGAAGGTGGCTGGTTGAAAGATGAATATAAAATCTTTATCAAAGTACTAAAAGATAATAATGAATTTGAATTAATTGAAAAACTAAAAGCTAATAAAGAAGAATATAGAAAAGAAAGAGATGAACCTTATTGTACTAATTATTTTTGTGAAGGATGTCTAATTGAATGTTCATGTTCTTTTTATTCGAAATTTAATGAGTATTTTAGAAGCGGTTCACTAAATATGCGTGAATTAAGAAAAGACATTGGTGATTTAGGTCTTTCTGAAGAAGAACATGAAAAATTACTAAGAAAAATGTTAAGAGAAAATAAAAAAGAATTATATAAAAAGATATATGATTTTATATATGGAGATGGATTAATCATACCTTATGCAACAATGTAAATTATTAAAAGAATATCAAAATGGAAATTACAAAGTAAGAATATATTCTGATGGAACAAAGATTAGATTTTCTAAAGATGATGAACTAATTTCAGAATTCCCAGAAAGCATCGATTTAAAAATTACTAATCGATGTGATTTAAGATGTCCAATGTGTCATGAAAAATCTACTCCTAGTGGAAAAAATGGTTCTTTTGATTATCCTTTCTTTGATACTTTAGTTCCAGGTACTGAACTTGCTATTGGAGGAGGAAATCCTTTAGATCATGTTGATTTAGTTCCATTTTTAAAGAAAATGAAAGAAAAAGGAATTATCTGTAATATTACAGTTAATCAAATTCATTTAGTTAGATTCAAAGAATTAATTCAAAAATTAATAGATGAAGAATTAGTCTATGGAGTAGGAATATCGGTTACTAAAGATTTATTTGTTGAGGAAGTTATTGAATTTGCCAATAAGAACTCTAATTGTGTAATTCATGTTATTGTTGGAATTATTGAAAAGAAAGTACTAGATAAATTATCTAATAAAGGATTAAAACTATTAATATTAGGCTATAAATATAGAGGCAGAGGAAAGTTCTATCTAACAGAAAAAAATGATGTTAATAAAGAGTATTTATTTAATAATATTTTAGAAATATCTAAATGTTTTGATATCGTTTCTTTTGATAATATGGCGATAGTTCAATTACGAATGAAACAAAAAATAGCAAACTTTGATGAGAACTTTATGGGTGAAGATGGTGATTTTACTATGTATATTGATTTAGTAAAAAAAGAGTTTGCAGTATCTTCGACTAGTGAAGATAGATTTCCATTAATGGACAACATTAAAGATATGTTTAAAAAAGTTAAAGAATCTATTATTGAATATCATGTAGAATATTATCTTTCAAAAGACGAAGATGAAATTTTATATTCCTCTTTAAAAGAAGATGATTCATTTACTTTTACTTTTAATGAAGAAACTAGAGAATGGGAATTTTGTCCTTTAAGACTAAGAGATATTTCTCGACAATTAGAAAAAATAGATGAGAATTTGGCAATCTTTATAACAATGGGTGTATTTGTTGAAGACTTATATAGAGAAATGTTTGGATTACGAATATTTGAAAAAAAGGAAAGAAAAGTAGAACCTGTTGAAGATCTAATTAATAGTTTAATAGAGTTTACTAAAGATCATTATAAACATGGTGTTGATAAGGACTTTTTATTAAATCTTTCAATTAAAGAAGTAGAAAATGCTTATCATTGTGGCTATCTAGATTTAGTAGAAGAATACTATAATGATATTAATAATAGAAATTTAGATTATATTCATATTGAGAAAACAGAAGATGATTATATTGTTAGAATTAAAGAAGAAGTATTGAAAGGAGAATAAATATGGGAAAATACGAAAGTTTAATTAATGCTTATGAATCTTGGGATTTAGATTCATTATGTAATGAAGCATATTATGTATCATGTGCTTTAAGAGATGATGTTGCTAGAAAATGTAGAGACGTTAGAGATCCTTTAACTGCAGCATTAATGATTGGAGCGTATTTTATGGATGCAGATGGAATGAGTGATGGTGATGAAGACGAATTATATAGAAGATTATTTAAGGGCGCACCAATGTCAGAATCTGGCTTTTATTGGTTAAGAGATTATCGTCAATACAATTGGGAACCATGGGTAATTAGCTATTTAAGAAGTTGCAATTCTTATGAATTAGAAAACGCATTAAGATTCGGTATTATTGTTTGTGCTGCTGATGGATTTGTAAAAGATTCTGAAAGAGCTAGAATTTTAAGATGGGCATAAAATTATGAGTTATTTATACAAAAAAAGTTTAAGATTTAAAGCAGGTAAAAAAGAATACCAATATTCTTTAGGAAAAGATGAGTTACCATCATTTATGGGTGGTATGTTTGGAAAGAGTGAAGAAATTAATGGAGTACAAGATTTTATTGATATTGTTAATGGAATTGAAGATGCTCATAATTTTTCATTTTTTGAACTTCCACAAGAAGATTTAAATTTGATTTTAAAGTCTATTAATAAGAAAGTAATTACTTTTAAATATGTAGATATAAAGAGTAGTCAAAAAACTTTAGATTTAAGATATTTAAAATTGTGTAAAAAATTAAATAGTGTAGATGTTCAATACTGCAATAAAAATGTAAAATTATGGAACATGAGATTTAATCATAAGTTAGAGGAAGTTTCTATTACAGATTGTAAAAGACTATTAAATCAAAAAGGTTTAATAGGATGTAAAGCATCTAAAGTAACTATTAAAAGATATTCTCATGGAACTCCAGATACTAAAGAATTAAGAATAGGTGATTTTAAAGTATTTGAAACGATGCCAAACTTAGTTGAATTAGTTTTATTTATTAAAAAGAAACAAAATAAGAAAGATGATTTAATTTCATTATCTAGATTACAAAACTTAAAGAAAATTTCTTTACCAAAAAATTATTTTTTCTTTAATCAATATGCGTGGTTAACTAGCAAACTTCCTAATGTTAATGGACTAGGATGTTATAAAGTAGAGTATGATCATGCTAATGAAATGGATGGGTATATCATTAATGGATCTAGAATGTGTTGGTATGTTAGAGGGTTTGAACAAGCTAAACTAAGAAAGTATCAAAGAAGATTTGATAAACTAGTTGAGCAATATAAAAACGAAGAAATACCACCGGTTTGTTAAACATAATAAAAGATGAGATTTTTGCTAAAAACCTCATCTTTTTATTTATTATAATAAGTTTTCGTAGTGATATAATACTGAATCACCAAATGTAGTTGAAATATAATTTTTAACTCTAACATCAGAACAAGCTTCAACTAATGCTTTTGTTTTAGGTGAATCTAAATTAGATTTTTTAACACAGATAATATTAGTTCTTTCTGAAATTGTTTCTTCAGTTGCTTTTTCTGAAAGTACAATTCTTTCACTTAGACCTCCACCAAAACCTGTCAAAGCAGTATTTCCAGGTATTACACCAAAGTTATAATCTGGTAAATTAACACATAAGTTTGATTCTAAGATACAAGTTAATTTACAATCTTCATAACCTTCTAAGAATGTTACACAACTATTTGGATTTGTAGTATCAAAGTTTTCAAATTCTCCTTTTGAATTATAACAAGATTCGTTAATTGAAAGAATATCATAAGATGCTAATAAGAGTAGTGCTCTTTCAATATTAGAAACATCATTAACAATTTCAATTGTTTCGCCATTATCTAATTTTTTATTTTCATCCTTATCTGAAGCGTATAAACATAATTTTTCATAATGAACTTTACAAGCTGCAGATAATTCTTTATCACCTTCAAAGTTATTGATGTTTAAGTAAGGAATATGTTGGAAGTAGTTAGCATCGTATTGATCTGTTGCTACTTCTGTATTTTGTATCGTCCAATCTAGAACATCAACTTCTAAAGTATAACCTTTTTCTTCTAAGATTGGTGCGACTGCTTCTTTTAATATTTTTGCATGTGGTAATTCACTAGCACATACGCTAATCGTTGTTTCTTTATTTTTACAAGAGGTTAATGTTGTTCCTCCTATTAATAATAAACTTGCAATAAATAATGTTAATTTTCTCATTTTGCTTTTCTCCTTTTATCAATTTTTTTAGAAATTCTTTGACCTAATTCTTGAACTAATTGAACTAGTAATACAATTAAGATAATAGTGACTATTAGATTCCAGATGTCTGGATTTTTAAAGAACTCACTATAAGAAATAAAATATTTTGTATTGTTTTTGTAAAAACTATATGCTTTTGATATTAATCCACCTGCTCCAAAATCATAAGCAAATGCAGTGAAACCAATAATATTGATAGTTGCAACTGCAATACCATTAATTAAAGAAGGTTTTGCTTCTACTATTAACACTTTAGTTATGATTTGCCAAGTGGAAGCTCCCATAGATTTGGCAGCTTCTATAACGCCACCATCTACCTCATTTAATGAACTTTCTACAATTCTAGAAACAAATCCAAACGCTGCTACAAATATTGGGATAATCATAACATACCATTCGCCAGAACTTCTTCCTAGAATCAATCTAGTTAATGGGAGAAGTACTACGATTAATAATACGCAAGGAATAGAACGCATAATGTTAACAATTGTTCCTAAAATACCATTAATATATTTATTTGGTTTAATACCATTTTTAGATGTAATATTAAGAATAATACCAATAGGGAAACCAATAACGTAACTAAGGATTGTACCTATTACTGTCATACCGATAGTTTCTAATAGTGCGATTAATAATGCTTGAATGTTCATTATTTAGTCACCTCCTCGTATTTGATATTATGTAAATCTAAATATTTACGAAGTTTTGTAATATCTTTAGTCTTTTTAGGTAGTTTAAATACTAATTGACCATAAATTTTTCCATCTATTACTTTTGTATCGGCAAACAAAATTGAAACTAATATTCCACATTCTTCAACAATATTTGCAACAATTGGTTCATCTGAATTACCATCAAAAGTTAATCTAATAGTTTTTTCTTCATCTAATTTCGTTCTAACATGATTAGAATAAATTAAGTTTTTTGCAATCTCAGTTTTTGGATTTAAGAATACATCAGATAAGTCGCCTTCTTCTACAAGTTTAGAATTTGAAAGAATTGCAACTCGATTACAAATAGATTCAATAACATTAATTTGATGAGAAATCATAATGATAGTTAAGCCTAATTCTTTATTTAATTCTTTTAATAACTTAAGAATAGATTCAGTAGTTTCTGGATCTAAAGCAGAAGTTCCTTCATCTGAAAGTAATACTTCTGGTTCAAGAACTAAGGCTCTAGCAATTGCAACTCTTTGAGCTTGACCGCCTGATAATTCGGAAGGGTAAGAATGGATTTTATCTAGCAATCCAACTCTTTCTAGTGCTTTTAAAGCTTTTTCTCTTTTATTAGGAATATTGTTAATTTCTAATGCAAATTCAACGTTTTTTAACACATCAACCTGTTGAAGTAAATTAAATGATTGAAAAATCATAGCAATTTTACTTTTGTTAGTTCTTTCAACTCTTTTTGTAGATGAACAAAGAAGTTGATTATTAAATAATATTTCACCTTCATCAAATGTTTCTAAACCATTAATACATCTAACTAAAGTAGATTTTCCTGCACCACTTAATCCTAGAATTCCATAAATGTCACCTTGATTAATGGATAGAGAAATATTGTCTAATACTTTAAGTTCACCAAAAGATTTAGATAAATTTTTAATTTCAATTTTAGACATATCTAA
The DNA here is from genome assembly GCA_015059095.1 of Erysipelotrichaceae bacterium. Taxonomy (GTDB): domain Bacteria; phylum Bacillota_I; class Bacilli_A; order RFN20; family CAG-449; genus UBA3210. The sequence continues at coordinate 6,074 of SVBA01000011.1, forward strand.
ACTCCTTTCTTTAAATAAAAAACTCGTCCCTAGAAAAATCTAAGGACGAGATTATAATCAATAATCACGTGTTACCACCTTAATTCACCTATATAATCACTTATATAAGCCTCATAGAGTACTACATACTCATCTGCTATAACGGGCATTCCCGAATGATACTACATATCGCACCATTAGCTCAAAGGCCATGTTCAATCTTTTTCAGTTATCTTCTTTCACCAATTGAAGACTCTCTAGGAACTTAATTATAGATTTACTCTTCCTCATCTACGCTTATGTTAAGATTATAAATGCTTTTTTTAATCTTGTAAATAAAATTTTAAAATAATTCCAATCCATTAATAATTAATTTGAATGATAAACCTAATTTAGCTGCTGCACGCTTAGATAAATTAGTTCTAGTTAAGAATATTTCAAAATATTCCATAACTGGAGAAATTTTCGTATCGATTTCTAGATTTAATGTTATCGTTTCTTCATTTACATTAATATCTAAATCAGATTTAACTACAGCATAGTTAACTCGATCATGAATGTCATCTTTATCTGGATGAAGATTTCTTACTCTAGAACGTCTAACATCTGTTTTGTCAGCTAGAATAAGAGCAGCAGTAATTGGATTAATAGGGTAAGCAGCTGATTCATCATGATTTCCAATAGCTCCTATAATAGTCGCAATATCTTCTGCATCCATTCCTAAGTTAGTTAAAATAGTAAATGCCATAATAGCACCTGTTTGACCATGATCTACACGATTAATAGTATTACCAATGTCATGCATATATGCTGCTATTTGGCCAAGTTCAATATCGTGCGATGGATAATTTAAAGCACTCAATATTCTTTTTACAGTATCAGCACATTTTCCAACATGAGCAAATGAGTGATCTGTATATCCCATTGCTTCTAAAGATAAATCTGCTTTTGCTACATATGCATTAATTACATCATTATTTTTAATAGATTCGAAAGTAATTTGTTTTTTCATAGTTAATCACCTCTTTTTTATTTTAAAATTTTAAAATAAATATATTAAAGAATATTTATTCATGAATTAAAAAATGTTATACTTGGCTTCGAGGTAAAAAAATATGAAAGTAGTAATTATTGGAGCAGGACCTAGTGGATTAATGTGCGCGATTAACGCTAGTAAGAATGGTCATGATGTAACAATTTTAGAAAAAAATGAAAAAGCAGGTAAAAAAATTTATATTACAGGAAAAGGTAGATGTAATATCACAAATAATTGTGATGTTAATGAATTTATGAATAACGTTGTAAGAAATAACCGCTTTTTATATTCTGCTATCAACACATTTAAACCAATTGATACTATTTCATTTTTTGAAGATAGAGGAGTACCATTAGTAACTGAAAGAGGTAATAGAGTATTTCCGCTTAGTTATAAAGCAAGCGATATAACTAGAGTATTAACAAATGAATGTCAAAAAAATAAAGTAAGAATCTATTATCATAGTGATATTTATAAAATTGAAAAAGTAAAAGAAAAATTTGTTGTAAGTTATAATAAAATTTTACAGATTGAAGCTGATAAACTAGTTATTGCAACAGGTGGACTATCATATCCTTTAACAGGATCTACAGGTGATGGATATACATATGCTAAACAGTTTGGTCATAGTATTATTGATACTTATCCTAGTCTTTGTTGTTTAAGAGTAAGTGATAAAGTAAGCTATGACGCTGATGGATTAACTTTAAAAAATGTTTGTCTACACGCCTATAATGATAAGGTTAGATATTCTTTTGAAGGAGAAATGAATTTTGCAAAAGGAATTATAGATGGACCAATTGTTTTAAAACTAAGTACCCTTATACAAGAAGAAAAGAATTTAAGATTGTTTGTAGATTTAAAAATGGCGTTAACTAAGGAACAATTAAATGAACGCTTAATTAGAGATTTTAGCCAAAATCCTAATCTTTCTTTAAAAGAAGAGTTAGGTAAATTACTACCTCCTCAAATGATTAAAGATTTCATTACTAGAATAAAAATGGAGCCATCAATTAAGTTAAATTCTATTAGAAAAGAACAAAGAGAAAAAATTGTTTCATATTTAAAAAGATATGATTTAGATTATCTTGGTTTAGGAGGATATAATCGTGCGATTGTTACTAGAGGTGGAGTCAGTATTAAAGAAGTAAATCCAAAAACATTTGAATCTAAAATAGTGCCTAATTTATATTTTGTAGGTGAAGTTTTAGATGTCGATGCATTCACAGGTGGATTTAATATGCAAATCGCATTATCAACAGGATTTACATGTGGAAAATATATGGTATAGGAGAAAAGATTATGTGGAAAAAAGAAGATAATAAGAAGCAAAAAAGACCATCATATTTACCAGATACTACTAGTTTCAAATGGAAAGTAAAAGTTTTCTTTGGTAAGATATTTCGTCCAAGTCAATATAATGGAACAATTGAACAAGAACAAAAAAATAATAGAAGAAAGAATAAAAATTACTCATATTCTTCATCAAATAAAACTAAGTCTAATTTCAGTTTTAGTGGTGAATTTGATTTAGTTAGATTCTTATGGGTTGTTATTCCGACAATTTTATTAATTACAATATCTATACTATCTGCGTGTAATTTAATAATCCCTGCTTTTGATAATTTAGAGGATGTAATGTTAGATATGATTAATAATGCAGAATTTATGTATTTAACAATAAGACTCTGGGAATGGTTGACAGGGTTATTAAATAATTATGTTCTTTTAGCTATTTTATTAGGATTATTTATTTTAGCAGCAATTTTAGTTTTAATTATTTTGGAAGGAATATTATTTATTTTATTCTGGATACTATATATCATTATATTCTTATTATTTGTATTAATAGGTAATATTTCAATGATTGTTTTACCACTAGCGATGTGTGTATTTATAGTAATTATGAGTGTAAAAGCATTTAATGATGGAGAAAATCAAATACCATCTGCAAGCTGTATTATTTTAAGTTTTATTTCTCTTATTATTTACTATATAACTTTCTTCACAAATTATTAATTACAAATAAAAAACTTTAAGAGTTAGAAATTATCTAGTTCTTAAAGTTTTTTTCTTATTCAAATTGTTTCTTTATTCTTTCTAAAGCTTCTAATACTTGCGCTTTAGGATTTGCAATACACATTCTTTGGAATTGTTCACATGATTTTTCATCATAATTAGTTCCACCTTGCATTACTACATGAGCTTCATCATAAATTCTTCTTCTAATTTCTTCACATGGTAAATTATATTCACTAAAGTCTAACCATAAGATATAGGTACCTTCAGGTTTATGAACTTTTATTTTTGGTAAATTGGTGTTGATATAGGAAATAACTTCTTCAATTGAATTATCTAAATATTCATTTAGTTCATTTACCCAATCTTCAGATTCGTTGTATGCTGCTATGACTGAAGCAATACCAAACGGTGTAGGGGAGTCATGATTATTGATAAATGGTTCTTTTAGTTTTGGGTCAGTAATAATCATATTTGTCATTTGTAGGCCAGCAAGATTGAAAGTTTTATTTACGGCGGTACAAACAATTAAATTGCTATTATCCATTACATTCATACTAGGAGTGAATTTGACATTTTTTCTAATTAAATCACTATGCACTTCATCAGAGACAACTAAGACGTTATGTTTTTTACATATTCTTCCTAATTCGATCAATTCCTCTTTTTTAAATACTCTACCAGTAGGATTATGTGGGTGACATAAAATGAAAAGGGTATTATTTGGATTTGAACAAGCTTTTTCAAATTCTTCATAATTAATAGTATAATATCCATTATTATTGATCATTTCTACGCCAACCATAACTCTATTTAATGGTTCAATATCCCAATGATATGAATAAGAAGGTGTTAAAACGATTATTCCTTCATTAATTTTTGTAAATTCTTTTATACATTTACTAATAGCAGTATGAGTCCCTGCAGAATAGAAAATATCGTTCTTTGTAAAATGAAAATTCATACGTCTAGAATACCAAGAGATTACTGCATCATAATATTCATTAGGAATACTTGAATAACCATAAATTCCTTCATTTGCTATTTTATGCATGGCTTCAATTACTTGTGGAGGACATTTAAAGTCCATATCAGCAACATGTAAACAAATTCTATCTTCTGGTAAAGTACCACCAAAAATATTTTTAGTCCAACCATCTTTAGACCATTTTGAAGAAAATGTGCATCTTCTATCTATTATTTTATCAAAATTATATTTTCCCATAATTTTTACCTCTTTTTTATTATAGCATAATAAAATAGTAAAAGATAAAAAAATAGATTAATTATGATTCATTAATTTTCTTACTAATTTTTGTAATAAATTAATAAGATGGTACATTCCTAAAGCAATAAAGGATAAAACTAATATTCCCATCATTACTAAATCCATTTTAAATACCTGACCTCCATACAATATTAAATATCCTATACCTTCTTTAGAAACTAAGAATTCACCAACTACAATTCCTACCCAGGATAGACCAATATTAACTTTTAGTAATGATAAAAGATTTTCAAAAGAGGAAGGGAGAATAACCTTAGTTAATATTTGAAATTTGTTGGCGCCCATTACTTGAACCATTTTAATATATTCCTTGTCAACAGATTTAAAATATGACAAACAATTGATTATTGTTATAACAATTGAAAAAGATACTGATACAGCAATAATACCCTTATATGATGTTCCAAACCAGATAATAAATATAATTCCAGATGCTGATTTTGGTATTGCATTTAATACAGTTAAAAAAGGATCTATTATTTTTGTAACAGTATCAGATAAATATAATAGAATTGAAATTGCTATTCCAAAAAAAGTGGAAATTATCAATGCGATTAATGCTTCAAAAGTAGAAATTAGTAGGTGTTTAAATAGAGTTCCATCTCTTAAATAAGAAAAGAATAAAGAAATGATACTAGAAGGTTTTGAAAGTAAAAATTCATTAATTATGTTAAGTCTTGCTAAAATTTCCCAACAACCTAAAAAAAAGAATAATAGTAAAAATTGAATTACAAAAATAATAATTTTTTTTCTTTTAATAGAAGCTTTAAAATCAGAAATTGATTTAATCATATTCTTCACCTTCAATATAAAATATGATATAATTCCTTTTGGCTTGAATAAATTGTTTGATAGCCTATTTGAAAAGTTAATAAAAAGGAGGGTAGTATGGCAATTTTAAGTTTTAGAAGAATTGAAAAGAAGTATATTGTTACTGAAGAGCAAAAGCAACAATTGATTGAAGTCTTAAAAGAGCACATGGAATTAGATCCTTTTTGTAAAAATGAATCGACTTATAGAATACAAAATATTTATTATGATACGCCAACAAACGAACTCATTTCTTTATCAATTAGGAAACCAAGATACAAACAAAAATTAAGAGCAAGAAAATATTTAGGAACAGATTTCTGTTATTTAGAAATTAAGAAAAAATGTGAAGGGGTAGTTGGAAAAAGAAGATTATCATTATCAATGAAAGAATTAGACGATTTTGTTTTAAGAGGTATAAAACCAAAAAGAGAATCATTTATCGATAATCATGTTATAGGAGAAATTGAGTATTTGTTATCTTTATACAAGGTAGTTCCTTCAACATTTATTTCTTACGAAAGACTTGGCTTTTTTGCTAAAAACGACCATGAATTAAGAGTAACTTTCGATAATCAAATCCATACCAAAAGAAATAATTTTGAGTGGGATAAAGATGATTATGAAACAAGTTTACTTGAAGATGGAAAGTATATACTTGAAATAAAATATATACAAAATTTTCCTCTATGGTTGACTAGAGCATTGTCAAGATTAAAAATTTATCCACATTCATTTTCGAAATATGGAACAGAATATCAAAATAGATTAAAAGGAGAAGAGTATGAAACTATTTGAATCAATTATTAATCAAACAGCAACACCAGGACAAGCTATATTATTGTTGCTTGTTTCAGTTGCCATTGGAGTAGTCTTTGGACTAGTTTATTGTTTATTAAAACAAAAAGATGGATACTTTAAAGATGTGCCTATTACTTTAGCTGTTTTCCCATTTATTGTATGCGGATTAACTTTAGCAATATCAGCATTGACATATGCTTACACTGGGGATATTGCTACAGTCAGATTTGGTAGATTATCTGTTGCTCTTGTAACAGCGTTTGCAATGTTAAAATTCCGTTCTCAACAAAGAACAACAGAAGATTTAACTTATTTGTTCGGCATTACTGGCGCAGCACTAATTATCGGAATGGGTTATTTATGGTTTGGATTGGTGATTTTTGGTATTTTAACTGTATTAATTATTGCATTATATAAGTTAGGATATCCTTTACTAAGCAAAAGAAATTTGAATTTAAAAGTAACAATTCCAGAAGATTTAAATTATGAACATGTATTCGATGATATTTTTAAAAAATATACTAAATATAATCATTTAACAAAAGTTAAAACTTCAGATATGGGAACCATGTTTGTCTTAAATTTTGAGATCATTTTAAAACCTGATGTTTCAACAAAAGAGTTTATTGATGAGATTAGAGAAAGAAATGGAAATCTAAATGTCGTATTAACTGTAAAGAAATATACAACTATTGAGTAAAAAAAGGGATTACCCTTTTTTTATTTCTTTAGTTATTAAATCATAGTAATTTATAAACCTAACATCCTTTCTTCTTTCATTTGGTTCTAAATTATTTATTGCAATTTCAATAGTTTTTATGATTTTTGCAGGTCTTTCACTTAAAATTATTATTTTATCTGCTAAAGCAATTGCTTCAGAAATATCATGAGTAACAATTAAAGCGGACTTTTTTTCTTGTTTAATGATATTATAAACATCATTTTGAACTTCTATTTTTGTTTGAGCATCTAAAGCTGAAAAGGGCTCATCTAACAGTAATAAATCTGGTTTCAATACTAGAGTTCTTATAAGTGCAACTCTTTGTCTCATTCCACCGGATATTTGATTTGGAAAGCTATTTTTAAATTCCAGTAGGTGGTATTTATGTATTAATTCATCAACATATTTTTTATTTTCGATAGTTAAGATTTTATTAATCTCTAGTCCTATACATATATTCTTGTATACACTTCTCCAAGGTAATAATGCATCTTTTTGGAACATATAACCGAGTTTAGTATTTATTTTGATCTCACCATTAGTTGGTTTCTCTAGTGAAGAAATAATATTTAATATTGTTGATTTTCCACATCCAGAAGGACCTAGTAACGCTATTATTTGATTATTTTCTATTGAAAAAGTAATATTATCTAAAACTTTAATTTCTTTTTTTATATCAAAAAAAGATTTTGAGACATTAGTTAATGATAGTAATTGAGTCATTTAATAAATTTCACCTATAATATTCTATTCAAAATATAAAAAAAAGTGAGATTTATTGTTATTTTAACAATAATTAATTAAAATAAGTAAGAGGTGAAAGTGATGAATCCTTTTATTATAAATTATTATCATTTATTTTCAAAAGATGAAAATGTTTTTAGAAATGCCATCAAATTAAAATGGAATTGGATGTTTAAAAGATTATTTTTTCCGGTCACATTTGAATGCACAATTGAAAATGGAAAAGAAATGTATTACGACTTATATGCATTAATGGATCAAACTGTTCTATTTAAAAAAGCTGATTTTCCTCTTGAATTATTTGATTCTTTAGAACAAAAAGAAAAGTTCGATAATGAATTTAATGAGTATTTTAGATATGCATATTGTTATGAAAAAATTCCAAATAATTTAAAAGATACTTTCTTTGTTGAAATGGATTTTAGAAATGTTGATGTGGACATATATAAGCAACTAGTTGGTAATTTTTATCCATGTATTGATAAAAAAGAAGATTTAGATTTATGGTATGAAGAAAAGAATGACGTAGATTTATTGAAATATCCAATGTATGGAGAGTTTAGAAAGTGGGTTTTTATTTTATCAAAAGATAAAGTGCCGTATGATCGCTATTATTTACCGATTATTAAAAAAATATATTTTAGAAAAGACTTAGATAGTGATAAAATTGAGGCAATACAAGAAATTGCAAAATGTTTAGAAGTAGAAACGGAGGAAATTTAATTGGGAAATAAGGATATATTTTTACAACTATATAGAGGTTATAATTTTCCTAAAGAGTTTGAGGAATATCTTTTTCCTGTGTTTGAAAGAATTATTGAAACTTTAAATGTTAAGCTTCAAGAAATTCCACCGCAAAAAAGAAAAATCGATTTAAATGTATGTCTAAGATATTTAGTTGAAGAACATTTATACAATATGACAATGATGAATGAAGAATTTATGAAAAGATTTATGGATTCTCCTGAATATACAAATCATCTATATATGATTGTTTGCGATAAATTATTTTTTAATGAATATTTAGAATACAAATCTCCTTCAATCATTTCTAGATATAATCCATTGATTTCAGCGTTAACTTTATTTTTAAATTTTGTATTAAATAAGTTTGATCAAATCCCAAAACAAATTACTGATTTAGGATTAGCATTAAAATTAGATATATTAAAAAAAGGATTTTTTATGACGAAATCGATTCTCACATTATTATGTGATGGATTTGAAACCGAAGCCTTTTCTACTTGGAGAACTTTACATGAAATTGAATGTGTAGCTTTAACTATTAATAATAACCCAGAGTTAGCAAAAGTATATTACTATCATATTCAATACAATAAAATGTACAGAACAAATGAAAAAAACGAACAAATTGATAAATTTTATGAATTTATTAAAGGAAAATTAAAAGAACATAACTTGAAATCAAAAGATCTAAAAAAATATTTAGAATATGGATGGTTATTTAGTATAGATAACTGGCAAGAAAAATATCCAGAAATCAAACTTAATTTTAGAAAAGGCATCCAATATGTAGCAGGATTAAGTCAATATTCAAATATTTATGAAGCTAGTAGTGAAATTGCGCATGGTTCGTCATTATTAGTATATTCTAATAAAGATTATTATTGCAATTTAACACTAATTTGCCTATATGAGACATTTATTAGAATGGAAGCATTATTTAGTAATCTTATTTCATCCATGAAAGATATTGATTCAAGTGCATATTTCAAAATGAAAAATATTTATATTGAAGAACTGAATAAGAATCTAGTTAAACTAAAAATGTTAACAGAAATTAAAAAAGCAAGAAAAAAGCAAGTGCTTAAATAAGCATTTGCTTTTGTTTTTAAACATCTTGGAAACAAGAATTTCCAATAAATTCTCTTAAAATAGAGTTGCAAGGTATCCATTTATCATCCATATCTACAAATAATTTTAAGAATTTGATTAATCTATTTGCGGTTAGATAATATGGACCATTTTTATCGATAGCATTTAATAAAGGTAATGCATATTTTCTTACAATACATAATTCATAAGGTAGTAGTGAATTGAACACAAAATCAGCATTCTCTTGAGTATCATAAATCCATTTAAATTCACCTTTTCTTACACTAGGCCACATTGAAATAGTTTCTTCGGCAGAAGATCCTCTAAATTGAAAATCTCGTACTATTCTCCTGACTAGCCTTAAGTCTGTTAGAGAAATAGGGTTATGGTTGTCTATATTGATTTGTGCTTGAGGAGCAATAAAAATTTTAAATTTTTGATGCTTTGGAATTAACGAAGTTAATTTGTCATTTAAAGCATGGATTCCTTCGATAATTAGTGGTTGATCTTCATCAATTTTTAATGTTTTACCAGGTACTTGGTAACCTAATTTGAAGTCAAATCTAGGCAAAGTAACTTCTTCTCCATTAATTAATTTATATAAATCTTCATTAATTCTTTCGACTTCTAGAGCTTCTAAACATTCTAAATCTGGCTCTCCATTTTCATCAAGCGGTACATCTTTTCTTTCTTTATAATAATCGTCTAAACTTAATCTAATTGGTCTTAGTCCCTTAGACATAAGTTCTACTCTTAAGCGGTTAGCAAAAGTTGTTTTTCCAGAACTTGATGGGCCGGCAATACAGATAAGTCTAATATTTTCTGAACCAGACGAAATGCGGTTGCCTAAGTCTGCTAACATGGAGTTATGACGTTGTTCACACATATTTATAAAATCAATTGGACCATCGTTTAAAGCATAACTATTAATAGAAGCAACATCATCAGTATTTACTAATTTTGCCCAAGAATAAGAATCTTTTAAAGTTTTACCAAAAATAGGAGCGTCTTTAAATTCTGGAATTTCACCTTTTACTTCGCTTCTAGGGTATTGAATTATAATTCCATTTCCATAAAGTCTTAATTTGTAATCTTGAATATGACCGGTTGAAGGAACCATATGACTATACATATAATTTACATAACCATTACATTCATATAGATGTACTGTTTTTTCAGGACGATACTTGATAATGTCTATTTTATCAAATAAATTTCGTTGAAGATAGATTTTCTTAGCCTCTTCATTACTAACAACTTTCCTTACTAAAGGGTAATCTTGAGAAATAATGTAATCTATTTCTTCTTTTAATTTATTCATTAAAGTTAAGTTGATTTTGAAATTATTGTTAGCAGTTCCTTTAAATGATAAGAAAATAGAACGTGAAATATTATAAGAAAATTTGATGTCAATATTAGGGAACACTTTAGAACAAGCATAAGCAATAATATATCTTAAAGAAGTTTCATAGATTCTATTAGTGTGCTCATCACCTTTTTTTAATAATATAACTTCAGCGTCATAAAATATTTCATAAGTTAGTTCTCTTAATCTATTATTAACTTTTGCGTAAATATATTGATGCTTATCACCTTTAATTAAATCGAGAATTTTTACTTTTTTATCAAAAGTAAGTATTTCATTATTAATTTTTACTTTAAAACTATTTTCCATACAAATACCTCCTTTGTATAGGAATTAAATAATACAATGAAAGCCCTTAAATAGCAAGCATTATTTTTTAGAAATTATATTAATTATTAATAAATAAAAATTTATAAAACAAAAATATATAAGTTTTACTTATATTGTTTTTTAAATGTAGATAGTTTATAATTAATGACATAAATTTACTAAAACATAATAAGTTTATTTTTAGATTATATTAATAGGAAGGAAAATAATATGGAACAAGTAAAAGCGTTATTGCAATTTATCGATGAAAGTCCAACAGCTTATCATAGCGTTGAAAACGCATCAAAAATGCTCGAAAAAGAAGGATTTAAATATATTCCTGAGTCAAAAAAATATCAATTAAAAAAGGGCGGAAAATATTATACAACAAGAAATGGGACATCATTAATCGCGTTTAAGATTGGTGAAAATAATACTAGTGATTATTCATTTAATATAACTGCTAGTCATGGTGATTCGCCAACATTTAAAGTAAAACCAAATAACAATATTGATATTGGAAAATATCAAAAAGTATCCGTAGAAGCATATGGCGGCATGTTGTGTTCTACTTGGTTTGATCGACCATTATCAATCGCAGGGAGAGTTTCCGTTTCTAGTGAAAAAGGAATTGATAATAGATTGGTTAACATAGATAGAGATTTATTAGTGATTCCTAATATGGCTATACATATGAATAGAATGGCTAACGAGGGATTTAAATATAATCTTGCAATTGATATGCAACCTATGATGTATTCTCAAGAAAAAACTTCATTAACTAAAATATTAGCAAAAGAACTAGATGTTAAAGAAGAAGATATCGTAGGCCAAGATTTATTCTTATACAATAGAAATAAATCTATTATTGTTGGAGAAAATAATGAAATATTTTTAGCGCCTAGAATTGATGATTTAGAATGTGGATATACAACTTTAGTTGGTTTTATTGCATCAAATAATAATCAATCTATTTCTGTTTATTGTTTATTTGATAATGAAGAAGTTGGTTCTCATACTAGACAAGGAGCAGCTTCAACATTCTTAAGTGATACATTAGAAAGAATTAATTCTTCATTAGGCTATTCAAGGGAGGACTTATTACAAGCATTAAGTTCTTCATTCTTAGTAAGTTCAGATAATGCGCATGCTGTTCATCCTAATCATCCTGAATTATCTGATGCTTTAAATAAAGTATATATGAATGAAGGAATTGTAATTAAACATAATGCCGCTCAATCATACACTACTGATGGAGTTTCTTCTGCAGTATTTAAAAAGATTTGTCAAAAAGTTAATGTTCCGGTCCAACATTTTACAAATAGAGCAGATCTAAGAGGCGGAGGTACTTTAGGTAATATTTCTACTTCTCAAGTATCAATTATGAGTGTAGATATTGGTTTAGCTCAACTTGCTATGCATTCTGCATATGAATTAGCAGGTGTAAAAGATGTTAATTATATGATTGAAGGAATAAAAGAGTTTTATAATACAGTAATATCATTAGATGATAATGGAAATATTATCTTAAAATAAAAAATCAAAGTGAATTCTAAAAAAATTCACTTTTTTTTAGACTTTTTTTGTTTTTTAACGAAATAAATATATAGAAGACAAAAAAAGGAGGATATAAATATGTCGGATCAATGTATATTTTGTACAAAAACAGTTTATAAAAATTCAATGTGTGAAGGTCATTATCAGACCTATATAGAACACAAGCAAAAACTATTTGATGAAGATAAAAAATCAATAGATTTTAAACCTCATTATCACAACTTAAAACATAAAATTTATAATATGATTACTTATCCTCATATTGTAGATTTATGTATTAAGTTAATCGCAATAGCTGATTTATATTACGAGAAATATGATAAATCAGAACTAAAATTGGTGGTAATAAATGACGTAAACAAAATAATTAGATATAAAGTAAAACAAATTAAAGAAAATAGAGCAATAATGGATTCAAGATATTCGAAATTATTTAATGATATTGATTTTAGAAATAAATGGAAAAAAGATATTAAAACAGAAGATGGTCATTATGTAAGAAGTAGAGCAGAACAATTAATAGATAATTTCTTATATCATAATAATATTGTCCATGCTTATGAAAAGTTAATAATTTTACCGTTTCAAAATGAAGCAACAATATTGTGTGATTTTTATATACCAGAGATTGATACATATATTGAATATTATGGAAAGTATGATGAAGAATATATTGCAAGAAAATATGCTAAAGAACAAATATATAAAGAGAATAATCTAAATCATATTGCGTTAGGAAGAAAAGACTTAGACAATCTAGATGATATATTAATGAGAGAAATATTAATTCATCGAATACAAAAGAAAAAAGGACAACAATAGTTGTCCTTGAATAAACATGGTTGCAGGGGCAAGATTTGAACTATGCGACCTCCGGGTTATGGGCCCGACGAGCTACCGGACTGCTCTACCCTGCGATGTGGTTTGCTTGATTATAATATCATTATATTTTATTATATGCAAGTAATTTTTTTATATTCTTTAAAAATAATAAAATATAATGATGAGCAGTCCTAGCTCGAATATTGTCGCATAGTTCAAAATGTGAATTAGTATTTTTTAGTGAATTATGAAATATTTGGAGAAAATAATGGCCTGTTCCACCATAAAACAAAAAAAGAGGAAGAATTCTTCCTCTAATTTTCTTTAAATGGTGGCCCAGGCCGGAATCGAACCGGCGACACAGGGATTTTCAGTCCCTTGCTCTACCAACTGAGCTACCGGGCCAATTGTTAATGGCGGACCAGACGGGAATCGAACCCGCGATCTTCTCCGTGACAGGGAGACATGTTAACCGCTACACCACTGGTCCTTAACAACGCTATATTATTATCACTAATCTATAGAAAAAATGCAAGCGTTTTTTAAAAAAACTTTACATTTTTTCTTAACATGTCTCCTGTCATCTTTGAAGATCGGGTCCGCCCATTAAAAATTAGCCCTATCCTGTGTCGCCTAGGTATTGAAATGAATAAAAAAGTATTAACGTACAATAATATATTCTTTTTTAAATAATAGAAGATTGATATAATAATTTTAGCTAAAATTATTTGGCTTACTAATACTGCTTACTCAAAAGGTCGAGAAAGTAAGTTAGAAAGAGGTATTTATGGAAAGATATGAATTAATCGAAAGATCGATTACCACTAGATTCAGAGCAAGAATCTGGTCAAAATTTGTTAAAGCAATTAAAGATTATCAATTACTCCAACCTGGAGATAAAGTTTGCTGCTGTATTTCTGGTGGAAAAGATTCTATGATAATGGCAAAGTGTTTTGAATTATTACATAGATATTCTGATTTTGACTTTGAAGTAAAGTATATGGTTATGAACCCAGGATACAATAAAAAAAATTTAGATATGATTGTGAATAATCTTAAAATATTAAATATTGACGCGACTATTGTAGAAACAAATATTTTTGAAGTAGCTGCAATTCAAACAAAGTCACCTTGTTATTTATGTGCACGTATGAGGAGAGGAGCATTATATAGAATTGCTGAAGATTTAGGATGTAATAAAATCGCATTGGGTCACCATTTTGATGATGTTATTGAAACTACTTTACTAAATATGTTTCAAGTGGCAAAAATTGAAACAATGCTTCCAAAACTTCATAGTGATAACTTTAATGGTATGCAATTAATTAGACCATTATATCTGATTAGAGAACAAGACATCATATCTTGGTCAACATACAACGAATTAGAATTTATTGCATGTGCTTGTAAATTTACAGAAGAATATAAAAATGCTGCTGATCATATTGGTGGATCAAAAAGAGCATATATCAAGGCTCTGATTAAAGAATTAAAGAAAGATAACAAAGATTTTGAAGGTAATATTTTTAAAAGTATGGAAAATATTAATCTAGACAAAATTATTGGATATAGAAAAAGCGGACAAAAACATTCGTATTTAGATAATTATGATAATTTAATAAAAAGTAATGACTCATTTTCAAGAAGTGAAAAACTTTTAGGAACTGAAGGAATAGAAAAATTGAAGAATGCGAAAGTACTTTTATTTGGTGTCGGAGGAGTTGGAGGTCATATTGCTGAAGCTCTTGCTAGAAGTGGAATAGGTAGAATTGATTTAGTAGATAATGATTTAGTTTCATCAACAAATATAAATAGACAAATTGTAGCTTTAAATTCGACAATAGGACATTATAAAGTTGATATTATGAGAGAAAGAATCATTGACATTAATCCAAAATGTGAAGTAAAAGCGTTTAAATTATTTTATTTGCCTAAAAATTCAAATACATTTGATTTTTCTCAATATGATTATGTAATTGATGCTGTTGATACGGTTACTGCTAAAATAGAAATTATCGAAAAAGCAAAAAAATCAAATGTAAGAGTAATTAGTGCAATGGGTGCAGGAAACAAACTAGACCCAACTAAATTTGTTGTAACTGACATTTCCAAAACAAAAGTTTGTCCTCTTGCAAAAGTAATGAGACACGAATTAAAAAAACGAGGAATCACAAATTTAAAAGTAGTTTATTCGACTGAAGAAGCAATTAAATTTCCTTCTCAAGAAGGAGAAAAAGTGGTTCCTGGAAGTGTTTCATTTGTTCCATCAGTATGTGGATTAATAGTAGCAAGTGAAGTAATTAAAGATTTAATTAAAGAGGAAAAAAATAATGAATAAACTTTTTGAATCTAATCCTAAAATTGAAAATTCTTCATATCGAATTAGATTAGTAAGAAAAAAAGATTTAGATGACTTATTAGAATTGTATTCCAATACAGATAATATTAGATATATAAATAATGACGATTGTAATGGTGATAATTTTTATTATCAAAGCAAAGAAGAACTAATTGAAAAATATACTTTTTGGAAGCACGCATATACTAAGAAATGGTTCATTAGATTATCTCTAATCGATAAAAAAGAAAATAAAGTAATTGGTGTCATAGAACTTTTAAAAAGAGGTGGATATGATTCTTTTAAAGATTCGATTGTGATTAGATTAGATTTAATTTCAAGATACGAAATCAAAGATAACTTAGTAGAAATTTTAGGGTTGCTAGAAAATAAACTAAGAAAAACATGTAAATATAGTAAAATTGCTATTAAAGCATTTGATGAACAAAAAGAAAGAATAGAAGCATTAATTGCACTTAATTACAAACTATCTAGTAGAAAAATGATTGGTCTTGAGGATAATAAAGAATATAAAAATTATTATGTCAAAAGAAAGTAAAACTAATTTTTAAATTTTCCTTCTTACGAAGGATGTTTATTTTTGGTATAATATCTTTAAGGAAGGTGAAAGATATGTGCCAAATTGGTGATAAAGTTATTCATATAAATGGTGGAGTATTTGAAGTTTCAGAAATTAAAATAATGAATTATGGTTTTGGAGATGTAAAATATATTTGTCTTAAACCTCACTTTGTAGATCCAATAAATAAAACTTTAACTATTTATGTGCCGTTTGATAAAAAAGATGAATTAATTAGGCCAATTATGACTAGAGCAATGGCACTAGAAGTTATTGAAAAAATAAAAAGTATTGAACCTATATGGTATAATGAAGCAAAAATTAGAAAAGAAAAATTTGCTTTATTATTAAATTCTCATGAAATCGATAACATTTGCATAATTGTTAAATCATTATATGTTAAACAATTAGAATTGGAAGAAAATAATAAATCACTTAACTTAATGGATTATGATTATTTAAGAAAATTAAAAAAAGGAATCGAAGAAGAGTTAGCAATTTCCTTAAATATCCCTATTGAAGAAGTAGGGGATTTAATTGCAAAGACTATAAGTTAAAAAAAATCAGACTTTACTCTGATTTTTTATTTTTATCTATTAGGTAATTAATAAAATCTCTTACGGCACCATATCCACCATTTCTAGGACAAATAAATGTTGCTACTTTTTTTATAGAATCCTCTCCATCATTTGGAACTCCACGCTCTTTACAAAGAAGCATAGTATCTAAATCATTAAGATCATCACCAATATAAGCAACTTCATCAAAAGTAAGATGATATTTTTCTAAAACTTCTTTAGCTTTAGAAACTTTATCTTTAATATTTTGGTGAACATCATAAATATCTAATTCTTTTGCTCTTCTAGTGACGCAATAAGATTCTCTTCCTGTAATAATAACAGGAATAATGTTATTTTGTTGAGCTAATCTTATGCCCATACCATCTTATGTAGAAAAGCTTTTTGTTTCAGTTCCATCACTAGATAAATGTAACAATCCATCTGTTAATGTACCATCAACATCCATAATTAATAATTTAATCATAAGTTTACTCCTTTTCATATAAAGAAGGGGTAATGAAATTAATCTTTATTTCTTCACTGATATTTTTAATGAAGAATCGATAAAAATTATTTCGCTTATTAACTTCAATTTCACTTAGACCTCTTCTTAAATTTTTATCAAAATAATTTGAATTAATATTTGTTGAAAAACCATCTAAACCTGCAAGAGTTATTGAATTTGCTTTTAAAAAACAAGCGAGTTTTAAGGCAAAAACGGCACTTGAATCGAAAATAGTATCATTATATTTTTCAATCCAATTTTTATAGTTAATTACTAAATCGTTATCAGTAGTGATGTTTGAAGAAATAAGCAAATTTTTATTAGATTTTAATTTTTCATATACCTCATCGCGATTAATTAATATTAAATCTGATTTTAAAAAAGGGACTTCAAAATTCAAACTGATTATAAATTTATTTTTACTTGCGCTTATAATTTCATAACTATAGTCATTAATAGATTTTCCTGGCCCAATTATTAAAACATCTTTTCCACTTATTAATTTACTTAATTTTGAGATTGTTTCAGTTTCATCAAAAAGATTTTCTTCATTATATTCCTTGTATATTTTTTCGGCATAATCTCTATCAAATGATATTTTTTTATTTTCATCTAATCGTGATAACAATTCATTTATTTTGCTAATAGGTAACATATGTTTATTATAATAATGCGAAGCATAGCTAGGAGTACAATGATTAACACTAGATAAATAATATTCAACAGAATAACCCCAACGATATTCATTATGGATTGGTTTAATTACTGTATCTATAATTTCTAATAATGGGGAAATGTTGTACTTTGTATGGCTCATTATATTAATATGTTCTAGTAATAATTCGGTATTTAGGTTGCCTGCTCCTTTACCCATTCCCATTATTGATGAGTCTAACATAATATTACGTTTTGTAGGATAGTTTAAAAAAGAAATTGCATTACTATATGATAGTTGAAGATTATTATGAGAGTGGAAGCCAAGTGTAATACTGTCTAATAAATAAGTATCAAAAATTTTTATTTTATCTAATAAATCTTGGTTTCTCATTTCACCAAAGCTATCTACTATATAAATACCTTGTATATTTGGTAATTTTTCATTTATATAATAAATGAAATCGATGAGCTCATCATTATTGTAACGCATTGTCAACATTGGTTGAATAAAGCACTCATATCCAAGTTCTATTATTTTCAAGCAAGATTCAAGTATATTAAATCTATCTTTTTTATGGAAACAAAAACGTATTCCATCAATACCTTGAGGAGTTCTTTTTTCTAATTTATTAACATCAAATTTTCCATAGTCAATCATTGCAACATATTTAATATTATTTTTTTTATTAATTAAAAAATTTTGGTAAATACATTTTTCATTTAAAAATTGAGTTCTATTATCAATAGATCCCTTTTTTTCATCTAAATAACCTAGTTCTATATAATCAATAGAGGAATTTTCTAATGATTCTAAAATTTTATTCATGTAATCTATACCAAAATTGAAATCATTAACACATCCGCCGTCTCTTAATGTAACATCTAAAATTTTTAATCTTTCCATTTAATTCTCCTAAAATTTTACATTTAATAATGCTTCTGCTAGATAAAAATCTTCTGGGTTATTAATGTCCACAGATTCTTTATAGTTTACAAGTTTTATGTAAGGATTATTACCAATTCTTCTTTTTAGATTAGTAAAAACTGACTTTTTGAAAACATAGATTCCACTTGTTTCACGAAAAATTGGCTTTAAATCTTGACTACGAGGAAGATTAGATGGATCAAAATTTAAAGGCTTATTATCTACCCATAAAAAATCTTGAATAGAAACTGCGCAAAAACTAGAATCATATTCTTTGTTGATAACTGCATTGATACATTCTTTCATTGTATCTACGCTTACAAAAGGAGCAGTTGCATGCATAAAAACATAAACGTCTGCATCTATTTGATTCATAAACGATTCGAAAATTTGAGTGAAATTAGATGTTGGTAAATCTAGTTTACTATCTCTTTTTAAAAAATTGACTCCTTTAGGAAGATAATTTATTATTTCTTCGTTAGAACAATAAACATATATTTTATCACATAAAGAAGTTTCTACTAGATTATCTAAAGCGTATTGCAACAAAGGTTTATTACCTAATAGTTTGGTATTTTTGCCTGGTAAACGCTCATTTTGTAATTTTATAGGCATAATTCCTACTATTTTCATTATTTTTCCTCCTTATTTAATGCTTGTTCTAGAGAAACACGAGGGAATAATTCTAACATTCCTCCGCGAGTGGAATTAAAAACATGCATCTTGGTACTAGGTAAATGCTTTTTTATTGAACGCCATGCTTTTAATACGTGATTGCCTGCATTTTTTGAAATTTTTACTTTAGGAATATATCCAGCTACTTCTGAATGTTGATTTGGAAGAGAATAGTTACAATCCGCTCCAATAACATAGACGTCTTTAAATCCCATATAATTTGCAATTTGCATTACAGCATAGACACAACTTGGTGCATCGGCAATTCCTTTATTGATATCATTACTCCATCCTAAAGTTGTTCTTCCACCAGTAATAAAATTAATAAAATGATGAAAATATAATGATTTAAATGGAAGAGCATTTTTCTTTTTTATTTGAGTGCCGATACCATTTCTTGAATAGAAAATAGGAGAAGATAAATCGGAATTTTCAAGTTCTTTGCCAATACTTTGATAGACTAATTTGTCTGTCATAACATAATAGTTTGGACGCCAAGAAGTTTTAGAAAATAATTTAATACACGAATTAACTGCAAAGGTAACTTCGTTTTTTAGTAAATTAACATCACTAAGAGTAAGACTAGGTCCAGTCAAAATAACAAAGCATCTTTCTCCTCTATGAATATCTTTAAATTTAGTAAAATCGCAATATTTTTTCATATAGTCTCCTAATCTTTATGGAAAGATATTTCTCCTGTCGAAACCTCAATCAACTCATTATTGCATTCAACTAGTAAATGATTGTTATTAAGTATTTTTAAAACTTTTACTAATTGTTTATTAGATCCAATAGTGGCGTAGGTTTCTTTATTTAAAAGATAATTGTTTTTGTTAATTATTTCAATATGTTTTAGACTTCCATTTTTAAATAGTTCAACATTTTTTAACAAATTGTTAATAATTTCTAACATTATATCCTCGATATTAGTTTTTAAATTATTTTCTAGATAGATAGATGTAGCATTTAAACTATCATCAAAATGTTCATTATTTACATTTAATCCAATCCCTAAAATTAATCCTTCCATTTTAGTAGATATCCTACTTTCTAACAAAATCCCACATATTTTTTTGTTATTTACTATAATATCATTAGGCCATTTGATGGATACATTATTTATTTTTTTTGAAAGTACTTCAAAAAGAGAAACGGCACTAATTAATGAAAGACTTTCATAATTTTTATATAAAAAGTCATCCTTAAAAATAATGGAAAAGGTAAGACTATCTTTAGTAGAACACCAACTTCTAGAAATTCTACCATGTCCATTTGTTTGGTTAAATGTAAAAACCACATCATGATTGATATGCTCATTGATATGGTCTTTTAAATAACTATTTGTAGATTGAAGTGTATCAAATTTAAATATTCTCATTATATTAACCAATGATAAATAAAGGATCTTTATTTGCAACAGTGTCGCCTTTATTTACTCTTACTTGTTTAATTGTACCGTCTACTAAAGCAGTGACTTCGTTTTCAAGTTTCATGGCTTCAATAACACATAATACATCGCCTTTTTTGATAGAAGAACCTACAGTAACTTTTACATCTAATACTTTACCACCGATTGGAGCTAAAAATGGTTCGCCGTCTCCATTATTAGTTGTTTGAGAACTAGTAACTTCTTTTGGAGAAATTGTTCCGCTTGTTTCAGAAACAGCTTCTAATTCTACTTCATATAATTTTCCATTAACTTTTACACGATATAATTTCATATGTATTAATCTCCTTATTTAATCTTGTTGACGCTTACTAATCTAACGTCTTCTTTAATTTCGTTTCTAAAATCAATTGTTGCTACTAAAACTGCAGCCATCATATCATCATCTTCTATATTTGTATTTCTTGGTCTATTAATAACTGGGGAAGAAACATTTTCTACTTTTTTTGTTTCTTTTTTTGAACCATCCATTAACTTTGATAAAAAGTATGCTCCAAAAATTATTCCACCGATTACTACAAATACAATAATGACACATAAGATTGTGAAGAAAATTCCTTCACCCATTCCCATATTTGTTGCTAATAACATATTTTACTCCTAACCGATGATTAAGTTGAATTCTTCAACCTCTTCAGCTTTATTTTGATTATTTCTTTTTGTCATAAAGTCTACAGCCACTTTTTCAAATAGTGCTAATGAAAGAACATCTTCATCTGACCTAGCTAAGTCTTTATACTTTTCTTTTAATGATTCGAACTCAGGAGAAAGCAAATCAGCAGGACGACATGTAATAACTTCATCGTCACCAATTATTTTTCTTTTAATTTCTTCATTAATTTCTGCTGGTGCTTGACCATATCTTCCATGTAGATATTCATTAATTTCTTTTGGAACCATTTTGTATCTTTGTCCAGAAATAACATTTAAAACAGCTTGAGTTCCAACCATTTGAGATAATGGGGTAACTAACGGAGGATAACCCATATCTTTTCTAACATTTGGAATTTCTTTTAACACGTCTTCAAACTTATCCATTGCATTTTGATCGCTTAATTGTTTTATTAAGTTTGATAGCATTCCACCAGGTACTTGATATTTTAGGATATTAGGGTTAACACTTAAAGACTTGGCATTGAGCAAACCATTACCTAAATACTTATCTTTAATTTTTGTTAATAAAGATTCCGCTTTATTTAATGCTTCAATATTTAATTTTGGATCATATTTTGTTCCTTTAT
This sequence comes from Erysipelotrichaceae bacterium, assembly GCA_015059095.1. Lineage (GTDB taxonomy): Bacteria > Bacillota_I > Bacilli_A > RFN20 > CAG-449 > UBA3210. Next base: position 28,290 of record SVBA01000011.1, read on the forward strand.
AACAAGAATTAAATGCCTGAGTTGAAGGTTGAGCAGTGCCATTTGATAAAGGTGAAACACCACAGTCAATAATGTCACATCCTGCTTCAATTGCTTTAGCATATGTCATTTCACATACACCTGCAGTACAGTGTGAATGCAATTCAATAGGTAATTTAGTATTTTTCTTAAGTGCTTTAATTAGTGTGTATGCATCTTCTGGAAGTAAAACGCCGGCCATATCTTTAATACATAAGGAATCTGCACCTAACTCTTCAATATCCTTAGCTAGTTGAACATAATATTCAATTGTGTGAACAGGGGAAGTAGTGTAAGAAAGTGCAATTTGAACATGACCACCATATTTTTTTGTAGATAGTACAGCTTGTTTTAGATTTCTAATATCATTTAAAGCATCAAATACACGAATTATATCAATTCCATTTTCAATTGATTTTTTACAAAACATATCAACAACATCATCAGAATAATGACGATATCCTAAAATGTTTTGACCTCTAAATAACATTTGTAATTTTGTCTTTTTACAAACTTTACGAATTTCACGTAATCTTTCCCATGGATCTTCATTTAAGAATCTTAAGCAAGAATCAAATGTTGCGCCTCCCCAAACTTCTAAAGCATGAAATCCAGCGTCATCTAATTCTTTAGCAACCGATACAACTTCTTCGGTTGTCATTCTAGTAGCAAATAAAGATTGATGACCATCACGAAGACTAGTTTCTACGATTTTTACACCCATAATTTTTCATCTCCTTAATTTTTATGTTGTTATCTAAGATAACAATTTCATGAATTTATATTCATAAACATTATGAATAATTTAAACTCAAAATCAAATCAATTCTATCACAATTAATTTCTAATAATCAATAAATCAGTAAAAAAATATTGATAATAATTTAAAAAAATATAAATCTTTATTATTTTATGAAAAAGTGATTTAAATATAACTATTTAAAATATGATGTTGTATAATTTAAACGGATGGTGAAATTATGGAAATAAAAAATACAACAACATTTTCTAAAGAAGGATATTTTAGTTTAAATAAAGCATTGCAAGATAAAATTATTATTCCTGTTGTAGCGATTGAATTAGTTCTTTTAGCATTTGCTTTATTTTTATTAATTGGAGAACATGATTATCTCAAATCAGGAATTTTAGGATTATTAATGATAATATATCCTTTTGTTTTATTACTCATTATGAATCTACAGGTTAAAAGAAATTACAATATTAATAAAGTAGTATACGATACAATGACATATGATTACTTGTTTACAGATGAAAAATTATTCGTTACATTACATCAAAAAGAACATGAAAGTAAAGGACATATTACTTATAGAGCGATGTATAAAGTAATTGATACTCCTAAATTTTTGTTTATTTTTATATCATCTAATCAAGCTTATTTGATTCAAAAAGATAGATTTGAATCTATTGAAAAATATGAAAAAGTGATTGAAAGAATCAAAAAAGAAAATGTAAAGTATAAATTCAAAAAAATTAAAGTAAAAGCAAATTAGGAGGTAGATTATGCCAGAATTATTATATGTATTAGGAGGATTAGTAGTATTACTAATAATAGTAATATTAGTTAAGACGTTAACATTTAAAGATAAAACGAATTTCAAAACTCAAGGTCAAGATATACAATGGGAAAAAGATGACATTGTATATAAATTAGGAGAATTAATCAAAATTCCTACCATTTCATATGAAGACACGTCTTTAATAGATTTTACTCAATATGAAAGATATATTGAAAAAGTTAAAGAATTATATCCTAATGTGTTCAAGTATTGTGAATATGAACAAACAAAAGATTACGCATTAATTTTTAAATTAAAAGGTGAATCAAGCGAAAAGCCAACAGTGTTAATGGCGCATTATGATGTAGTTCCAGTTACTGAAGGATGGGAACATGATCCTTTCTTAGGTGAAGTAGTAGATGGATATTTATATGGAAGAGGAACACTAGATACTAAGAATACTATGGCGTGTGTTTTATCTAGTTTAGAAACAGCATTAGAAAAAGGTTATGTTCCAAAAAATGATTTATATTTAACATTTGGTAGTAACGAAGAAATCTGTGGCAATGCACAATATGACATAGTTCAAGAATTTGAAAAAAGAGGAATAAAACCTGCATTAGTTTTTGATGAAGGTGGCGGTGTACTTCAAAATGCATTCCCAGGTGTAACAAAAGATACTGCATTTTTAGGAGTAGTAGAAAAAGGAATGGTTAATTTCAAGTTATCTCTTGATGGTAATGGTGGTCACTCTTCAAGTCCAAGAAAAAATGGTCCTGCTATAAGAATGGCAAAGGCATTAGTTAGATTAGAAAAAAATCCTATGAAACCTAAAATAATAAAAACAGTGGATGAAACACTTAGAGTAATGGGAAAAAATGAGGTTTTTGGCTTAAAACTAGTATTTGCAAATATGTGGTTATTCAAACCATTGATTACAAAATTATTACCAGTATTAGGCTCTGATACTAGAGCGTTAGTTTCTTCTACTTTTGCTTTTACTATATTAAATGGTGGAAATCAAACTAATGTTATTCCAAATCATGTTGAAGCAAATGTTAATGTTAGATTAGCTCCTTTTAATTCAATAGATGATGTAGAAAAACATATTAGAAAAGTTATTAAAGATCATGATATAGTAATTACAAGAGGTTATCAATTCCAATGTACTAAAGAATGTTCATTTGAAAGTGAAGAATATAATATAGTTAAACAAACAGTATTAGAAACTTATCACGATACAATAGTTGCTCCATTTGTAATGATAGGTGGAACAGATGCAAAACATTATTCTCAAATTTCTGATTGTGTAGTTCGTTTTTCTCCAATGAAAGTAAGTAATGAAGATAGAAAAGGTGTCCACGGATTAAATGAAAGAATCTCTGTTGAAGCATTAGAAAAATGCTTGGAATTCTATCAAAGATTATTACAAAAGATTTAAAAAAAATCTCTAGCCAAATGGTTAGAGATTTTTATTTGATAATTATTATTGTACTTTCTTTTGTTCTCTTTTAAGTAAAAGATATGCTATAACTATTGAAATAATTGCGCAAACTGGAATAGTAATACCCGTACCTTGTTTTAAGAAGAATGATAAAATAAATGCTATAATTAATGGGATAGGTACTAGTTTTAAATCTTTAATAAAATATTTATAAGCAAGTGCACCAAATAAAGCAGTGAATGCTGCATCAAATGCAGGAACTAAATATTCATTTTGAAGAACTGGTTCTAATGGTTTTAATAAAGCAACCCCTAAAGCTAGGATAACTGTTGTAACTAAAGTAGAAACTGCAACTGAAATTGTAGAAATAATTTCGCCTTCTTTTGAACCATGTTTAACTCCAGCTTGTTCTCTAGCATTAACTGCACAAGGAACTTTTAAGTTTACTAAGTTACCGGTGAAGAAACCTAAATAAGTTCCACTAACACCTAGCATTGGAGAATATGTGATAACTTCAACAAACCCGCCGATAATAAAAGTGATAAGAGGGAAAATACATTGTAATATAACTAAGAAATTAGGTAATACTTGTAAAATAATACACATTATTATAGGTATTAATACAATTAAGATAATAGCAAGTGCTAAGAAGATGCGACCATAGAAATGATCATCGATAACAAATTTTTTCTTTTCCATAATCTACCTCCTATAAAATTGCTACTATAGCAGCAGCTGCCATACCAACTATCATACTTAGGCCAAGAGAGAAATCACTTAACCATTTTTGTTTACATTTCTTTTCTAAAAATTCACATAGTGCCATCGTACCAAATGATACTATTGCAACAATAATTGGGATATATAATTTATCAGATAAATATGGTTGTTCTTCAAAGAATTTTAGAGCATTCTCAAGAGCTTTGCCATCACTGTTTAAGTCTTTCTTTCTAATAAATGGTTCTACAGCATCCCAAATAATGAATGCACCTATCATAGCAATAAATACAGCATTAAATATGACATCTCCTAATCCTTTTTTCTTTTTAGGTTTTTCAACAACTTCAACAGATTCAACTGAAACATTATTTTCTGTTGGTTGAGCATTTGCTTTTGCTAATAATTTTTTATCATATGCTTTAAAACCAAATAAACAGAATATTGGTCCAGTAAGAATACCTAAAGTCATTACTGAAGCAACTGTGACCATAGCAATTTTTGGATCATCAATTCCAGCTTCTTTTAAGAAACCTAGAGCAGTATCAGCAGCAATACCTTCATAATGAAGTGCTCCGATAACTGACAATCTAATCCAAGGCAATGGAATACCTAATTGACCTGCTAAGGCGAAAATACCAACTAAAATACTAATAGAAGGTAAAATAGTAAATATTGCACTACTAAAAATAGTTTTCTTTATTACTTTTTTGTCCATATTTAAGCTTTTAGCTTCTTTAAATGCTTTAATGATAAAAAATAAACAACCAGCAATAACGAATATGGTAACGATGATACCAAAAAGATACATCCACCAGGAATTACCAATTTCTAACATTATGAAATCCTCCTTTGAATTCTATTTATAATTATACAATAAAAAGTTCAAAAAATAAGACTTTTTATTAAAAATAAGAGAAAAATTAAAATAGTTAGACTTTTCTAAGAAAAACGCGCATTAAATAAAAATATTAGCATTAATGTTAAAAAATTAAAAAAAGTATACTAAATGTTGAGTTTTCCTATTGAAAGTCCATTATTTTCCATTTATAATTTAACTAGAAAATAGGTTGTCCTATTAAGAAAGGAAAAATTAAAATGAAGAAAGCTACTAAATTTAATACTATTCTTGGTATTATTAACATTTTCTTCTTCGTAGTAATCGCAATGTGCGTATTACTAAAAACAGGTGTAGAAGGTGTTGTTAATAAAGCCAAAACTTTTATTGGACTAGGTGTTGATTATTTTAAAGGTATTACAACATTCTGGAATGGCGATTTTGTTAAAATTGCAATCTTTGTTGTCTTAGCTATTTTAATTGTTATTACATTAGTATTAATGGTTATGTCAATCGTTAAAAAACAAGGACAATTCTGGAGTCCATTATCTATCCCATGCTTATGTGCAATGGCAGCATTAGTTGTAAGAAATCCTAACGTTGTTTTAGGAGTAACATCTATTGGTTCAGACTTAGTTTATGGATTAAGATGTCTTGCAACAACCTTAGCATTAGTTGGTGTTTTAGTTTATATGATTATTGCTGTTGTAACAATTACTGGTAAAGCGAAAGAAGAACCTTCTGTAGAAGAAACTCCAGTTGTTGAAGAATCAAAAGAAGAATCTGCACCAGTTGCTGAAGAAGCTCCAGTTGTAGAAGAAGTTAAGGAAGAAAAAGTAGAAGAAGTTCCTCCAACTCCAGTAGTTGAAGAAGAACCAGCTCCAGCTCCTGTAAAAGAAGAACCAAAAGTTGAACCTAAAAAAGTTGAAAAGAAAGAAGAACCAAGAGTTGAAGAAAAACCAGCTCCAGTTCGTGAATCTAAACCAGTATTTATTTTTGATGAAGATGGTAATAAAATTTATCCAGGAAGAGATTTCGAAGATAGATTATATGAAGCAGATCCAGAATTATTACAAATGTATTCGGATTTAAAGAACGAAATGTTATCTTATCGTAAAGTTCATACTAGAGTAAGTAAAACAAACGATGCATTTAGATTTGAGGGTAAATTAATTGCAAAAATTATTGTTGCAGGTAAAGGTTTAAAAGTATACTTTGCATTAGATCCATTATCTGTTGACTCTGCAATTTATCACCAAAGAGATGCTTCTGGTAAGAAAAAATTCGTTGAAACTCCATTAGAAGTTAAAGTTAAATCAGGACTTTCTTTTAGAAAATGTAAACAATTAATCGCTCTAGCAATGGAACAAGTTGGTACAGTTAAAAAGACAAGATATACTCCAATTGACTGGACAAAACCAAACGCTAAAGAAAAAGTTGAAGCATAATAAAAATAAGCACTTCTATCGAAGTGCTTTTCTTTTGTCTATATTTTTAATTGTTCTTTGATTTTTAACATATCTTCTTTATGAACTTTACATACTTTTCTATCATAAGTTAATAAGCCATTTGTTTCATCTTCTACATCACTTACTTGAGTATAAATTGTACCCATTAATCCATTTTTAATATTTGGAATTACTTGATTAAAGTATAATGAATTAACAGCATTTTGATAATCTTCTTGGTTTGTAAATAGTCCATAACCATATGTATTGTCAGGGTTGAAAGAGTGTTCATTTAATTTGTAACCAAAGCCACCAAATTCAGAAATAAATATTGGTTTATCACTTGGTTTAAAAGATATTTCTCTAAAGTATATATGTAGAGATGTGAAGTCACTTTGTTTTCTTTTAAACCAACCCGAAGTAGAGTCAATTAGTCTAGTAGAATCTAATTCTTTTAATACTTTATATGCTTTATCTGGATTCTTTTGGCCCCATGCCTCATTATAAATTGTATACATGAATAATGAAGTAGAGTTATATAATAAATCAACTGTTTTTTCCATTTGGTCATAGAATATTTTGTCAGCTTTTTTGGATTTGAATAAAGTCCATTCAGGGAAATAAATTCTAATAGTTGGTAAAGCAGTATCTCTAATGAAATTATATCCTCCGTTATTAACAAAATCTTGAATGACTAACATACCATGTTTATCACATAAATAGTAAAAGTATAATGGTTCGATTTTAATGTGTTTTCTTAATGTATTAAAACCTAACTCTTTCATTCTTAAGATATCTCTTTCATATTCATTATAAGAATGAGGAGTATAAATGCCATCAGGATAATAACCTTGATCTAGTAATCCATGGATAAATACAGGTTGATCATTTAAGAAGAAATAAGGATAACCATTTTTCTTCTTAATGGAGAATGTTCTTAATCCAAAGTAAGAGGAAATTTTATCATTTGGTGTTTCAATATCAAAACTATATAAATAAGGATTATTGACATCCCAACAAATTGGAGAAGGGATTTTAACTACGATTTCATTTTCTTTGGTTCTTCTAATAATATCATTATTTGGAGTATGTATAGTAATTTTTTTAGAAGTTGCTTCAGAATCAATTTTAATTTTAACTTCTTCTAATGTAGTTTCAATTTTTATAGATTTAATATAATCAGAAGAAACACTTTCTAACCAAACACTTTTCCATATACCTGAAACTGGAGTATACCACATTCCTTTTCTATCAATTCTTTGTTTTCCCCAAGGATAGTCATGGTTTAGTGTATCTCTAACTATTACAGTAATAGTATTTGTTCCTTCGATATTTAGGGCATCTTTTATTTCGCAAGTAAAAGGGATATATCCACCTTTATTTTCTCCTACTTTAATTGAGTTAACAAATACATCACATTCTTGGTCGACACCATCAAAGTGAAGTAAAACTTTATCTTTGATAAAGGATTTATCTAAAGTGATTTCTTTTTTATAGAAATAATATGTTGTAGTAGGGTAACGATAATTGATTTTTGATAGATAAGATTCTATACAATATGGGACAATAATTTTTTTGTCAAAATTAGGGATAGAATTCTTGTCTGAAGAAATAGCGAATTCCCATTCACCATTTAAATTAATGTAAGAATCTCTTACTAATTGAGGACGAGGATATTCACTTAATGGAATACTATCTAGTTTTTTATCAGTTGTTTTTAATTGTTGAAAATTATTTGCTTTCATGCTTATTCTCCTTTAAGAAAAAATAATCTACTAGGATACATAATCCTAGAGTTAAGATAATTACAATTGCTGCTGCTAGGAAGATGTTAGAGTTTAATGGATATGAATATCCACCAGTTAATACATTTTCATCATAAGTGAAATTACCACTTAAAGATACAGCGCCTAACCATGGACCAATTAACATTGGAATTAATACTTGAGCGATAATTCTAATTCCTTGGAATAATCCTACTTTACCTTCTGGAGTTAAATCACGGATTTTTGCTCCAAAGATTGCATTTGAACCTAAATATCCACACATCATTAATAGTGAACCAATGAATACAGGAATTAATTGTTCATTTGGATTTTTAAAGAAGAAGAGAATGAATAGTCCAACAATTAATATTGCTAAACTACCAATAATTGATTTGAAAAAACCGATTTTATCATATAGTTTTCCATAAAAGAAAGTAAAGACGGATGCTAGAACAATAGCAGGTGCCATAATAATTACATATTTATCAAAGCCTAAGAATGTTCCTTCAATAGTCGCATCATAATATTGAACTAAGAAAGTCATGAAAGTCTGCACACCTATTCCAAATAAAGCAGTTGTAATTAATACGCTATATAAAGATTTATTTTCTTTGATAGATGAAGGTCTAAATCCATAAAAAATATCTTTAAAGTAGTGAGAATCTTTTTTTGCTTCAATTGGAGCATCTTTAATTGTGAATATACCTAGAATACCAGCAGAAATTGTTAAAACTGCTAAGACGATAAACATAATGTGCCATTTGCCTTCATTAGCGTATCCAGATAATAATCCAAATACGATTAATATTGCAACTAATGGCATCATAGAGTTAATACCTTCAACTGCTCCTCTATTTGTTGAATCGGTTGAGTCGGTTAACCATGAATTAAAGCAAGCATCGTTAGCACTACTTCCAAAGAAAGTCATGATACAGTCAAGTAAGATAACCATAGTAATTCCAAATGCTGCCACATCTACTCCGGGACCTAATATTTTAGTTAATGAATCTCTAGTAAATAAACTAAAGCAGAGAATAGATAATCCCCAAATGATGTATCCTGCACAAATAAAAATTTTTCTTTTGCCTAATTTATCAGATAGTGCGCCGATTAATAAAGTAGTAATAGTCGCAGTGATTGCAGATAAAGAAACCATTAATGCCACTTGGTAACTATCTGCAGCAAATTCTTTAGATAAAAATACATTTAAATACATGTTTTCAACTACCCAGGCAATTTGACCAAATAGTGAAAAGATGATTAATGAAAGATAAAACTTTCCACTTAATTTTGTTTTCATAAAAAACTCCTTACTTTTTAATTATAACATTAATTTTTAAATTAAAATAGATAGAAAATGATGTATAATTAAGACATGAAGATAGTTATTGTAAGTGATAGTCATGGAGAAGTTGACTTATTAAGAAAAATAGTAAATCAGCATGGAGATGCTGATGTGTTTTTGCATTTAGGTGATTCTCAACTTCCAGAAGAGTATTTACATCCTTTTGTTTCAGTTAAAGGAAATGGAGATTATTTTATGCCTTATCCTAGATATAGAATATTAAAAACACCATACGGTAACTTTTATTGTGAACATGGACATTTAAGAAGTATAGTTAGTACTGATTTTTTAAAAATGAATCAATGTATTGGTTATTTATATGGTCATTCTCATTGTAGAAAAAATGTTGTTATTGATGGAATGCATTATATTAATCCTGGTTCATTGACTAGACCTAGAGATGGATTAAATGGATGTTACATAGTAATGAATTGTGAGAAAAACGAAATAAAAATAGACTATATTGAAGTTTAATAGTAAGACTTGTATAGTCTTTTTTTATGTAATTTAACAAATTGTTGCGAAGTGTAAAGAAATCTATTAAAATACTATTAGTATTTAAGGAAATTGATTTATGAAAAAAGTGAAAAAAGATACAATAGATATTAATAGACTACCAAAGAAACCTACATGGTATTTAAGACCAATCATTGTAGTAGGAGCGTTCTTTGCTACATTATTTAGTAAGATTAAAGTTAATAAAGTTAATTGTGAAAATTTAAAATGGCCATATATTTTAATCTGTTCTCATGCAGCATTTTTAGATTTTATTATGAATGCAAAAATGACTTTCCCTCACCACACAAGTTATATTTGTTCGATTGAAGAATTTGTAGGTAGAGAATGGTTACTGAGAGGAATTGGAGCTTTCCCAAAAAGAAAATATACAAAAGATATCCGTGTTGTTAAAAATAGTCTTCATGTATTAAAGAAACAAAAGAATACTCTAAGTATTTATGCTGAAGCTAGATATTCTCCTTCTGGAACTAATGAAAGAATCGATGGTGCGATGGGAAAATTGGCTAAAACTGCTAAAGTACCAGTAGTTATGATGATTACTCATGGTAACTTCTTACATCAACCTCAATGGGATCAAAAGCATCCTAGAAATCTAAAATATGAAATTGATTTTAAATGTATTGCAACTCAAGAAGAAGTTGAAACTTTATCAGCAGAAGAAATTCAACAAAGAATCGTTGATAATTTTGTTTATGATGATTATAAATGGCAATATGAAAATAAAATTAAAGTAAAATCTAAGTATCGTGCAAATAATATACATAATTTATTATATAAATGTCCTCATTGTGGTAAAGATTACGCAATGGATTCAAAACATACTCATTTATGGTGTAAAGAATGTGGCGCAAAATATGAAATGGATGTATATGGAAGATTACATTGTTTAACAGGAGAAGGTAAATTTGAACATGTACCAGATTGGTATAGATGGGAAAGAGAAGAAGTTAGAAAAGAAGTTGAAAATGGAACATATCGTTTCGAAGATACAGTAAGAATTGAAAAATTATCTGTTTCGAGTAAAGGGTTTATTCCATTAGGACACGTTAAATTTGTTCAAGATATTGATGGTATTCATCTTCACGGTACATTAGATAATGGTGAAGAATTCCATTTCGATAATGATCCAATTAATACTCCTTCAATTCATATTGACTATAACTTTAAAAAACGTGGTGTTTTAAAACGTGGTCAAACTCTAGATATTGATACATTAAATGATACTTGGTATATTTATCCTCAAACAGAGAATAGAGTAGTAACTAAAATTCACTTAGCAACAGAAGCTTTATATGATAGAGCAGAAAGAGAACTAAAAAAATAAATTAATTAGCCTCACAAATAAATATAAGTGAGGCTTTTTCTTTGAATTTTTAAAAAAAGATATATTTTTTATAATATATTTAGTATTATAAAAATGACTTAGGAGACATTATTTATGAAAACATTTTTTAAGAAATTGATTTTCTTTGTATGCTTTTTCTTAATAGGCATACTTTTTGTAGCATGTTCTAATCTTCCTGGAGGTAGTTCTAGTGAACCAAATAATCCTACTAATCCTCCAAGTTCTAGTGAAAAAGAAGATAATGGTGAACACGTATGTAATTTTAAATTAATGAAGGAAGTGCCTTCTAATTGTAAAGAAGAAGGAATTCTTTATTATGAGTGTGAATGTGGCAAGTCTAAAGAAGAAAGACTTGGATTTGGAGATCATCAATTTACTGAATGGTATGTTGTTGATGAACCTACTCACGAAAGCGAAGGTATGGAAGAAAGATACTGTGAAGTTTGTACTATTCTTGAAAGTCGTAGTATTCCAAAATTAGAAGGTGGAGAAAATGAAAATCCAGAGAATCCTGATATTCCAGTACATAAACATAAGTATGAATATGAAATGATTGATGAAAAGAATCATAGAGCATATTGTCCTACTTGTGGAGATGAATATATAGAAGAGCATAAAATTAATGCTGAACTAGGTTATACAGATTGTAGATATTGTGATTATGATATGAAAGACAATCAAACTCATGAACATGATTGGGTTGATTGTGGTATGAGTGATGATGATTATCATTATTCTTATTGTCCATCATGTGGAGAAACTACAAATCCTCAACCTCATGAATGGATAGAAGAAATATATTTTCCTGCTGATTGTTTAAATAGTGGAACAAAATATATTTATTGTTCAGTATGTGGAAATGGACATGAAGAATTATATTTTGGTGATCATAGTTATGGTTATGGCGAATATAATGATGAATATCATATATCAGTATGTTGGTTATGTGGTGAAAGTGATGAAAATGCAAAATTTGAACATAATTTTACTTATGAAACAAAACTTATTCCTACATATAATACTGAAGGAATTAAAGAAGGAACTTGTCAAGATTGTGGATTTAAAAAAGAATTCCCAATTCCAACTAGTGAACATACTTGCTCATTAATGGAATATGGTACTTTCCCAGCGACTTGTTTAGAACCTGAATATAAATTATATATTTGTAGAACTGGTATTTGTACTTACGAAGAAAAAGAATATATTGGTCAAGTTATAGGCCCTCATAGTTGTACTTCAAAAGTATTAGAACCTGCGACTTGTACAGAAAAAGGTCTTAGAGAATATACTTGTACATATGGATGTGGACATACATATACAGAAGAAATTGATTATCTTTCACATTCATATGATGATAATAAGTTATGTGTTGATTGTTCTAGAAATCAAAGATTAGATTATTTAACATTTGTAGATTATGGCGATTACTATGTAATTACTGATGTTGATTATTATTATTTCTCTACTTTCTATGATAAAGTTAGTGAAAATAGTAGCTATTATAGTGTTACTTTCCCTGCGGTTTATGAAGGCAAACCAGTAAAGAGAGTTTCATTAAATATTAATAATAATTCTTACTATAGAATTTATGAAAGAGACTTAGTATTAGAAGAAGGTATTGAAGAATTCTATATTTCTAATACATTTACTTCTTGGAATTCAAATATCTATTTACCAAAATCAATTAAATTAATTGGTGGAACTCCATTTAATTATGAAAGATACTACGGTGTTAGTGTCTATTATGCAGGTAGTATTGAAGATTGGATGAAAGTTGAATTAGAAGCATCTTCATCATTACCAACTAGAGAACATTTCTATTGTGTAAATGAAGAAGGTAATTATTGTGATGTAACTTCAATTACTATTGGTAGTGATGTAACTTCTATTAATGGATTCATCTTTAGTAGAATGATGTCATTAAAAACTTTGATTGTTCCTAATTCTGTTACTTCAATCGGACCATTATTCATTGATTATTGTGAAAATTTAGAAACATTAGAAGTTCCATTTATTGGAGCAGACTCAATTGATGTTTGGTCTTTAGATAGTTTTGCTTCTTATGGTACATTAATTAATTTAAAATCAATTACTGTTCATGGTGGTAAAACTGCAGATATTAGTAATTGTTATTTGCTTGAATATGCGGATTTAGGTGGAGTTACTGGAAATATTATTGCTACAGGATGCTCTAATTTAAAAGAATTAGTTCTTCCTCAAGGTATGACTGAAATTGTTGATTTTGCATTTAATGGATGTGCTTCTTTAGAAAGTTTAGAATTCCCAAATACTATTGAAAGTATTGGAGAAAATGCGTTTAGAATGTGTAGAAATCTTACATCTCTAACTTTCCAAGAAGGTATTATTAGTATTGGAAATTATGCATTTGAATATTGTGAAAAATTGGAAGTATTAAAAATTCCTGATACAGTTGAAACTATTGGTAGTAACTTTATTAATAGTTGTACTGCATTAAAAGAATTATATCTTCCTGATAATTTAAAAACTATTGCAAAAGAGTTCTCTTATGATAATTATGAATTAACTAAGCTTTCTCTAACTCTTCCTACTGAAGTTGAATATTCCAAATTATATGAATTGGTTGGATATAACACTGCTCGTAAAATCGTTGAATTAGAAGTAAGAACAGAAATGGATGATATTCCTGAATCATTCTTTGAAAACTTTGCTTATGCAGAAATAATTAAATTACCAACTACTGAATTTGATTCAATCGGATCAAGAGCTTTCTATGGCTGTAGTAGATTAAAAGAATTACCTGTTACTAGAGCAAATTCAATTGGAAATAGTGCATTTGAAAGTTGTAATTCGATTGAAAGTGTAAATATTGTTATTACAAGTACTAATGTTGGAACTAATATTTTTAAAGAGTGTAATTCATTAGTTGATGCTGCTGTTAGTAGACTAGCAGACAGTATGTTCTATGATTGTGATGTTTTAGAAAAAGTAAGTATCTTTAATCCAATAACTAGTATTCCTTCTAGATGTTTCCAATATTGTTCATCTTTAGATGAATTTGATTTCTCTTCAATTTATGATGTTGGTGATTATGCATTCTTTGGTTCTTCAATTAGTTATATTCGTTTAGTTAATAATGGAAGTATCGGCGCATTTGCTTTTGGCAACTTAGGCGAAGATATTTATGTTAGAATTGAACAACCTATGGAGGTAAATTATCTAGCATTTAGTTCTCAATATTCTGATCAAGTTTCAAAAATAAAATATTTATATATTAATGGATCAGTTAATTGGGTTAATAAAACTTATGGTAATCATCTTATCTATGATTCATTAACTTTACTTGGTGAAGAGATTACAACAGAATTTGATTCTTATACTTGTAAAGAATTAACAATTTCTTCTAGTGTTAAAACTATTAAAACAGGTTCTTTAACTTATCTAACTAATGTTAAAGAATTAAAGATTCCTGTAGGTATAGAAACTATTGAAAATAATTCTTTACCAAACTATTTAACTAGTTTAACAATGCCACAAGGTTATGTTATTAATAATTTAAGTGCATATGCAAGATATCACATTCAATATGTATTAGTTACTGACTCAACAGAAGTTATTGATAATCAATTCTATAACTTAGGTGCATTAGAAATTGTTGAATATAGTAATTCGATTACTTCAATTGGTAGTAATGCTTTCAAAGATTGTAAAGCTTTAACTACACTTCCACATTTTAAAGAAGTAACTTCATATTATTCAAACTCATTTATTAATTGTGAATCTTTAGAAGCAATTAGTTTACCTAATAGAAACTTAGAAATGATTTATAATTCTATAAATAGTAATCCATTTAGTGGATGTAAGTCATTAACTAGCTTAACTTTAGGTAATTTCTCACCTAATTTAGTAATTAATAAGAATACTGGTTCATTGGCTAAAACTCTTAAATATATTTCTATTAGTGGTAATACTAATATTACAAACACAATGCTTTCAAATATGTATGCGCTTGAAGAAGTTCACTTGGGAAGTGGTGTTAATGTGATTAAAAATTCTGCATTTAGTGGATGTATATCATTAAGTAATATTACTATGGAAGAAGTTACTACTATTGAGTCTTATGCGTTTGCAGATTGTATCTCTTTAGAAACATTAATCATTCCAGAAACAATGGAATCTATTGTCGAATCTGCATTTGAAAGATGTTATCATTTATACCAAGTTATTAATTTATCTGATGTTGAAATTAAGAAAAATGGTGAAAAAGGACAACAAATTCCTTACTTAGTAAACGAATTTAAGACTATCGATTCTGAACTTAAAGAAGTAAAAAGAAAAGATGGATTTGAATATTTATACGATATTAATAAGGATATGTATACTATCGTTTGTTATTATGGAGAAGGAGGAGAAGTTGTTCTTCCAAGTGATATTGAAGATGAAAAATTCTATATTGGTTATAGAGCATTTGAAAAACACGCTTTATTTAACTATCTATCAAATGAAACAATTACTAATATTACTGGTGATATTACTTCTATTAAATTCTCATATGGAGTAGAGGGAATTTATGATTATGTATTACAAAATTCTACTCCTACTAAATTAACTATTAATAAAATATTTGATAATTTAGGTAAAGCTTATTATGGAAATAATAATGATAATAAATCAATTGTTACACTTGAATTATTATATGGACCTGAAATAATACCAGATGGTGCATTTGAGGTATTTGGAAAACTTGAAACTTTAATTATTCCAAGTAGTGTAACTTCTATTGGTAATTGTATATATAATGAAAAATATTTAGTTGAAGTAGTAAATGAATCTAATTGTGAATTACCATTTAATAATGTTATTAATGAATATAGTTCGTTAGAAGATTATTCATCTAATATCGTTTATGAAGGATACTTAAAATTTGTTTATTCACTTTCTGAAGAAAGATATTATATTTATGATAGTACAATACCTTCATATACCCGTCTTGATATAACTATTCCAGGTTTATTTAATGGAAAAGAAGTTGTAATAGGAAAAAGTGGTTTATCTGGTTTATATTTCAATAATTTAGTTATTGAAGAAGGGGTTAAAGAAATTAAAGGACAAGGATTATACAATATTAATGTTTCTGAAACGTTAACTCTTCCTCATTCATTAGAAAAGATTAACGCAAATGGTTTATATGGCGATTTTATTAATCTTAACTTACCACAATTATCTAATTTATTGGATGGTAATATTGGAATTCGTTATGCTGAGAATATTTATTATAATGGAACAAAAGAACAATATTTGACTAATGTTGTAAAATTAGGAAAAGAAAATACAGAAGTATTAAATTTCCAAAGTGGTGTTGTTTCATTATACGTTTTAGGAAATAATCAATATGAACTAGTTACTTCGTTTGATTTATCTTCTAAAAATATTACTGTAATTCCTAAAAATGCATTCAAGAATATTATTTCTATTACAGATATCATATTACCTTCTACTATAAA
This sequence comes from Erysipelotrichaceae bacterium, assembly GCA_015059095.1. Classification (GTDB taxonomy): domain Bacteria; phylum Bacillota_I; class Bacilli_A; order RFN20; family CAG-449; genus UBA3210. The sequence goes on from SVBA01000011.1 coordinate 44,733, forward strand.
TAAGATTGGTGATGCTGCATTCTATAATTGTGAAAACTTAACTAGCATTAATTTACCAGAAGGTTTAATTGAAATTGGATATTCAGCGTTTAGCTATACTAATATCTCTACGATTAAATTGCCTTCAACATTAATTACAATTAATGATTATGCGTTTACAGGAAGTGAACTAATGTCCATTGAGATTCCAAGTAGTGTGGAATATTTAGGAAATCATGTATTTGGTAGTACTAATCTAATATCTGTTGAGATTCCAAGTAATGTAGAATATTTAGGATCTTACGCATTTGGATATTGTGAAAAGTTAACTAATGTAGTTATTAAAGAAGGACTAGAAATAATTAAAGATAGGACGTTTATTAATTGTCCAATCACATATTTAGAATTACCTACTAGTGTAAATACTATAGGATGTGAAGCATTTGCAGAATGTGAGTTAGGAACAATTGATTTATCGAATGTTAAAACTATAGAGCAACATGCATTTAGAAATAATAAAAATTTATCTACAATTTATCTATCCACAAAATGTAGATCAATTGGAAATTATTGGATCACATCTTCATATAATCAAAATAAGATTACTATTATTTATAGTGGAACTGAAACAGAATTTAATAATTATATTGCTAAAGGTCAATATTGGAATTCTGGATTTGATTCAACTAATTTAGAAATTAAATATACTCAAGAATAAGAGTAAAAATAAAAAGAGTACAATCCTCTAATATTAGGGGATTGTTTTCTTTTTGATGAAAATATTGAAGAAGTATTATATAATAAAAAAGGTGAATAAAATGAAAATTAAACATTTAGATATTAAAGCAGTTATATTTGATTTAGATGGTACTTTACTTGATTCTTGTAAAGTATGGTTTGAAGTTGATCAAAATTTCTTTAATAAAAGAGGTAGAGAAGTTCCAAAAGATTATGGTAAAACTATTGGAACAATGGGACTTGCTCAGGCTGCTGTATATACAAAAGAAACTTATGGGATAGAGGAATCTCCAGAAGAGATATTTTCAGAATGGATGGATGCGGTTGTATCTAAATATTCTGATGAAGTAGAATTGAAACCTCATGCTAGAGAATATCTTGAGTTTTTAGCGAAAAACTCGATTCCAATGGCAGTTGCAACAGCATCGAGTAAAGTGATGTATGAACCATGTTTAAAAAATAATGGCATATATTATTATTTTGATCATATATGTGATGTTAAGAAATTTAAAAATGGTAAAAATACACCTGAATTATTTATTCATGTTGCTAATTTATTAGGAGTTAAACCAAGTGAAATATTAATTTTTGAAGACACATTACATGCGATTAAAGTTGCTTTAGAGGCAGGATTTAATGTATGTTCGGTTTATGAAGAAACTTGTCATGATGAAGAAGAAAAGAAAGAAATTTCTTCTTTATATATTCATGATTTTAATGAATTATTATAAGGTAAATTAATATGAAAGTACTATTATACGAACAAAATGCTAAAATGCAAAAACGTTCAGGCATCGGTAGAGCATTAAAACATCAAAAAAGAGCGTTAGAATTAAATGGAATTGAGACTACTTTTGATCCAAATGATCAATATGATTTTGTTCATGTCAACTCTTCTTTTGCTCATACTTATAGATTTGTAAAAAAATTACAAAAAAAGAACATCCCTGTAGTAGTTCATGGACATTCCACTTATGAAGATTTTAGAGAATCTTTTAGACTATGGAAATTTATTGAACCTTGGTTTGATAGAAATTTAACTAGATTGTACGGAATTGCAGATTATATTATTACCCCGACTAATTATTCTAAAAAATTAATTGAGAATTATCCTTGTACAAAATGTCCAGTAGAAGCTATTTCTAATGGAGTTATTTTAGAGGAATATGCTTATAATCAAGAAAAAGTGAATAAGTATAAGGAGTTTTTTAATATTCAAGATAATGATAAAGTTGTTATTGGTATTGGATTATTATTTAAAAGAAAAGGTCTTCATGATTTTATCGAGATTGCTAAAAAAATGCCGCATATCAAATTTATTTGGTTCGGTCATTTAAATAAATTATTATGTACTAGTGAAATAAATAAAGCAATTAAAAATAAACCTAGTAACGTGTATATGCCTGGATATATTGATGGAGATGTAATTAAAGGAGCTCTTCAAGGAGCGGATTTATGTTTCTTTCCTTCTTACGAAGAAACTGAAGGGATTGTAGTTTTAGAAGCTTTGGCAAGTAGAATTCCATTATTAATTAGAGATGTTCCAGTTTATGAAGATTGGTTAACAGACAGAGTTAATTGTTATAAAGGTAAAAATAATGAAGAATTTATTACTTTAATTGAAGAAATTGTTCATAATGACAATTCAAAAATCATTGAAAATGGCTATAAAATAGCAGAAAATCGTAGTATTGAGAAAGTTGGAAAACAACTTATTGAAGCATATAAAAAAGTGATTGAAATTACAGAAAGGAGAAAATAAATTATGGTAAAAAGAGTTGTGAGATTTATATTATCTATTTTAATGTTAGCAGTATTATTTATTCCACTAGGTTATATTGATCCTTCTAAAAGTGTATTAACTAAAATCATTGATTTATTTAAGGTAGAATATTTTGGCTTAGTATATTTTGCTTACCTTGTTGTAATATTTGCAAATTTTGTTTTTAGTTTAATCGGTGTATTTACTGAAAGTTATAAATGTATGTCAATAAGTAGAAACACATCATTTATTAGTGCGATATTATTATTTAATTATGCAATCATGAGTTATGAATCTATTTTAACTGTAATTTTAGTTATTTTAGGCCTTATTACTGTTATTTTTGAATTTGTATATTTTTTAATAGAAAAGAATATTGCAGAATATCAGTATGGTGGAAAAAGAAAAAAGAGTTTTATTGATATTTTAAGATTAATTTGTGTGTTAGTATGTTTTATTTCAATTGGAGTTAATAAGCCTGAATTAGGTTATTCAGCGATGTATTATCATCAAAATTTATTGAAAGAATATGGAAGTTTAGCAAACGGAATTAATTTCTTCTTATGTTTCTTATTTATTTTTACAATTATTTTATCCATTATTTCTTTGATTAAAAATTATTTTAGACTTAGAATGCATCCTTCAATTTTTAGTTTAGTTTTATATTTTGTCTTACTATTTATTCCATTCTTTGTTCAAGATAAGGTATTTGCTATTGCATTATTAATTCCAGTAGGAGCAGTAATAGGAATTATTAATGAATTAATTTCAATAATCTTAGAAAAAGGTTTCGATAATAGAGAAAGTTAAGTATGATGTAAAAATCATACTTTTTTCTTTTTTAACAAATAGATATTTGTTATAATACTTTCGGTAAAAGGAGATTTATATTATGAAAAAACCTATTTTATTAGTTATTATGGATGGCGTTGGATTTTCTAAAACTGGATTAGGCGATGCAGTTAGTTTAGCAAATACTCCAACTCTTGATCATTTCTTACAAACTTATCCTAATGTTAGATTAAAGGCTCATGGACCTGCAGTTGGTTTACCAAGTGATGATGATATGGGAAACTCAGAAGTTGGTCATAATGCGTTAGGATGTGGACAAATTTATTCTCAAGGTGCAAAACTTGTTAATGAATCTATTGAATCAGGAAAAATTTATACTTCAGAAGCTTGGAAAGAAGTTTCTTCTAATGCAAGACTACATAACTCTACTTTACACTTTATTGGTTTATTAAGTGATGGTAATGTTCATTCAAATATTTCACATTTAATTGCAATGATTAAACAAGCAAAAGAAGAAGGTGTATCTAAAGTAAGAGCACATATTCTTTTAGATGGTAGAGATGTACCTGCAACTAGTGCATTAGTTTATGTCGAACAATTAGAAGAAGTTATGGCTTCTTTAAATGATGAATCTTTTGATGCAAGAATCGCTTCAGGTGGTGGTAGAATGAAAATAACTATGGATAGATATCAAGCAAACTGGAAGATGGTTGAAGAAGGATGGAAAACTCATGTTCTTGGTTTAGGTAGAGGTTTTTCTACTACTAAAGACGCTATTGAAACATTTAGAAATGAAAATCCTGGTATTATTGACCAAGATTTACCAGCATTCGTAGTTGTTGAAAATGGTAACCCTGTTGGAACAATTGAAGATAATGATTCAGTAATTTTATTTAATTTCCGTGGCGATAGAGCTATTGAAATTTCTATGGCATTTGATCAAACTGATTTTACTGCTTTTGATAGAGTAAGAGTTCCTACAGTTTGTTATGCTGGTTTACTTCAATATGATGGAGATTTAAAACTTCCAAGAAGATTCTTAGTAAATCCACCAGAAATTAAACATACATTAACAGAATTATTAGTAGAAGCTAATATTAATGAATATGCTATTTCTGAAACTCAAAAGTATGGTCATGTCACTTATTTCTGGAATGGTAATAGATCAGGTAAAGTTTCTGAAACTTTAGAAACATATAAAGAAATTCCTTCTGATAATGTTTCTTTTGATCAAAGACCTTGGATGAAATCAGCAGAAATTACTGATGAAGTAATTAAAGCTATGGAATCTAAACAATATGATTTTATTAGATTAAATTATCCAAATGGTGATATGGTTGGTCATACTGGTAATTTAGACGCTACTATCTGTTCTATGGAAGCATTAGATTTAGGCTTAGCAAGACTTTGGAAAGTTGCAAAAGAACAAGGTTATACAATGTTAATTACAGCAGACCATGGTAATGCTGATGAAATGCTTGAAAAGAATAAAAAAGGTCAAATTGCAGTTAGAACTGCTCACTCATTAAACCCAGTTCCATTTATCATTGTTGATGATGAATTAAAGGTTGAATTAAATGAAGGTGAATTTGGTTTAGCTAACGTAGCTCCAACAGTTGCAAAATTATTTGGACTAGTTGCTCCTTCATGTTGGGAAAAATCAATTATTAAATAATAAGAGTAACATTAGTTACTCTTTTTACTCCTAGGAGGTAATTATGAAACAAGAATTAATTATGGTTCGTTATGGCGAATTAGGTACTAAAGGAAAAAATAAACAAGACTTCATTAATAAATTAGGTGAAAATATTAAAAGAACTCTAAAAAAATTTACTAAGTTAACTTACGAAGTAAATAGAGATCATACATATATTCATTTAAATGATGAGCCTTATGAAGAAATTAAAAAGTTACTAAAAGGTGTTTCAGGCGCATCTAGTTTTTCTCTTGTATATAAAGTAGAAAATGATATTGAAAAGATGAAAGAAGCATGTTTAGCTTTAGCTTTAGAAGAAAATAAAAAGACTTTTAAAATGAAGGCTAAAAGAGCAGAAAAAGCTTTTCCAATGATTTCTGATGATATTAATAGAGCGATTGCTACTCACATATTAAAAAATTCGCATTATAAAGTAGATGTTCATAATCCTGATTTATTAATTTCTTTAACAGTAAGACAAAATGAAACTTATATCTTCATTAATCAAGAAGAAGGTGCGGGAGGTTATCCTTTAGGAATTGCAGGAAAAGGATTAATGATGATGAGTGGAGGGATTGATTCTCCAGTAGCAGCATATTTAATGATGAAAAGAGGAATCAAAATGGAATGTATCCACTTTGCTGCACCTCCATACACTAGTGAAGCTGTTATTACAAAAATCACTGATTTATTAAAAGTTTTAGCAAGATATCAAGGAGAAATTAAATTATATATTGTTCCATTCACTCATCTTCAAGAAGATATTTATAAATACGCTAAAGAAAGTTATGCGATTACTATTATGAGAAGGATGATGTATCGTATTACTGAAAGAGTTGCTAGAAGATATAATAATTTGATTATCGCTAATGGTGAATCGATTGGACAAGTTGCTTCTCAAACTTTAAAGAGTATGCAAGCAATTGAAAATGTAGTCAACATTCCAGTAATTAGACCTCTAGCAATCTTTGATAAGGTAGATATTATTAAAATAAGTAAAGAACTAGGAACTTATGATATTTCTATTAGACCATTTGAAGATTGCTGTACAATATTTGAACCTAAAAATCCAACAACATCTCCTAATTTAGAAAAAATCTTAGAAATTGAATCTTCCTTTGATTTTGAATCACATATTAGAAATTGTATATCTAATATTAAGGTCATTAAAGTTACTGAAGATTATGAGGATATTAAAGAAGACGTAGATGAATATTTTTAAACCTAATACTTCCAAGTATTGGGTTTTTATTTTGTTATAATAACCTAAAATAGGGGTAACACTAGTTTTAGAAAGAGGTGAATTTATGAAAAGTGCTAAAAAGCTTACTGAAAAAGTAAAGAGTGCATTCACAAAAAAATATGGTAGAACTGCAGTAGAAGGTGCAGAACCAACGTTCCATACTTCTAAAACTCATGGTGGAACTATTCCTTATTTACCAGGAAAGTTTAGAGAAGAATTTGCAGAAGATTTAATTGAAAACGAAGAAAAAAGAACTACAAAAACTAGAACTTCAACAAACAAAAAGAATAATAACTCGAATACAAAAAATCAAAAGAAATAATGTTTTTAGGCTCATTTTGAGCCTTTTTTTATAAAAAGTTATAATTTAGTTTAAAATAATATTATGGTTCTCTATTTTATCGTTTTGAGTATATTAATTATTTTATGGTTATTATTCGTTTATAACCTACATGTAAATATATTTTTTTCTTTAAATAGTCTAAGAGTTATTATATTTAAATTACCTCTAATAAATTATAAAAATGAGAAATATATTAAATTTTTAAGTAAATTTATTCCAACATCAACCAAACAAGTTCAAGAAGAAATTGATTTATCTTCTTTAGTGACTTTGATTCATTTTGATGTAATTGAAATAAAGTTGGATACTTCTACTTATGATTACCCAAGAATTGTGTTAATCAATACTTTAATAAATATAATATTATCTATGTATAAAGATAAATTAATTAGTAATGGAACAAAGTATACTTACATAGTAGAAAAAAGTGATAATAGTGATCTTAATGGGGTTATAAAATGTAATTTTAATATAGGAGTCATATTAATAAATTATTTAATTATTAAAAGGAGATATAGATATGAAAAGACCAATTAATGAATTATTTGAATCATCGTTAGAAAATGTTGGAGTATTAATGGATGCATCTAAAATAGTAGGAAATCCAATTAAAATTGATGAAAGTACAATTATTATTCCAATATCAAAAATTACGATGGGATTTGGTATTGGAGGTAGTGAATTTAAATCAAAAGAAGATAAGAAAAAGAATAAAAAAGAAGACTTATTATTTGAAATAAGTGAAGAAAGCATGCCTTATGGAGGCGGAACATTAGGTGGATTATCTATGATTCCTGAAGCATTTATTATTAAAACAAATGAAAAAGTAGAAATAATTCAAATGGAGAAAAATAAGGATTTATTTGAAAAAACGATAGATTTAGTGAATGAAATAGTAGAAAAGAGTAAGAACAAAAAAGAGTAGAATTGACAGTAATACGGTTTTTTTTATAAAATATAATTAAAGATGGAGGAATATTTTATGAAAATGTTAGATAAATGTTTTAAGTTAATATTGATTCCTTTTCTTTTTTTAAGTTCTTCTTGTAAGAATTATGGAGAACCTATTAATAAAGAAGCAGCAGAATTTGTATTTTGGGATATTTTAGAAAAAGAGAATTCGCAAGATGTAGATATGAATAATTGTGAATTTCATTTTAAAAATGAAAAGAAATATAATAGTAAACAATCAAGAATATCCTATAAAAAAGAAGTAATTCGTGAAAAAGATAAAATTTATTATTATGAGTATGATAGTAGTTTACAAGAGCAAAAAGAAATTGAATATTGCATATACAAAAATAGTAATAGATATTATTTCGTTAATATGATTAAAGATGAAAAAAAAGAAATAACAGAACGAAGTTATCAATCCTATTTTTTAGGTCATACATATTATCTTTATATGGCAGATTATAGAAGTATAATTTATGGTGCTCTTATAGATGCTAAAGATGATTCATTATTTTACACTCTAGGTCCAGGGAATTTATATGGAAAGTGGCAACAAAATAGCTTGGAGTATAAATATGAAGTTGAATATGAAAATTATTTTTTGAAACAATTTAATATATCTTTTGAATCAGGGAAATATAATAACGTCATATTTGATTATGATAATATTAAAGTAGATATTCCTAAACTATAATAGAAAAACGACCCACATGATCTTATTAAAATAAGAAGTGAGTCGTTTTTTTATGTTGATATAAATCAAAAAAAGAGGAATAAATCCTCTTAAATTAAGTTGCTTATCTTATTTACCTAATGCAGCTTTAGCAGCTTCAACGATTTTTGCAAATCCAGCTTCGTCTGTAATAGCCATTTCTGATAACATTTTTCTGTTAACATTGATACCAGCTAATTTTAAGCCGTGCATTAATGTTGAATATGAGATGCCATGGTTTCTTACTGCAGCATTAATTCTAACGATCCATAATTTTCTGTAGTCAGATTTTCTTTTTCTACGAGAAACGTATGCATAGTGTAATGAATGTAATACTTGTTCATTAGCTGTTTTAAATAAAGCGTGTTTTGAACCAAAGTAACCTTTAGCCATTTTTAAAATCTTTTTTCTTCTTGCGCGTGTTGTTGTTCCACCTTTTACTCTCATGGTTCTAACCTCCTACTTTTGAATTAAGATTCTAACTCTCTTGACGTCAGATTTCGCCATAGTGTTAGGCATTCTTAAATGTCTTTTTTGTTTTGTTGTTTTGTTGTGGCTTAAATGTGATACATGTGAATGGAAAATTTTAACTTTTCCTGAGCCTGTGACTTTAATTCTTTTTAAAAGTGCACGTTTTGATTTCATTTTTGGCATGATTTTGTCCTCCTATTTTTTAATTTTTGATGCTAAAACGCAATATAAGATTTTTCCTTCAAGCTTTGGTTGTTTTTCAACGTTTGCGATTTCTTCAACTGCTTGAATGAAACGATTCACAACTTCTAGACCTACTTCAGTGTGTGATAATTGTCTTCCTCTAAAACGCATTGTGACTTTTACTTTATCACCTGATTGTAAGAATTTTTGAGCGTGTTTTACTCTTGTATCGAAGTCATGGATACCAATAACTGGTGAAAGTTGAATTTCTTTGACAGAAATTTCTTTAGCTTTTTGTGCTTTTTTCATATCGTGTAATTTCTTTTGCATTTCGAAACGATATTTTCCGTAGTTTAGAATCTTACAAACTGGTGGGTTTGCTTCTTTAGCAACACATACTAGGTCTAGTGAGTAAGTTTCTGCTACTTGAAGAGCTCTTGCTCTAGGCATAATGCCTAATTGATCACCATTAGGTCCGATAACACGAACTTGAGGGAAACGAATATCTCCATTTACTAGGTCATCTCCGTTATTGTTTCTACGAAGATTTGGTCTTTCGTTATTTATAATAGAATCCTCCTTATATAAAATAAAATGGGCACAGAATCCTGCGCCCATTAAAATACATAGAGAATAAATCATCTATTGTAGCATTTACCAATTCGATCTAGTCAAATCTGGTGAGAAGTTTGAGCGCCTCTTCTTTCCACAAATTTTATTTGCATAGTAATTATATGTATTTATGCATAATAAGTCAATAATAATTTAATAATTTTTTTAAATTTAAATTAAGTTTGAGTTTAATATATTAATATATTAAGAGATAGTGATTGCAGGAGCAAATTTAGTATAGAATACTTGCATTTCTGAATCGTAAGGTTCAGAGAAGGTTCCGTCATTTAAGTATTCTCTAAATGATTTATAGTGATCACTTGTAAATGTACTTACTGGAGAATCATCGTATCCTTCAGAAGTGAATCCATATTGCCATACTACTAATCTACCTACACCTCTATTGCCACTTGAGTAACTATTTTCTACATCAATATCTAATTCATGATATAATGGAGCATTATTAGAAGGTTGTCTTTCCCAAGGAACTGAAGTAGCATAGCCAGTAGTTCTACTGTAAGTAGATATACATCTAGTTTTATTACCAAATAATGTTTTAGCAGCAGTATAATTTTTCTTCAAAACATAATTAGCTGGGGCTTCTTTAAATGTATTATAGTAAGCAGCAATATCTAGAGGATCAACTAAACTTGCTTCTTCTGCCTTAGAAGGATTATTTTTAATGTAATCATAAGTATAGTATGTATATTCTTTTGTTTCTAAAACATTATATCCAGTTTTAGTGTATTCAACTTTAATTGGAACTTTTATTGTAGTAGAACCAGGAACTAAATTTTCATTACAAATTACAGGATTTAATCGATAATCATTAGAACTATTGCCGTATTTATTATCATCATATTGTTCTCTAATATTTGTATATCCGATTTCAATATGATAAATGTTAATTCTATTGTCATTTGCATCTATTTTAAAGAAATTTGAATGACTTAAAGAATATGTTTTAGTCACTTTTTCATCAGAAGGTTCAATATATATAATATTTTCTTTTTTAAAATCTTCACCATATGATAATTTTGGGGAATTACCATTTGTAATATTTGTTTGATATGTAATAGTAATTTCTCTAATTCCGAAAATTGGTGTGATATTATAAAAAGATCCTTCCTGATTTCCATCATCGACATATGAAGAATATGGGATTAAAGAAATAAATGCATCACCTACAGGATCATTTACTCTATAAAATCCAAAATCATAATTACTAATATATTTTGTACCAAAATTAGAAGTATAAGAGCCATAACTTCCACAATTGGAAGATGAAATATTTATAGTGGATAAATCTAATTCTTCTCTAGAGGAAATGCTAGAAGAAGATGCACTAGAAGATATTTCATTAGAGGAAATTTCATTAGAACTAGATAAAGAAGAACTAGTAGTATTACTAGAAGGAATAAAATTGCATCCGCTTATAAATAATGACATTAATAATAAAACTACTTTTTTCTTCATAATAAATCTCCATAATAAAATATAATTAATTATTGATAAGAAATCAATAATAGTTATTAAAATATTGACTAAACTAATAATGACATCTAGAGTTTTTTAAATTATTATGATAAAATAATTTTGTCTAGGGGCATTTATGCGTTTCCTACATTTTAAAATCGGGAATCTTTTATATAATTTCTTACCGAGTTGAAGGCCGTTGGTTTAAGTTAATCTTATTCATTTCACTTCGGAATCCGGACGTAAGAAACAAGATGCCCACCTGGTGAACCAGGAATTCCGGTGTCTCTAGACTTTTTGTATTTAAGGAGAAAAATTATGAGAAGAGATGATTTATGCGTAGCAGCAATTAGATCCACTTGTATTGATGCAATCAACAAATCTAATTCTGGACATCCAGGTATGTCAATTGGTAGTGCGCCTATTATTTATGCTTTATATAGCAAACATTTAATCGCAGACCCTAAACACCCTGATTGGATTAATAGAGACCGTTTTGTTTTATCTGCAGGACATGCTTCAGTGTTACTTTATACAATGCTACATGTTGCAGGGTATAAGATTTCAATGGATGATCTAAAACAATTTAGACAAATTAATTCTATTACTCCAGGACATCCAGAAGTTGATGTAACTCCAGGAGTAGACGCTTCTAGTGGTCCTTTAGGTCAAGGTATTGCTCAAGCAGTTGGTCTAGCAATGGCAGAACAATCTCTTAGAAATATTTATAAAGAAGGTTATAGATTTATTGATCACTATACATATTGTTTATGTGGTGATGGTTGTTTACAAGAAGGTATTTCTCAAGAAGCAATTTCTTTTGCAGGTAGACAAAAATTAAATAAATTAATTTTATTATATGATTGTAATAATGTTACTTTAGATGGTGGTCTTGAAATGTCATCTAATGAAAATACTAAAAAAAGATTTGAATCATGTAATTGGAATGTAATTGAAGTAAAAGATGGAAATAATGTAAAAGCTATTGATAGAGCAATTAAAAAGGCTAAAGAATCCAATGAAAAACCTACAATTATTATTTGTCATACAATTATCGGTTATGGTTCTAAGAATCAAGGAACTTCTAAAGTACATGGTGCTCCTTTAGGTGCAGAAGATGGAAAAAATACTAAACTATCTTATGGCTATGATTATCCTGATTTTACAATTCCAAATACAGTGTATAATCATATGAATAAAACTTTTGGTGCTAGAGGCGAAAAAGAATACTCTGATTGGGAAAAAAGATTTGCTAGTTATAGAAATACTTATCCTCATGAAGCAGCTAAGTTTATTTCTACTCAAGATAATGATGTTTCTACTTATGTTTTTGATAAAGGTCCTTACTATGAACCAGGATATAAAGATGCAACTAGAAATTCTAGTGGAATTATCTTAAACTTAGTTCATAAATCTGTATTTAATTTAATTGGTGGTTCAGCAGACGTTGCTGGTTCAGTAAAAACTGCAATTAAAGATGGAATTGATTTTACTCCAGAACATAGAGAAGGAAGAAACGTTAATTTTGGTATTAGAGAATTTGCTATGGGATGTATTCAAAATGGTATGTTACTACATGGTGGAGTTAGAACTTATGGCGGTTGTTTCCTAGTATTCTCAGATTACTTAAAGCCTGCTATTAGAATGGCAAGTTTATCTAAGTTACCAGCAATCTATTTATTCTCACATGATTCACTAGCAGTAGGGGAAGATGGTCCAACTCATCAACCAGTTGAACAATTAGCAATGTTAAGATCTATTCCTCATAACTTTGTATATCGTCCATGTGATATTAATGAAACAGCAGCAGCTTGGAAATTATCCTTAAAATCAACAAATCATCCTTCATGCATAATTCTTTCTAGACAAAATTTACCTTTAATTGAAGGTTCAAGAAGCGATGATGTATATAAGGGTGGTTATGTTATTTCTAAAGAAAGAGGTGCTAAACCAGATATTACATTAATTGCAACAGGTAGTGAAGTAAGTTTAGCAGTTGAAGCTCAAGAAAAATTGTTATTAGATAATATTGATGCAAGAGTAGTATCTATTCCATGTGTTGAATTATTCTTACAACAAGATGCTCAATACATAAACGATGTATTGGGATGTGAATATAATCATCGTTTAGCAATTGAAATGTTATCTCCATTTGGATGGCATAGATTTGCTCCTCATGTAATGGGTGTAGAAGAATTTGGTAAATCAGGACCTGCAAATGCTGTTATTAAAGAATACAATTTTACAGTAGAAGAAGTAATTAAAAGAGTTCAAGATATCATTTAATTAAACAAAAAAAGTGCGATTTATGATATGATCCTTCTTAAGTAGACAAAGAAAAAAAGTAAAACAAATATAATCCCTATATAGGGATTAGAAAATT
>SVBA01000002.1 GCA_015059095.1 Erysipelotrichaceae bacterium
GAAAGATGTGGAATCTAGTGGGGTCATTTTTTTTCGAAAAGTTTAAAACCCCATCAGATTCTACAGAACCGAAATTATTAAATTACAAGAAAAGTATAATAAACTATAAAAATAGCAAATTACTTTCACAAGCAAAACAGGGTGAGTTTGCCTTCGGGCAGATTCACCTTTTCATTTAATCTATATTAATAGATTATTTAATAGAAAAATGATATAATAAGATATCTAATAAAGAATTATGCGATTTATAATTGATAGAAGGGAGTTTTATATTATGGATGATAAAGAATTATTAAAATTAACTCCAGGTGAACTAGTTGATTTAGGAATATGTCCAACTTGTTTTAATAGAAAACATAATGGTGCTTTGTATGGAGATAATAGCGATAAGTTAATATATGAAGATAAAGATATAGAATGTTTCTTTGGAGGTAATCCTAGAGCTGATGGACATATGTGTATATCTAGTATTAATCATTATCATGATTTAAGTGAAGCTCCAGATTATATAAATGAAAAGATTATTAGATTTACTAAACAATTTATGATAATTATTAAAGAAGTATATAAGTGTGAAAGAGTATATATGTGTACTATGTGTGATGGACCTAATAATCATTATCATATACAGTTAATTCCTAGATATAGTTATGAAAAGCGAGGTAGCAAGAACTTTGTTAAAGAAAGACATATTTATATTTATGATGAAATTAAGTTAAATAAAGTAAAAGAAATGATACATAGTTATGTGGGTGAATAGTATGGAAAAGATAAAATTAATTGAACCTACAATTGAATATGAAAAAGATATTTGGGATTTTAGACAAGAAATATTAGATTCTGATGATAATGATAAATTTGCTGGATGTGGTACATTAGAAAGATGTACGTCAGCTAATGAATGGATTGAAAATTGCAAATCAAGAAGCAATAAAGATACTTGTCCTTCAGATAAAGTTCCTTCAAACGTTTTTATTGCTGTTAGTATTAGTGATAATAGAATCGTTGGAATTATAGATTTAAGGCATCATATAGATCATCCTATTCTATCTGCTTGGGGTGGACATATTGGTTATTATGTACGTCCAACTGAAAGAAGAAAAGGTTATGGAAAAGAGATGCTAAGATTGAATTTGCTTAATGCTCAAAAACTAGGCATTAAGAAGGTTTTAATCACTTGCAATAAAGATAATCTTGCTAGTGAAAAAACTATAGTTGCAAATGGTGGAATCTTTGAATCATTAATTACTGTTAATGATGAAATAATGAAGAGATATTGGATTACTGTAGATAGAGAATTGTTAAGAAAAGAATTGCAATGCAAAATCTATCCGTTAAACTCTTTGAAAAATTACAAATACACTGTTATTTGTTCGTATTATAATGGTCAATGGGTTCTAAGTAAGCATAAAAAAAGAAGTACTTACGAAACACAAGGTGGGCGCATAGAAGAAGGAGAAACTCCATTAGAATGTGCAAAAAGAGAATTATATGAAGAAAGCGGTATAAAGGATGCAACTATCTATCCAGTATGTGATTATGTAGGATATAATCATATTAGTTCATCAAATGGACAAGTGTTTTTAGCTATAGTTCATTCTTTAGATAAATTACCTGATAGTGAAATGTCGGAAATTAAATTATTTGAAAAATTACCTGAAAATTTAACCTATCCAAATGTAAGTCCTTGTTTGTATGAAGAGGCTTACAAGTTATATTTATTAATCATAAAAAAGTTACAATAAAGGAGGCGAGAAAATGAAAAAGATAATAGTCTTATTTCTTTTTGTACTAAATTTAATAACTTTAACTGGATGTGATCCAAGTTCTTATTATTATAGTTATGAAGATTTAAATAGTAATGTTATATCTATTGAATTAATTAATTATGTGAATAATGATGCTGTTGAACTTTTTGAAAAAAGAGATAAGGTAAAGAATTTTGATTTTTCTAAGTTGAATGTTATAGAGGTTCTTGATAACGATAAAAATAGCGAATTTCTTTTAGAGTTTTCTAAAATAGAATTTATGTTAGTATGGAGACATTTGGATTCTCCTAAAGGAGAAAGTATTAAAATCAATTATAAAGACGGAAGTTTTGATGTTATATGTTACTATGTTCAGTTTTCTTGCCAATATGATAAATCAGGAAATGTTAAAAAATTCATTGGAAGTGGTGGAGGAAACCAACTAAAAGAATTAGTAGAAGACTCATTTTAAAAAAATGTAAACAGGATAAGACGTGCAACACTTTGCAACACTTAGTCTTGCACGTCACCTGTTTTAACTAGGATACCCAGATTAATCTAATTGAAGTTAATTATTTGGAGTTGCAATAGGATAGCCCTGTCGAGGGAGTGATTTATTTGGTACAATTTCCGGGAATACCATTCAAGAAATTACTGCAAATGTGGGATGGGGAACTATCGCCGGAGCTTACCATGTATGTGCAGGAATTGCAGCAATACCAATGCTAGGAGCTAGAGTACTTACGGGGGCTGCCGCCTGTGTAATATTATTAATTGATATTTTTAATTAATTTGGAGGAAAATTATGAATAACAAAATAATTGATGGAATGAGAAAAGAGGGCAAGCCATTTAGGAACATTATGTTGCTTGGATATATTTTTGCAATATTAATGCCTTTGTCCATTTATTTAATGAATAATGATAAATATAGCGATAAAGATATTATTTTATTCGCAATCGCAGGGGTTATGTTTGGAACAATCGGCTTATATGGATGGCTATATTCTATTAAATATAGGTTAGAGTTTGATAATGAAAAAGTTTATTTAAAGACTTTATTTAGAAAAATTGAACTTAATATATGTGATATTAAAAAATATACATGTAATAGATATAGAAAATCTGTGTTCTATCAATTCAATTTATTCATAAATGATAGAAAAGTATTGATTAATACAAGATATAAAGATGAATTCGAAAAAGTATTAAAAGAATATAAAATCGAACAAATAATTAAATAATTGTAAACAGGATAAGAGTTGTGCTCAAATTTTGGGTACAGATCTGATTTTGCAAATGGGATACCCGTTTCAAGTTTATAAGGATGAAGGAGGCAATATGTTATTTAAAAGTCAAAGAAAAGTTTATTTAGACATTTGTAAGCAATATATTGAATGTAATATATCACTTGATGAATTTTGGAATATTTATTCAAAAGACAAAAAAATGATAAAAGATATAGAAAAAATCAAACAAAAAAATGAATATTACTATCCTATTGAGTATTATATTGCTTCATTAAAAGGGAATACCCCTGGATTTTTTGGTATAGTAGATTTGCAAAGAACTGTTCATAATTATTTGGTATATCATAATATAGAACATAGAATTATCGTAAAGGAATTGCCATTATATGATAAATGGAACAAAATTATACCGAATTATTTATCTGGAGATTATAGAGTTTATTTAATGCTTGAAAAATATGACTCAAATAAAAATAAACCTAATGTTCATTATAATAAATGGTTGTTGGAACAATTTAAATTTGAAAAATATAGACCTAGATGGATGCATTATTCGGAATGGCCTATTGAAAATGGGATACCATTAATTTTTCAATATCAAACTGGATTTCCTAATAATTATGACTTTATAGAGTATCATTTTGTGAGAGAAGATGGTACAAAAGTGGTTATTGAACAATATGATTGATTTTTTAAAAGTACAAAAGCCTTTTCATTTATTTGTTTTAAATAACTTTTCAAAATAATGGACGGGCAGAAATAAATATTTCTTTAGATGTGAAAACGGAGGTAAAATGATGGATGTTACCTTTTTCTTTTAAAATTTTCCGAATAAAAAAGCTTCCTAAATTGGAAGCTTTGATTCTATAAACCGTTTGCGCCTTTATTTGGATTAGCAGCTTTCATACCTAAGAATGTAGATCTTAAGCCTAAACATAATACGTAAGCAACTTGTACGAATGATGAAATTATAAATCCTAATAAACAAGAAATAACTGCAGGAGCTAATGAAGCAAATGCAATAATTTGTAATGCTTCTAAGTAGTTTAATTTGTCACCTGTTGCGGATTTTAATCTAGTTAAAATCATTGTTAATAATGCAACAACTAATGTTACACCTAAGTTAATTGCAGTTAATACACCTGTGTAACCCCATAAATATTGAGTTTTACTAATTTTGTATAAATCATTTAAGAAAGTTTCCCAATGTTTTAAACAAGCATCGATATCTTGAGAAGCGTAGAATGAATTGATATCTGTTCCTTTTGCTGATTCATTTAATCCAACAAATGTATAGTGAGCTTTAGCAGCTTCTTTTACAGCACCATCTTCAATAACATTTTTAATTTCTGCAGTATCTAAGTAAGTTGTTAAGTATACTTTTGATTCTGTAATAATTAAGTAAGAGTATGGTTTTTCTTTAACTGCATCAGTAGATACTTTTTTACCTTCTGAATAATTTTTGATTAAGTTTGTAGCATTTTTTTCTTCACAGATTGTAAAGATTAATAATTCTTTATCTTGAGCAGTTACAACGTGTTGATAATATTCTTTATCTGAAGGGATTAATGATTTAACATCAATAACTCCGTTTTCATCAATTGTAATATCAATATTGTTTTCTTCTAAATGTTTACTGACTAAAACTAAACTTGTATCTAAAGATGCGTTTTGAGTAGAAGTAAGTACTGCTGCACCTTGAACTTTAGCGATTTGTACAAAAGAAGGGATAACGGCGACTATTAAAGAAATTAATGCAACAATAACAGCAGCCCACCATGGGTGTTTTTTAGATTCGTAAATAACTTCTTCGTTATTAACTAAACCTTTGAATAAAAATTTAAAAAATTTTTTCATAACATTTTTTCCTTTCTAACAAATAATATAGTATTAATTGTTAATTTTCAATTAAAAATTAAGGGTTTATATCAAATAGAAACAATTATCTATCTTTTTTGCTTTCTAAATTCATATAATGCGATTGCTAGTGATGAAGGAAGATTTAAAGAATCTATTTCATTAGAATGTTCAATGATTATACTATTTTCATCAAGCAAAGAGATATCTAATCCTGAAGATTCATTACCAAATACTAATGACGTTAATTTATTTTTATTAAATGTTGTCTCTTGTAAAGTATTTTTTGCTTGTAGCATAAATGTTCTTTTTTCGTGATTAGGGAAAATAGAACAATAATCTTCATAAGTAGAGAAATATTGGATATTTAAAGAAAACATCGCTCCCATAGATGCTCTAACAACTTTAGGATCAAAAATATCTACTCCAGGTCTAATAATTGCAATATCTTTTATTCCAAATCCTAAGCTAGAACGGATAATAGTACCAAGATTTCCCATATTAGATGGATTTACTAAGACGATATGATCATTATTACTATTTAGACGATCGTGATATTTACTAAATACACCAATAACAAAGCAGTTTTCTTTTTGAGAAAGCTTATTGATCATCTTATCGTTAAATTCTACTTCACATTTTTTTCTTAAAGAATTAATCATATCAATTACTTCTTGATTTTTAAAAGAAGAGTGAATATAAATTTTAAGCGCATGTTCAGGATGTTTTTTTAAAAGTTCAATAGTTGGGAATGCTCCTAAAGTGTATGAATAGAAGCTATCCTTTTTATAAGATTTAATTTCCATTTTTTATCACCAAGATACATTATATAATTTTTCGTAAATAAAAACTATTATTTAGTGAAAATAATAGTTAATTACAAATTTCAATCTTTAATAGATTTGAAAAGAAGATTCTGGTTTTATTGATTGTTAGTACCTGATTTGGAACATCAATTTTATTAATTATTCCTTGGGTAATTAATATTTGTCCTTGTTTATAGTGAGTGATATTTACTTCATCGTGATTGTAAGAAGAAAGACTAGAATTTATTTCTTGTATTTGTTCTTCGCTTAATATAGGTTTATTAACCATTTCTTTTATTTTGTATGTTGAATTTATGTAATCATCATAATGTTCTAAAGCATTAAATGGTTGCCATTTTTTCATACCTCTTTGTGTTTCTATTTTTTTCATCGTGCATGTCCTCCAATTCTAGAGTGTCTTTCTAAAGCATTTGATGCTTCTTTAAGTTGATCACATCTAAATATAGCATTGTCTCCAAAGCGCTTTTTAATACTATCTAAAGTATTCATTAATCTTCTTTTTCTTTCTTGAAGATGAATATCTTCTAGTAGTAATGGTTGATAGTAGTTTGTTTTTAATAATTTTCCTAAAGAAAGAGAAAGTGCTCTTATAGGTAAATCTTCAACGTATTTATTAAATAATGATAGAAGACTTGAATAGATTACATCTATATCATCAGAATATGTTATAAGCTGAGTTTGTCGCGAAAAACCACCACCAAATTCTTTTGAATATCTTATTGATAATGATACTTTTTTTGTAAGAGATTTTTCTTGTCTTAATCTAATCATTAAATCGTCTAACATTTCTTTTATTAAAATAGGTAGTTCATTAATAGAGTAGTCTCTAAATAAAACTTGTCCTACAGTGATACTATGATTATCCACTATATATTTTTCTCTAATATTTGATGTATCTATTCCATTAGAGTGATCGTGTAATTCTCCTCCAAGGATTCCAAAAGTTTTAATCATTATTTCTTTTGGTGTATTTGAGATATCTTTAAGGCTATATATTCCCATTTTATTTAGTTTTTTTTCAGTTTGAGATCCTATGGACCAAATTTTTGATAATGGTCTAATATTTTGAAGTTTTGTTACTACATCATCTTTAGTCCAATATGCGATTTGATTTGTATTCTTTTTGGCTTCATTATCTAGTGCTACTTTGGCTAAAAATAGATTTTCTCCTATTCCAATTGTTACATCTAATCCTAGTTCTTGATGAATCCTAGTTTTTATTTCTTCTGCAAGATCTATAGGAGTTTTGTTATATAGATGGAGATAAGGGGTAATATTTAAAAAAGATTCATCAACTGAATAGACGTGTAAATCATCTTTATATACATAATCTAAAAAGATTGATATCGCTTTAGAAGAGATTTCTAAATATCTAGACATTCTAGGTTTTGCAAAAATGATTTCTTCGTCTTTTGGTAATTCAAATACTCGTAATCTAGAAGGAACACCAAAAGTTTTTAAATAAGGGGAGACTGCTAGAACAATTGTTCCTTGTCCTCTTTCTTTATCAGCGACTACTAATTTTGTGGAATGAGGATTTAAACCTCGATCGATACATTCACAAGAAGCGTAAAATGATTTAAAATCAATGCAAAAAATGACATTATTTTCCATTTCTACACCTCCTTTGAAATCGACGAAAAATTGCAATATTAAAAAACATATTAATATGTTTTTTACTTCATTACTTATTATGGCTCGTTTTGTGGTTTTATTATATAGGATAGATTAAAAGATTGCAATAGGGTTTTGAAATGATAATAAAGAATATTTTTTCATGTTTTTTCATTAATTTCAAATCGGTTGAATAAATGTTTCAAAACATTTATAATAATATGCAGAAAGTAGGTGTTTTCTTATGAAAAAGTTTAAATTTAGATTTTCATACTTCCTTATTTTAGGATTTATTGGAATAATTTTCCAAATGATTGGTTTCTTTTCTTGGGAGAATATTAATGTTAGTCAAGCTCAATTAATTTCTTCTAGTTCAACAGAACAATTTGAACTATATATGAAACATAATTATTTTGTTATTGTATCTGCAGCATTTTTAATTGCTTTTGCAGTAGGAATAATTTTATGTTCAAAGAAAGAACAATTATTATTTAAAATTGGTGGATATTCTCTTGGTATAAGCCAATTATTTATTGCAATTATTACAATCGTTTATCTAGTTTATGTAGATAAAAATAGATTAGATATGTTTAAGACAGCTGAAGAATATACAGTTTATAAAACAATTGGAACATTAGTTAATTTAAAATATACAGGTTTAATGATTTCTTCTATTGGATTATTATCTTCATCTTTAGGTTTAGTAATTTATAAAGGAGATGAAAAAATTGCTAAAGCTGGTGGTATTGTTGGTCTTATTAGTAATGGTTTATTCTTAATAGGTTTATTATTAACTTCTATAAGTGGTATTTTTACTTATTCTTATGATATCGTAAATGGTTTTATTTCCTTCTCACAAAAGATTGCAGATCCATATGAATTATTATTTAGTCAAACAAATGGTTTTACTTTAGGACAACTTAATAGAGTAGTAATGTTATTAGAAGAAATTGATTCTTATTCTAGTGTTGTTTCTTTCTCATTAAATAAATTAACTGCAAGTGCAGTTATTGCATTAATTACTTTAATTTGTAATGTTGTAACTATTGTTGGTAATATGTTCTTCTTAGCATTAGCAATCATTCAATCTTTTGATGTAAGTAAAGATGATAAGCCAATGGAAATTTAATTATGTTAATTGAATATTTTGAAAAGTTTAATTTAAGAATTAATGATTTTGATCGTCATGATCGTATCTTAATGTCTTCGATTTTAGATATCTTTCAAGATGTAGCAGGTAAGCATGCGACTAAATTAGGTGTAGGCTTTCATGATTTATTAAAAAAGAATCGTATTTGGGTTGTTGTAAGAACTAAATTTGATATTTATAAACAACCTAAACAAGAAGAAACAGTAATTGTAAGAACTTGGCCTTTACCACTTGGAAAAATTGATGCGAATAGATGTTATGAAATTAGAAATGAAATAGGTGAACTATTAATTAGAGGCGTTTCAAAATGGGTAACTGTCGATATCAATTCTAGAAAAGTAGTTAGGATGAATGAAATCAGTTATGGTGAAGGTGAGTTTGATGAAGATTATGGTTTATTAAAAGATTTTTCTAAAGTTAATAATTTCGAATCAAATAGTGAAGTTATTAAAATAAAACCTCAATATTTGGATTTAGATCATAATGGTCACATTAATAATTCTAAATATACAAATTTTGTTTTAAATAATGTTAAAGAATTACATGATAAAGAAATTATCTTTTGTCAAATGGAACATATTCAAGAATTAAAAAAAGATGAGGAATTTACTTTATCTTATTTAGTTAATGAAAAGGAATGTTTGGCTAAAGGTGAAACAAATAGTGGAATTAGTTTTATAACAAAAATCTATATAAAATAGTAAGGAGAGAAATGTTTCTCTCTTTTTTATTTAAAAATATTTAATAAATTATAATTTAGTTTTATAATTTATTCATATATTAAGCAGGAGGTATAATGTATGGCTTATTCAAGCTTTTTAGCATCAAAAAAAGATGTATGTAAAAAATTAGTTAATAAGTTACTAGAAAGATATGAATATGTTTCTTTATTAGGTACTCATTCAACTGGTAAAAGTGTAAGTGTAACAAGTAGAGTAACGTCTATTTCTGATGGAATGGGTGGACAATGTGGGTTCGTATTAAAAATTTTTAATGGTTGTTCATATTCTGAATATTCTTTTTCGGAAATTGAAGAAGAAACATTAGATCAATTAGTAGAAGATGTTATTACTAAAGTAACATTATCTAGTAGTTTATTAGAAAGAAGAGTCTCTGTAGAGATGATGAAAGATGAACCTTTAGTTAAAGATTTTATTCGTCCTTTAGAAGGAAAAGAATATTCTTTAGAAGAAGTAGTTTATAAACTTAGTGAATTTAAAGATAAAATGCACAGTTTATCTAATAAAGTTATTCAGGCTATGGCTAGATATTCTAAAACTGAGAATAGTAGTTTATTCATTTCTAGAAATAGAGAGTTAACTCAAAATTATTCTTGGGTAAATGTTAGTATTGGTGCGGTAGTTAGAGAAGGACAAAAAGTTCAAATGGGACATGATGTTGCAGCTTATAATAGTGTTGAAAAATCTTTTGAAGTTGCTGAAGCTAAATTAGAAGGTTGCGTCAAATTAGCAGAAGAATTATTAAACGCAGAAGCAATTGTTCCTGGAGAATATGAAATTATTACTGAACCATCAATCACTGGATTAATTGCTCATGAAGCATTTGGTCATGGGGTAGAAATGGACATGTTTGTTAAAAATAGAGCAAAGGCTAGAGATTATGTTGATGAATATGTCGCTTCAGAATTAGTTGATATGCATGATGGTGCTTCTAGCATTTTATCAGCAGCTTCTTATTTCTTTGATGATGATGGAGTATTAGCACACGACACCTTAATTATTAAAAAAGGTATTCTTCAAACAGGTATTTCTGATGCTTTAAGTGCGCTTCAATTAGGAACTGAACCAACAGGTAATGGAAGAAGAGAATCAACAAAACGTAAAGCTTATTCAAGAATGACTAATACTTGGTTTGCTCCAGGTACAAGTAGTGTTGAAGAAATGATTAAATCTATTAAACATGGTTATCTATTAGCACAAACTGATAATGGTATGGAAGATCCTAAGAACTGGAATATTCAATGTGTATGTTCTTATGGTAGAGAAATTAAAGATGGTAAATTTACTGGTAAAATTGTTGCGCCAGTATGTATGACAGGTTATGTACCAGATTTATTAAAATCTATTTCTATGGTTTCAAAAGAATTTGAAGTTATCGGTTCTGGATATTGTGGAAAAGGATATAAAGAATGGGTTCCAGTAGCAGATGGTGGACCATATTTAAAAGCAAAATGTAAGTTAGGATAGTGATATTATGAAAAGTATAATTGAATTATTAAATGAAAATAAAAAAGTTTCTGCTTGGAAATTGATTGAAACAGAAACTGAATCATGTGAATTATTTTATGTATTAAAGAATTTAGAAACTAATCGTGCGACTAAAACAAAAGATATAAATTTGACTATTTATATTGATGAAGAAGGTACTAGAGGTGCTGCAAATGTAGTTATTTATCCTCACATGAACGAAGAAGAAATTAAAAAGGTAATTGAAGAAGGCGTATATTCTGCTTCTTTTGCTAAAAATAAGTTTTATGAATTACCAAAAGGAACTAATGAAGAATTAAAATTTGATGTATCTAATTTAAGCGAAAAACCATTTGTAGATGTAATTGAAGATATTGTTAATGCAGTATTTAAGGCTGATGTTCATAAAGATGGTTGGATTAATTCTACTGAATTCTTCTTATATAAAAAGAATATCCACATTAGAAATTCTAATGGTGTAGATGCTTCTTATGTTAAATATTATGGAAATATTGAAGTTATTCCTACTTGGAAAGGGGAAAAAGAAGAAGTTGAATTATATAAGATGATTGAATTTGGTAACTTAGATTTAGATTATATTACTAAAGAAGTTAGCGATATTCTTTTATTAGCAAAATTAAGAAGTGAAGCTGTTACTTTACCTCAAGGAGTAAAGGCGAATATCTTACTTACTGATGAAGAAGCAAGTCAAATTATTGATCATTTTGTTTCTGATTTATCTTATATGAGTGAATATCAACATATGTCTTTATCTAAGGTTGGTGAATCTGTCCAAGGAGATGAAATTAAAGGAGACAAGTTAAATGTTAAATTAGTTCCTTCTTTAATTAATTCTTGTAAGAATTCTCCAGTTGATAGAGATGGAACTTTATTAAAAGAAATTCAAGTAATTAAAGATGGAATTGCTTTACAAAGACATGGTGATTTCCGTTTCGGTTATTATTTAGGAGAAGAAAATCCTACAGGAGTATATTCCAATATGAAAGTTGAATGTGGTAATACTTCGGAAACTGAATTAAAGAAAGAACCTTATATTGAATGTTTAAAATTCTCTGGAATGCAAATGGATTCATTTAGTGGATTCTTTGGTGGAGAAGTTAGATTAGGTATCTATTTTGATGGAACTAATACTTATCCAGTTACAGGATTCTCTATTTCTGGTAATATCAAAGAAAAAAGAGGTGAATTGATTTTATCAAAAGAACAAATTTCTACTTCTTCAGGTTATGAAGGACCTAAATATATTTTAGTAAAAGGTATGGATATTGCTTAATATGACTTTTCAAGAATTAATAAATATAGAAAGAAATAAGGAATACTTTAAAAAATTGGAATCATTTTTAAAAGAGGAATATAGTTCAAAGACTATATTTCCTCCTAAAGATGAAGTTTTTTCTATGTTTAATTATTGCGAGTTAGATGAAGTTAAAGTAGTGATAATTGGTCAAGATCCATATCATGAAATAAATCAAGCCCATGGTTTAGCTTTTTCAGTAAAAGAAGGTAATAAATTACCTAAAAGCCTTATTAATATTTATAAAGAATTATATGATGATTTATTAATAACTAGATTGACTGGAGAATTAAGTGATTGGGCAAGACAAGGTGTCTTTTTAATCAATACTATATTAACTGTAGAAGAAGGAAAAGCAAACTCGCATAGGAATAAAGGATGGGAAATTTTTACTTCTAGAGTAATAGAAGAATTAAATAAAGATAATCATCCAAAAGTCTTTGTTTTATGGGGAAAACAAGCGTTTGAGTATGAAAAAATGATCACTAATTCTAAACATGGAATTATTAAATCTGCTCATCCATCTCCATTAAGCGCATATCGAGAATTTTTTGGTTCAAAACCATTTTCTAGAATTAATGAATTTTTAAAAAACAATAATTTAGAACCAATAGATTGGAGCTAATATGTTAGTTAAATTAGAAGTAAATAAAAGATTTGAAGGTCTTACAATTAAAGAATTATTAAAAGAATATCATGTGGGTAAAGGGAAAATTGAAGAAATTAGAGTTAATAAATTAGTACAATTAAATTCTAATCAAGTCTCATTAGAAACAAAAATAAAAGAAAATGATATTCTTAGTTTTAATATGGAAGAAAAGTTGAATTTTAAACCTTCTAATAAGTCTATTGAAGTTGTTTATGAAGATGAACAAATATTACTTGTAAATAAACCTAGTGGAATATTGATTCATCCAGATGGAATTAGTAGTAATGATGATACATTAGTAAATAGAGTGGCAAAATATTATTTAGATAATCATCTTTCTTTAGAAGTTAGATATGCTCATAGAATAGATGAAGAAACTAGTGGACTAGTTATTTTCTGTAAAGATTTTTTAACTCATTCTATGCTTAATTATCAAATTGAAGAACATATAGTTATTAGAGAATATAGAGCGTTAGTTCATGGTAGTGTATCGAAAAATAATGGCGCTTTAGATTTTCCTATTGGAAGAGATCGACATATATCAAACAAATTTAGAGTGAGTGATTCTCAAAAGGCTAAAAACGCATTAACTAATTATCAAGTAATTAAAAGATTGAAAAATAAGACTCTAATTTCTTGTTTATTAGAAACAGGAAGAACTCATCAAATTAGAGTACATCTTTCACATATTAATCATCCTTTATTAGGTGATACATTATATGGTGGAAATAAAAAAGAAATTAATAGAGTAGCATTACATTCTTATAGAGTGGAATTAGTTAATCCTCTAACATTTAAAAGAATTAATGTTATAAAAGAAATACCTTTAGATATGGAGGGAGTAGTAAATGGAAAATAAATATAAAGCAGTCATCTTTGATTTAGATGGAACATTACTTGATACTCTAGAGGATTTGAAAAATAGTGTTAATGAATCACTAAGGATTAATGGATATAATGTTTCTTATACTTATGAAGAGGCTAAATGGCTAATTGGAAATGGAACTAAAAGACTTTGTGAGATGTCTATTGAAAAATTTAATCCTACTGAAGAAGAAAATAGAAAAGTATTTGAAGATTTTACTAGATTATATAGAATTAAACAATTAGAAAATACTGTTCCTTATCCTCATGTAAAAGAGCTACTTTTTTCGTTAAAAGAAGAAGGTATAAAAGTTTGTGTTTTATCTAATAAAACAGAAGAAAATGTCAAAGAAATATTAGCATCTATATTTCCTAATTATCATTTTGATTTTGTGGTTGGTCAAAGAAAAGATGTTCCTAAAAAACCAGATCCATATTGTTTAAATAAAATGATTGAAGATTTAAAGCTTAATAAAAAAGAAATTTTATATGTTGGAGATTCAGACGTTGATATGATAGTATCTAATAATGTTAATTTAGATAATGTTGCGGTAAGTTATGGATATAGACCAAGAGAAATGTTAAAACAATATAATCCAAATTATATAGTCGATGATATTATTGAGATTTTAGAAATTATTAAAAATAAATAGTATTTATTTTGTTTTATGATATAATTTTTGTGCTTAAGAGCATTAAAGGAGGAAAACTATGGAAGTAAAATTATATAATAGTATATCTAATCAAATTGAAAAATTTAAACCAATTAAAGAAAATGAAGTTACTTGTTATGTTTGTGGACCTACTGTATATAATTATGTTCACTTTGGCAATATGAGACCAGTAGTTGTTTTTGATGTTCTTAGAAGATTATTTATTGAACTTGGATATAAAGTAACATTTATTTCTAACTATACTGATATTGATGATAAAATCATTAAACAAGCAGAACTAGAAGGAATAAGTGAAAAAGAAGTAGCAGAAAAATATATTAAAGCATTTGAAGAAGATATGCTTAATGTTCATTCTATGAAACCAGATTATCAACCTAGAGTTACTGAAACAATGCCTTTAATTATTAAGTTTATCGAGGATTTAATTGAAAAAGGTTTTGCTTATGAAGTAGAAGGTGATGTCTATTTTAGAGTTAGTAAAATAGAAGATTATGGATGTTTATCAAAAATGAAGAAAGATGATTTAGTGGTAGGTGCAAGAATTGATGAAAATTCGAAAAAAGAATCACCACTAGATTTTACTCTTTGGAAAAAAACAGAAAAGGGAATTCAATTCTCTTCTCCTTGGTCAGATGGAAGACCTGGATGGCATAGTGAATGTGTTGTTATGATTAACTCTTTAGTCGAAGAACATATGATTGATATTCATGGAGGTGGCTTTGATTTAAAATTCCCACATCATGAAAATGAAATTGCTCAACAAGTTGCTTTACATGGAAATAAGATTGCAAATTATTGGATGCATAATGGTTTTATTAATATTGATAATGTCAAAATGAGTAAATCATTAGGAAATGTAAAACAAGCAAAAGAAATGATTTCTCATTATGGAGGAAACATTGTTAGATTTATTTTAGTGAATTCTTATTACCGTACACCAGTAAACTTTAGTGATGAATTAGCGCTTGCTGCTAAAAAGGAATTAGATAAAATTGAACAAGCGTTTAATAAAATGTCAATTCAATTACAGTTAAATAATTGTTCTGTTTTAGAATTTGATGGAACTTTAGATACCGAAAATTTCTTAAATGCATTATGTGATGATTTAAATACTCCTAATGCATTAACTGAAGTATATAGAATTGTTAAAGAAGCTAATATTGCTTTAAGAAGTAATCCTCTTGATGTAGAAGTATTAAAAGTAAAATTCTTCACACTTAAAAAGATGTTAGAAGTTTTAGGTTTACAATTTGATGTTCATATCTTAACTAGTGAAGAAATTGAATTATTAAATAACTATAATTTGGCAAGAAAAGAAAAAGATTTTGTTAAAGCAGATGAATATAGAAAAGTATTAATTGAAAAGAAATTATTATAAAAAAGGCAGGGGATTTTAGTGGGAAACTACATATTTGGAAAAAACACAGTAGCAAATGCATTGTCACATAATGATTCAATAAAAGAAATATATATGGTTTCTTCTTTTCAAGATGAAAGAATAAATAAATTAATTAAACAAAATAGAGTTAAAGTAATAAAAAAATCTTCTCAAGAAATTAACGCTTTAGTTGGTAATGTCAACCATCAAGGTGTAGTTGCATTATGTGATGAATATAAGTATTTAACTTTAAAACAATTAATTAGTAAACTTGAAAACAAAGAAAATCCATTAATAGTTTTATTAGATGGGTTAGAAGATCCGCATAATTTAGGAGCAATATTAAGAAGTGTTGATGCTTTTGGTGCTGATGGAGTAATTATTGGAGCAAACAGACAAGTTAGATTAAACGCTACAGTTGCTAAAGTTTCAACAGGTGCTATTGAATATGTAGATGTTGCGATGGTCACTAATTTAAACCAAGCGATTAAAGAATTAAAAGAAGCAGGCTATTGGGTTGTTGCTAGTGATGGAGAAGCTAAACAAGACTATAGAGAAATTGACTATAACATGAAAACTGTTTTAATTGTTGGTTCAGAAGGTTTTGGAGTATCTCAATTACTATTGAAAAATTCTGATTTTATTGTTAAGATACCTATGGTAGGACACGTTAATTCGCTTAATGCTTCAGTAGCATGCGCATTGTTCCTAGCACAGATTTATAATTCAAGAAATCCGGTGAAATAAATGTTAGAAGAAGAATTGATTTACAATTATAGATTAGGTAATAAGGGGGCGTTAGGCTCCCTTTTTTCTATCTATGAGAAAAAAGTGGGACCTTTTTATAAGCAATATGAGAATATTTTTGAGGCTAATGGATATGATAAAGAAGACATGAAAATATTTGTCAAAAATTGTGTTATTACTGCTCTTCAAAACTATCGTTTTGGAGAAAAAAGTTTTAATACATATTATTCAGCTGTAGCGTATCGATCGGTAATCTCATTATATCGTCAAATAGAAGGAATGGTTGAAGATAAAATGATTGAAAGAAATATTTCTTTAAGCGACCATTATGTTCAAGAAAGATTTTCATTAAAAGAAAGTGGAGAAAATCAAATTGATTTGAGTCTTGTTTTAGAAAAAGTGAAGTCGATTGGTGAAAAAGATTATAAAATTTTAAAATTTTATTTAGAAGGTAATTCATATAAAGAAATAGCAGAGAAACTAGGCATAAAACCAAAATCGGTGTGCAACTATCTTCAAAAAATTAGAACAAAACTAAAAAAATGGATTGTTAAATAAAAATATTTAAAAATAATTATTGTACAAAAAAAATACTTGTGTTATTATGCTATCGCAAACTTTAAAAATTAGGAAGGTGATTAGATGAGAGAAAAAGTAATTTTAATATGCTCAAAATGCTTATCTAGAAACTATCAAACTACTAAGAAAAAAGATGCAGTTTCTAAACGATTAGAATTAAAAAAGTATTGTCCAAAATGTAATGAAAACACATTGCATAAAGAGTCCAAATAGGAGGTATATATGAGTAAAATTAAAAGATATTTTAAAGGCGTAGTAGAACAAGCTAAAATGGTTAGATGGCCATCAAGAAAAGATTTATTAAGTTCAGTAGCAATTGTTTTAGGCGTAGTTGTTGTCGCAGCTTTAGCTTTATCGTTAAGTGATGCTCTAGTCGGCGAATTATTAAAATTATTAGAAAATCAAAATGGAGCACCAAGTTCTGAAACTTCAGAACATGTTCATGCAGCAATTAGATTATTAGGTAATCTATTTTTCTAGGAGGTAGTTATGGAATATCAAATTGAAAAACAATGGTATGTAGTTTCTACATACAACGGTCATGAAAATAAAGTTAAAGATAATCTTGAAAAACGTATTGAAACTCAAGGATTAACTGATTATATCTTTAGAGTTTTAGTCGCTGAACATGAAGTTCCAGTTATGAGAGATGGTCAACCAACTGGTAAAACAAAAATGAAAAATATTTACCCAGGATATATCTTCGTTGAAATGATTATGACAGATGAAGCTTGGTTTATTGTTCGTAATACTCCAGGGGTTACAGGTTTCGTTGGTTCTTCAGGTGGTCATGCTAAACCTTTCCCAGTAACTAGAGAACAAATTGAACCAGTATTAAAGAGAATGGGTATGGTTGATGAAGAAATGTACTCTAACTACGAAGTTGGTGATATGGTTAGAATTCTTGCTGGATCATTTGAAGGTATTGAAGGCGAAATTGAATCTATTGATTCTTCAATTGGTGAAGTTACAATTTCTACTATTTTATTCGGTAGACCAACACCAATTACTGTAAAATTCTCAGAAATTGAAAAATTATAATTTATTAAAGGAATCTTCTTCCCGAAGGTTCCTTTTTAATTTATTTATTTGTACTCCTAATAAAGCAATGTAAGATGAGTAATAAATAATTAGTAGTAAAAGAATAAAATTTGTTAATGATCCATAGTAGTTTATAGCGTTAGAATAATTATCTAAATAATAAATATATACACTCATTCCAACACTTATTGATAATGAAGAAATTAAAGCGCCTAAATACACATCTTTAAAACGTGTTTTTTTGTTTGAAGAAATAGAATATAAAAACACAAAAAATACGAATAAAATAACGAGTAAAATAAAAGAGAAAATTAAAGATTTTAGGCTTTGATTTTCGATAAATAAAATATTATCAAAAAGCACCAAAAATATAATTAAAAATGATAAAAATGCTTCTAAAATTAAACTTGTTATTACTCCCCATAATCTTTGAAGAAAAAACTTTTTAAATTTCATTTCTTCATCATTTATTTTTGCATATGCATACATGAAAAAAGTGATTCCTTTACTAGAGATGTAAATCATAACAAAAATACCGATTCCAAATAGTATTTTACTTATGCTAGGAATGTTTAAAAAATAATGTTCTAAAATGTTCATAGATTGTTCTTGTAAATCTAAATTCTCTTGAATATATTTTAATATGTCTTCTATTTGATATCCGAGTAATGATAGTAAATATACTATCAATGTGATTACTGGAACAAGTGAAATCATTATAAAAAAAGTTAAAGAAGAAGGCGCAAATTTTGAATTACCTCCTAATGTGAAAAGCGTCTTTATAGAATTGTAAAGTTTTGATTGTTTAATTTTTAAAAAAGTGTCTTTTATCTTCATATTTTCGATCTTTCATGCCAGATTATTATAAATAATCTAGAAATTTTTAAAAAAATTAAAAAAGTTCTTGCAAGGTTGTCTATATTAGTATATACTAATCCAGCATGGTTTTATTCATTGGAGTAGAATTGAACCATTCAAAATTGCGCAGTGGAAGGGTTTATTACTAGTAATAAGTTAATCAAATCCGTTAACCACAGCACGGACAAAAAACTATATAGGAGGTGTGTCACGTGAGTAAGAAAATCGCAAAAGTTGTAAAACTTGAAATCCCAGGTGGACAAGCTAAACCTGGACCAAAATTAGCATCTGCAGGTATTATGATGCCTAAGTTCTGTACTGACTTCAACGCTAAAACAGCTGATAGACAAGGTCAAACAGTTCCAGTAATCATCACTGCATATGAAGACAAATCATTTGATTATGTCATTAAAACAAGCCCTGTTGCTGAATTATTATTAAAAGAAGCAGGCATCAAAAAAGGCTCTAGTAATTCAAAAACTACAATTGCAGGTACAATTACTAAAGCACAATTAAGAAAGATTGCTGAATACAAAATGCCAGATTTAAACTGTTATGATGTTGAAGCTGCAGAAAAAATCGTTGCAGGTTCTGCTCGTAATATGGGCATCGCAATCAAAGACTAATTAGTGGAAGGGACTTCCCGCTAGTACCACAAGGAGGATTAAGAAATGAAGAAAGGTAAAAAGTATGTAGCAGTTGCTAGTAAAGTTGATTCAAACAAACTTTACACAATTGAAGAAGCATGCGCATTAGTCAAAGAAACTTCAACAGTTAAATTTGATGCAACAGTTGACGTTTCATTCCGCTTAAATATTGATCCAAAATATGCTGATCAACAATTAAGAGGCACAATCGCTCTACCACATTCAAATGGTAAAACAAAGAAAATCTTAGCTATTACAAGAAATCATGAAGCAGCTAAGGAAGCAGGAGCAGACTTTGTCGGTGACAAAGATATGCTTGAAAAAATCCAAAAAGAAAACTGGTTTGGATTTGATGTCATCGTTGCAACTCCAGATATGATGGCTGAATTAGGTAAAATGGGTCGTATCTTAGGTCCTAAAGGATTAATGCCAAACCCAAAAACAGGTACAGTTTCTGTTAACATTGCTCAAGCAATTAAAGAAATTAAAGCTGGTAAAGTTGAATACCGTACAGATAAAAATGGTAACATCCATGTTTCAATCGCACGTGTTTCATTCGAACCAACAATCATTGCTGAAAACTTAAAAGCAGTAATCGATACAATGTTAAGAGTAAAACCATCATCTGTTAAAGGACAATATGTTAAAAACTGTGTAATCAGTACAACAATGGGTCCTTCAATTAAAGTCACTTTCAACGGACGTTAATTGTAAAAAAATTAGAAAGCTCCAATATACCATAGACAGCAACGGTCAAGGGACTTAATAAGGTTGCCGAGGTAACTATTATAAATACGAAATAGGAAAACTCTGTATATTGACGCCTATAAAACAAATTCTTAAAAAAAATTTAAAAGAAGGAGGTGCTCTCAATGAATCAAAACGTTTTAGAACAAAAGAAGGCTATTGTTGAAGAAGTTAGTTCGTTATTAAAAGATTCTGGATCAGTTGTTGTAGCTGAATACCGTGGATTAAACGTAGCAGAAATTTCTGAATTAAAAAGAGCTCTTTTAAAAGAAAACGCTAAAATGTGTGTTTACAAAAACACATTAGTTGACAGAGCTGCTGAAGCTTGCGGTTTCGGAGATATGAAACAATATTTAGAAGGCCCTAACGCATTAATCAGTTCAGTTGATTCAATTAGTGCAGCAAAAATTGCTACAAAGTTTGCTAAAAAACATGAAAACCTTGTTATTAAAGCAGCAATCGTTGAAGGCAAAGTCGTCGGTAAAGATGATGTAATTGCATTATCAAAATTACCAAACAAAGAGGGTATGTTATCAATGTTACTCTCTGTATTACAAGCACCAGTCAGAAGCTTCGCATGTGCAGTTAAGGCTGTTGCAGAAAAAGAATAATAGAACATTAGGAGGAAATTTATTATGGCAAAATTAACAAATGAAGAAATCATCGCTTCTTTAAAAGAAATGACAATCTTAGAATTAAACGCATTAGTAAAAGCAATTGAAGAAGAATTCGGTGTTACAGCAGCAGCTCCAGTAGCAGCAGCAGCAGCTCCAGCTGAAGAAGAAGGACCAAAAGGACCAACTGAAGTTACATTAGTATTAAAATCATTCGGTGCTTCAAAAGTTCCAGTAATTAAAGCTGTTCAAGCTATTACAGGTTTAGGCTTAATCGACGCTAAGAAATTAGTTGACGCTTGCCCATCTAACATTAAAGAAAACATTTCTCCAGTTGAAGCAGAAGAACACAAAAAAGCTCTTGTTGCAGCTGGTGCTGAAGTTGAAATTAAATAGTTTAAACTTCACTAAAAAATTAACCTGCCCCATTTTTGGGGTGGGTTTTTCTCACTTTTAAGGGGTTGATGAAATGGATCATTATTTTACAAATAATTCGAATTTACAATCAAATCCTAAGTTAATTTCTTTTGAATTTAACAACAAAAAATTTACATTTAAAACTGACATAGGTGTATTTTGTAACTCTTATCTTGATGAAGGTTCTTTGGCTTTGATGAAGGTATTGATTAAACAGAATATGCAAGGAAGAAACCTTGACGTTGGATGTGGCTACGGCCCTATAGGGGGGAGTTTGGCCTATTTTAACCCAGGGGGTCACTTTATTTTAATAGATATTAATACCCGTGCGTGCGCGCTCGCAAGAGAAAATGTGCAAGCATTGAACCTAACTAATGTGGAGGTTATTGAAAGTGATGTCTATCAAAATGTTGAAGGCACTTTTGATAACATATTTATAAATCCACCAATTAGAGCAGGGAAAAAAGTTATCTACAAAATGTTTGAAGATGCTAAAGGGTTATTAAATAAAAATGGGTCATTATTTTTTGTGATTAGGAAGAGCCATGGAGCAGAATCTGCTCAAAGATTCGTTAATAGTGTCTTTGGAAATTGTACATTATTAAAACGAGATAAAGGCTATTATATCTATCAAGCAATAAATGATGAACAAAATACTAATGTATAGAAGGGAGATTTGCAAATGAGCAAAAATTTAGAAAAAGAATATAAGTACCTTCATAATGGACGAATTGATTTCTCAAAAATTTCTGGTACATTACCTTTACCAAATTTAGTTGAAATCCAAACAAAATCTTTCGCTTGGCTTTTAGAAGAAGGCATCGATGAAGTTTTTAGAGATGTATATCCTATCGCTGATCGTAACGATAAATTAATTATCGAATACGTTGGTTGTAGATTAGACAAACCTAAATACGATCATTTAGAATGTAAAACTCGTGACTTAACTTATAGTGCACCTTTAAAAGTTACTTTGAGATTAATCAATAGAGCTACTGGCGAAATTAAGGAAAACGAAGTCTTCATGGGTGATTTCCCATTAATGACAGATTCAGGAACATTTATTATTAATGGTGCTGAAAGAGCAATCGTTTCTCAATTAGTTCGTTCACCAGGCGCCTACATGAAGAAAGAAAGAGATAAATCAGGTAAATACCTTTATAGTGGAGATTTAATTCCAACTAGAGGTACATGGCTACAATTTGAAGCTGATACAAAAGATATCATTTCAGTAAGAATTGATAGAACTAGAAAAATGCCTGCTACAATCCTTTTAAGAGCATTAGGTATCCTAGACTATAATTTGATGATTGAATTGTTCGGAGATACTCCACAATTTTTAAATACAATCGAAAAAGAAAAAGAATCTCATGCAGGTTTAAATTTTGAATTAAAAGCTTCTTCTGCTTTACTTGAAATTTATGCTAAGTTAAGACCTGGAGAACCAGCACCAAATGATAGTGCTGCTAGTTTCTTCCGCTCTAAATTCTTCGATCACAAACATTATGATTTAGGTCGTGCAGGTAGATTTAAATACGCTAAAAAATTAGGCGTATATAACCGTTTAGTTGGTAGAATTTTAGCTGAACCATTAATTTCTGTTGATGGTGAAGTTGTTTATGATGCTGGCACTGAAATGACTAGACCAATGGTTGAAAAATTACAAGAAGAAAACTTCTTTGAAAAAGGTGCTCATGCTATCGAATTACCTTACAATGAATTATTAGATGATCATAACGTAGTTAACAAAGTTAAAGTTTACGTTGATGAAAAACAAGACAGAACTATTAACATTATTGGTACAGATTTAAATATCGATGTTCCATATGTAACTATTTCTGATATGTTAGCTTGTTTCTCATACTTCTTAAATATTATTGAAGGTTTCGGTGATACAGATGATATTGACCATTTAGGTAATAGAAGAATTCGTTGTGTTGGTGAATTAATTCAAAATCAATTTAGAATTGGTTTATCAAGAATGGAAAGAACAGTTAAAGAAAAAATGTCTTTAGCTACTGATGGTGTTGTTACTCCTCAAAACTTAACTAACATCCGTCCATTAACTGCTGCAATTAAGGAATTCTTTGCATCATCTCAATTATCACAATTTATGGACCAAACTAACCCTCTTGCTGAACTTGCTAATAAGAGAAGATTATCAGCATTAGGTCCTGGTGGTTTAACTAGAGATAGAGCATCTACTGAAGTTCGTGATGTTCATACTTCTCACTATGGTAGAATCTGTCCAATTGAAACTCCAGAAGGTCAAAATATCGGTTTAATTAATAACTTAGCATGCTATGCTAAGATTAATGAATATGGCTTTATTGAAACTCCATATAGAAAAGTTGATAAAGCTACATTAAGAGTTTTAGAAGAAACTGAATATTTATCAGCAGATAAAGAAAGAAATCACTATATTGCTCACGCTTCTAACAGAATCGTTGGTGGTGAATTCTTAGATCAATTAGTAATTGCTAGATACAATGGCGAAAACGTTATTGTTGATAAAGAATTAATTGATTATGTTGACGTTTCTCCAAAACAAATTTTATCTATCGCTTCTGCATGTATTCCATTCTTAGAAAATGACGATAACCACCGTGCATTGATGGGTGCGAACATGCAACGTCAAGCTTTACCTTTATTAAAACCTCATTCACCATTTGTTGGTACAGGTTTAGAACACAATATTGCTCATGACTCAGGTTCAGCAGTTGTTTCTAGTGTTGATGGTGAAGTTGTTAAGATGGATGCAAAACATATCGTAGTTAAAGATGATGAAACTGGTGATGAAGTAAATTATATTTTACAAAAATTCGCTAGATCAAACTCTGGTACTTGTATCAACCAAACTCCAATCGTTCATGTTGGTGATAAGGTAACTAAAGGACAAATTATCGCTGATGGTCCAGCAATGGATAATGGTGATTTAGCATTAGGTCAAAACGTTACTATCGCATTCATGACTTGGAATGGTTATAACTATGAAGATGCTGTTATCATGTCAGAAAGATTAGTTAAAGATGATGTTTATACTTCAATTCATATTGAAGAATATTCGATTGAATGTCGTTCAACTAAACTTGGTGATGAAGAAATCACTCGTGATATTCCAAACGTTTCAGAAGAATCAAAAGCTAACTTAGACGAATTTGGTATCATTATCCCAGGTGCTGAAGTTAAAGAAGACGACTACTTAGTTGGTAAAGTTACACCTAAAGGTGTAGCAGAACCTACTCCAGAAGAAAAATTATTAATGGCAATCTTTGCTGAAAAGACT
The DNA here is from genome assembly GCA_015059095.1 of Erysipelotrichaceae bacterium. GTDB lineage: Bacteria > Bacillota_I > Bacilli_A > RFN20 > CAG-449 > UBA3210. The sequence continues at coordinate 24,469 of SVBA01000002.1, forward strand.
AAAGATGTCAAAGATAATTCATTAAAAGTACCTCATGGTGGTGCTGGTATCGTTCTTGATGTTAAGAGATTTAAACGTGAAGATGGTGCAGAACTTCCAGCAGGTGTAAACGAAGTTGTAAAAGTATATATCGCTCAAAAGAGAAAAATCTCTGAAGGTGATAAGATGTCTGGTAGACATGGTAACAAAGGTGTTATTTCAAGAATCTTACCAGAAGAAGATATGCCATACTTACCAGATGGTACACCAGTTGATATTATGTTAAATCCATTAGGTGTTCCTTCTCGTATGAACATCGGTCAAATCTTAGAAATCCATTTAGGTATGGCTTGTAAGAAATTAGGCTTACATATCGCTACTCCAGTATTTGATGGTATTTCCAATGAAGAATTATTTGATTTAATGGATAAAGCAGGTATGTCTCCAGATGGTAAAACTGTTTTATATGATGGTAGAACTGGTGAAAGATTCGATGAAAGAATTTCAGTTGGTGTCATGTATATGATTAAATTAGTCCACATGGTTGACGATAAATTACATGCTCGTTCAACTGGACCATACTCACTTGTAACTCAACAACCTTTAGGTGGTAAAGCACAAAATGGTGGTCAAAGATTCGGTGAAATGGAAGTTTGGGCTCTTGAAGCTTATGGTGCTGCTCATATCTTACAAGAAATTATTACATTAAAATCTGATGATATGGTTGGTAGAGCTAAAGCTTATGAAGCAATCATTAAAGGACAAAATATTCCAAAACCAGGTATGCCTGAAGCATTCCGTGTATTAGTAAAAGAATTACAATCATTAGCAATCGATGTTAAGTTATTAGATGAAAATAGAGAAGAAATTGATACTTCTTCATTATCTAAAGATAACGAAAAAGAAACTAAGAAAATTTCTAGTGAAGTAAGAGAAATTACTTCTGATATCAGAGTTGCTACTGATGATGAGTTATAGGAGGAGGGAAAAGATATGTTAGATGTTAAAAATTTAACTGCAATTCAAGTTGGTCTTGCTTCTCCAGATAAGATCAGACAATGGTCTCGTGGCGAAGTTAAAAAGCCTGAAACTATTAACTATCGTTCACAAAAACCAGAAATGGATGGTTTATTCTGTGAAAGAATCTTTGGCCCTGCTAAAGATTATGAATGTCACTGTGGTAAATATAAGAAAATTAGATTCCAAGGTATCGTTTGTGAAAAGTGTAAAGTTGAAGTAACAACTAAAGCTGTTCGTAGAGAAAGAATGGGTCATATTGAATTATGTTCACCATGTGCTCACATTTGGTATTTAAAAGGTATCCCTTCAAGAATGGGATTAATCTTAGATATTTTACCAAAGCAATTAGAAGAAGTTATCTACTTCGTTTCACGTATCTGTTTAAATGCAGGTGCTTCTGAAATTTTAAAGAAAGGTGAAGTTCTTGATGAAAGAACTGCACGTGTTGAATTCGTTTCAGTTATTAAAGAAATTCAAGCATCATTAGATCCTGAATCATTTGATTATCAAAGAGCAGATGAATTAATCGCTAGAATGGAAAATACTCAAGAAACATTCAACTTTACTTCAACTGCAAATTTCATTTCTAAATTCACAGGCGCAGAATTTGGTTCTGGTGCAGAAGCAATTAAACGCTTATTATCAGAAGTTGATTTAGATGAAGAATACAAGAAAGTTGTTGAAGAAATTAAGAATTCTTCAGGACAAAAAAGACAAAAAGCTTATAAGAGATTAGAATGTATTGAAGCATTCAGAAACTCTAATAACCGTCCTGAATGGATGATCTTAGATGCACTACCAGTAATCCCACCTGATTTAAGACCTATGCTTCAATTAGATGGTGGTAGATTTGCTACTTCTGACTTAAACGATTTATATAGACGTGTTATTACACGTAACTCTCGTTTAAAAAGAGAAATTGACATGAACGCTCCAGATGTTATCTTAATGAATGAAAAACGTATGCTTCAAGAAGCTGTTGATGCATTAATTGATAACGGTAGACGTACAAAACCTGTTACTGGCCCAGGTGGTAGACCATTAAAATCATTATCTTCGATTTTAAAAGGTAAACAAGGTCGTTTCAGACAAAACTTATTAGGTAAACGTGTTGACTATTCAGGACGTTCAGTTATCGCAGTTGGTCCATTCTTAAAAATGTATCAATGTGGTATTCCAAGAGAAATGGCAGTTCAATTATTTAGACCATTTATTGCTGCTATTATGATTAAAGAAGGTATTGCTACTTCTCATAAACAAGCAAATAAGATGATTGATCATTACGACGAAAGAGTTTGGGATATCGTTGAAAGAGTTGTTAAAGAACACCCAGTTTTATTAAACCGTGCTCCTACTCTTCACCGTTTAGGTATCCAAGCTTTCCAACCAGTTTTAGTTAATGGTAGAGCAATCCGTTTACATCCATTAGTTTGTGCTGGTTTCAACGCTGACTTCGATGGTGACCAAATGGCTGTTCACGTACCTTTATCTAAAGCAGCTCAAGAAGAAGCTTATGACTTAATGCTTGCTTCTCACAATATCTTAGGTCCTAAAGATGGTAAACCTATCTGTACTCCTTCTCAAGATATGATCTTAGGAAACTATTACTTAACAATTGAAAAGAGTAAAGAAGACTTCTTAGCTCATGCTGAAAAATGTAGAGCAAGAGGAGATATTTCTGAAGCTGAATTATATGAAAAATATGCTGAAAGTGAAGCTAAAGTCTTTAAAAATGTTGATGAAGTAATGTTAGCATATCAAACAAAACAAATCCACTTACACAATAGAATCGCTATTAAAGGTTCTGTTATTGGTAAAGAAAACTTAACAGAAGAAATGAATGATTCATATTTGATTACTACTGTTGGTAAAGTTATCTTTAACCAAATCTTCCCAAAAGACTTCCCATATTTAAATGAAGTTAATAAGGCAAACTTAACAACTAACCAAATTAAATTCTTCGTTCCAAAAGGAACTAACATTAAAGAATTTATTGCTTCTCAACCATGTAGAAATCCTTTCATTAAGAAAGATATCGGTAAAATTGTTGATGAAATCTTTAGACGTTATCAATCAAAGATTACTTCTCAAGTATTAGATGATTTAAAGGATCAAGGTTTCGCTTATTCAACAGTAGCAGGTATTACAGTATCTATTGCAGATATTAACGTTATTCCTGGTAAACAAGATATTATTGCTGAAGGTGATAAAGAAGTTGCACAAGTTCAAGACTTATATGATTATGGTTTCTTATCTAATGAAGAAAGACATAAACAAATTATTGATATTTGGACAGATGTTAAATCTCAAATTGAAGGTTCATTAAAGAAATTAATCGACGAAGATAAGACTAACCCAATCTTCATGATGTCAAAATCTGGTGCTCGTGGTAATACTTCTAACTTCGTTCAATTATGTGGTCTTCGTGGTTTGATGGCTAATACTAGTGGTGAAACTATCGAATTACCAATTAAGACATGTTTCCGTGAAGGTCTTTCAGTTTCTGAATTCTTCATTGCTACTCACGGTGCTCGTAAGGGTGGTGCAGATACTGCTTTAAAAACAGCTGACTCTGGTTACTTAACTAGAAGATTAGTTGACGTTTCTCACGATGTTATCGTAAGAGAAGAAGACTGTGGAACAGATCATGGTTTCGTTGTTGAAGAAATTCGCGATACTCAAAAAGATACAACAATCGTTTCTTTAGAAGAAAGATTAATTGGTCGTTATACAGTTAGAGATGTTATTCATCCAGAAACTAATGAAGTTATCGTTCCTGCTAATACATTAATGAGTGAAGTAGACGCTAAAAATATTATTAATGCAGGCATTACACGTGTTGAAATTAGATCATTATTTGGTTGTGAAACTAAAGATGGTGTATGTAGACATTGTTACGGTATCTGTTTAGCAACAGGTAAAGAAGTTGAATTAGGTGATTCAGTTGGTGTTATGGCTGCTCAATCGATCGGTGAACCAGGTACTCAATTAACAATGAGAACTTTCCATACTGGTGGTGTTGCCGGAGGCGATATTACTCAAGGTTTACCTAGAGTTGCTGAATTATTCGAAGCTCGTACTCCAAAAGGTGAAGCTTTAATTTCTGAAATTTCTGGTACAGTTACTTCTATCCACTCAGAAGGTGGTAGATATACAGTTGTTGTTAAAAACGACTTAGAAGAAAAAACTTATTTAACTAACTTCGGTGTTAGATTAAGAGTTAAAGAAGGCGATACAGTCGTCAATGGACAAAAGATTACAGAAGGTGCTAAAAATCCAAAAGAATTATTACGTGTTTCTGATGTAACTGAAGTTCAAAAATACATTGTTAAAGAAGTTCAAAAAGTTTATAAAGGTAACGCGATTGACGTTTCTGATAAACATATTGAAGTTATCGTTAGACAAATGTTACGTAAGATGATGGTTATTGATGCTGGTGATACAGATTTATTACCAGGTACAAAAGTAGATGTAATTAAGTTTACTAGCAAAAACCAAGAAGCATTATTAAATGGCAAACGTCCAGCATATGGTGCTCCAATTATCTTAGGTATTACAAAAGCTGCTTTAGATACTGAATCATTCCTTTCTGCAGCATCATTCCAAGAAACTACAAGAGTCTTAACTGATGCAGCAATTAAAGGTAAGATTGATACATTACATGGTCTAAAAGAAAATGTAATGGTTGGTAAATTAATTCCTGCAGGTACTGGTTTAATAGAAGAGGAAGAAGAAATCGACGATTTAGACTTACTTGAAGAGGAAGAAGAAGTAGTTGCTCCAGTAGAAAAAGATGAAGAATCAGAACAACAAGTATTTGATTTCACACAATTCTAATTAATTAGACTCCTATTTTATAGGAGTCTTTTTTTCTTTTCTAATTGAAGAGAAAAGGATTATTTGTTATCATTATATTAGTGAATTAAAGAGGTATAATATTATGGAATTTAATAGTAAATTAGGATGGATTGAAGTAATCTGTGGACCGATGTTCGCAGGTAAGTCTGAAGAATTAATTAGAAGAATTAAAAGAATAGAATATGCTAAAAAGAAGGTTATCGTTTTTAAACCTTTAATTGATAATCGATATTCTGAAGATGAAGTTGTTTCTCATAATAAGAGAAAAACAAAATGTTATAATTTATCTTCTTCTAAGGATGTTTATAAATATATAACAGATGATACTTATGCAGTAGCATTTGATGAAGTTCAATTTATGGATGAAGGTATCATTAATGTGTGTCAAGATCTTGCAGATAGAGGAATTAGAGTTATCTGCGCAGGATTAGATAATAACTTTAAAGGGGAACCATTTTCTATTATGCCTCAGTTACTTTGCTTAGCAGAAGATGTAACTAAGTTAACTGCAATCTGTAATGTATGTGGAAGTAACGCTACTAGAACTCAAAGAATAGTAAATGGAATTCCAGCTTCTTATGATGATCCTATTATTATTGTAGGAGCATCAGAAGCATATGAACCTAGATGTAGACATTGTCATGAAGTTAGAAATAAAATAAAGTTTAAGTTAAAGTAGATATAGTAGAAGAAGTTGTTATTAAATAACTTCTTTTTATTATCTTTAGATAAGAAATTTAAAAAATGTAAAAAGTACATTTTTCTAAAACAATAGACTTTTTAGTGAAAAACATCGACTTTACTATGAGTCGAGTTGAGAGTAGCCAAAAAGTAACTACCTATTTTTAATACAAGTAGTGTATAATTAATTTAGTTAAAGATGATGATATCTTCTGAACTAGAAATGTAATTAATAATATATAAAAATTTTTGAAACAAAAAAATTTAAGCAACAGAAAATTAACAAATAAAAGCATTAAAAAAATCCACCTTAGAAAGTGGATTGAAATATTATTGTTAAATTAGTGATATACTCTTGCTTGAGTTTTTAGGTAAGAAACCCATTCTTTCTAATGTTGGAGCAAGAGTTTTTATTATGATAAATAATAGAATTGATTGAGGTAAAAGATATACTAAATTCTTAGGTAAAGAATAAAGTAAAGCATAAATTTTATAAGCTTCCATCAATTCTTCATGAGGTATAGTTCCACTTTGAATATAGATAGTAACCATTAATAAACTACCATAAGCAACATTTAATACTAGATTAATAATTATTCTAGAAAGTAATACTTTTGAAAAAGTTATTCTTGTTCTATATAAACATAAAGCATAAGTTAGAGAAGCTAATATTGCTTGAATTGTATAACCTGCATTAAAGGCATAAGCATTAGTTCCAATAAAATATCCTAATACGTCAGAGAATAATCCTACTCCAATACTAACAATTGGACCATAGATCATACAAATAATTGATAAAACTAAATATCCAAAGTTGATACCTAAATCACCAAAACCAGATGGTAAAGAAGGAATTAATTTTGTTACTAGTAAAAGGGCGAATAGCATTGCTAGAGAAACGATACTTTTTGTTGTTCTAAGTTCATGTAAACTCTTCATCCAATAGTTGATTGAGAATGGATGTTTGAAGATATTTTCGTTATCAAAAATAGTTTCGTTTTTTTCATTTTTTAGCGTTTTTTTAGGAAAAATGATAATAATTAAAGTAGTTAATAATAACCCTCCTCCTAATCCGATAACTCCTCCAATCCAAGAAGAAAAAGTATTCGTAATTTCTCCGATTTTATTATTTGAATAAACAATAGAATCTTTACTAGAAGTAAAATCGATTAACGTATATTTGATAAAGGTTTCTGCTCTTGAAAGTACTTTTAATGAAGAGAAAATAAAACTTGTTTCATAGTATTTAATTTTAGTTGTGATTGTATATGTATTATCTTCATTATAAGTTATTTTAAAATCTTCCTTTTCTAACATCTTTTCGATATTGATATCTTCTAAAGAAAGATTTGGATGATTTTCTTTGACTGAATTTAAAAAATCTTCATCGATAATATTATTAAAATCTATGTTTTTATCTCCTACATAAGAAAAGGTGGATACATATTCTCCTTTATTAGTATTAACTAAATCGGTAATAAAGAATCCTAGAATAAAAGAGAAAACAATACTAATAATATAAATGAAGATGAGTTTTTTGATTTGTTTAGTGTTTTTCATTTAAAAAGACCTCCACTTGAGGTCCGCATATTTTACAGCGGACGCGTTAGAAAACCGCCACTGTGTGTTCGTCCTATATCTTCGCTCTTGAAATAGGCACTTAACGCTTTCTAACTACTCTGTATCTCCATTATAGTAAAAGAGATATAAAATAGCCAATTAATTTTATATTTTTCTTAAAATATAATAAAAATCATTTTGAAGTTTGATAAAAATGTAGTATTATATAAAAGACCCTTTAGAAATAGGAGGATTTAATATGGAAATCGTTTTAATTATCGTATCAATTTGTATGATTATTGTCACTTTACTTCAAGGTGGTAAATCTCAAGGTGCTTCTGGTGCAATTACTGGTGGTAGCAAGATGAATATCTTTGCTAAAACTAAGGAAAGAGGATCAGAAAAGGTCATTTCAATTGCAACATTAATCATTGGAATTATCTTCTTCTTATTCACTTTATTAACTAAGTATTTTGGTTAATTGCTAAAGAGGTGTGAACCTCTTTTTATTTTCTAAGGAAAGGAGAAAGTTATGCTTAAAGAAAGAATTATTAATTTATTAAGAAAACATTCTTTATCGGATAAGTTATTATTCGAATTCTTTTCTAATGAAAATGAAACTAAAGAGGCGATAAAAGAATTAGTTGAAGAAGGAAGAATTGTTAAAGTAAGAAAAGAATATTATATTCCTGAAGATTTAGGTTTAATTAAAGGAACTATCGTTTCTATTAAAGAAAATTTTTCTTTTGCAAAAATAACTGACGAAGAAGATGTTTATATTGATAATAAAAATTTAAATAGTGCTTTTTTAAATGATGTAGTTTATTTATTAAAAGATAAACATTCTAGAAGAGACGAATATATTGTATATTCAATAATTTCCAGATCTAGAAAAACTATTGTTGGTGAGATTAAATCTTTATATGGTCAATTTATTTTAGATGTTCAAGATATTGCACCTAGTAAAATGACTTTTGTAATTAATCCTACACCAATTAAATTATTTGAAGGATATATTGCTTTATGTAGTATTGCTAAACAAAGTAAAAATACAACTTATGTTGATGTTATTTCTTTAATCGGCAATAAAAATGATCCAGGAGTAGATATTACTCATATTATTTTAAAACATAATGCAAGTATTGAATTTCCTTATGAAGTAAGAAAAGAATTAGAATCTTTACCTAGTGTTGTTAGTGAAGAAGAAATTAAAGATAGAGAAGACTTTAGAGATCATCTAATTGTAACAATTGATGGGGAAGATGCTAAAGATTTTGATGATGCTGTTGAAGTTAATAGATGTGCTGAAGGTTATGAGATAGGTGTTCATATTGCCGATGTTGCTCATTATGTTAAAAAGGAAAGTGCATTAAATAAAGAAGCATTAAATAGAGGAACTTCAATCTATGTAACAGATAGAGTAGTTCCAATGTTACCTTTTGAATTATCTAATGGAATTTGTTCTTTAAATCCTCATGTTGATAGATTAACTACTTCATGTATTTTTAAAATGGATCCTTATGGTAATATTCTTTCTAGTAGAATTACTAAAGGCGTAATTAAATCTAAAGCTCGTTTAACTTATACTTATGTTAATGAAGTTTTACAAAAGAAAAATAAACTTCGTTTTGGTGAAGAAGTTGATAAATTAATTTATTTATTAAATGAAGTTTCTACTAAATTAAGAAAGAAAAGAAAAGCTAGAGGAGCATTAGATTTAGAATCAACTGAAATTAAGTTTATTTGTGATAGTAATGGTGAACCTATTGGAGTAGAAAAAAGAGTACAACAAGATGGAGAAAAATTAATTGAAGATTTAATGATTGCTGCTAATGAAATTGTTAGTGAAACAATTGAATCTATGGGATTAAGTTTTATTTATCGAATTCATGAAAAACCTAAATCTAAAAAGATGGAAAACTTCATGAAGATGAGTGAACATTTAGGATATAGATGTAATTTTTCTTCTTTAAAAGTAAGCCCTAAAGAATTACAAAAATTAATGGAAAAAGTAGAAGATGAATCACAAAAAAAGATCATGTCTATGATGATGCTTAGATCTTTAGCTAAAGCTCGTTATTTTTCACAAAATCTCGGTCATTTTGGTTTAGCAAGTCCATCTTATACTCACTTTACTTCACCTATTAGGAGATATCCTGATTTATTAGTTCATCGATTGATAGATTTATATTTAGTTGAAGGTAAAGTGGAGAATAATAAAATCTTAAAAGAGGAGATAGATTATATTGCTGAAAATTCTTCAATTAAAGAAAGAAACGCAATTACTATTGAAAGAGAAGTTGAAGATTTAGTATCCGCTAAATATATGGCAACAAAAATAGGTAATCAATATAAAGGATTTATTAATGGAATGATCAGTAGTGGATTCTTTGTTGAACTTGATAATGGTATTGATGGGTTTGTAGAATTTGATGATATCAGTGATGATTATTATGTTTATGATGAAACATATATGTCGGCTTTCGGGGTAAGAAAAGGTAAAGAATTTTCTTTGGGTGATGAAGTTGAAGTTATCGTTAATAAAGTATCTATTGAAGAATCGAGAATTACTTTTAGTTTGATAAATAATCAAAAAACTAATAAAATAGTAGTACATAAGAAATCTAAAAAAGGAGGAAAGAGAAATGGCAGAAGAAATTAAAGTTATTACTTCTAATCGAAAAGCACATTTTGAATACTTTCTTTCTGATTTCTTAGAAGCAGGTATTGAACTTGTAGGAACTGAAATTAAATCTATTAGATTTCATGGCTGTTCTTTAGATGATTCATACATTTTAATTAGAAATGATGAAGCTTATATTATTGGAATGAATATTGCTCCATTCTTTAATGGAAATATTTTTAATCATGAACCTTTAAGAACTAGAAAGTTACTTTTACATAAAAAAGAAATTAGAAAACTAAAACAAAAGATTCAAGAAAAAGGATTTACTATTGTCTGTACTAAAGTTTATTTAAAAAAGGGAAGAGTAAAATTAGAAATTGCTCTTGCTAAAGGTAAAAAACTTTATGATAAACGTGAATCTATTAAAGAACGTGATTTAAAAATGGAAGCAAGAAAGGCTGAAAAATATTAATGAGTGATATTTTAAAGGATTATTTTTATACTGGTATATCTTTTTCTTCATACTTTATTGATGAAGGAGTTTTTTACTGTTTAAAAGTAGAAAAATCTAAATTTCCTTTAATGAAAAGTTATTATCTTTCTAAGTTACGTGCTTATTTAAAAAATAATGAGGAAACTGATCCTTGTTTAAAAGGTAATGAAAGATATTTAATATATCAAAATGTTGTCGCTTTAAGTAATGCATCCATTTTATTTTCAAATGATGATAATCAAATTAAATTATATCGTCAATTGAAAAATGATAAAGAAGCATTAGTTTGTGAAAAGTTTGATATTGATGATCTAACTAAAGAAAGTTTAGATAGTCCTATAACTGTAGTATTAAAAAACGAAGGAAGTAAACAAAAGTTTAATGAATTGATTTTACAAGCAAAAGAAGTTAAGTATATCTATTTAGATAATTTAAGAAATGAAACAAATAGAGAAATTATTTTTGATGCGATTAAAGTAAAATTACTACAAGATGAAACGGAATTATATTTTATTGAAAAGGGAATGTATGCAAATTATATTTCAAATTGCATTTTTGGTTTAAATAAAATTGCAATTATTATTTAATTTCACTACAATAAAATATGCTTGAAAGAAGGGGTAATATGAGAAGACACATTTATATCAATCCAACAGTTAAAAAGATTATTACTATCGCAGTAGTAGAATTGTTTCCTGCTGTCATAGCTTTAGTATTAACTTTAACTCTTAGTAACTTCTTATATTTTCACTATATTTATGCGTTATTTGCTATTATTATGCTTTTATTTGCACTAATAAGAAATTGGAGAAGAGATACTAAAAACTATAAAAAACAACACTCAATTGTTGAAGATCCAAAAACAGAGGATTTTAAAGAATACAAAAGGTTTCAAAGAACTTTATGGATATTAGGTGCTGTTAACATAGCAATTTCTTATTTATTTTGGTTCATATATTTGTGGACAAAGTAGGTGGATGTTATGATTTTTAATAATAAATTATTTAAGGAAAACCCATTACATTTATATTCTTTTGATATTGTTGATAATATTCTTAAATTAGTATTGATTAATATAGATAATAAGGATGTATCAACTATTTTTATCGTTCATAATGAACACGATTATCAAATAGAGGTTAACTCTAAAGATAAAGTAATTGAAGTTCAAGTTGAGTGTAAAGAGAAAACAAATTCATTAGAAACACCAATTATTAAAGAAGCAATTATTGATGGAATAAGAGTGAATTTTAATTATTCTTATGAGTATTTATATATTATTCAACCAAAATCGATTGCTTCAATGAAGGATGAAAAATATTTATATATTCAAAAGATGGTTAAATATAATGGTTGTAAGAAAGAAAATGTAAAATGTTATTCTGATCAATTTAAAGATTATTGGCATTGTTCTTGCGGTAGTGTAAATCTTAATTGTCAAGATGAATGTATATCTTGTGGTATAGATAGAAATAAATTATTTACTCAAGAAATTGATAATAGTGTAGAAGAAATTGAAACAAGAAAGATAGTAAAGAGTAATTTATACATTATGGCATGGTTTGCTATTATTTGCTTTATTCAATTTATCATTGTCGATACTATGTTTGGGGCAAATATTGTTTTTGAAACTAAACTTGCTTCTTCTACATTAGGTATTATTTTAAGATTTATTCTTTTACCAGTAGTCATTATACTTTCTATAGGTATTGTTTTAGCAAGAAAAAGATATTTACTTCCTCTTGTAAAAGGTCTTGAAATCGCTAGAATGCTAACACTTTTATTTTTAAATGTTGTTTGTAATTCATTAATACTAAAAACATCGTATATATTCTTTGTATTTGTTAGTTTGGATTTAGTGTTTATTCCATTCTATTTCTATCATTATTTTAAGGTTAATAAAAAAGTTATTAATTTAATAGCTTCTAGTGCGTTAATTATTTCTTTGATTTCTGGAGTAGGACAAGAGATTTATTATTCTCAATATGATCTTACAATTGAAAAAGAAGGACTATCATTAGTAATTGATACTCGAGAAGAAAAATATGTTGTTCCAAATACAATAAATAATATTAGTGTTACTGGTATTTGTTTTGATTCTAGTTATGATTATTCTAACCTTAAAGAATTATATATTAATAAGGATTTAAAGGAAGTAGTTATCGCTAATAGTAGAGTTTTACCTTCTTTAAGTAAAATAGTTATTGACGAAGAAAATGATAACTTCTATTTAGATCAAAGTATTTTATTTTCCAATATCACTAATGATGTAGCTTTAGTTCCTGCTTCTACTAAGGAAATTGTAATAACTTGGGATAAAGTAAGACCATTGAGTATTTCTGATTGTCCAAACTTAGAAAAAGTTACGATTTCTAAGAATGTTAAAGAAATTGGTAGAATGGCATTTGCTAATTGTGAAAATCTTAAAACTATTGAGTTTGAAGATAATAGCTCTCTTTCTTTAATAGAAGAAAATGCTTTCTACTATTGTACAAGTTTAAAAGAAGTTAAATTACCAAAATCTATTCAAAAGATTAAACATGCGATTTTCTATGGATGTTCATCATTAGAAAAAGTATCTACTCCTTTTGTTGGAGAAAGAAGATACTATACTCATGAATCTTCTAATACTGATGTTGCCGCTTATTTATTTGGTGCAGGATATAATTTTGATCAAATAGAAAATGTTAATGTTAAAGAAATTGAAATTACTGATCAACCATTGTTTGATAATGTTACTTTCTATAATTGTAAGGCTGATAAAATTATCATTCATGGTGAAGCTTTATTAGAAAATGAGTCTTTAGGAAAGAATGCTTTCTTTAATTGTTTTAATTTAACTAGTTTCGTTGTTCCCGAAGGAATTAGTGAAATTTTAGAAGGATGCTTTAGAAATTGTGAAAATTTAGAAACAATTACTCTTCCAAAATCATTAAAAACGATACATTTAGATGCATTCGAAAATTGTAAATCACTTAAAAAGGTAATTTATTTAGGTGAAAATTTTGAAGAAATAGATATAAAAGATGGAAATAGCGCCCTAAAAAGCGCTTTTTCTTATACTTACTAATTTAGAAAACGCTTACATTAAAAAAATATTTGCATTTGTTATTTCACTCGCATATAATCTAACTATCTTATAGAAAAAAAGACATGCAATAATTATATTTGTCTTAAAATTAGAAAGGGGATTATAAGATTATGAAAAGCAAAAAATTAGTATTATTAATGGCTGCTTTATTAGTTTCTGCCGTCGGTTGTGGAAATCCTGATAGAGAATACATTGCATACGAAGCTGCTGGTTTTGAATCTGTTCAAAAAATGGAAGAAGCAGTTTTAGGTGCATATGACGCAAAATATCAAGCAGCAGCATCAATCACAGATGCAACAAAAATTAAAGAACGTTATCAAAAATTCGCTGATGCAGAATATTCTTTAATTTATGAAGAAGGTATTATCGTACCTTGGTACACAGCTTCTGGTTACTCAGCATCAGTTGCAAGAACTGTACCATGGCAAGCTGGTAGATCAAGCTATGGTTTAACAGCTGACAAATTAAAAAACGTAGTTGTTACTAATAGTGCAATTACAAAAGCTCAAAGAGAAGCTGTTACAGCTGCTTATGAAGCTGGTAAGAGTGCTACTCCAGACACAACTCCAGACAAAGATGGTTGGATCTCATTAGCTAACGCTGGTGAAAACCCTGCTTTAGTTGGCAACAAATATACAGTTGGCGGACAAGAATTCGAAATCAAAAATGAATTCAAAATGGCTTATTCTTCAGAAATCGCTAACGACTGCTTAAACTACTTAAAAAATACTTGGACTTACAACTCAGCTCACTATACAAACATGGTTGATGGCTTAGTTGAAAATAACAAATATGGTGCTATCGTTGGTGCTTTAGCAGAATCTTACAAAATTTCTAGAGATAGTGATGGTAACCAAGTTTGGTCATTCAAATTACGTGATGGCTTAAAATGGGTTGATAACGCTGGTAATGAAAAAGGTGATTTAACAGCTAAAGACTTCGTTAACTCTGCAAAATACGTTTTAGACGCTGTTAACGCTTCTGGTACAGCTAACTTAGTTACTGGTTTCGTTAAAGGTGCTGAAGCATATTACAAAGGCGAAACAACTGACTTCTCAACAGTAGGCGTTAAAGCTTCTGATGATGGTAAAGTTATTTCTTATACAATGGTACAAGATTGTCCATATTTCAACACAGTATTAACATACTCTCCATACTTACCAGTTCACGAAGATTGTTTAAAAGAATTCGGTACAGAATTTGGTGCTACAGTAGATAAGATCTGGGTATGTGGTGCTTTCAGAGTAACAAAACATGAAAATAGTTCAACTATCGTTTACGAAAAGAACCAATCTTACTGGGATAAAGAACACGTTTACGTTGACAAAGTAACTCAAAAATTCTATTCTTCTGCAGTTGCTACTCCAGAAACAACAAGATTATGGTACGCTTCTGGTGAAATTGATTCATTCTCAGTTTCAGCTCAAGACGAAGCTGGTTGGAAAGAATATGTTGCTGGTGCAGACGGAAAAGGTACTCAAAAGAATCCTGCTCACAACGAATGTAATGGTATCTTATCTGTTGGTGATGCTACATACATTGGTTACTTCAACTTCAACCGTATGACATATGAATACAACAACAAAGACTACATCAAATCTTATGATGACAAATATGCTACAACAATGGCATTATTAAACAAAAACTTCAGATTAGCATTCGTTCATGGTATCGAAGTTGAAGAATACTTCAAGAGATTATCTCCAACTGAACCATATAACTATATCATGAGAGGTTATACTAACCGTGAATTAGTTAAAGACGAAGCTGGTAAAGACTATGCTGACTACGTTGATGATGTTTACAATCAAAAACAAGGTACTACTGGTGTTACTTTAACTGGTATTAACGCATTAAAAGACCCAGTATTCGATGCTGCTAAAGCTAAATCTTACTTCGAAGCTGCTAAAGCTGAATTAATCGCAGCAGGTACATTAAAAGAAAAAGACTTCCCAATTAAGATTGATATTATTGGTACAATGTCAGTTTCTGTTCAAGCTTATGAAAAAGCTATGTACGCTGAATTAGAAGAAGCTGGTAAAGGTATTATCGAACTTCAATACAACATCCCAACATCTGATGATCAAGATCAAGACTGGGGTTCAATCTCTGCTAACTATGACTTCTCTATGTGGTCAGGTTGGGGCCCAGACTATGCTGACCCTAATACATTCTTACACACTATGGCAATCGATGGTGACATGGTTGAAATGTTAGGTTTCTAGTCTAAGAGTTGATAAATTATGAAACAAAAGAGAAGAAAGCGATTTCTTCTCTTTCTTTTTTTATAAAAAAAGAAAAGAACTATTTATTTATAAAAAATTATAAGTTATAATTAATAAAATGTAAAAGAAAGAAAGGATGTGTAAATATGGAAGAAAATTTACAAAAAGAAAATAATTTCTTATCAAAGTGTAAATCAATTGCTTCTAAGATTTCAGAAGGCTGGCACAATTTTTGGAATAAACCAAAAGTAAAAAAAATTGTAAAGCCATTTAAAAATCAAACATTTGTTTACATTGTAAAGAGAGTTTTATCTTCATGTTTTACTTTAATTTTATTAGTTGCTTTAGTTGCACTTTTAATTAGATTGCTTCCAGAAACTAAGTTCTATGATGTTAAACATTACAGAACATTATGTGGTAAAGATGAATTAATGGGAGAAAGATATAGATGGTCATCACTATATCAATACGGATTCGTTGATTTTGAAGGAAATGAAAGATCAGTATTCTATAGTATGTTCCAACAAATTTATTATATCTTACCAATTCCAAAATCAATTGAATATGCTTGGGCAGATGCATATTGTAAAGTACCTCTTGAAGGTGCTGCAGGTACTTGGACTGGTTTAATTTATTTAGGAAGAAGTGTTCAAAGAAAAGAATTCATTACTGACATGTTAGTAAGCGGTATGGGAATTTCTATGAAAGTTTCTTTAATCACTGTATTCTTTACTTATTTAATCAGTGTTCCTTTTGGTATTGCAATGGCTAAAAAACCAGGTGGTATTGTTGATAAAATTGGTAATATTTTTATTGTTTTAAACTATGCTATTCCAGCATTAGTATTCTATTTAATTATGAATAGAGTTTTAGGTGATAGTAATGGTGTATTTGGTGAACTAGATTTCGGTTTCTTCTATGATGCAGAAAAACCATGGTCATTATTCCCACCAATCTTCTGTGTAGTATTCTTATCAATTCCAGGTGTTATTATCTGGATTAGAAGATTTATGATTGATGAATTAAGCTCAGATTATGTTAAATTCGCTAGATCAAAAGGTCTTTCTGAAAATAGAATTATGTACACTCATGTTTTAAGAAATGCATGTGTACCATTAGTTAGAAATATTCCTGGTACTTTATTAGGTGCTTTCGTTGGTTCATATTATATTGAAACAATTTGGACAATTCCAGGTACAGGTAGATTATTAACTAACGCATTACAAACATTTGATATCCCTACTATTCAAGGGTTAACAGTAGTTTATGCGGCTATTTCAATGTTATCGTTCTTATTAGGCGATATTGTTACAGTATTCTTTGATCCTCGTATCAAGATTACTTCAAGTAATTAGGAAAGGAGAAATTTATGGAAAACGAATTAAAAAACAATTTTCATTCTGTAGAAGCTTCAGACTTAGTTAATGAAGAAATTGACGAAGATTCATTATTTAAAAGAGTAAATCTTGATGAAACTGAATCTGAACATATTGCTGCTGAACCTTATTCATATTGGAAAGCAGTATTGAGAGTATTTATCAAAAAGCCAGCTGCTATTATTAGTTTAACTTCTTTAGCAATTTTACTTCTTGGTATGATCATCATTCCATTATTTGCTCCAGAAGGTTCTATGGAAGTTACTGCTAATTCTTCCAAATTAGCTAACTTAGCTCCATCTTTAGAACATTTATTTGGTACTGACCAAGCAGGTAGAGATCTATTCTTCATGTGTTGGAAAGGCTTAGGTTTATCATTATTATTAGGTATTGTTGAATCAGCAATTGTTGTTTTAATTGGTACATTAATTGGATTAGCTTGGGGTTATTTTAGATGGTTAGATAGAATTATGATTGAAATATATAACTTAATTTCTAACGTCCCATCATTATTACTTTATATGTTATTAGCTTCTATTTTAAAAGAAGCATTCCCAAGAATGGCTACTGAAGTTAAAATGATTATTTCATTAACTATCACTAGCTGGATTGGTATCGCATTATTTATCCGTAACCAAACAATTATTATTACTAACCGTGAATATAATATTGCTTCAGTTACTTTAGGTACTCCACCAATGAGAATTATGACTAGAAACTTATTACCATACTTATTAGCAGTTATCATTACTCAAATGTCAATGTTAATTCCAGGTATGATTTCAAGTGAAGTTTCAATGTCTTATTTCGGTGTTGGTCTATCTTCAGATACAATTGCAATTGGTGTTTTATTAAATGAAGGTAGAGCTTTATTTACTCAATATCCATGGCAATTATTAGCTCCTGCTGGAATGTTAGCAGTTATCATCTTAACATTCTTCTTAATGGGTCTTGCTTTATCAGATGCATTAGATCCTAAGAAACATCGTTAGGGAGGAGAGAATTATGGCTGAAAAATCATTAAAAAATATTAAATTAAATAGCCCTGCAACTGTAAATGAAGGTGAAGTAATCGTTTCAGTTAAGGACTTAGAAGTTCAATTCTCAGTTAGAAACAGAATTTTAACAGCAATTAGAAAAGTATCTTTGGATATTTATAAAGGTGAAACAATTGCTATCGTTGGTGAATCTGGTTCAGGTAAATCAGTATTCACAAAAACATTAACTGGTATGTTAGAAGAAAACGGACATATTAGTGGTGGTTCTATTGAATATGCTGGTGTTGATTTAACTCAATTCCATACAAATGATGATTGGTGTCACATTAGAGGTAAAAGAATTGCTACTATTTTCCAAGATCCAATGACTTCTTTAAATCCATTAAGAAGAATTGGTTCACAAATTACTGAAGTTGTAAGATTACATAGAGGATTAAGCAAAGAAGAAGCTAAAAAAGAAGCTATTAACTTATTAAAGAGAGTTGGTATTTCTGATGCTGAAAGAAGATTCTATGACTATCCTTTCCAATATTCAGGTGGTATGAGACAAAGAGTTGTTATCGCTATTGCATTAGCTTGTGCTCCAGATATTCTTATTTGTGATGAACCTACAACAGCATTAGACGTTACAATTCAAGCTCAAATCTTAGACTTAATTAAAGAATTAAAGAAAGAATATGGCTTTACTGTAATCTTTATTACTCACGACTTAGGTGTTGTTGCTGAAGTTGCTGATAGAGTAGCAGTAATGTATGCTGGACAAATCGTTGAATATGGTACAGTTGAAGATGTTTATTATGATCCTGCTCATCCATATACATGGGCATTATTATCTTCATTACCTCAATTAGGTGAAAAAGGTGAAACTTTATATTCTATTACAGGTACTCCACCATCATTATTCAATGTTGTTAAGGGCGATGCATTTGCTCCTAGAAACCCATTTGCTTTAGAAATCGACTTTGTAAAAGAACCACCAATGTTTAAAGTAAGTGATACTCACTATGCAAAAACATGGTTATTAGATCCAAGAGCTCCAAAGGTTGAAAGACCAGCAGTTATTGGTGAAATTAGTGCTCGTGTTGAGCGTATTTATGGAGGTGTAATCAACAATGGAAAAAAAGGTTAAAGAATACAATTACTCACATCCATATGAACCAGTTATCGATGAAACAGGAAAAGAAGTATTAGTTGATGTTCAGGATGCTTCTATTCACTTTAAAATCGGTAGAGGTAAAACTGTTAAAGCTGTAAGACATTGTAGCTTTAAAATTTATAAAGGTGAAACTTTTGGTTTAGTTGGTGAATCTGGTTCAGGTAAAACAACTATTTCACGTGCTATTTTAAGAATTAACCATTTAACAAGTGGTAGAATCTTATTCCATGGAATGGATATTTCATATAGAAAAGGAAATAAATTAACTAAAGAACAAGTAATGGAAGTTAAGAAAAACATTCAAATGATTTTCCAAGATCCAGCAGCTTGTTTAAACGATAGAGCAAATATTGACTATATCGTATCTGAAGGTTTATATAACTTCCATATGTTTGAAACAGAACAAGAACGTGTAAAAATGGTTACTGATATGTTAGGTAGAGTTGGTTTATTACCAGAACACTTAACTAGATACCCTCACGAATTCTCTGGTGGTCAAAGACAAAGAATTGGTATTGCTAGAGCATTAGTTATTAAACCAGAATTAATTTTAGCAGATGAACCTATTTCTGCTCTTGACGTATCTATTCGTGCACAAGTATTAAACTTATTAAAGAAATTACAAAGAGAAGAAAATTTAACATATTTATTCATTGCTCATGACTTATCAATCATTAGATATATTTCTGACAGAATTGCAGTTATGTATAGAGGACAAATTGTTGAATTAGGTGAAGCTGAAGAATTATTTAATAATCCTTTACACCCATATACAAAATCTTTATTAGCAGCTATTCCAGTTCCAGATCCAAAAATGGAAAAGAATAGAAAACGTTATGCTTATGATCCTTCAGTTCATGATTATAGTGAAGAAGGTCCTTCATTTGTAGAAGTTAAAAAAGATCACTTTGTATTAGGTAATTCAAAAGAAATCGAAGAATATAAGAAAATTCTTGAAAGCAAATAATTATTAGTTTAAATAAGTGGTGTCATTATTTGCTTTGATACCACTTTTTCGCAAAAAGGAGGCATTAATTATGTCATATTATGCAATCTCAGATAATAAATTAAAACATTCTATTGCTGTTGGTAGATATATGCAAAAATATGCTACTGAAAGATTGTTAGATCCAGAATTAGGCAAAGAATGGTTCATACTTGGCTACTTACATGATATTGGTGAAGAATTCACAAATAAAAAAGAAGAACACAATAAAGTAGGTGGCACTATATTAAAAGAACAAAAATATAAATATTGGAAAGAAGTTTATTATCATGGTGATCCTAAAACTCCATATATCTCTCCAGCATTATTAGTTCTTAATTTAGCAGAATTATGTGTTGGTAGCGATGGTAAAGTTGTAGGTGTTGATACTAAATTAAACAAAATTAAAGAAAAATTTGGTGAAGATTCTATTCAATATAAAAATACAAAGGCTCTAGCTAATTTAGTTAGAAATACTCCTGTAGTATTAAAATAATCTCATAAGGGCACTAATGTAGTGCCTTTTTGAATGAAAAAAGAAAAAAATGTATAGAATATAATTAAGTAGTCAAAAAACATTTTGTCTATCTTATTGAAAAATATATATATTTTTTATATAATTTTTCTATAGACTTGTTACTATGCCTATTTTTTGGCACGGAACAATTAACAAATAGAATTTTTTGCGAAAAACAATAATCTGTTTAAAGCAAACTTTTTAAGAAAAGGAGAGGCGAGGTAGTCTACTCGCAAAAGATGGCTTATGAAAAAGAAAATATTTGTCAATTTTATTTTAGCTTTAGAATTTTTAGTCCTATTAATCTATGCTATTGATCTAAAGTATGTTCCAACATTAAGCTCGATTTTCCCATTGAACTATGTTGTAGCAGCTGGTGCTTTTGCTCATCAAAAGCTTCACGTATTAGGAGAATTAATTAAAGTTAAGTACCTAGTAAATTTATTAGTAGGATACAACATTAATATGGTTGAAGTATTAATTACTTTAGTATTAGTTAACCTTGCTTGGATCATTGTATTCTATATTATCTTTGGTACAATTGGCGCGATTATTAAATCAGCAGGAAGAAAGAAAAGAAGAAAAGTTATTCCTGAATATAAGTTAACTCCAACAGAAGAAAAGAAATTCTCATATGTTAATTATAAAAAGAAAACTGGAAGATGGGTTAAATGGACTTTAATTATTCCTCTAGTTTTAATTGCAACATTTATTTTTGCTCGTTTTGATGTTAGAAACATTAGAGCGTGGAAGCCATTAATTAATAATGAATATGGTTTTGAAATTTATTATCAAGGTATCTTACCAGCTTGTAATATGATTTTAGAACCATTCAATATCGACAAATATGTTAAAATCTTATTTACTAACTCTGCTGGTTGGGGATATTTTGATTTAATTAATAAATATCTTGTTAATTTAGCATGGTTAGAATACGTTATTTTAACTGTTGCTTCATTAGTCATTCTATTTGTTTGGTGGGCATTCTTTAAATTAATTTCATTAATCTTTAGAAAAGGTAGCGCAAAACGTCTTGCTAAGAAAGCAAAACGTAAATACATCGACAAGATGGAAAAACAAGAATACAGATTACGTAAAAAATATAAAGATGATGCAATTGCTAAAGGTGATGAATTCTTACGTATTATTGAAGAAGAATTATCTGAAGATGCTCTTGAAATTGCAAAAATTAAAGAAGAAAAATCTTCTCGTCATCAAAAGAAAATCGATGCTAGAAAGAAAGCTTACTTAGAAGAAATTGGTTACGGTGTAGTTGATTTAGGTGTTTCTGATGAAAAAGCTAAAGAAGTTAAAGAACCAATTGTTGAAAGAGAAATTAGATATATTTCTGATGCAGATATCGATATCATCTTAGAAGAAGAACCAGTAATTGAAATCGTTGAAGAAGATGATATGGAAGAAGTTGAATTAGCTAATAAAGAAGACGATTTATTCTTTGAAAAATATCAAGAAGATGATGTTGATCTTGAATTAGTTGAAGAACATAAACCAGAACCTCAAGATGTTATGGATTATGTTAAAGAAAAAGCTGAAGATAAAGAAGAAGCTCCAGTAGTTGAAGAAGTTGTTGAAGAAGAACCAGTTCACGTAGAAGAATACGTTGAAGAAGTTAAAGAAGATATCGTTGAAGAACCAATTAAAGAAGAGGAAGAAGTTCCTGCTCCAGTAGTTGAAGAAAAAGTTGAAGAAGCTCCTAAGAAAGTTGACCCATTTGCAGCTTATAGAGATAGAGTAAATAGGGGTCATGGCGCTAAGAAAGTTCAATCATTTAAAGAAGCTGGCTTTAAAGAAGACGAAATGATGGTTAGAGATGATGGCGTTAAAGTTTCTATCAAATATGACCCATTTGCAAAATGGCGTAATCAAGAACGTAAAAAAGGGTATGGTGCTAAGAAAGTACCTTCATTTAAAGAAATTCAAGCTCAAAAAGAAAGAGAAGCTGCTGAACAAGCAAGCAAAGTTCCAGTAGCTAAAAAGCCTGCTCCAAAAAAAGCTAATCCTTTTGAAGCATATAAAGGTAAACCAAAAGCATCTACTGCTTCTAAAAAGGTTGCTCCGGTAAAAAAAGAAGTTAAACCAGTAGCAAGTAAACCTGCTTCTAGTAAAAAAAATGATCCTTTTGCAGCATATCGTAATAAAACAAGAGAAAAAGGACACGGTTCTAAAAAGGTAGGTTCAAAGTAATTGACTTATAAAAGCACACTTTTGTGTGCTTTTATTTTGGGGGATTTATGGCAAAAGATACAAATTTAAATTTAAGAAACCAAGTTATTTATCAAGTGTTTCCAAGACAACACTCTTCTAAATCTAATTTCATTGGTGTAATAGAAGATTTAGATCGAATTAGAAATTTGGGCGTTGATATTCTTTATTTATTGCCGATTCATCCTATCGGTCAAAAAAATAAAAAAGGTTCTTTAGGATGTCCTTATTCAATTCAAAACTATCGAGAAATTAATAAAGATTTAGGAACTCTTGAAGATTTTAAATTATTAATTAGAGAAACTCATTCTAGAGGGATGAAATTAATTATTGATGTAGTTTATAATCATACATCTAGAGATTCTTATTTATTTAATAAACATCCAGAATATTTTTATAAAAATAAAAATGGAGAGTTTGCTAATAGAGTAGGAGATTGGTGGGATGTAACCGATTTAGATTATTCAAATAAAGAGTTATGGGAAGAATTAATTTCTACATTAGAATATTATGTTAAATTAGGAGTAGATGGATTTAGATGTGATGTTGCTTCTATGATACCTCTTGAGTTCTGGAAAGAAGTTAGAAGAAGATTAAAAGAAATTAATCCTAATATTATTCTACTCGCTGAAACTATTCATCTTTCTTTTTTAAAAGGAATTAGGGATATGGGATTTGAAGCACATACTGATTCAGAAATGTATGAAGCTTTTGATATGGAATATGAATATGATGTTTATCCTTTATTTCAAGATTATATTGAAAAAGGATATGGCCTTAATACATGGTTAAAAGCAATATTAGAACAAGAGTCGCGTTATCCAAAGAACTATATTAAGATTCATGGATTAGAAAATCATGATTCTAAAAGGATCGCGACTACTATTAAAGATGAAGATAAATTGTACAATTTAAATGCTTTAATGTTCTTTTTAAAAGGAACTACTTTTGTTTATGCTGGTCAAGAAGCAATGGATGATAAATTGGAAAGTTTGTTTGATATAGATTTAATCTCTTGGAAGAAATTATCTACTTCTAGAATTCCTTATTTAATGAAAGTTCTTTCTTTAGTTAAAAAACATCCTTTATTTAAAGAAGGTAATTTTGATATAAAATTTCATCAAGAAGAAATTGGACATATCATTTATCAAAATGAAACTCAAATTATAGAATGTATCGCGAATATGTCTTTAAAAGAAACAGATATTGAAGTATTAACTAAAGATGGAAATTATATTAATTTAATTGATGGTAGTAGTGTAGAAGTTAGAAACGCTCATTTAAGAATCAAAAAAGATCCAATAGTCATTATTTCAAAGAAATAAGAAAAGCGCCTAGAAAGGCGCTTTATTTGTCAAATTCAACAAAATGAATGTATACTGATAGAATTAATACTTCTTTATTTAAAGATACTTCATCGACGATTAAATAGTCATCACCTGCTCCAGTAACTTTACCTTTAAATACTTTATCATGCCAGTCGGCAGAATCAGTAAATGAACAATATACAGTTACATTTTTACCAATATGTTCGTTTAAATATTTAGTGAAGTAATATTGATTTGTCTCGTAACTTGTATTGGTTTGTGGAGTATTTGAAGGTGGCTCTGCTCTACTAGGATATGGTGGATTAATTCCCATATTTGGATAAGGGTTATTTGCTTCCATAGTAGGAGGATAAGGTGATCCATAATAATTTGGTGGTAAGTTATTTCTATCCATATTTTATCTCCTTAATAACTAATTAAATATATGATAGAAATATTTATTTAATACATTAATCTTTTAGATATGAAGATTTAATAAATCTATTAATCCTTACTATTATTGGAAGAAGAAGACAGAAGATAACAAATACAATTCCTACACTTGGTCCAATATAAGAAATATTATAGACTAATGCCGGAACAAATTCATAATCCCAAAGTAACATAGAATCTATTGTTGCTCCCATTAATCTAACACATAGCATAACACCTATACATAAGAAAATTAAGACGTATGACAGAATGATTTTCTTAGTGTTATTTTCTTCCATTGATTTATGGATAAAGTGGCTGAAAAAGCCTAAAATCCCCGCTATTCCAAATGCGAGGAAGTATTCAAGAGGATAAGTAATTAATCCATATCCATCAATAAGACAAGTGATGAATCCAAAGATGATTCCTCCTCCAATAAAGCCTTTAAATGGTCCATGTCTTAAAGAAATAATTAATAGAGGTAACATTGCTAAATTAATAGAACCTCCTGTCGCACCTATTCTGATTTTTAAGAATTGATCAAGTACGATACTTAGTGCAGATAACATTGCTATTTCTACAATGTCATGCACATTAAAGCCAAAAGTTTTTTTCATATAATAATCTCCTTTGTAATAAAAAAATCCTTTTTGACTAGTAATGAAACAAAAAGGAAAAATGATTAATATATGATTTCCTTACGCTAGCATTACCTAGATCAAGTTATGGTCGATCTCTATACTAAGATCCTCTCAGCCTAATAAGTTAAGCTCCCAATTAAATTATTAACTTTTTATTAAGATTATGCAAGGAAAAAAATAAAGTTTATTTTATTACTTAAACATTGTATAATATTATGGTAGAGCTTTTCGGGAGGAAAATTATGGAAAAGAAAGAAAATTTAATCATTCCAGAACAAAGTCAACCAGTAGAAGTTGAAAATTTAGAAGTAGTAAAAACAAAGGTAAATGAAGCAAGAGAACAATTTTTAAAAACTCATGATAGTGTAATGAAAAAGAATAGAATTGCAAGTACTATTTATTTTGGTATTACAATTGGATTAGTTATTTTAGGAACTTTTGTTGAAAATTTAATGGGATTATCCTTTGGTATTATTATCGCAGGCTTAATTATTATTTGGATTTATACTAGACACCAAAGAAAGGTTATGGATGCAGGAACTCAACTTTATTTATATAGTTATAGTTTATATGCAAACTCATATATGTATGGAAAAGAAGATGTTAAAGATATTAATTTTGAATATAAAAGACATATTGATACAGAATTAATTAAAAAAATTAATATTGTAGATGACATAAACATTATTAATAGTAGAGATATTGTTACTGGTAAAATGTATGATCAACCATTCTTAGCAAGTGATGTATCTTTAAAGGTTGGAAATCCAAGAAGACTAAAAGAACAAAAAGCATTATTTGTTGGTAAAGTTTATACATTAAATTATTCATTTGTAAATGAAGGAAGAACATTATTATATTTAAAAGGATGTGGAGATGCTACTCCTACTAAATTGCAAGATGTAAATCAAATTAATGTACCTTCTTTAAAAAAGGAATGGCAAGTATATACATCTCATAAAGGTTATGAAAAGATTTTTACAAGTGGATTAATTAAGGCTCTTAATAAGTTAGAATGTAATGATGTTATGAATGATGTTGTTATTTCTATTGCAGATGGAGTAGTAATTGTTGGTTTTTCTTATTCTGATGAAGCAATGGTGATTCCAATGCGTAATGAATATGAAACAAAACATTTAGAATTAAAAGAAGAAAATTATAAAGTATTTAAAATGATTAATAAAGCATTAATCGAAAATGATAATTTTGTAAAATAAAGCTTATAATATTCTAGATAAAGTAGATATAGTAATGGAAGAAGTTGTTATTAAATAACTTCTTTTTATTATATTTAGATAAAAAAATTAAAAAATGTAAAAAACACATTTTTCTAAAACAATAGACTTTTTAGTGAAAAACACCGACTCTACTATGAGTAGAGTTGAGAGTATCCAAAAAGTAACTAACTATTTTTAATAAATATAGTATATAATTTATTTAAATAAAAATAATGATATTTTCTGATATAGAAACGTAATTATTAATATATGAAAGGAGTAAATAAGATGAAGAATAAAATAATAAAATTAATAATTGGTTTATTAATAATTGGAAGTACATCTTGTTCTTCTAAAAATTTGAATCCTTTAACGATGACATTAGAAGATTATAAGGGGATAGACTTCCGTGATGTAGTTGATGGAAAAGTTAAATTTAGAAAACCTAACGATATAACTAACGTTGAAATTAAAGATGATAGAGAACTATTAGAAAATGAAATCAAGATACCAGTATATATTTATGATAATGACAGGTTTAGTGAGGCTAAATATCAATATTTTATAAAGGGAGAAGATTATAGAGGCTATCCTTATTCTACAAATTATGTTAATTCTCAACGTGAATCAGATGGAGATTTTTCAGGATTAGGTACACAACCATATATTATTGGATTTTATGAAGATTCAAAATTTGAAAAATTAATTGATCCTAATAAATTTATATCAGTAGATGAATCTATTAAAGAAATTCATGTTAGAAGAGTAGAAGAAAGATATGTTCCATATCAAATATATGCTGGAACGTATAAATCAGAAGAATGTGATATAAAAGTAGATGGTAATACGTATGAATTTTCATATGATAATGCTAATTATAAAATAATAATCAAAAACAATTATAGTAATTATGAGATTCTTAAAATGTATATAGATGGAACTCAGGTAGAAGACACAGATAATTATGTATTTTATGTTGAACTATTAGATAATTGTGTATGGCAAGTAATGTCTTTAATCTTTACAACAAAAGAACATGAATATATTATTCCATTTCCTACTCCAACAATTAGTGAAATAGCATATAGTGCAATATCACATTTATAAATCGGAATTATGTATCATACAATTTTATATATATTTGTGGTTTTAGAAAAATAAATAAGTAGTCGATGTTTTTATCTATTTCAATTTTAATAAACAAAATTAATTATCTTTTGAAGAATATATAACCGATAATACTTATGCAGTAGCATTTGATGAAGTTCAATTTATGGATGAAGGTATTATTAATGTGTGTCAAGATCTTGCAGATAGAGGAATTAGAGTTATCTGTGCAGGATTAGATAATGACTTTAAAGGCGAACCATTTTCCATTATGCCTCAATTACTTTGCTTAGCAGAAGATGTAACTAAGTTAACTGCAATCTGTAACGTATGTGGAAGTAACGCTACTAGAATTCAAAGAATAGTAAATGGAATTCCAGCTTCTTATGATGATCCTATTATTATTGTAGGAGCATCAGAAGCATATGAACCTAGATGTAGACATTGTCACGAAGTTAGAAATAAATTAAAGTTTTAGATAAAGTAGTAGAAGAAGTTGTTATTAAATAACTTCTTTTTATTATCTTTAGATAAGAAATTAAAAAAAAGTAAAAAACACATTTTTCTAAAACTATAGACTTTTTAGTGAAAAACACCGACTCTACTGTGAGTAGAGTTGAGAGTAACCAAAAAGTAACTACCACCTATATATAAAATTAACATATAATTTGATTAAGAAGAGTGGTGATTATAATGTTTAAGGAAAAATTAAAAGAATTAAGAGAAAAGAATAAAATATCTCAATATGAATTAAGTACAATTATTCATGTTTCTAGAGCTGCTATAGCAAAGTGGGAAAGTGGAAAAGGTATTCCAAATAAAGAGAATATAAAAGTTTTAGCAGATTATTTTAAAGTTAGTAAAGAGTATTTATTAGATATTGATGATTTATATCAAGAACTAAATAAAAGAGACAAAATAAAATCTAATTTAAAATATCATCTACCAGTTATCTTTTTATCATTTGTATTATTAATCTTAACAGCAGTCGAATTATTTGTTTTTGTTAGAGAAGGGATATATTTATTAGATTCTGGACATTATCCTAATTTATCTATACTTACAATTTTTCAGGGCTGGTCTCTTATTCCTATAGGTATTTATATTATAATGATTCTATTTAATATTTTATTTATATACAATACTTGGGAAATAACTAATAAGACTAGACTAATAATTACTGTAACTAGTTGTGTATTAGTATTAACATGTTATATTGTTTCTTTTGTTGTATCTTATAATTTAGTTAAACCTTATAACTATGGAATGTTTTGGAAACCACATTTAGTGGAAGAAAGGAGTTGGATTAAATAATTAAAAATATTTCGTTAACTGCAAATCAAATATATTATGTTAAAATAAATATGATACATGAAGATTATTGTGGTGACGTAACGTTAAGAATAACTTAGCTTTTATAATTTTAGGAGGATATTAATGAAAAAAAATTTAAAAATTATTAGTATAGTGATTGCTATTTTCATTACCCTTTTAATAGGAGGAAAAATATTTATTTACTATCATTTTACAACGCCACCTATAGAAGAAGGGATATATGAATTTAATTATTGTAATATTAAAGATGCAGACATATATTGTTCAATAACTATCAAACCAATAGATGAAAAAGAATATATATCAGCTAATGGGATAAATGTCGTAGAAGATATTTCCCATAGGAGAAAAAATAAATATTATTTTTTAGACATAAATACAATAATTAATGGTGAAGAATTTGAAATCGAATTTATTAATTTAAAAGTGCAACCTGATTCGAAAGAGTGTGGTGACGATAATCGTAATTCTTTTGTTTACCGTTATAAAACAAGTGGGACTGATTTGGTAATATATTATAATGGATTAGCAATTTCAGATAAAAAAATACAATATGATTATAATACTATTGATGAATTTTATAATAGAAAGTAGATATTTTGTTTTAGAAGAAAAAGTTGGAGAGATAGAAGAATTGATAAATTTATTATTAAAATATAAGAAAGTGGCAATTTCTATTGGACTAATTACTACTATCATTATAGTTACAAGTTTAAAAAGAAACTTTTGTATAATGAAGATTTGATCGGGAGAAAAGTAATATTTGTAGTTATAAAAAATAACAAAGTAATGGTAGATAACATAATTTAGATCTTTAACTGATTTGTAAAAAAAATAAAAAAAATTATAAATGATTAATAAAGCATTAATCGAAAATGATAATTTTGTTAAATAAAAATGAGACTGATTTAGAAATAAATCGGTCTTTTTATTTTTTTTGATCTTATATGGTGGTATAATCGTAATGATAAGTGAGGACTAGTCATGTTAGATTTAAGTTATATTGGTAAATGGATACACGTTCAAAGTTATAAACATGATGGTACTTTACATAGAACTTGGGATAGTGCGATGGTGGTAGATATTACAGAAGATTATATTGTTATCGCATCCACTTGTAATAAGGTAATTGAAGCAGATGGTAGACGTTGGTTTACTAGAGAGCCAGCAGTATCAGTATTTTTCTTTAAAGAATGGTATAACTATATTGCAATGTTTAAAGAAAATGCAATTATGTACTATTGTAATATTGCTTCACCTAGTTTAATTCATAAAGATTGCATTAAGTATATTGATTATGATTTAGATTTAAAATTGATGCCTGATAAGTCAATATTACAATTAGATTCTAAGGAATATGAATACCATCGTAAAAAGTATAGTTATTCTGACGAACTTAATAAGGTTATTAAGGGGGCGAATAATGAAGCTAAAAAGTTAATGGAAAAAGATGGATTTCCTTTTTCTGATAGCAAAATGAAAGAATATTATGATAAATTCTTAGAATTAAAAGAGCATCAAGAAAAAACTATGTTAGAACAATAAAAGAGCAGAAGACTGCTCTTTTTAAATGCTTATTTTTACCTAAAAAATCAATTAAAAGTGAATTGGTATATTTTTTGTTGGATTAATAATTTGATCAATTTTTGTAATAGCGATTACTACTTCTCCTAATCCTGCAGTGATGTTTTTAACTTTATTTGGATAGGTAATAATATTTCCACATGCAAAGACATTTTCTAATGAAGTTTGGTATGCTTCTTTTGTGATTATTAATCCACCTTTTTTCTCAATAGGGAAATTATCTTTACTTGGTATTTGGCCATATTGAACAAAGATGTAGTCTCCTTTTATTTCTTCTTGAATTTTTGATTCGTTATCCTCAATAGTTAATATACATCTAGAATTTGACTTGCATGCACTAAGCACGCCTTTATTTTTTAATACTTTAATTGAAGAAGATTCCATTTTTTCTACACTGCCTGATTGTGCTCTAAAATCGTTTCTTCTATGAATGATCGTTACTGATTTAGCTATATCTTCTAATAATAATGCCCAATCAACAGCAGAATCTCCTCCTCCTAAAATAACGACATCTTTATTTTTTAAAGTATCTTTAGAATCAATTTGATAAATGATGTTATCTATTTCATCTTCGTTATCTAAACCTATTTTTCTTGGAGTGAATAATCCCATACCATTAGTAATTAATAAACATCTAGTTTCGTATGTTCCTTTAGAAGTAGTTACTTCTATTATGTTTTCTTTTTTAGAAAAATTAATAACACTTTCATTTAAAAGTAAATCTAGATGATTAGGATTAGATAAAAATTGAGATTCTAATTTATTGATATATTCTTGAGCAGTTACACTTTCAAAACCAGGAAGATCAATAATATTTTTTTCAGGATAAAGAGAAGTAAGTTGGCCACCTACTTGAGAACTTGCTTCTATTATTTTTCCTTTTAAGTTGTGGAGTGCTGCTAAAGTTGCACCATATAAACCTACTGGTCCTGCTCCTATAATAATTAAATCTTCCATAATATCTACCTCGATTGTTCTTATTATATATCTAAATTTATTGTATAAACAATAAATATTTAGTGCGTTTTATCTAAATAGTGGTATAATCTATTATGCAAAGGAGACTTGAAATGGAAATTGTATATTTAAGTAAAAATTTAACTGATACAGAAAATTTAGCAAGAACTATTGCTAAAGGTCTTTTTCCTGGTGCTGTTTTAAGCTTAGATGGTGATCTAGGTGCAGGTAAAACCACATTCACTAAATCATTAGCAGCAACACTAAATATAAAAGAAAAAGTTTCTAGTCCTACTTTTAATATTTTAAAATGTTACTTTGATGGTTACTTACCTTTATATCATATTGATGCTTATCGTTTAGAAGATGGGATGAATGCTGATATTGGTCTAGAGGAAGTTATTGAAGGTAATGGAGTTTGTATTATTGAATGGGGAAGATTTATAAAAGAATTAATTTATCAACCTCTTGATATTAAAATTACAATTTTAAACGATACTGAAAGAGAATTTAAAATTACATGTAACTATACAAAATATGAAAAAATTATGTCTTTAATTAAGGAGGGACTATATGAAAACATTATTACTAGATAGTTCAAATACTGATTTAAATATTGCTATTTGTATTGATAATGAAATGAAATATGTAGTTTCATATCCTTGTTGGCAAAGACAATCAGAATTAATGATTCCTGAACTTGAAAAAGGCTTAAAAGAATTAAATCTTTCTTTGAAGGAATTTGATGAAGTTATTTGTGGAATTGGACCAGGTTCATATACTGGAGTTAGAATTGCTTTAACCATTGCAAAAACAATTTGTACTCTTACAAAAACAAAATTAAAAGTTGTATCTTCTTTAAGAATAATGGGCGATAAAGAATCTAAGTATATCGCTTTAATGAACGCTAGAAGCGGAAGAAGTTATTTTGGAGTTTATGATAAAGAAAATGTTGTTGTTCCTGATACAATTATGACTAATGATGAAGTGATAGAATATATTAATAATCATCCAGATTTTGAAGTGATTTGTGATTACTTATATCTTGAGATTTCTGCTAAAAAGCCTGATATTTTAAAGGGGTTATTATCTTTTAAAGATATAATTGAACCAGTAGAAGATGTATTATCAATTAAACCAGTTTATTTAAAGGATTAATGTTATGAAATATAGAAAAGCTAGTGTTAAAGATATTGATAGTTTATATGAAATTGAAGCAAAACATTTTTCTCATCCTTGGACTAAAGAACAATTTTTATATGAAATTAGTGAAAATGAATTTTCTACTATTTTAGTCGCTGAAGATGAAGATAAAATTGTTGGTTTTTTAGTGTATTGGATTTTATTTGATAACGCTCAAATTTGTAATATATGTGTTAGAGATGAATATAGAAAAAAAGGTATTGCAAGTGATTTATTTGATATTGCTGAAACAGCATTCCAAATGCATGAATGTTTCTCAATTACTTTAGAAGTTAGAGTATCAAATGAACCTGCGATTAACTTATATAAGAAGAGAGGATTTTCTACAGTCTGTGTTAAAAAAGGTTATTATAAAGACGGAGAAGATGCTTATTATATGATGAAAGGAGTTGGAGTAAATGGATAAAATTATTTTAGCGATTGAATCTAGTTGTGATGAAACTTCGATTGCAATTTTAAAAAATGATAATGAACTTTTAGCAAATGTTATTTCAACTCAAATTGCAGTTCATCAAAAATATGGTGGAGTAATGCCAGAAATCGCATCTAGATTACATGTTGAAAATATTGGGGTTGTATTAAAAGAGGCTCTTGAACAAGCTAAAATTACTATGGAAGAAGTAAGTGCGATTGCGGTTACTTCAGGCCCTGGATTAATTGGCGCTCTTCATGTTGGGTTACAATGTGCTAAAACTTTAGCGCTTATGTATAATAAACCTCTTATTCCTGTTCATCATTTAGCAGGTCATATTTATGCTAATGAGTATGTATCACCATTAAAATTTCCTTGTTTAGCAATTATTGTTTCAGGAGGTAATACTGAACTTGTAATTATGGATAAACATTTATCTTTCAATATTATTGGTGAAACTAGAGATGATGCAATTGGAGAAGCATTTGATAAAGTTGCTAGAGTTGTAGGATTACCTTATCCAGGTGGAGTATCGATTGATAGATTATCTAAAGAAGGTAAATATACATATAAATTACCTAGACCTTTAAATGATCATTCTTATGATTATTCTTATTCAGGTATTAAAACTGCAGTTATTAACTTAGTTAATAATTTAAAACAAAAAGGTCAAGAAGTTAATGTTCCTGATTTAGCACATTCCTTCCAAAAGACAGCAGTTGATTTATTATTAGATAAAGCTTTACCTGCAATAGATGAATTTAATTGTGTACAAGTTGTTTTAGCAGGAGGAGTATCTGCTAACTCTTATTTAAGAGAACAAATTGTAGAAAGGTTAAAAGATAAAGAAGTAGAAGTTATTATTCCTCCATTATGGTGTACAACTGATAATGCTGCTATGATTGCTAAAGTTGGATCATATTTGTATGATGAAAAAGTTTTTGCAGATTTATCTTTAAGTGCAAATCCTTGTTGGAAGTTAGAAGATTATCGTAAATTTTAATTAAGCTCTTATGAATTTCATAAGAGTTTTTTAATGCTTTATTTAAAATTTGTGATAAAATATAAAATGAGGTGGTATGCGGCTTTACCATATATCACTAGAATAGGAGAAGATTTTATGGGTGCAAAAGGATTTTATTTAGAGATTAAACATATTGATAAAAATTCAGGAGCTAGATATGGTATTTTACATACTCCTCATGGTGATGTAGAAGTTCCAATGTTTATGCCTGTTGGTACTTTAGCAACTGTAAAAACTTTATCTCCTGAAGAAGTAAAAGAAGCAGGGGCGGGTGTTATTTTAGCAAATACATACCATCTTCATTTAAGACCGGGTGAAGATTTAGTAGCAGCTGCAGGAGGACTTCATAAGTTCATGAATTATGATGGACCAATGTTAACTGACTCTGGTGGTTTTCAAGTTTTCTCTTTAGCAGAATCTCGTCAAATTACTGAAGAAGGTGTAACATTTAAAAATCATTTAAATGGCGCTAAACTCTTTATTTCTCCGGAAAAAGCTATTGAAATTGAACAAAAATTAGGAGCGGATATCATCATGTCTTTTGATGAATGTTGTCCTTATCCTGTCACTCATGAATATATGAAAAATTCTGTAGAAAGAACTTTAAGATGGGCAAAAAGAGGTAAGGATGTTCATACTAAAGTTGATCAAGCATTATTTGGAATTGTTCAAGGAGGAGAATTCCCTGATTTAAGAAAATATTGTGCAGAAGAATTAGTAAAAATGGATTTTGATGGTTATTCAATTGGTGGAACTTCAATTGGTGAACCTAAAGATGTAATGACTAAAATGGTTAGTTATGCAGTTAAATATTTACCAAGTGATAAACCAAGATATTTAATGGGTATTGGATCAGTTGATGAAATTTTAGATGGTGTAAGTCAAGGTGTTGATATGTTTGACTGCGTTTTACCTACTAGAATTGCCCGTCATGGTGCATTGATGACTTCTAAAGGTAGAGTAAATATTAGAGATGCAAAATATAAAATGGATTTTTCTCCATTAGATAGTGAATGTGATTGTTATTGTTGTAAAAACTATACTAAAGCTTATTTAAGACATCTATATGTATGTGATGAAACTTTTGGTAAAAGATTATTATCTATCCATAATATTAGATTCTTAATTCATATGATGGAAGAAGCTAGAAAAGCAATTAAAGAAGATAGATTTTTAGAATTTAAGGAAGAATTTCTAAAGAAATTTGGCGATGAAAGGGGATTTTAATAATGGATAAAATTGATGTATGCAATATTGAAAATTATGATTATTATTTACCAGAAGAATTAATCGCTCAATCTCCTTCTATAAAAAGAGATCATTCGAGACTAATGGTTTTAAATAAAGATAGTAAAACTATTGAGCATCATAATTTTTATGAAATTATCGACTTTTTAAAACCCGGTGATGTTTTAGTTAGAAACAATTCAAAAGTTATTCCTGCTAGATTATTTGGTGTTAAAGAAGTAACTAATGCAAAAGTTGAAGTATTATTACTTAAAGATTTAGGTGATGATGTTTGGGAATGTCTTTGTGGTAATGCTAAAACAATCAAACTAGATACTATTATTAGTTTTGGTAATGGTGAATTAAAAGCAAAGTGTGTAGAAATTAAAGATGAAGGCATTAGAAGAATGAAACTAATCTATAATGGCATTCTTTTTGAAATTTTAGATTTACTTGGTAAAATGCCTTTACCTCCATATATTAAAAAACAATGTGATGATAATTCTAGATATCAAACAGTGTATGCAAAAGTTGAAGGAAGTGCTGCTGCTCCAACCGCAGGGTTCCATTTTACTGAAGAATTGTTTAATAGAATTAAAGAAAAGGGTATTGAAGTAGTTGATGTTACTTTACATGTCGGATTAGGAACTTTTAGACCAGTAAAAGTTAATAACATTCAAGAACATCACATGCATTCAGAAATGTATGAAATGTCTAAAGAAACAGCAGATATTTTAAATAAAGCAAAAAAAGAAGGTAGAAGAATTATTGCAATTGGAACAACTTCTACTAGAACTTTAGAATCTGTTTATCAAAAATATGGAGAATTTAAAGAGTGTCAAGGAGAGACTTCTATCTTTATTTATCCTGGCTATAAGTTCTTAGGAATTGATGCTCAAATTACTAATTTTCATCTTCCTAAATCAACTTTGATTATGCTTGTTTCTGCTTTTGCAGATCGTGAATTTATATTAAAAGCATATGAAGAAGCAGTAAAGGAAAAATATAGATTTTTCTCATTTGGAGATTCGATGTTTATCTATGGAAATGACAAATAAAAAGGTTGTAAATTATTATCAAAAATCGATGATAGAAATAGACAAAATGAAGAGAGAAAATAAAGAGTATTCTATCTGTCTTCACGTTTGTTGTGGACCTTGTTCTACTCACCCATTAGAGTTCTTATCACAATATTTTAAAAATATTGTGTTGGTATTCAATAATTCAAATATTTATCCTAGTAATGAATATATAAGAAGGTATGAAGAATTAGTGAAATTTGTAGATATTTTCAATAAGGAAAATGAAGGGAAAATAACTCTAGTAGTGTTCGATTATGATAATAAAAAATATAATGAATTTTTAAGTGTTTATGGACCTCAAAAAGAAGGTAAAGAAAGATGCTTTGCTTGTTATAGAAAAAGAATGAGTGAGGCTTATGATTATGCGGATAAAATAGGGGTAGATTATTTTGCTACTATAATGACTATATCAAGACAAAAGAATTCACAAATATTAAACGAAATTGGAATGGAGTTATCTAAAAATCATCAAGCTAAATACTTTTTTTCTGATTTTAAAAAGAAAAAAGGAATTGATCGTAAAAAAGAATTGATTGAGAAATATAATATGTACAATCAAGAGTATTGTGGGTGTGTTTATTCTTATAGTGAATATTTAAAGAAGATGAGTGAAAAATAGCTCATCTTTTTTCTTGAAAATATTAAAAAACATGAAACACCATGAAAAGTTGTCAATAATAAATCGTGTTTCCTCGCGCGCGTGTTTATTTAGTATAACTAACTAGAATAAGAGATAATTTTAATCATTAATAAGAAAAAAGAAAAAAAGTTAAAAATTTGTAAAAATAATTGTTGACTATTAATAAAAGTTTTAGTAATATGTTGAAGTCCAGTCTGTATAAGATACCCGTTGTGAAGTGGGAGATTGCTGAACGCCGACAGCCGTTGTCATTAGCCGCAACGAAACTTCGAAATTCAGGTAACTCACATGGAATGGGAAGTCTAACAATAGATTTAGACAGAAGGAGAAAGAAAATGGCAAAAACAAAAAAAATCAGAGTTCGCTTACAAGCTTATGATCACAAGATCTTAGACTTATCAGTCGGCAAAATCGTCGCTGCAGCGAAAACAACAGGAGCAACAGTTGTAGGACCAATTCCTCTACCAACAGAGAAACAAGTCTATACAATCTTACGTGCAGTTCACAAATACAAAGATGCTCGCGAACAATTCGAAATCAGAACTCACAAAAGAATTATCGATATCGTAAACCCAACAAAACAAACAATCGATGCATTAACACATATGGATCTTCCAAGTGGTGTTGACATCGAAATTAAGTAGAAAGGAGACAGGAAACCAATATGAAATCAATTTTAGGTAGAAAAATGGGCATGACTCAAGTATTTGCTCAAGATGGCACAATGTATCCTGTCACAGTTATCGAAGTCTTACCAAACTCAGTATTACAAGTTAAAACTGTAGAAACAGATGACTACGATGCAATCCAAGTTGGATACGAAGATAAAAAAGAAAATCGCTGCAACAAAGCAGAATTAGGAATTTTCAAAAAAGCAGGTGTTTCACCAAAATATGAAATCGCTGAATTAAAAGGCGACGAAATGATGAAATACGAAGTTGGTCAATCAATCACATGTGACATCTTCGAAGCAGGAGAAATGGTTGACGTTACAGGCGTTTCAAAAGGTAAAGGATTCAGCGGTGCAATTAAGAGATGGCACTTCACAATCGGTCCTAAAGGTCACGGTTCAGGTTACCACAGAGGCGCAGGTTCATACGCTACTAACGGTCGTTACAACCGTGGTGTTATGAAAGGCAAAAAGATGCCAGGACATGATGGTCACAAAACATCAACAATCTTAAATTTATTAGTAGTTGCTGTTGATCCAGCAAACAATGCAATCTTAGTTAAAGGTGCTATTCCAGGACCTAAGAAATCAATCGTTAAAATTAAGAGTGCGGTAAAATGTAACAAAAAAGTAGAAGTTAAGCCATTAGTAAACTACACACCAGCAGTTACTGAAGTAGTTGAAGGCGGAGAGGAGAAATAGTTTATGGCAGCAAAGAAAATTTCTTGTAAAGTCTTAAACCAACTTGGTGAAGAAGCAGGAAAAGTAATGCTTAAAGGCGAAGTCTTCGGTGTCGAAGTCAATAACCAAGTCATGTTCGATGCAGTTCAAGTTTACTTATCAAACATGAGACAAGCTACTGCTAAAACTTTAACTCGTGGTGAAGTCTCTGGTGGAGGTAAAAAACCTTGGAGACAAAAAGGTACAGGTAGAGCAAGAGCTGGTTCATCTCGTTCACCAATCTGGAGAAAAGGTGGTATCGTATTTGGCCCTACAGGTAATGAAAATTACAAAATTTCTCAAAACAAAAAAGAACACGCTTTAGCACTTAGATCAGCATTAACATTAAAAGCTCAAGCTAAAGACGTAATCGTTGTTGAAGAATTAAACTTCGAAGCTCCATCTACTAAGGCAGCAGTTGAAGTATTAACAAAGATCAACGCTAAAGCTAAAACATTAATCGTTATCGCTTCTGATAATGACAACTTAGTAGCTTCAGCAAGAAACATCCCAGGTGTTATCGTTGTTAAAACAAATAATTTAAGTGTTTATGACATCTTAAATTCAGACAGCGTAGTATTCACAAAAGAATCAGTTAAAGCTGTCGAAGGAGGTTTAGCATAATGGCAAAGAAAAAAGAAAAAGTTGTAGTAGAAGAAAGAAAATACGCAGCTCCAGCAATTGAAAGCTTCGATATTATTCTTGCTCCAATTGTTACTGAAAAAACAATGAAACAACAACAAGAAGAAAACAAAATCACTTTAAAAGTTGCTAAATCAGCAAACAAGGCTCAAATCAAAATTGCAGTCCAACAAATCTTCAATGTAAAAGTTGATGAAGTAAAAATTATTAATGTTCTTCCAAGAGCAAAAAGAGTTGGCCGTTACGAAGGCAAAGTAAGCGGCTATAAGAAAGCTATCGTTAAAGTTAACGCAGCTGACAAAATTAATGTAGTTAATGAATAAGGCAAAAGCCGAATATAGGAGAAAAGAAAATTATGCCAATTAAAAGTTATAAACCAACGACTCCATCACGTCGTGCTATGACTCAATCAACATTTAGTGAAATCACTACATCTACTCCTGAAAAAAGTTTATTAGTTTCAATTAAGAAAACTGGTGGACGTAATAATACTGGTGCTATCACATGCCGTCACATCGGTGGTGGTAACAAAAGAAAATACCGTGTTATCGACTTCAAGAGAAATAAAGATGAAATTGTTGGTACAGTCGCAACAGTTGAATACGATCCAAACAGAAACGCAAATATCTGTTTAATCAATTATGCAGATGGTGAAAAGAGATACATCTTAGCACCACAAGGCTTAAAAGTCGGAGACAAAATTGTTTCAGGCGAAGCTACTGATATTAAAGTAGGTAATGCTATGGAATTAGCAAATATCCCAGATGGTACATTCGTTCACAACGTTGAATTACAACCAGGTAAAGGTGGACAAATGTGTAGAGCAGCAGGTACTTCTGCTCAAGTACTTGGTACAGAAGGTAAATATGTAACATTAAGATTAGCTTCTGGCGAAGTAAGAAAAGTATTAAAAACTTGCCGTGCTACTATCGGTGTAGTAGGTAACGAAGACTGGAGCTTAATCAACTTCGGTAAAGCGGGTAAAAATAGATGGTATGGTGTAAGACCAACTGTCAGAGGTTCTGTTATGAACCCTAACGATCACCCTCACGGTGGTGGTGAAGGTAAATGTCCAGTTGGACGTGATGCTCCAAGAACTCCATGGGGTAAACGTGCATTAGGCGTTAAAACTAGAAAAACTAAAAAAGCTTCAAGCAAATTAATCGTTAGAAGAGCTAACGGTGGAAAAGCATTATAGGAAAGGAGATAAATGAATTATGGCACGTAGTTTAAAGAAGGGCCCATTCTGTGATGAACACTTAATGAAGAAAGTAGTCGCATTAAATGAAGCTCACAAAAAAGAATTAATCAAAACATGGTCAAGAAGATCAACAATCTTCCCAGCATTCATCGAACACTCTTTCGCAGTCTATAATGGTCATGAATTTATTACTGTTTATGTAACTGAAGATATGGTCGGTCACAAATTAGGTGAATTTGCTCCAACAAGAACTTACAAAGGTCACATCGGTAATAATGCTGAAGATAGAGCAGCAGCTAAGAAGAAATAGGAGGTAAAGGACAATGGAAGCAATCGCAAAAGTTACTGGAGTCCGCGTTACTCCTAGAAAATGTAAACTTGTCGTCGACTTAGTTAGAGGCAAGAACGTTGCAGATGCATTAGGTATCTTAGCAAACGTTAATAAATCAGCTACACCAGTAGTTGAAAAATTAATTAAATCAGCAGCAGCAAATGCTGTTAACAATCACAAGATGGATGAATCAAAATTATATATCAAAACAATCTACGCTAACGAAGGCCCAAGATTAAAAAGATATATGCCAAGAGCAAAAGGCTCAGCTGATACATACGTCAAAAGAACTAGCCACTTAACTGTAGTGGTAGCAGAAAGATAGGAGGAAGGCAAATCATGGGTCAAAAAGTAAATCCAGTTGGAATGAGAATCGGTATTAGCCGTGATTGGAACTCAAGATGGTATGCAAATAAGAAAGATTTCGCTAACTTCTTAAACGAAGATTACAAAATCAGAACTTATCTTTCAAAAGCATTAAAAGATGCATTATTATCACACATTGAAATCGAAAGATCAAAAGGTGTTTGTACAGTTTCAATTTTCACAGCTCGTCCAGGTGTAGTCTTAGGACAAGAAGGTGCAAATATTAAAGAATTACAAAAGAAAGTTAACAAATTAGCAACTGATGAAGTTAAATTATCAGTTGTTGAAGTTAAAAACCCAAGCTTAGACGCTAACATCGTTGCTCAAGATATGGCAGCTCAATTAGAAGCTCGTGCTTCTTTCAGAAATGTTCAAAAGAAAGCAATTCAAAGAGTTATGAAAGCTGGTGCTATGGGTATCAAAACATCAATTTCAGGCCGTTTAGCAGGTGCTGATATCGCTCGTGCTGAAGGTTATAAAGAAGGCGTTGTTTCATTACATACATTAAGAATGGATGTTGACTACGCTTTAGCTGAAGCTTCTACAACATATGGTAAATTAGGATGTAAAGTTTGGATTTGCCGTGGTGTTGCTAAAAACTTCAAAAAAGCTGAAAAAACAGAAGAAAAGAAAGGAGAATAGTTATCTATGTTACAACCTAAAAGAGTTAAATATAGAAGACCACATGCTACTAAATATGAAGGTTTATCAAAAGGTGGTACTGAAGTAAACTTTGGTGAATTCGGTCTTCAAGCTGTCTCCGGAAATTATGTTACAGCTCGCCAAATTGAATCTGCTCGTATCGTTTTAGCTAGATACACAAAGAGACAAGGTCAAATTTGGATTAGAATTTTCCCACATTTAGCTAAAACTAAAAAACCTGCTGAAGTTCGTATGGGTTCTGGTAAAGGTTCAGTCGACGAATGGGTAGCAGTAGTAAAAACTGGTAGAGTTATGTTTGAAATCGGTGGCGTTAGTGAAGAAACTGCAAGAGAAGCTTTACGTTTAGCCGCTTACAAATTACCAGTCAAAACAAAAATCGTTGCGAAAGGAGACAAATAGTTTATGAAAATTTCAGAAATTAGAGAATTAACTAATGAAGAATTAGCTTCAAAAGCTTATGAATTAAAACAAGAATTATTAGCATTACGTTTCCAACATGCAACTGGCCAATTAGAAAACGGCAAAAAGATTACAGAAGTTCGTAAATCAATCGCTCGTGTTTACACAGTATTAAAAGAACGCGAACTTGGATTAAACTAAGGAGGACTAGAACATGGAAAGAAATACACGTAGAGTTATTCAAGGTGTTGTTACATCTAATAAATGCGACAAAACAATTACAGTTTTAGTCGAAACTTATGTTAAAGATGCTAAATATAGCAAACGTGTTAAATACGCTAAAAAATACTTTGCACACGATGAAAATAACGAATGTAAAGTAGGCGATGTAGTTCGTATTATGGAAACACGTAAATTATCAGCTCACAAAAATTTCAGATTAATTGAAATCGTTGCTCGTGCTGAAGAAGAATAGTATAAAGGAGGATTAGAAAGTTATGATTCAAACAGAAACAAACTTAGTTGTTGCAGACAACTCTGGCGCTAGATCAGTCCGTGTCTTCCGTTTATATGGAGGATCAAAAAGAAGATTCTCATCAGTTGGTGATATCGTTCTTTGCGCAGTTAAAGACGCTACTCCAAATGGTAAAATCAAAAAAGGTGACGTTGTAAAAGCAGTCATCGTTAGAACAGCAAAAAATGTTAGAAGACCAGATGGTTCAAATGTAAGCTTCAGTGATAACGCTTGCGTTATCATCAATGAAGATGGTACTCCAAAAGGTACACGTGTATTCGGACCGGTTGCTCGTGAATTACGTGAAAAAGGAGATAAATTCATGAAGATTATCTCTTTAGCACCAGAAGTATTATAGGAGGAGGCGCTATTATGAAATTAAAAAGAGGCGATAAAGTAATCGTTATTGCTGGCGCAGACAAAGGTAAAGTCGGAACAATTCAAAAATCATTCCCAAAATTAAATAGAGTTGTTATCGATGGCGTCAACACTGTTAAAAAACATAAAAAACCTTCTCAAGCAAATCCAGAAGGTTCAATCATTGAAATGTATGCACCAATCGATGCATCTAACGTAGCTATCTATGATGAAAAAACAAAGAAAGCTGGTAGAGTTGGATATAAATTCGTCGATGGTAAAAAAGTCCGTTACAATAAAAAAAGCGGCAAGGAATTAGACTAGGAGGTAACTGAAGATGGCACGTTTACACGATAAATATAAATCAGAAGTCGTTGCTAAATTAATGGAAACATATAAATATGATTCAGTTATGCAAGTCCCAGCATTAAACAAAATCGTTATTAACGTTGGTGTTGGTGATGCAACTAGCAACTCAAAATTATTAGATGATGCAGTAAGAGATTTACAAATCATCTCTGGTCAAAAACCAGTAATTACTAAAGCAAAGAAATCAATTGCTTCATTCAAATTAAGAGAAGGTATGGCTATCGGCTGTAAAGTTACTCTTAGAGGTGAAAGAATGTATGAATTCTTTGATAAATTAGTATCAATTACATTACCTCGTGTTAGAGACTTCCGTGGCGTTAATAGAAACGCATTCGATGGTAGAGGTAACTATACATTAGGTGTTAAAGAACAATTAATTTTCCCAGAAATCGATTTCGATAAAATTGGTAAAATTAGAGGTTTAGATATCGTTGTTGTTACAACAGCTAATACAGATAAAGAAGCATATACATTATTAGAATTAATGGGTATGCCATTTGCTAAATAAGGAGGATAAGAAAGTATGGCAAAAACATCATTAAAAGTTAGACAATCTCGTCCTCAAAAATTTAAGGTCAGAGAATATTCACGTTGTAAAATTTGTGGTAGACCACATTCTGTATTAAGAAAATTCGGCGTTTGCCGTATTTGTTTAAGAAACTTAGCATACAAAGGTGAAATCCCAGGTATGACTAAATCTTCATGGTAGTATAAGGAGGAAAGAAATTATGATGACAGATCCAATCGCAGATATGCTTACAAGAATTCGTAATGCTAACGCTATGAAATATGCAACAGTTTCTATGCCTTCATCAATCATGAAAGTTAGAATCGCAGAAATCTTAAAAAATGAAGGTTTCATTGCAGACTACGCAGTAGCAGGCGAAACTAAAAAAGAATTAACATTAACTTT
The DNA here is from genome assembly GCA_015059095.1 of Erysipelotrichaceae bacterium. Taxonomy (GTDB): domain Bacteria; phylum Bacillota_I; class Bacilli_A; order RFN20; family CAG-449; genus UBA3210. The sequence goes on from SVBA01000002.1 coordinate 68,570, forward strand.
AAAATATAGCGAAGCAGGAACAAGAGTTATCTCTGGTTTAAAGAAAATCTCTAAACCTGGTTTAAGAATCAACGTTCCTTGTGATGAACTTCCACGCGTATTAAATGGTTTAGGTATTGCTATTATCTCAACATCTCAAGGTGTTATGACAGATAAAAAAGCTCGTAAATTAGGTATTGGCGGCGAAGTTATCGCTTATGTATGGTAGGAGGATAGGTAGATATGTCAAGAATTGGTAAGAAACCAGTAGTCCTTCCTGCAGGTGTAACAGCAACAATTAATGGTACACAAGTAGAAATTAAAGGTCCTAAAGGTACTTTAGTAAGAGATTTCCCAGAAATCATTAAAATTGAACAAGTAGGTAATGAATTAATTTGTACTCGTCCAAATGATGAAATCGTTGCTCGTTCATTACACGGAACTACAAGAGCTTTATTAAACTCAATGGTAGTTGGTGTTAGTGAAGGATTCACTAAAAAATTAGAAATTGTTGGTATCGGTTATAGATGCCAAATGAGAGGAACTAATTTAGTATTAAATATGGGTTACTCTCACGAAGTAGTAATTACTCCTGAAGAAGGCGTTAAAATTACTGCTCCAGATGCATTAAAAATCGTTGTTGAAGGTATCGATGCTCAAAAGGTTGGTCAAACAGCTGCTAGAATTAGATCAGTTCGTGAACCAGAACCATATAAGGGTAAAGGTATTAAATATGTTGGCGAACATATTATCCGTAAGGAAGGTAAACGCGCAGGTAAGAAATAGGCTCAAGAAAGGAATTTAAGAAGATATGATTAACAAGGAATCAAAAAATATTAGCCGTGTTAGACGTCATGCTCGTGTAAGAGCTAAAATTAGCGGTACACCAGAATGCCCTAGATTGAGCGTATTCCGTTCAAATAAGCACATGAGCGTACAATTAATTGACGATGTCAATGGTGTAACATTAGCTTCAACTTCTACAGTTGTATTAAAATTAGCTCACGGTGGTAACATCGAATCAGCTGCAGCAGTAGGAACTGAAATTGCTAAAATCGCTCTTGCTAAAGGCATTGAAAAAATCGTATTTGACCGTTCAGGTTATGTATACCACGGACGTGTTAAAGCAGTCGCAGAAGCAGCTAGAGAAGCTGGCTTAAAATTCTAGGAGGTAAGTACAATGGCAGAAGAAAAAGTTGTTCAAGCTACAGAAAATAAACCTGTAGAAGCAAAAGGCCCTAGAGCTCCTAGAGGAGACAGACCTCAAAAAGGTCCAAGAAAAGATGGTAAAAAACCATTCAAAAAAGACGGAAAATCTTTCGAAAAACAATATGAAGAAAGAGTAGTATCTATTAACAGAATTTCAAAAACTGTTAAAGGTGGTAGACGTATGCGTTTCGCAGCTCTAGTAGTTGTTGGTGATGGCAAAGGTAACTATGGTTTCGGTACAGGTAAAGCTGCTGAAGTACCAGATGCAATCAAAAAAGCATTAGAAGCTGCTAAAAAGAATATGTTCCATATCTCAATTGTTAAAAACGGTACAATTGCTCATGATGTAATGGGTCAATATGGTGCATCAAAAGTTTACTTAAAACCAGCTCCTGAAGGTACAGGTATCGTTGCTGGTGGTCCAGTTCGTGCTATCTTAGAATTAGCAGGTATTAAAAACATTTACTCTAAAGTTTATGGTTCAAGAACTCCTGTTAACTGTATTAGAGCTACATCAGCTGGTTTATGTAACGTTCACACAAGTGCTCAAGTAGTAGCACTTCGTAAATAGGAGGGTATATTATGAATCTTAATGAATTAAAATATACTGAAGGTTCAAGAACTTCTAAAAGAAGAATCTGCCGTGGCTTAGGTTCAGGCTTAGGTAAAAACGGTGGTTCTGGTAACAAGGGTCAAAAATCTAGATCAGGCGGCGGTGTTCGTCCTGGATTCGAAGGTGGTCAAAACCCAATTTATAGAAGATTACCAAAAAGAGGTTTTACTAACATTTCAAGAGTTGAATACGATGTTGTAAACGTTCGTGATTTAAACAAATTCGAAAACGAAACAGTCGTTACACCAACATTATTAGTTGAAAAAGGATTAATTCCTGCTTCATATAATAATGTAAAAATCTTAGGCGATGGCGAATTAAAAGTTGCTTTAACTGTTAAAGCTAACAAATTCTCAAAATCTGCTGAAGAAGCAATTAAAAATGCTGGTGGTACTGTAGAGGTACTATAGTATGAAAAAAATTGTTGCCATATTTAAAAACAAAGATGTAAGAGAAAGAATTCTCTTCACATTAATGATGTTCTTAGTATTTAGAATCGGATCTAACATTACAGTTCCTGGAGTAGAATTAACTTCTTCTCTAGGTGATACTGATGTCTTAAGTTTAATGAACTTATTAGGTGGTGGAGCATTACAAAATTTCTCAGTATTTGCTTTAGGGGTTTCTCCTTATATTACATCATCTATCATCGTTGAACTTCTTTCAAAAGATGTTCTTCCTGCTTTAACTGAACTTTCTAAGCAAGGTCAATCAGGTAGAAAGAAGATTGAAATGGCAACTCGTTACTTAACTCTAGTTCTTGGCGCAGTTCAAGCATATGGAATTATTGTAACAATGCAAAACTCTGAAGTTATTGCTTTCACTGAAGAATTAACATTCTGGGTATATGCAAAAATTATTTTATACTTATTAGCTGGCTCAATGCTAGTTATGTGGATGGCAGACCAAATTACAGAAAAAGGTGTTGGTAATGGTGTCTCTATGATTATCTTTGCTGGTATCGTTTCTGCTCTTCCATCTCAAATTATCTCAGCAACTTCTTATTATTTCTTAAATGAGTTAGTTACTGAAAAATCAAGAATTATTGCTGGTGCATTAAAATTAGGTTTATATCTAGTTACACTAGTATTAATTATCGTATTCGTTACATTTATTGAAAAATCAATAAGAAAAATCCCTGTTCAACATTCAGGAACAGGTGGTGCATTAAATGCTAAAGTTAACAATACTTCATTCTTACCAATGAAGATTAACTCTGCAGGGGTAATTCCAGTTATCTTCGGTTCATCAATTATGATGGCTCCAGCAGTAATTATCAGCTTTGCTGTTGAAAATTATACATCAAATGAAACTATCACTAATGTATTAAATATCTTCAACCAAGCAGCGTTAACTGAAATGAAATGGTTCGATGGTTCGACTTGGTATATGCCATGGGGATTAATTATCTACGTTTTCTTAATCTTTGTATTTAGTTTCTTCTATTCGAACTTAACTATCAACCCAGAACAATTAGCGGAAGACTTCCAAAAGTCAGGTTCATATATCCCAGGGGTAAGACCTGGTAATGAAACTCACCGTTATGTAAAAAGAGTTCTTAATAGAGTTACTCTTCTAGGTGCTACAGCATTAACAATTATTGCTGCATTCCCAGTAGTATTAACACTATTAGAAATAGTTCCTTCTTCATTAGCTTTAGGAGGAACAGGTATGATCATCGTCGTTGGTGTTTCTAGTGAAACATATAAACAAATCGAAGGTCTTATCGCTGCTGATACTCATGCTTCAGCAGTTGCTTAGGAGGAAATTATGAATATTATTCTAATGGGTCCTCCAGGAGCAGGAAAAGGTACCCAATCTGAAAGAATTTTAGATTATTGCTCAATACCTCATATTTCTACAGGAGATATGTTCCGTGAAGCAATTAAAAATCAAACTGAATTAGGTGTCTTAGCTCAATCTTATATTAATAAAGGATTATTAGTACCTGATGAAGTTACAATTGGATTAGTTAAAGAAAGATTATCTAGAGATGATTGTAAAAACGGTTATCTTCTAGACGGATTCCCAAGAACTATTCCACAAGCTGAAGCTTTACAAGTTTTAGCAAAAGAAATCTCACGTCCTGTTCAATTAGTTATTAATATTGAAGCAGATAAAGATGAATTAATTAGAAGAATTTCTGGAAGAAGAGTATGCCCAAAATGTGGAAACTCATATCACTTATTATTCAAACTTCCAAAGGTTGAAAATATATGTGATGCTTGTGGAAGTGAATTAATTCAAAGAAAAGACGACACTCTTGAAAGTCTTAATGTGAGATTAGATGCTTATGAAAACCAAACAAAACCTCTTGTTGAATTCTATTCAAAATTAGGTTTATGTAAAACAGTTAATGGTTTACAAAGCATCGATGATGTATTTAATGACATTCAAAAATTACTTGATGAGGTTAAATAGATGATATCAATCAAATCTAGTAGAGAGATTGCTTTAATGAAAAAAGCAGGTGATATATTAGCTACTACATTTGATGTCTTAGAACCTTTATGTATACCTGGCACTACTACGAAACACCTTTCGGAAGTTGCCGAAAAGGTGATTCGTGATGCTGGTGGTATACCTGAAGAAAAAGGTTATTATGGATATCCTGCAGCAATATGCGCATCAGTTAATGATGTGGTTGTCCATGGTATTCCTTCATCTTATAAATTAAAAGACGGAGACATCATTTCAATAGATATAGTAGTATCTTATCAAGGATATATGGCTGACGCATGTCGAACATTCACTGTTGGCAAGGTTAGTCAAGAAGCGATGCGACTAATCGAAGTAACTAAAGAATGCTTCTATAAGGCGATGGAAGTTTGTAAACCTGGTAATAGGGTTGGAGATATATCTCATGCAATACAAACTCATGCTGAAAAGAATGGTTACTCAGTTACTAGAGATTTCACAGGTCATGGCTTAGGTAGATCAATGCATGAAGATCCAAGTGTCCCAAACTTTGGAATTCCAGGAACAGGACCTATTCTAAGAGAAGGAATGACCATTGCTGTTGAACCAATTATTTTACAAGGCAAAAAAGAGTCAAGAGTCCTAAAGGACGGATGGACAGCAGTAACTTGTGATCATAAGTTAGCAGCGCATTATGAAAATTCTATCGTAATTACTAAGGATGGTTATGAAATCCTTACAAAACATGAAGAAGGAGAGAATTAGAGAATGGCAAAAAGTGACGTCATTGAAGTTGAGGCGGTAGTAGTAGAGACTTTACCAAACGCAATGTTTAATGTAAAGCTTGAAAATGGTGTAGTAATTCTTGCCCACGTTTCTGGTAAAATCCGTATGAATTACATTCGCATCTTACCAGGTGATAGAGTTACAGTAGAAATATCGCCATATGATTTAACACGTGGCAGAATAACATTTAGATACAAATAGTATCGACTAGTACATAAAACTAGAATTAATTAGGAGGAAAAATTTATGAAAGTTAGACCTTCAGTAAAACCAATTTGTGACAAGTGTAAGGTTATCAGAAGAAAAGGCCGTATTATGGTCATCTGTATCAACCCAAAACACAAACAAAGACAAGGTTAATTTAGGAGGATAGAAATATGGCACGTATTTTAGGTGTAGATATTCCAAACGATAAACAAGTACAATACTCATTAACATATATTTATGGTGTTGGCTTAAAAACAGCACAAAAAGCTTGTGCTGATGCTGGTGTAGAACCAACAATCAGAGTTAAAAATTTAACAGAAGAACAATTAACAGCTATTAGAAACGAATTAACAAAAGTAAAAACAGAAGGTGAATTACGTAGAGAAGTAGCTTTAAACATCAAGAGATTACAAGAAATCGGATGTTACCGTGGTATCAGACATAGAAGAGGTTTACCATGTCGTGGACAAGGTACTAAAAACAACGCTCGTACATGTAAGGGACCAAGAAAAACTATTGCTAATAAGAAAGTAGCATCTAAATAGTAGGAGGAAAGAATAATGGCAGGAAAAAGACCACAAGCTCGTAAAAAGAAAATTAGAAGAGCGTATACTAAGGGTGTAGCACACATTCATTCCACATTCAATAACACAATCGTAACTATTACTGACGAAGCAGGTAACGCAATTGCTTGGTCAAGTGCTGGTGCATTAGGCTTCAAAGGTGCTAAAAAATCAACACCATTTGCAGCTCAATTAGCAGCTGAAGCTTGTGCTAAAGTTGCAGTAGATCAAGGTTTAAAAACAGTTGACGTAGAAGTTAAAGGTCCAGGCCCAGGTCGTGAATCAGCATTAAGATCTTTACAAGCAGCAGGCTTACAAATTCAAACAATTACTGATACAACACCAATTCCACATAATGGTTGCCGCCCACCAAAGCGTCCACGTGGTTAGTTCGTGATTTAACTAACAACCCAAGTAAAATAAATACTCAGGAGGAACGCTATGAAAAAATATGAAAAACCAGAATTTAAAATTGCAACTTACGATGCAACTAGTAACTATGGTCACTTTGTTATCGAACCACTTGAAAGAGGTTTTGGTACAACTTTAGGTAATGCATTAAGAAGAGTATTATTATCTTCTTTACCAGGTGCAAGCGTATATGCAATTGAAGTAGAAGGTGCAAGACATGAATTCTCATCTCTTGACGGGGTTGAAGAAGACGTTACATCAATCGTTTTAGCACTTAAGGAATTAGTTTTAAAAATTAATGATGAAACTGAACAATCATACAAATTAACTTTATTTGTAGATTCAGCAAAAACAGTAACTGCTGAAGATATTGTTTGCCCTACTGGAGTAGAAATTATCAATAAAGACTTAGTCTTAGCTCACGTTGGTGAAGGTGGAAAATTATGCATGACTATCTACTGTAGAAATGGTAGAGGTTATGTAACATCAGAAGGAAATAAAAATGCAAATTTCCCAATCGGTGTAATTCCAACAGACTCAAACTATTCACCAATTACAAAATGTTCATACAATGTTGAACAAACTAGAGTTGGTCATGATAACAATTATGACAAACTAGATATCGAAATCTTCACAAATGGCGCTATGATGCCTCAAGATGCTATCGCTTTAGCAGCTAAAGTATTAGTTGCTCACTTCAATTTATTCGTTGAATTAAGTGAAATCGCTACATCTTCAGATACATTCGCAGAAGCTGTTGAAGAACCAAAAAATAAATATCAAGATATGACAATCGAAGAATTAGACTTATCAGTACGTTCTTCTAACTGTTTAAAAAGAGCAAACATTGCTACAGTTATGGAATTAACTCAAAAGACTGAAGAAGATATGATGAAAGTCAGAAATCTTGGTAAGAAATCATTAAAAGAAGTTAAAGAAAAATTACAAGCAATTGGTCTTGGCTTCAGAGAATATGAATAGGGAGGTACCTCATGAAAACTCAAGGACGTAAAAATGTTCATGGTAAAGGTGGCGTAAGATCTAAAGCTGCTTATACTACAAGCAAATATAAATCAATGTTAAGAACACTTGTTACAGATTTAATCGTTAAAGGTAGTGTTACAGTTACTTTATCTACAGCTCGTGATTTAGTTTCATTAGCTGATAAAATGGTTACTTATGGTAAAAAAGGTGATTTAAACTCAAGAAGATTAGCAGCAGCAGTAATTCGTGATGTTTGGGCTGACGAAGCTAATAGAGTTACAGCATTAAAGAAATTATTTGATGAAATCGCTCCATCTTATAAAGATCGTAACGGTGGTTATACTAGAGTTTTAAAGATTGCTAACAGACGTGGAGATAATGCTCCAATGGCAATTGTTTCTTTAGTAAAATAAGAAATTATTAAACTAACGCTTGTTGAAAAACAGGCGTTTTTTTGTGGGAAAATAGGCTACATATCAACTAAATATTTGGTTAAAATATAAAAATTGAAATAGATAATATATGAATATCATTTACTTTTTAATAGGAAAACAAACATAATTTTTATAAAATATCATAATTGACAAAATTACTCGGGGGGGGGGTATAATTTTCATAATGGGGTAATATGTTTCATTAACAAATTATCGTGATTTAGAGGGCTAATATGTTTAATTTTAAAGTTAATAAATTGGATTTTTCTCATAAACTTGGAACAGTTCTTTTTACTGACGATATATATGAAGAACATATTCACTTTTTCTATGAAATTATATTTTTTGTTAATGGTAGTGTTTCGTATACTGTTCAAACTAAATCTAAAAAATTATCTCCAGGAGATATCATATTAATTCATCCAGGTAAAGTACATTATGCTACATTAGAAAAAGAAGAAAATTATGAAAGATATGTTTTAAAATTTCCTATTAGCGTTATACCTCCATTTTTACATGAAAAATTATCAAAGATAGATTCTTTCTTAAAGAAAACAAAAAAATATACGTATATCTTTGAAAAATTAGATGATTATTTTGAAAAATATGAGGAAGAAGAAATTTACACCTTATTTGTATGTGAACTTCTAAGATTATGTATATTTTTATGTGATGATGGAGAAAAAGAAGAGAAGATTAATAGTAATCAATTTATTAATGAGATAATCGAATATGTTGAGACTCACATTTGTGAAAATATTAATTTAAATAGTTTAAGTGACCACTTTTATTATTCGCCGTCTTATTTAGACTATCAATTCAAAAAACATATGAGAATGTCATTAACTAAATATATTAGAAATAAGAAAATTTATCTTGCTCATGAAATGATTCAAAGTGGAATGAAAGCAAGTGAAGTGGCAGAAAAAGTTGGATTTACAGATTATTCAACATTTTATCGTTCATACATTAAGGTAATGGGTTTTAAACCTAGTAATAATAATGATTTAAAAATTATATAAAGGAGAAAGAAAGATGAAAAAGAATGTATTAATAAAATTAACACTTAGCTTATTATTGTTAGGAAGTTGTTTTGTTTCTTGTGGAAATAATAATTCTAGCGAAGCTCCTTCTTCTAGTGAATTAACTAGTGAACCTTCATCTAGTAGTGTAGAGAGTTCAAAAGAATCTTCTAATGAAGTAATCGATAACACTGAAGGAAGTTTAAATCATGATCCAATCTATATCTATAGACCTAATAACGTGCCTTATGATAGTAATGGAGAAACTAGAGATTACATATTCTTAACACCATATCTTGCGAGTAAACCTACTGGAGGAGCTGTTATTGTTTGTCCAGGTGGAGCTTATAAACATTTATCTAATTCTACAGATGTAGATGGTGATGAATTTGGTCAAGGTGTAAATAATTTAGGTAATCAAAAAGAATCTAGTTCAATAGCTTCTTTCTACAATGAGCAAGGTATTTCTGTTTTTATTTTAAATTATAGAACTAAGGCTCTTGATAGTAATATTAATTATCAAAGAATTTTATCTGATGGAACTAGAGCAGTTAAATATGTTCGATACTTTGCAGAAAATTATTTTGTCGATCCGGATAAGATAGCAATTCAAGGATATTCTGCAGGTGGCCATCTTGCTAGTATGGTATTAACTAGATATGATTTTGAAATTGATGATCCTAATTATACTAAAGATGCAATAGATGAAGTAAGTGCAGAACCAAATGCATCAGTCTTATGTTATGCGGTAATTACTTTAAGTGGAGACGGAGCACATTCTACAACTAGAAAGAATTTTATTTCTGATGAATCTAAGTATGAATATTATTCTGCAGATAAAGCAGTTACTAGTGAAACAGCACCAACTTTCTTATGGTGTCATCAAAATGATAAATCTGTAAATGCAGAAATTAATACAAAAGCAATGGCAAAAGCATTAGAAGAAAAAGGTGTTAAACATGAAGTTCATGTTTATGATGATAATGGAACTAGGGATCATGGTATTGGAATTGCTCAAGATTATGAAGAAGCAAAAGAATGGCCAACTCTAGCAACTTCATTTTTAAAATCATGTGGCTTCTAGTGAAAGAGTTAAAATAATATAAAAAAAGGAGTTGAGAAAACAAGTCTCAATTCTTTTTTTGTGAAAAATTGCGTATATTCAGTCGATTTTTTCGAAATATTTTTTTCTAATATCGGAAAAAGTAAAAAGTGCAATCTTTTTTGATTATTCTTGCAATGGTTTTGAAATACGTATCGTTTCATAATTGTAGTATCTAGATTTCTATATTAATTAATATAGGCAAGTAGAAAGGAGATAATATGAAAAACAGAATTCTTTTGTGTACAAGTATTTCTGTCTTACTCTTATCCAGTTGTTTAGTTGGATGTGGGGGAAATACTAGTAGTTCAAGTGAAGAGATTATTTCCTCTAGTGAAGAAATACCTTCATCGATAACTTTAGAATCGTTTAATGAACCATTAGATATTCACACAGATATTCAAAATACTTTCTTATCTATTAGCGATCCTGCATTACAAGATAAAAGTATTGATGGTAAATCTGAATTATCTAGACCAAAGGGTGTTACATTATCTTGGGAAGATAGTATTGAATGTTCTTCTTATTCGGTTATGATTTCAGAAAACGAAGATATGTCTAATTCGAAAAGGTATTTTACTAGTGACAAAGAAATTGAACTGTATAACCTAAAAATTGCAACTACTTATTATTGGAAAGTTATTCAAAGTGTAAAAGATGGTCAAGTATCCAAAGTTGGAAGTTTTGAAACAATAGGAGAAGGGCCAAGAAACTTATATGTTGATGGAGTTACAAACTTTAGAGATATGGGAGGATGGATGACTTCTAGTGGTACTAGAATGAATCAAGGTATTTTATATAGAGGTGCAAGATTAAATAATTCTTATTCTACAGGCTTTGATAAAGATAGCAAAATTAGAGATGAATATTGTGTCGTTGAACCTGAAATTACCGAAGATGGAGAAAAAGTATTTACTGATGATTTAAAGATTAAAACTGAAATTGATTTAAGAGATACAAATGGTAATGGTTATCCTGGCGGAGGAATTCCGGGTTCGGTAGATCAAGCTCCTACTATTGGTTCTGTAGTTGATGGAGTTACTTATATTGCTATTCCAATGGATAATAGTGCAACTATTGAAGATAACAAAGAAGAAATTAAAGAATTCTTTGAAGTCTTAGCAAATAAAGATAATTATCCTATTTATTATCATTGCAATATTGGAACAAATAGAACTGGTATGGTTAGCTATTTAATTGGTGCATTATGTGGAATGTCGCAACATGATTTGGAATTAGATTATATGTTCTCTAATTTAGGAACAATTGCATTACCAACACCATTGAGTAGTAATCGAAAGAGAACGGAATTAATTGAATTAACTGGAGAATATGAGAAAAACACATATGGAGCTTCATATGTTGTAAATTCATTTGAAGGTAATAACTTAATTGAAAAAGCAGAAAATTGTTTAAAAGATTGTGGCGTTAGCCAAGAAACTATTGATGCTGTTAGAAAAATAATGATGGATTAATTTTTTAAATTTATAGGGAGGAAAATAAAATGAAAAAGATTAATATTACAAAATTGTTACTTGTAGGTATAGTACTTGCTGGAGTTACTAGCTGTAAACCTGATGTAGGAAATAGTAGTTCTGAAGCTCCAGTATCTTCTTCACAACAAGGTGGAGAATCTCATGAACATGCTTTAACTAAAGAAGCAGAAAAATTAGCAACATGTACTCGTGACGGTTATGAAGCTTATTATGTTTGTGATTGTGGTAAGATGTTTAGCGATATGAATGCAGAAAATGAAATTTATGCACCTGTATTAATTCCAAAAGCAGATCATACTCCTACTAAAACTGAAGCTAAAGAATCAACATGTATCGTTCAAGGTCACGATGCTTATTGGACTTGTAATTTCTGTTATAAAATGTTCTCTGATGAAAATTGTGAACATGAAATTACTTCATTAGTTAAAAAAGATTTAGCTAATCATGATGTAACTAAAGTTGATGCTAAAGAACCAGGCGCTATTACTGCTGGTAATATTGAACATTATCGTTGTAATGATTGTGGTGAATTATATAGTGATGCAAATGCAACAACAAAAATTACTGCAAAAGATATTTATCATGGTGAAGGTACAAGCGGAATGACTTGGAAACCAATGTCAGATAATGCTAATCCTACTGAATTAGGTTATGAAAATGGAGAAATTACTTTTACAGGTTTAGGTTCTTCATATTATATGGATAATGTATTTGTTACAGAAAATAATGAAGAAATCGTTGGTCCTTATAGTTCAAAGACTGCTAATACTGAATATACATATTCTTTAGATGTATCTAGTACTGGTACATTCGCTCTAGTATTGTATTGTGATGAAAAAGTTGAAATGACTTATGATGAAGATGACATCCATTCTGGTGTTGCTGAACAATTAGGTTTCTATTTACGTTTTGATAGTGAAGATACTGAAACAAATGTTAAAATTCAAGCTGCTTTAGGTAATGGTACATCTTCTAAAGAAGCAGATACTGGTATCAAAGGTAAAGGTAATAGTACATTTAAATTTGATGGAACTAAAAACACTGTTAAAGTTCGTTTAGAAAGATTCTCAATTGATAAAATTATTTTCCATATTTCTATTAATGGTGAAGAAATCTCTTGGAAAAAAACTAATAGTAGTGGTGTTGACTACACTGGTTTCAACTTAAGAGATACATGGATTAGAACAGATTTAGTAAATGGTATTGGTGAAAAAGCTTATATCAAAACTGCTATTGCATATCCAACTCTTGCTTGTTCAAGAAGATTAAGTGAAACTGAAGGTTTTGCAAGTGGTTTAGGTGTTGCAGTAATCGGTAGATTAGATGAAAATAAAACAGTTCCAACAGGATTTGTTGGTGATACAAGTGAAAACGTTGTAGTTAAAATTTCTAATATGACTCGTCAAAAAACAGGAGAACAAGTTGTTGCTTAATTAATAACTTGAATAATAATTATGAAAAAGAAATATAGTAAATTATTAATATTATTACTTAGTTCTTTAGTCGTAGGATGTGGAAACGCTACTTCTCAATCTTCAGATGTAGGTTCTAGTGAGCCTGCATCTAGCGTCCAATCTTCTCAATCAAAAAGAGAAATAGTTGGAGTTAAAATGAATGAAGAAAGCGAATTTACTATTGAATATAATGATGGTAAGAATCTTGAGTTAGGTGTTTTACAAACGACAGATACAGAATTAAAAGTAGAAGAAGGTTATTGGGTAGTTGGAGGAAAGAAAACTTCTTTAAAATTAAAAGAAGGTGAAAGATTTTCTGAAACTTACCAAGATACTTTAGAAAATGCGCAAATCGTGGAAAATAACAGTAATGGTAGATATGTTATTTCTAATAATACAGCTTCGTTTGAAGAAAATGGGAATTATCATTCTAAAAAAATTGCTGTACGTCCAGGTGAAAGATATGTTACTTCTTTTGCTATCCAATCTGATACAATTATGGGCGTAATATTTGTGAATATGGAAGGAAAGTGTATTTCTTCTAATTTCCATAGAAAGAATAAATTAGCATATTTTGATAACGTTGAATTAACAGTTCCTGAAGGTGCAACTCATTTAATTATCAATTCACATAATGATTATCCTTCAAGCGTAAAACGTGTTGAAAGAAAAAATATTTATCGTTTAGGTAGTGAAACAACATTAAAAGTTGCTTGCTTAAACTGTGGACAATTTGATTATGCTGACTCTAGCAATCCTTTAACTTCAGAACAATACGCTAGTAACTGGAAAGATATGATCAAACATTATGATGCAGATTTATTTGCATTTGAAGATGTTATTAATACTAGCGGGGCACATACTTCAATTACTGATAGTAATGGCTTTGCGTCTGGAATTAAACCTAATGATGTTTTAGGTGTAATTGAAGGAACTACAATGCAAAATCTTAGTGGTATTGCTTCTTGTATTAGAGTTAATAGTAAACTTCAACCAGTAAGTAAAAACATTATTCCTTGTGAATATAAAATTGAAGGTAGTAGTGCAGAAACTGCTAGATTCTATGCAGTTAGATATACATTCTATATGGGAGATAAACTTGTTGCTGTATATGCTTTACATTTAGTAGCAGAAGGTCATATTTCTGGAGAACCTGCAGGTAATTCTTTATCTCAACAATTACGTCAAAAACAATTTAAAACAATTATTGATGATACAAAACATTTTGATGAAGCTATTATTCTTGGCGACTTTAATTCTCAAGTTGGTAAAGAATATGACATCTTTAGAACTAATGGTTTCTCAATGGTTAATGATGGTTCAATTGGAACATTAAGAGAAACATTATGTGCAGATAATATCATCGTCAGCGAAGGTATCAAAATTGATAATTATGAAGTTATCAAAGATTATAAATTAAATACTGATCACCTTGGCTTATTTGCAAATTTAACAATTTAAAAAAGGAGGGAAAACAATGAAAAAGAATATATTATTAATCATTGCTAGTTCCTTATTGTGTTTAGGAGTAGTTGGTTGTACTCCTAATAGTTCTTCTGAAGCACCAAGTTCAGAACCTAGTTCACAAGTTGAAGTTAAGTCTAGTATTACTTTAGAAGTCTATGATGAACCAATTGATTTCCATACTGAAATTCAAAAAAATTATTTAAAATCAGGAGATCCTTCAATTCTTAGTAGTGACATTAAAGGTAAGGATGAATTTTCTTTACCTAAGCCTGTCACCCTAACTTGGGAAGATAGTAAGGAATGTTCTTCTTATTCAGTAATGATTTCTGAAAATGAGAATATGTCAAACTCAAAGAGATTTTTCACAAGTGAAAAGACTGTAGATATCTATAATTTAAAGATTGATACAACTTACTATTGGAGAGTAATTCAAAGTGTCAAAGATGGAGAAACTTCATCTATTGGTAGTTTTAAAACAATGGATTATGGTCCAAGAAATTTATATGTTGATGGAGTTACCAATGTTCGTGATGTTGGTGGATGGATGACTTCTGAAGGAAGTAGAACTCAACAAGGAATTCTATTTAGAGGTGGTAGATTAAATAATTCTTATCCTACTGGATGGGAAAAAGGTGGAGATGATACAGGATATACTTATGAAAAAGAAATCACTGAAGATGGTGAAGATGTATATCTAAAAGAAATGGGTATCAAAACTGAAATCGACTTCCGTACTAGAGATAGAAACGGCTATCCAGGTACTACTGATAGTAATGAAAATCTATTCCCAACAGTAGCAGGAACTCAATACATTTCTATTGAAATGGATGGTGGCGCTGATGTTAAGGAAAATAAAGATGGTATTAAGAAATTATTCGAGATTTTAGCGAATAAAGACAACTATCCTATTTACTATCATTGCAATATCGGAACAGATAGAACAGGTATGGTTACTTATTTAATCAATGCTTTATGTGGAGTTGGTCAACAAGATTTATATTATGATTATATGTTTTCAAACTTTGGTTTAATTGCTTTACCTTCACCACAAGTTACTAATCCAAAAAGAAAAGAATTAACAGATCTAATTACAGGTAGTGGAACTGCTAATAGAGTTAATAATTATGAAGGAAGCACACTTCAAGAAAAAGCAAGAGCATGTTTATTAGATTGTGGAGTAAGTGAATCTAATATTGATGCAGTTTATAACATTATGTTAGGTAAATAATACTTAACTATTTCATATCAAATATTTTCTAAAAGAAAGGAGATACCGAGATATGAGTTTATTAAATAAAATTTATAATTTTTTCACTAAAAATTCGAAAGTTATTAAGATTGTAACAACTTGTGTTTTAAGTGTGGCATTTATTTCAAGTATTGCTGGAGCAGTTTTAATTGGTGGAGAATTATTTGAAAAAGAAGAATTACCTACTGAAGAACCAAGAGGAATGATTTCTCTTAATGAGGCTAGTTATCGTACTACTTATATTAATGGAGATAATTTTGTGTTTAATAAAGAAGATTCTAAGGTAGGATTATATGTTAAAGATCCGGAAGTAGAAGATAT
This sequence comes from Erysipelotrichaceae bacterium, assembly GCA_015059095.1. Lineage (GTDB taxonomy): Bacteria > Bacillota_I > Bacilli_A > RFN20 > CAG-449 > UBA3210. Next base: position 84,285 of record SVBA01000002.1, read on the forward strand.
TATCATGGTAGAAGATTTACCTTCTAATGAATATGGTTTCTTAATTAATGGTAGTGGGGATATTGTTTTGGATGCTAATAGGATTGTTATTAATCCAGAAATTAAAACTATTGATATTGTTAGTGTAAATTATCCAATGATTACTCATACTCTTGATATTAATGTTTTAGGAGATATTGATACATCTAAATTGTCTGCTAGATTAATTTTAGAAGCTGAAACAGATGCAGATGTATATCGTGGAGGTAATTTACTAACTAGAGAACAATTAGCTAGTCAACCAGATAAAGATAAACCTTTTATTTCTAATGAAGGAGAAACAATTGCAGGAACAGATTGTAGTGGAGGCGCATGTTTAAGAAACTTCCAAAACAATGATATGAGGATTGAATATAAAATTATTTCTTATGAAGAAATCAATGTTAAATTAACAGTTATGCTTTGTAAAAGAAATAAACAAGGAGTATTCAATAATTGGTTTATTCCAAAAATTAATGGTGAAGAAATAACTGATGTATCTAATCAAGTTATTCCTGCAGGAAGTGGATATTTTACTCCTTATTCATTAGAAGAAGTAATCGTTCCACTTAATAGAGGTATAAATATTATTACATTTGAATCAGGTCCTAGTGCAGGAACTAGTAATCCAGCAAATTTTGATGGAATTAAGATTCAGGCACCTCAACCAGTTATTGGAGATATGTCTGTAATTGTAAATTCGGAGGTAGAACAATGAAAAGAGTATTAGATTATTTAGTTGATTGTTTTAAATCAAAATCATATGGATTCTATGTTTCATTAGTATCTATGGTATTAATGTTTGTTCTAATTTTTGTCTATCCTAGTGTTCCAGAAGATTTATATAGCAATAAAGTTGTTGTAACTTTAATCATTGGAGTAGTTATTTTCTTAGTATTAATGTTTAATAAAGAAACTACAAAGTTATGTCCTATTCCTTTAATGGTTTGTAGCATTTTATCTTTAGTATTCTTTGCTCAATCAGATGGATTTATTGATTATTTTTCAACTCAGTTTTTCTCAGGAATTTCGTTAAAAATAATCCTTGGATTACCATTCCCAGTACTATATACCTTACTAGGAACGTTATTTGGATTTATTATTTCTTCAGTCTCTTTCTATTTACCAAAGAATAAGAAAGAAAAAGTAGAGGAAGGAGGTAGTCAAAATGAAAAATAAAGGAATTAGTTTATTTTTTAAGATATGGTTCCATATAAATTTATTTACATTTACTGTTTCAATTGCTGCTATTCCTCTTTTGAAAGATTATTCTAATGTAATTAATACTGCATTAGGAATTAAAACTCAAATAGGTTCAGATTCTGGAGAAAACGGAAGTATGTACTTTGATACTAAATTTTCTTCTATGAAAGAAGTAAGAGAAGCAAGTTTAGATATCATTGAAGAAACAGTTCTTGAAGGTGCAGTTTTATTAAAAAATGATAATAAGACTTTACCTTTAAGTAAAGGTGATACAGTTAATTTATATGGTGCTGCATCACATTATACAGTTATTACTGGTCAAGGTTCTTCTTGTAATGCAAAAAACGTTACTGGTAGAACAACATTATACCAAGGTTTAACTAACGCAGGATTAAGCGTTAACAAGATGTTAGATGATTGGTATAAAGATAATGCTGGAGATTCTTTAGGAGGATCTGCTAGTAAATTTATTGGAAATAGTACTCAAGAAAGTCAATATGTGGTTGAAGATATTAATTGGAATGATATTTCTAGTTCTGCTAAAACTACTAAAGCTAAAACTGGCATTATGGTCATCGCTAGAAACTCTGGTGAAGCATGTGATCAATATGCAGATATCACAATGGATGATGGAACTACTAGAGTTGTAGTAAGTAAAAATAACAATAATAATACATCAGCTGGTACAGGCGATGCATTAGAGTTAACTAAAAACGAAAAAAGTGTATTAGAAAATTTAAAATTATTAAAAGATAATGGAACTCTTAGTAAGGTCATTGTTTTAATGAATACTGCTAGCCCATTACAATGTGAATTTATTGATGAAGATAATTATGGAATTGATGCATGTATGTGGATTGGAAATATTGGTTTCAATGGTGCAGATGCAATCGGTAAGTTGTTAGTAAATGATGTTAATCCATCAGGAAAAACAACTGATACATTCTTTAAAAATAATAAATATAATCCAGTATATTATAATTTTGGAAGTATACAATTTCAAAATCATACTGAATTAACTAAGTATTTCTCTACAATGGGATACGTTAATAACTATTATTATGTAGCATATCAAGAAGGTATCTATAATGGCTATAAATATACTGAAACTAGATATGAAGATAGTGTATTAGGTAGAGAAAATGTCGGTGAATATGATTATTCAAAAGTTGTTTCTTATCCATTTGGCTATGGTTTATCTTATACAGATTTTAAGTATAGCAATATGCAAGTTACTAAAGATGCAAAAGAAGATATTTATCATGTAAGTGTAGATGTTGAAAACGTCGGTGAATATGATGGTAAAGAAACAGTACAAATTTATTTACAAAAACCTTATACTGCTACTGACATTGCTAACGGCGTTGAAAAAGCATCTGTAGAATTAGTTGGATTTGATAAGGTATTTGTTAAAAAAGGTGAAAAAGTAACAGCATCAATTGATGTAAAAGGTAAATATTTTGCTGCATATGATGCTGATGTGGAAAAAACATATGTTGTAGGATCAAAAGATAGTTCTGATAAATATTTATTAACAGCAGCAAAAGACTCTCATGATGCAATTAATAATATTTTACAATTTAAAAATCCTTATTTAGATAGTAAAAAAATTGTTTCTCATGATGCTAGAGATTTAGGCGATAAAGATTTAGTTTGGTCAGAATATATTGCTTATGATAATACAAAATATTCAACAAATGATTTTATTGAAAGTGAAAATGAAAACTTTGAACCGGAATATGAAGGACAAGAAGCAAATTATGGTGTAAGTAAAATTACAAACCAATTTGAAGATTGTGACTTTAAAAAGGCTGGTACATTCTCATCTGAAGAAGCTAATCAATCCTATATGAGTAGAAATAATTGGGTAGGAACATATGGCAAACGAATCACTTTAACTGCAAGTAGTAAGTTAAAAGAAGCTCAAAAGAATCCTACAGTTTCTAAGGATAATATCGCAAGTCCAACTTATGATAAATTAAGTTTCTATATGGATGATGCAGGAACTTTTGATGAAATTAAACTTATTTATTTAAGAGGCAAAGATTATAATGATCCAACTTGGGATCAACTATTAGATCGTATTAGTTATGAAGAAACTTGTATTATTTTACAAACAGGTTTACGTTCAACTAATGCAATTAATTCAATCGCAGCACCTTCTACTTCTCAACAAAATGGTGCTTTGGCTCCAATTCATGAAAGAAATTATGGTGAATTACCTGATCAATCAGGATTTAGAGGATTTGCAGAACTTCTAGAAACAGATGCAACAACCCAAGCTCCACCAGCATTTGCTTGTAATGGATTAGTAGCAGCAACTTATAATGTCGATTTAATCGAAAGATTAGGTGAACAAACTGGTGAAGAAGCTGCATGGGCTGGATATAACGGTATCTATGGTTTAGGTGTTAATATTCATCGTGGATCATACTGTGGTCGTCAATTTGAATATTATTCAGAAGATGGTTTCTTAACAGGTGTGGCAGCTGGTTATGAAGCAGTTGGCTTACATAAAATGGGTGTATTCGTTTTAGCGAAACATGCAGTATTAAATGATCAAGAAACTCATAGAGCAGGTTTATGTGTTTATGCAAATGAACAATCTATCCGTGAAGTCTATTCTAGAGCATTAGAAGTCGCTATTGAAATTGATAGAGAAAAGACTCCAAATAGTGTCCTAGGTGTTATGACTGGTATGAATAGAATTGGTGCTAAATGGACTGGTGGACAAGGATTCTGTAATACAGTCTTAAAAGCAGAATATGGGATGAGAGGTTTTGTAGTTTCCGATTATAACTCTTCTAGACCTTATATGAATCCAATTCAAGGTGTTCTTTACGGAAATGATTTACCAGATGGTAACCCAGCAGGAGCAAGAAATGGATTAGATTATGATGGTAATGACATTAGATTTGAAAGTTATAAAGATGGTTATGGAGAACTTCATTGGATGATGAGAAACTCTGTTAAAAATATTCTTTATACAATTGTTAATAGTAATGCGATGAATGGAATCACATCAAATTCTGAATTCTATATTATTACTCCTTTATGGGAAAAATTACTTCCAGTATTTGATAGAGTAATTAAAGTTTCATTTATCTGGAGTGCAGTAATTTATGGAGGAGACTTACTTATTAAATTTGCTAATAAAAAGTTAGCAAAAAAGATTAAAGAAAGTTAATTAAAATTCTTACTACTAGAGAATTTTCCTCTAGTAGTAAGATTAATTAATAAAAAACAACTAATTAGAAACAAAACTTATATTTTATAAAGATAAAAATCTTTATCAAGGTGAGAACTTAATTATTGTTTATAACAATTTCTAAAAGTAAAGGAGGAAACGTTATGAAGAACAAACTTATTTTACCCGTTAGTTTGTTAGTGTTAACTTTAATCGGATTAAGTTCGTGTAAAGTTCACTCTCATTCTTTCGGAACAGAATGGGAAAAAGACTCTACTCATCACTGGCATGTATGTACTGATGAAGATTGTTCGGAAATCTCAGGCAAAGCTGAACACACTGGTGGAACAGCAACAGAAACTGAAAAAGCTAAATGTGAAGTTTGTGGTGAATCATATGGATCATTAAAAGCACATGAACACGCTTATACAGTTTCAAAAGTTGATGCTAAGTATTTAGTATCAGAAGCAGACTGTGATTCAAAAGCAGTTTATAAAAAATCATGTGCTTGTGGAGAAGCAGGTACAGAAACATTTGAAAGTGGCGAAGCACTAGGACACAATGTTTCAAAAGTAGAAGCTAAAGATGCATCTATATTAATGAATGGTAATGTTGAACATTATGCTTGTTCAAGATGTAATGAAACATTTGAAGATGCTGAAGCAAAAACAAAAATGGAAAATAGTACAATTTCATTGTGGGACAACTTAGCTGATATTGAATCAGGTAGTGAAGTTGTAGCAGATGGTAGTGCTAAATTAGTAGGATTAAATTCTTCTTCATATGTTGATGATTTCTTTGTTGATACAAATGGTAAAGAAATCGTTGGTTTATATGATGAAGCTACTGCAAATAACCAATTTACATTAGAAGCAGAATTTACTTCAAATGGTTCATTTGCAATGATTTTATTTGCTAATGAAGATACAACAAGTGTTTACACTTCTTCTCAAATTGATTTTAGTGTAGCACCAAAATTAGGTTTCTATATTAGATTTGATGCATTAGATGCTGAAAATAATGTTAAGATTCAAGCAGCATTAGGTAATGGTGAAGAAGGAAAGAAAGCGGCACAAACTGGTATTCAAGCTTCTGCAAAATCTACATCATTAAGTTTCGATGGAACAACAAAAAATAATATTAAAGTTACTATTGAAAGATATTCAGTAGATAAAGCAATCCTAGAAATTTCTATTAACAATGAAAAATTATCTTTCTTAAAAGTTGATAACGGAACAGTAGATGTTTGTGGATTCAACTTTAGAACTGCATGGGATAGAACTAAAATTTATAATGATGAAGGTATTGGTAAATCATATTATAAAAATGAAGTTGCTTATCCAACAATCGCTTTATCAAGAGGTTTAGGCGAATTAGAAGGTTATGGCAAAGGTTTAGCAATCGCTCCTATTGGTTATGTTGAAAGAACTGAAGATGATGTAGCTTCTGGTAAAGTTGCTGCTGATTCTAATGAAGATGTAGTAGTTGTAGTTTCAAAACTTGGATTAACTAAAACTGCAGATACAAGTACAATTCATTATCATGTATATAATCAAGAAGTAGTTCATGCTGATTATTTAGTTTCAGCAGCTGATTGTGAAAACGCAGCAGTATACAATAAATCATGTTCATGTGGATTAGAAGGAACTGAAACATTCGTTTCTGGTGATCCATTAGGTCATGATTTAAAATTAGAAAGTGATGAAGAAAAACACTGGTATGAATGTCAAAGAACTGGTTGTGATCATACTGAAGGCGAACAAGTCCATAGTTATGAAGAAGGACAATATTTAGTTTCCACTAAAGGTAATGGTGGACATTATCAAGTATGTAAAGTTTGTGGAGAAGATACAGAAGTAGTAGCTCACTCAGGTGGTACTGCAACTGAAACTGAAAAAGCAAAATGTGAATATTGTAACGAACCTTATGGATCATTAGCAGCACATCAATGTGTATTTGATCAAGAAAATACAGACGAAAAATATGAATATGCAGCAGCTGATTGTGAAAACGCAGCAGTTTATTACTATTCATGTGAATGTGGATTAATGGGAGAAGAAACATTTGTTTATGGAACTCCATTAGGACACGAAATTTCAAAAGTTGAAGATAAAGAAACTTCAGCATTACAAGATGGAAATATTGAACATTATTTATGTTCAAGATGCAATGAAACTTATTCAGATGAAGAAGGAACAACAAAAGTTACAGTTTCTCCAATCTCTTCGTGGAAAAATGTAAAAGATGTTACAGAAGGTAGTTTACCAGTAGCAAATGGAACAGCTACATTTACAGGATTAAATTCATCTGCATATATTGAAAACATCTTCGTTGATGAAAATGGTAAAGAATTTGTTGGTGCTTATGATGCAGAAACAGCAAATAATGAATTTACTTTAGAAGTAGAAGTAGCTTCTAATGGTTCATTTGTTATCGTATTATTCGCTAACGAAGACACAACTGCAGTTTATACAACAGCTTCTATTGTAGATAATGTAGCACCAAAAGCAGGTTTCTATATTAGATTTGATGCGTTAGATGCAGAAAAAAATGTTAAGATTCAAGCAGCTTTAGGTAATGGTACTGCTAGTAAACCAGCAAAAACTAACTATAAAGCAACAGCAAAAGCAGCAGCATTAAGTTTTGATGGAATTACAAAAAATAATATTAAAGTAACTATTGAAAGATATTCAGTAGATAAAGCAATCGTTGAAATTTATGTAAACGATGAAAAAATGATTTTCACAAAAACAAATGATCAAGCAGTAGATAACTGTGGATTTAACTTTAGAACTGCATGGGATAGAACAAAAATCTATAATGATGAAGGTATTGGAGATTCGTATTATAAAACTTCTAAATCATATCCAACAATTGCTTTATCAAGAGGATTAGGCGAATTAGAAGGATTTGGTAAAGGTTTAGCAATCGCTCCTGTAGGTTATATTGAAAGAGTTGATGATGATGTAGCGTCTGGTAAAGTTGCTGCTGATTCTAATGAAGACGTAGTAGTCGTAGTTTCAAAACTAGGATTAACTAAAACTGCAGATACAAGTACAATTCATTATCATGTATATAATCAAGAAGTAGTTCATGAAGACTACTTAGTTTCAGAAGCAAATTGTGAAAATTCAGCAGTATATAATAAATCATGTTCATGTGGACTAGAAGGAACTGAAACATTCGTTTCTGGAGAAGCTTTAGGTCATGATTTAAAATTAGAAAGTGATGAAGAAAAACACTGGTATGAATGTCAAAGAACTGGTTGTGATCATTCTGAAGGTGAACAAGCTCATAGTTATGAAGAAGGTCAATATTTAGTTTCTACAGAAGGTGAAGGCGGACATTACCAAGTATGTAAAGTTTGTGAAGAAGATACAGCAGTAGTAGCTCACTCAGGCGGTACTGCAACTGAAACAGAAAAAGCAAAATGTGAACATTGTGGTGAATCATATGGTGAACTTGCAACTCATGTTTGTACTTATGATCAATTAATTATTGATGAACAATATTTAGTTCCAGGTTCTAATTGTCAAACTCATGCATTCTATTATAAGTCATGTACTTGTGGAGAAGCAGGAACTGAATCATTTGATTCTGATACATTTGGTGCTCATGATATTGAAAAAGTAGCAGCAGTTGCTCCAACTCCATTCAAAGATGGTAGTATTGAGTATTATCAATGTACAGTTTGTGGAACAAAATACAGTGATGAAAATGGAACTGAAGTTATTACTGATGTTAGTAGAAAAGCATGGAACGCATTAAAAGATGTTGAAACTCACGTAGGTCCAGCTATTAATGGAACGAGTGCTACATTTAGTGGTGTTGGTTCATCATCATATATTTCAAACATTATTGTAGATGCTAATGGTAATGATATCGCTGGTGCTTACAATGCTGATACAGCTAATAAAGAACATACATTATCAATGAATATCGTAGCAGATGAAACATTCGTAATTGTATTATTTGCTAATGAAGATACTAAAAAAGCATATGAAGATAGTGATATTGTAGATAATATTGCTCCAAATATGGGATTATATTTAACTTTTGATAAATCAAACGAAGATGTAAGAATTAAAGCGGCAGTTGGTAATGGTTCTGGTTCAGAAGCATTAACAGGTAATAAAGCTAAAGCTCCTGCTACATTTGTGTATGATGGAGCAACAGTTAATACAGTTTCTATTACTATTGAAAGATTTGATGAATCTAATTTAGTATTACAAATCTATATTAATGGCGAATTATTAGTATTCACAAAGACAAATAGTGATGGTGTTAAAAAATGTGGTTTTGGATTATTAAAATCATGGGATGGAACAACAATGGGTGAAGTTTATTCTAAATCATCAAATTCATATTCTCCAATTGTATTACCAAATCTAACCACTAATACTTCACCATTAAATAATGGTATTGCAGTAGCACCAGTTAATGCACAAGGTGCAGATACTAACGCTACAGTAGTGATTTCAAATGTTGAATTTAAAAATACAGAAGTAGTTGCTTAATTAATAAGAAACTAATAACCCTAAAATAAAATGATAATATAATTTATTATCGATAGTTATGGGGTGGAATTTACTTAATTCCACCCTATTTCAATAAAAGGAGGTTTTAATATGAGTGAAACCATTGGATTAAATAGAGCAAAGAAATGGCAAATTGCATTATTTCCATTTAATAATGCTGCTACAAATGTCTATTTTGCTTTCTATAATTATTTTGTCTATTTTGCGTTAATGCATTTAACTGGAGCGGATCAAACAAAGGTTATCGCAGGTACTATTATTTCAGGTGTTCTTGCAATTGCAGTTTCCGCATTTACAAGTGTTTTTGCACCTTTAATGAGAGTCTTTGATGGTATTACTGATCCTATTCTAGGGGGAATGATGGATAAAACTAGAACAAAATTCGGCAAATTCCGTCCTTATATGGTAATTGGAAATGTTTTGTTAGCTTTATCTGTTATTTTAATGATGGTTGTATCAAGATTAATTCCTTTTGAAGGAGGGTCTACTTTTAGATGGATTCTTTATATTGTATCTTATATCATTTATGTTTTAGGATATACATGTCAATGTGCAGTTACAAAGGCTGGTCAAACTTGTTTAACTAATGATCCAAAACAACGTTCACAATTTGTTATTTGGAATATGGTTGGAATGATTGGATCAATCGTTTTAATTAATGTAATGGCAGGTGGGGTTTTAACTAATGAAGCTATTTGTCCAAAAGGACTATTGATTTATGAATCGACTGCTCAAGGGGCTTTAAGCTATGATGCTTTGTTATTAGAATTTGCTAGTAAAAATATTAAATGTGATCCTTCTATTATTAATAGTTTAAATCCTAGTAGTACATATGCTTATAATTTAGGAGCAGCTTATGGGGTTCAATTCTATAATATTATGGTCCCTTTTGTTATTATTTTATCTGCTATTTATACAGTGATGGCAGTATTAGCGATTTCTGAAAAAGATAAACCTGAATATTGGGGTTTATCGGAAAAACCTGCTAAATTTAAAGACTATGTTGGTATTATTAAGGAAAATAAAGAAATTAGATGGCTAGTTGTATCTGCTGGATTAAATAAATTAGCTTCTACTGTTGCAACCTCTAGTGCAGTAATGTTTTTACTATATGGTTGTTTAATGGGTGATTACAATGGATTATTTATTCCTTTCTATGCATTATGTTTTGTTTTTATGGGGATATTCTTTATTTGGGGATCAAAGACAGCAGGAACAAAAGGACAAAAAAGAGGTGTTGCTCAATTTACAATTTTTGCTTTCTTATTCTATGTTGGAGTATTAGTTCTATTATGTATTTATGATCATGAGAATCCTAGTACTTGGCTATCTTTATTTACATTTAAAGATGGAAAATTAAATATTACTATAAATTTATATACTGTGTTATTTATCGTGTTCTATGGTTGTGGATATGGCGCATTTAATTGCTGCGATAATTTAACTATTCCAATGATTGCAGATTGTACTGATTATGAAACTTATAGAAGTGGGAAATATGTTCCTGGTATTATGGGAACAATCTTCTCTTTAATTGACAAATTAATTTCTTCATTACAAACATTATTATTACAATTATTTATTGTATTCTTAGTTCCTGGTTTAAATGCATTGCCGGCAGAAGGAACTCCTTATATGGAAGGAATGAAATTATCGACAATAATTTGTTTCTGTATTTTACCTATGATATCTTGGTTAATTACTATTTTCTGTATGACTAGATATAGTTTATCAGGTAAAAGATTACAAGAAATTCAATCTGTTAATGCGGTTAGAAAAGATGCAATTAGTAAAGGCATGTCAGTAGAAGAAGCAATGGAAACTTGGAAAACAATTGATCAAGTTCCAGAAAGATATGTTCATAAAGTAAAAGAAACATCTAAACCAAATATATTAGATAAAATTTATGAAGTTATTTTTACTAAAAATGAAAAGGTAAGTAAAGATGAACCTAGTTCTAATGCTATAGAAATTAAAGAGTGTTTATTAAAAGAGGATAATACTGATGAGAAGAATAGTTAATATAAACGATGGTTGGATGTTTTATTATCGTGATAATGATCCTATTTTAGTAAATGTTCCTCATACTTGGAATAATTTAGATGGCCAAGATGGTGGGAACGACTATTATAGAGGTAAATGTATTTATCAAAAAACTTTAATAAAACCAGATTATAAAAATGAAGAAAGAATATATCTACAATTTCATGGAGTAAACTCTAGTTGTAACGTATTTATTAATGATAATAAGGTTACGTCTCATGATGGAGGATATTCTACTTTTAGAGTGGATATTACTGACTACCTTAATGATGAAGATATCATTATTAAAGTTGAAGTTGATAATAGTATTAATGATAGAGTATATCCTCAAAGAGCAGACTTTACTTTCTATGGTGGAATTTACCGTGATGTTGAATTATTAATCGTTTCTAAGGAACATTTTTCATTAGATTATTATGGCGGAAGCGGCATTCAATATGATGCTAAAGTAGAAAATGAAGATGCTTATGTATTTGTTAAAACATATACAAATGTAGAAGAAGATGTTTTAGTACAATTATTTGATGCACAAGGAAACTTGATTGATGAAAAAATAGGTAAAGATGTTAGTTTAAAAATTGAAAATGTCCATTTGTGGGATGGAATTAATGATCCTTATTTATATCGATTAAAAGCAAGTTTAATCGTAGATAGTTTAATAAAAGATGAAGTGAGTTGTTATGTGGGTGTTAGAACATTTAAGTTTGATTCAAAAAAAGGATTTTATTTAAATGGTAAACCTTATCCTTTGCATGGAGTAAGTAGACATCAAGATAGAAAATTATTGGGTAATGCAATCACATATAAACATATGGATGAAGATATGAAGATTATTAAAGAAATGGGAACTAATTCTATTAGACTTGCTCATTATCAACATAATCAATATTTCTATGATTTGTGCGATAGAGAAGGGATGATTGTTTGGGCAGAAATTCCATATATATCAGAGCATCTATCGAATGGTAATGAAAATACTATTAGTCAAATGAAAGAACTTATCATTCAAAACTATAATCATCCTAGTATTGTGATGTGGGGGATTTCTAATGAGATTACTATTAAAGATAATCATAGAAAAGATATGCTTAAGAATCATCATAAACTCCAAGATTTATGTAAAAAACTCGATTCAAATAGAACTACAACATTAGCAAATTATGCAATGTGTACTCCATTCCATCCAGTAACAAAAATTACTGATATTGTCGCATGGAATTTATATTTAGGTTGGTATGTTCCAGGGTTATTTTTAAATGATTTATTTATGTGGTTCTATCATTTTATTTATCCAAATAGATGTTTAGGATATTCTGAATATGGAGCAGAAGGAATGCCTAATTTACATACTAAAACACCACATATTGGGGATCATAGTGAAGAATATCAATCTAAGTATCATGAATATATGTTGAAGTGTTTTAAAAGGCACCAATTTATGTGGGGGACATATGTTTGGAATATGTTCGATTTTGCTGCAGATGCGAGAAATCAAGGTGGAGAACCTGGAATGAATCATAAAGGTTTAGTCACTTTTGATCGTAAAACAAAAAAAGATTCTTTCTATTTATATAAAGCTTATTGGAGTGAAGAACCTTTTATTCATATTGCTTCTAAAAGATATGAATATAGAGAAGGTAAATATACAACTATAAGAGTTTATACAAATCAAAAAGAAGTATCGTTATATGTTAATGATGAATTAAAGAAAGTAAAAAAAGGAGAACAAGTTTATACTTTTAAAATTAAAATGAATGAAGTAAATAAAATAAAAGTAGTCTCTAATTCATTAGTTGATGAAACTATTATTTATTCGTGTAAGAAAAAGAAAAAAGAATATATCTTAAAGAAAGGAAAATCACAAAACTGGGTGTAGTTTATGTACGATTATTTAGTAGTAGGAAGTGGACTGTTTGGCTCAATATGTGCTTATGAATTAACTAAAAGAGGAAAAAAGGTTTTAGTAATAGATAAAAGAGAACATATTGGAGGGAATATATATACTAAGAACATTGAAGGTATCAATGTTCATGTTTATGGAGCACATATTTTTCATACATCAAACAAAAAAGTATGGGAATATATTAATCAGTTCGCAGAATTTAATAATTATATAAATAGTCCAATCGCTAGATATAAAGATGAGTTATATAACTTGCCTTTTAATATGAATACTTTTACTAAACTATGGAAAGATGTATACACTCCTAATGAAGTAAAAAAGAAAATTGAAGAGGAAAAGAAAGAATATTATATAGAGGAACCTAAGAATTTAGAGGAACAGGCGATTAATTTAGTAGGAAAAACAATATATGAAAAATTGATTAAAGGCTATACTGCAAAACAATGGGGAAAACCTTGTAATGAATTACCTTCTTTTATCATTAAAAGATTACCTGTAAGATTTACATTTGATAATAATTATTTTAACGATCGATATCAAGGCATACCTATAGGAGGATATACTCAAATTATTGAAAAGATGCTTGAAGGAATAGAAGTTAGATTGAATACAGATTTCTTTTATAGAAAAGAAGAATTTGAAAAGAAAGCATCTAAAATTATTTTTACAGGACCAATAGATCAATATTTTAATTATATTTATGGACCATTAGAATATCGCTCGGTAAGATTTGAAGTAGAAACATTAAATGAAGATAATTATCAAGGTAATGCAGTAGTTAATTATACTGATATTGAAATTCCTTACACTCGAATAATAGAACATAAACATTTTGAATTCGATACTACTAGTACTAAAACAATTATTTCTAAAGAGTACTCATCAAAATGGAATATAGGAGAAGAACCATATTATCCTATTAATGATAAGAAAAATAGTGAATTATACGAAAAGTATTATCAAGAAAGTAAAAAAGTAGGGAATGTATATTTTGGAGGAAGACTAGGACAATATAAATATTTAGATATGGATAAAATTGTTTTAGAAGCCTTAGAATTAATAGAAAGGATTGTAGAGTAGTATGAAGTATATATCATTTGTAGTTCCATCATATAATTCAGAACAATACTTAAATAAATGTATAGATTCTTTATTAATTGGAGGAGAAGATGTTGAGATTATAATTGTTAATGATGGGTCAAAAGATAGGACATTAGAAATAGCGTCTTCTTATGAAAAACAATATCCAAGTATAGTAAAAGTAATTGATAAAGAAAATGGTGGACATGGATCTGGGATTAATGCTGGATTAGAAGTGGCACAAGGAATTTATTATAAATGTGTTGATAGTGATGATTGGGTAGATAAAGAAGCATATCTTGAATTATTAAATACAGTAAAAAAGCATTATAAAGAAGATGAATTACCAGATTTATATTTTTTAAACTATGTATATGAAAGATTAGATTTAAATTTATCTGTTCCAATGAAAGATAAATATATGCCTAAAAATAAGATATTTACATGGAAAGAAATGAAAAGATTTGGATTAACCGAGTATTTATTTTTACATCAAACAATGTATAAACTATCCATTATTAAAGAAGCAAAGATGAAATTACCACATCATTGTTTTTATGTAGATAATATATTTGTATTTGTTCCTTTATACTATGTAAAAACTATGTATTATTGTGATGTGGATTTTTATAGATATTATGTAGGAAGACCTAATCAATCAGTCACATTAGAAAATGTAGCGAAGAATTATAAAATGAGTATAAGAGTAATGAATGAAATAACTAAAGCATACTCATTAGAAGATTTAAAGAAATTACCAAGAAATCAATATAGATATTTAATACACGATATAATGGCGAAAGAATTTTTGACATTATTCCATGTTAATGCAATATCTACAAAAGAAAAAGATCAACATTTAAAAATGTATTGGAAACATTTTAAAAAGACTAATAAAAAGTTGTATTACAAAATTAAATATCGTACACCATATTTTGTAACAAACTTAATGATACCTCCACTGAGAAGAAAAGCAGTATTATTTGGTTATAAACAAGTTTGTAAGAAAACTAATTGGAATTAAGAAAAAAAGATAAGTTTTAAACGAACTTATCTTTTTATTATTTCAATATGTTTTACACATTTATTAATTAAAAGTATTACTAATAGAATAAAAGAACTAGTTAATAGAATTGAAATGATATTGTTGATTAAACTATCTACAATTAATATTGAAAAAATATGGATTATAATTGAATAGATAATTATAGTTAGTAATATAGTAATAATTAGTGTTAATGTTGGTTTCTTATTTAAAGTAGGTAGTTTTGAAATAAATAGACATAATATAGTATTAAATAAAATAAATATACAAGTTATTATTGTTTTAATGATTTCTAATGTAGATAAAAGATTCTCACTAGTAAAATATTCAACAAAGAAAGAAGTATAGCTATAATGATTGTTTATAGAATCTATTAAATCAAAAATTCTAATAGGCAAAATAAATGAAGTTAAAAGAATCAAACCTACGATAATAAAGCTTAATACCCTAATTAGAAGTAAAGAAGAAAGTTTAATTGGTAAAGTGTAAGTGAAATATCGTTCTTTAGATAAAAAAGGATTTGTAAAATTTCTAAATGAAAAAACAAAAAATAAAATAGAAAAAATAAATAATCCAATAATATATAAAGTGATAATAAATATACCTATCCCTTTATCATCTCCTGGAATGAATTGAACATTAATAAATAAAATAGTAAATAATACAAAATTAATTATAGGAGATAGGATAAGTAAATATTTATAATCTTTTAAATTGCTTTTTAAAAATAGTTTAAACATTACTAAACACCTCCCAAGAAAAAGAGTCGACTGATTTCTTTTCATGAAGTTCATATTTACTTATTGCTTTAGACAATTTTCCTTTTTCAAAAAATAAAAATAAAGACGCAAAGCTTTCACATACTTGACAAGATTCAGAAGTTAAAATTATTAAAGAACGAGAAGAATGTTCTTTTATTATTTCAAGGATATCTAATAATTCTTGACCTTTTAACTTTAAAAATAAATCATCGATTAAGTAGATTTTTGCATTTCTACCTAGAGTCAATAAAAGTTGAACTAAATATTGATTTTTTAGTTTTAGACTACCTAATCTTTTGTTGATATTTATCGAGTTTTCTGCAAAAAACTTCATTGTTTTATCTAAATCAAAATCAAAAATTTCTTTATATAGATTTAATAAATCTTTAATTTTAAATTTCATATCAAACATTAAAGAACTTGGGCAATAAGAAACAAGAGATTTAGTATGTTCATCAATTAAATGCTCGTCTATAATAATATCGCCTTTAAAATTTGATTCGACTCCACTTAATAAATTTAGTAAAGTAGTTTTACCAGATTTCTTAGGTCCTACTACATTTACTATTTGGTTTAATGATAAGTCTAAATTTAGATTTCCAAACGTATGTTTTTTACTATACGATTTATAAACATTTTTAAATTGTACGCCGCTCATAATTTCACCTGTAATAGATTTTATATCATTATTGTTAAAATATCTTTATTTTTTTAAAAAAATGATAAATAAAAAACTATTATTTATATTTTAAAATTATAAATAATTTGTGTATAATTGATATAGTGTTAGGAGATGATGTTATGGCAGGACAAAGAAAAGACTATATTTCTTGGGATGAATATTTTATGGGTGTCGCTTGTTTATCTTCAAAAAGAAGTAAAGATCCATCTACTCAAGTAGGAGCATGTGTTGCTTCTAAGAAAAATAAAGTATTAACTATGGGATATAATGGTACACCAATTGGTGTTGATGATGAAAAGATGCCTTGGAGTAAAGTTGGTAGTCCTCTTGAAACAAAATATCTTTATGTCTGTCATGCTGAATTAAATGCTATTTTAAATTCTCCTACTTCATTAGAAGATGGAAAAATTTATGTTACTTTATTCCCATGTAATGAATGTGCAAAGGCAATTATTCAATCTGGAATAAAAGAAGTAATTTATATAGAAGATAAGTATGCTAGCCAAGATTCATTTAAGGCAAGTAAAATAATGTTTGATATGGCAGGAGTTAAATATCGTAAATACGAAGGTAAATTACCTAGTATTGATTTTATAGGAGAGTAGTTATGGCAAATTGGAAAGAAAAAGCAGTTCAAAAAAGAAGAAATAGAAATAGAATCGTCACTTTAGTTATAGTTTATGTAATGATTCTTGGTTTATTAGCAGGTGTTACTTTCTCTCATTCTCATGATCATCATCATGGTGGTGTTTTAGAAGGTAATTTAATTCCAATTATTATTTTAGTAGTATTTACTATTTTATATTGGGTAATTTTCTTAATTTTAATTAGAAGAAGTAATCAAAGAGGCGATAAATAGATGAACGCATTATTAATTAAAGATCTAAAGTTTTCTTACGATAAGAAGAACACTATTTTTAGTGGGCTTTCTTTTAATGTTGAAGAAGGTGAATATGTATCTTTAATTGGTCATAATGGTTCAGGTAAATCGACTTTAGCAAAATTAATTATTGGTTTATTAGAGGCTAAAGAAGGCGTTATAGAAGTTTTTGGTGAAACACTAAACGAAGAAAATGTTTATTCTATTAGAAAGAATGTAGGTATTATCTTCCAAAATCCAGATAATCAATTTATTGGTTCTACAGTTGAAGATGATATTGCTTTTGGTTTAGAAAATCATTTAGTTCCTTCAAATAAAATGGATGAAATCATTTTAGAATATGCGGCTAAAGTTGGTATGGATGAATTTTTGAAAAATGAACCAAGTAATCTTTCTGGTGGTCAAAAACAAAGAGTTGCAATCGCGGGTGTATTAGCAATGAAACCTCGATTAATCATTATGGATGAATCTACATCAATGTTAGATCCTAAAGGTAAAAAAGAAATTAGAGATTTAATTTTAAAATTAAGAAAGGAAAATCCTTCTTTAACTATTTTAAGTATTACTCATGATATTGAAGAAGCTTATCTTTCTAATCGAGTAATTGTTTTAAATAAAGGTGAAGTGATGTTTAATTCTTCACCAAAAGAAGTTTTTGAACATGAAGAAGAATTATTAATGATGGATTTAGATATTCCTTTTGCACATAAATTAAAAAAAGAATTAGAAAGAAATGGTATTAAACTTTCTTCTAGTGATGAGAAAGAGATGGTGAAAGAATTATGTCAGTAGTTTTTAAACACCTTAACTTTTTATATTCACCTAATTCTCCTTTACAAGTAGCAGCATTAAAAGACATTAACTTAACTATTAAGGATAATTCTTTTACATGCATTATTGGTCATACTGGTAGTGGTAAATCTACTTTAGTACAACAAATTAATGCTTTACTACTTCCAAATTCTGGTGAAGTTAATGTAAATGGAATTATTGTTACTAGTAAAGATAATCAAAAGAAATATAAAAAAGAACTAAAAAAAGAAAAGAAAAACACTAAAGAATTATTCGATATTAAAGAATTAAGAAAAGGTGTTGGGCTTGTTTTCCAATTTCCAGAATATCAATTATTTGAAGAAACAGTATTAAAAGATGTTACTTTTGGACCTAAGAATTTTTTCTATTCTGAAGAAGAAGCAATAAAGATGGCTAAAGAAGCTCTTGAATTAGTTGGTATTAGTGAAGATTTATATGAAAGAAATCCTTTCGAATTATCTGGAGGACAAAGAAGAAGAGTTGCAATTGCAGGTATTATTACTTTAAAACCAAAAATTTTAATTTTAGATGAACCTACTGCAGGTCTTGACCCTCAAGGTAGTCAAGAAATGATGGAATTGTTCTTAAAATTACATTCTTTAGGAACAACTATTATTATGGTTACTCATGATATGGATAATGTCATTAAGTATGGTACTGATGTAGTCATTTTAAGAAAAGGTGAAGTTATTAAAGAATGTAAACCTTATGAATTATTTTTAGATAAGGAAGTATTATCTTCTTTAAGTATTGAAGAACCAAAAGTTATTAGCTTTGCTAAAGAACTTAATGAAAATGGATATCATATTTCTTTAGAAAACGTTAAAGATGTAGAATCTTTAGTTAAAGAAATAACAAAGGAGAGTGATAAACATGAATAATATCACTCTTGGTAAATATGTCCCTTATAACTCATTTATTCATCGTTTAGATCCTCGTAGTAAATTATTATCGATGATTGTTTTAATGGTGTGTATCTTCTTTAAATTCGCTTCTGTAGCAATGAATTTCTTGATGTATGGAGTTTTATTTATTTTTATCTATATTATTATGAGAATCGCTCATATTAAATTACGAATGTTATTTTCTCAACTTAAAGCAATGTGGGTAATGATCATAATTTTATTAATAATTAATATTTTAGTTAAAGGTGATCCAAGTATGGGAACTATCGATGTATTTAATACAGGTTGGATTATCTATTATTCTGCGATTTATAATACTTTATATATCGTATTTAGATTAATTATTATGTTGGGATTAACTTTAGTATTAACTGCGACTACTAAACCTTTAGAATTAACTAATGCATTAGAATGGTTTATGGCTCCTTTAAAAGTGATTCATTTCCCAGTTCATGAGATTGCTATGACTATCTCTTTAGCATTAAGATTTATTCCTACATTATTAGAAGAAACTGATAGAATTATGAAGGCTCAAGCTTCTAGAGGTGTCGATTTCCAAAATGGTAAATTTTCTGAAAAGATTAGAGCGATTATTTCTTTAATTGTTCCTTTATTTATTTCTGCTCTTCAAAGAAGTGAAGAATTGGCAAATGCAATGGAAGCTAGAGGATATGATCCTAGTGCAAAAAGAACTAAGTACAGAGTAAGTAAATGGAAAGTTGGAGATACTATTTCTTCACTTGTTGTATTATTAATTTTAGGTGGATGTATTGCTTTAATGGTAACTAAATTAGATTTAGTTTCATTAATCATCTCTTTATTTATGAGGTAATTGATTATGAGAATAAAAGCTATTATTTCATATAACGGAGCGTCTTATTATGGATTTCAAACTCAAAATAGAGATGATATGAATTCTATTCAAGATGAAATAGAAAAGGTCTTATCAAAAATATTTAATAGAAAAATTGATATTGCCGCTTCAGGTAGAACCGATAGAGGAGTTCATGCTTTAGGTCAAGTTATTCATTTTGATGTAGATGAAGAAAGTGTTGATTTATATAAATTAAGATATTCAATAAATTGTATGCTTCCTAAAGATATTTCTTTTAAAGAAATGAAAGTGGTTAATGATGAATTTCATTCTAGATTTTCGGCAAAATCTAAGACTTATAGATATATTATTAATACTAATGAAAGAAATGTTATTCTAGATAAACTTGTATATAATTTTTCTAGAAAATTAGATATTGATAAAATAAAAGAAGGAATGAATTTATTTTTAGGAGAACATTCATTTATTAGTTTTTGTACTAATAATGAAGGTGATTATATTAGAAACATATATTCATTTACTTTAGAAGAAAAAGATGGTTACTTAATTTTCGAAATTGCTGGTAATGGATTTAGACGTTACATGGTTAGAATGATTATTGGTACTTTAATTGAAATAGGTTTAGGTAATGTTTCTTTAGAAGAAATTAAAGAAATCATAGAAACAAAAGAAAATAGAAGAGTTAGATATAAGGCTCCTAGTGAAGGATTATATCTAGTAAATGTAAATTATGGAGGTGAGGAATATGATCAAAACTAATTATCATACACATACAATTCGTTGTGGACATGCAAGTGGTGAAGATGAGGAATTTATTTTAGAAGCGATTGCTCTTGGTTTCACTGAACTTGGTTTTACTGATCATATTATGCTTCCAGATCACCAACAAATTGGTATTAGAGGTGATTATTCTTTATTAGATGATTATATTGATTCGTTAAATGCTTTAAAAGAAAAATATAAAGATAAGATTAAAATTTATATTGGATTTGAAGCAGAAGCAATGAAACATTATTTCCCTTACTATAAACAATTATTAGCATCTAAAAGAATTGAATACTTAATTTTAGGTAATCATTGTGAGTTAGTACATGACCAATTAAAATGGTTCTTCTCTAATGTCACTAGCAAAAAGGATATAAAAAGATATACTAAATCTTTAGTTAAGGGAATTAAAACAGGTTTATTTAAATTTGTTGCACATCCTGATTACTATATGGGTTCTTACTTAAAATGGGATAAAACTGCAATTAAGTGTGCTAAAAAGATTTGTAAAGCTGCTAAAAGAAAGAAAGTAGCACTCGAATATAACTTTGGTTCTATTAGAAGTGGAAGAAAAATTTTAGGTGATGAATATCGTTTTTCATATCCTTATGATAATTTTTGGAAAATTGCCAAAAAATATAAATGTAAGATCGTTCTAGGTTTGGATTGTCATAGACCTCAAGACTTTACTCATCCTAATAATGATTTAGGATATCAAAAAGTTAAAGAATTAGATCTTCAACCTTTATTAAAATTGGATATTTAATTTATGATCGATAAAACTACCTTTACTATATTAATTAACTTACTAAACATATTATTTATTTTGTATTTAATTTTTATAGAGAGGAAGAATTATCGATCTTTAATTTTGTGGATTATTACTTTTATTTCTTTTCCTATTATTGGATGGATCATTTTTGTGATGCTTGGAAGAGGACCAAGATTAAAAAGAAATTATATTAATTCAGAAATAAATGAAGTTACTTATTATAATGAAGTAAAATATTTTTCTAGTGGAGTAAGTTTGTTTAATTCATTAATTGAAGATATTAAAAAAGCGAAATCTTCAATTCATATTGAAAGTTATATATTTAGAGATGATGTATTTACTAAAGAATTGATTATTTTACTAAATAGTAAATTGAAAGAAGGAGTAAAAGTAAAAATAGTAATAGACCCTAATGGGAATATTTCAAACACTAAAAATCAGTTTGATGAATATAAGAAATTAGGTGGAGAAATATATTATTTTTATAATGGTATATATAAGTTAATTAATTTTAATTATCGTAACCATAAAAAGATTATTGTAATAGATGGTAAAATAGGCTATTTGGGAGGGTTTAATATTGGAGATGAGTATTTATCTCATCATCCAAGAATTACACCTTGGAGAGACTCACAAATGCGAATTAAAGGAGAAGAAGTATATTACTTACAAAAAGCTTTTTTAGATGATTATTATTATGCTAAAGGAAAGTATAAACATTACGAAGATAATGATTTATTTAAATCAAAAGGCGAGGAAGAATGTATCCTCCAATTATTGAGTTTTTCGCCAAAAAGTGAGTATAAAACAATTAAAGAAGAATATATGAAACAAATATATACTGCTAGAAAAGAAATAATAATTCAAACACCATATTTTGTTCCAGATATCGGCTTATTAAACGCTTTAAAAAGTGCTTTAGTTAATAAGATAAAAGTTAAGATTATGATACCTAAAGTATATGATCAAAAGATACCATATTGTGCTACTTTAGAATATGCAAAAGAGTTATTTCTTTTAGGAGCAGAAATTTATTTTTATAAAGGGTTTATACATGCCAAAACTTTGATAATAGATGAGGAATATTTATCTTTAGGAAGTGTTAATTTTGATATTAGAAGTATGCATCATAATTTTGAAATTACGATGTTAGTTTATTCGAAAAATAAAGTAAAAGAGTATTTGGATATTTATTACGAAGATGAAGAAAATAGTGATAGATTTGATGAAGTTTATGAAAGGAAGAATTTAAAAAGATATACTCTTGGAAGAAAAGTCTTTAAATTACTATCTACATTAATGTAGAAAAGTGAAAATTGGTGTGTTATAATTTTAAGCGTCTTAAATAAAAGGAGAATCTTATTATGGGAAGAGCACATGAAGTTAGAGCAAAATCGATGGCAGCATCTGCAGCAGCAAGATCTGCATTATTCTTAAGAGCATCAAAAGAAATTTATATGGCAGCAAAAGCTGGTGAACCAGATCCACAAAACAACTTAGCATTAAGATCTGCTATTGAAAAATGGAGAGGTCAAAATGTTACTAAGGATGTAATTGAAAGAGCTATCCAAAAAGCAAAAGGTGGTTCTGCTGAATCTTATACTGCTGGTAGATATGAAGGTTTCGGCGCTGGTGAATCTCAATTAATCGTTGATACTTTATCAGACAATACTACTAGAGCATTCGTTGAAGTTAGAAATGCATTTAACAAAAAAGGTAGAAACTTAGGAAACCCAGGTTCAGTATCATTTAACTTTACAGAATTAGGTGTTTTAGAATTTGATGGAACTAATAGAGATGAAATTGAAGAAACATTAATTATGGCTGATGTTGATGTTAACTCAGTAGAATGTGATGAAGATTTCATTACTGTCACTACTGCTCCTACTGCATTAAATGCAGCAAAAGAAGCATTAGCAGATTTAGGAATTACTGAATTTGATACTTGTGAAATCAAAATGGTTCCAAATGAATTAGTAACATTAAATGCTGAAGATGAAGAAAAATTTAAAGCATTATTAAACATGTTATCTGAATGTGAAGATGTTCAAAACGTTTATCACAATGTTAAATTATCTTAATTAAGTTAATTTACTAAACGACCTATATGGTCGTTTTTCTTTCAAAGGAAGGAGAAAATATGGATAAAGTAATTAAAACGAAAAGAAAAGCATTGAATGGAAAATATTATGATTTTCTATTTGAAGTCACTAAATATTTACAATCTCAAAATCTTACTAAATATGCTTTTTATAAGTTAAGAGATCAAGCAATTGAAGATATTTATAATGCTCAAAATGAAGGTATTACAATAGAAAAAATCTATAAAAGAGGTTATGAATTACATTTTCAAAAAAAGGTTGAAAAATTACCTAAAATGGGTGTTTTAGAGCAAATTTCTAATATTTCTATGGTGGTATTTGTTTTATTTTCTATCTTACTATTATTTGTTTATTTATATCGTCTATTTGTTAAGGTTGAAACATATTATTCTCAAGGAATTAATTTATATATTAGTCTTGATAATTTGAGAAATATGGTTATTTATGGCTTTCTAGGATCTATATTTGCAACTTTTTTACAAAAGATAGATAAAAAAAGAAAATGGATACAGGCAAGTATCATCACTGGTGTAGGATTAGCGTTTTTAATTTTACTAATTGTTTTAGGAAATGTTGTCACTGAGAACATTAAACTAAATATGTTAATTATAGTTCCAGTTTTCTTAGCTTTAGGTATAGGATTTTATTTTTTAAATGATTTCCTTGCTAAAAAGAAATATTCTAATAAAATCTTGAGTGAAAATGAATAGTTTAAATTACTATTAGTAATTTTTATAAAAAATGAAAAAATTGATTGAATTAGAGGTAATAATATTATATTATTATATACGGCACTAATTCGCCAATTGTAGTCCCGGTAAGACAACAATAAAAGGAGAATAAAATTATGCAAAGACAAACAACTATTGCAAAAGCCCAACAAATCGAACGTAAATGGTACGTCGTAGATGCTACTAATTTAACATTAGGTAGATTAGCATCAGTTATCGCAAAATATTTAACAGGTAAAAATAAAGCAATTTATACACCTAACGTAGACTGCGGTGATTATATTATTGTCGTTAACGCTGAAAAGGTAGCACTTTCAGGTGACGCAGACCACAAGAAAAACTATTACAACGTTTCACAATATCTTGGTGGTTTAAGAACACGTTCTTCAGGAACAATGAGAAAATTATATCCAGAAGAAATGATCGAAAGAGCAGTATGGGGTATGCTTCCAAAAGGTAGATTAGGTAGACAAATTTACAAAAAATTATTCGTTTACGCTGGTCCAGAACACTTACACGAAGCTCAACAACCAGAAGTTCTTGAAATCAAATACTAGGAGGAATTAAAGTATGGCAGCTAAGAAAAAAGTAGAAAAAGTACAATACTACGGCACAGGTCGTAGAAAAGCCTCTGTAGCACGTGTATTCTTAACAAACGGTACAGGTAAAATTGTTGTTAACGGTAGAGACGTTAATGAATATATGCCTTACGCTACATTAGTAATGGATTTAAAACAACCTCTTGAAATTACTAACACTACAGATAAATTTGACGTAAACTGCACAGTTAAAGGTGGCGGTTTCACAGGTCAAGCAGGTGCTATTAGATTAGGTATCACTCGTGCATTAATGAACGTTTCAACAGACTTCAGAAGCCCATTAAAGGTTGCTGGTATGGTTACTAGAGATCCAAGAGCTAAAGAAAGAAAGAAATACGGTTTAAAAGCAGCGAGAAGAGCACCACAATTCTCAAAACGTTAGTCGTTATATTGATGGTAAGATTAAAGAAGTATATGAAGTTATCATGTACTTCTTTTTTTCTTAATATAGACAAATATTTCTTCATATGATATCATATGTTAAAGGAGGAACTAGTTATGTCTTTTAATCAAAGTGAATATATAAGTAGATTTAATAAAGAAAATTATAAAATGTATCAATTTAGGGTTAAAAAAACTGATGTTGATGTTCTAAATCATTTAAATAAAATAAAAAATAAAAATTCTTACATTCTTTCTTTAATAAATAATGATATTAATAATAATGTTTATACAATTAAAGAAATAAAAACAATCATTAAACCAATATTGAATAAGTATGGAATTTTTGAAATATATCTTTTTGGATCATATGCTAGAGGAGAAGCAAGAGAAAATAGTGATATAGATATTTATTGTGACAAAGGCAATATTAGAACCTTTATTGATCAAGGAATGCTTGAAGATGAATTAGAACAAGCATTAAATAAAAAAATAGATATCATATTTACTACTTCTGAGATGAATGAAAATTTTAAAGAACAAATAATGGAGGATATGATTAAATTATGTTAGATGCTAAAGATTATAGTATATTAGTTCAAATAATTAAAAGATCAAATAGAATTTTAGAAAAAATAGAAAATATAAACATGAATGATTTTTCAATTAATGAAGATATTAAAGAAGTTGTTTGTTTTAATTTATTTCAAATAGGTGAATTAGCTAATGGGTTATCTAATGAGTTTGTAACAGTTAATAATGTTATTCCTTGGAAACAAATTATAGGTATGAGACATTGAATTGTTCATGGCTACGATACGATAAATTTAGAAATTGTTTGGAATACAGCAAGAGAAAGTATTCCAGTATTAAAAGATTATTGCAAAACAATAATTACTAGAGATTAAAGAAGTATATGAAGTTATCATGTACTTCTTTTTTTCTTTTAAAAATGGTAATCTTAATATATGGAAAAACTTATTAATTTAATTAAAGAAAAACAAGATAGACCGCTTATTATTGGAATTGATGGAAGATGTGGAAGTGGAAAAACAACTTTAAGTAATTATTTAAAGTCAGTTTTAGACTGTGAGATTATTAGAATGGATCATTTCTTTTTACAAACTTTTCAAAGAACGGATAATAGATTAAAAGAAATTGGTGGAAACTTTGATTATGAAAGATTTATTTCAGAAGTAAAAAATCCAATTAATAATAAAAAAGATATTTCTTATCAAGTATTTAATTGTTCTACTATGAGGCTTGAAGAAAGAGTAAATATTAATATAAATAAGATAATAGTAATAGAGGGAACATATTCTCTTCATCCATTAATTGAAGATATTTATGATATTAAAGTTTTTGTTAATATAGATAAAGATAAACAAATAAATAGAATTAAAATAAGAGATGGAGAAATTTTATTAAAAAGATTTATTAGTGAATGGATTCCTAAAGAAGAAGAGTATTTTAAAACTTATAATATTCTAGATAAAGTAGATATAGTAATGGAAGAAGTTGTTATTAAATAACTTCTTTTTATTATCTTTAGATAAGAAATTTAAAAAATGTAAAAATACTTTTTCTAAAACAGAAGACTTTTTAGTGAAAAACACCGACTCTACTGTGAGTAGAGTTGAGAGTAACCAAAAAGTAACTACCACCTATATATAAAATTAACATATAATTTGATTAAGAAGAGTGGTGATTATAATGTTTAAGGAAAAATTAAAAGAATTAAGAGAAAAGAATAAAATATCTCAATATGAATTAAGTACAATTATTCATGTTTCTAGAGCTGCTATAGCAAAGTGGGAAAGTGGAAAAGGTATTCCAAATAAAGAGAATATAAAAGTTTTAGCAGATTATTTTAAAGTTAGTAAAGAGTATTTATTAGATATTGATGATTTATATCAAGAACTAAATAAAAGAGACAGAATAAAATCTAATTTAAAATATCATCTATCAGTTATCTTTTTATCATTTCTTCTCTTACTCTTAACAGCAGTAGAATTATTTGTTTTTGTTAGAGAAGGGATATATATTGCAGATTCTCGTTATCACCCTAATTTATCGATCTTATCTGTAATGCAAGGCTGGTCACTAATTCCTATAGGTATTTACATTATAATGATCATATTTAATATTTTATTTATGTACAATACTTGGGAAATATCTAATAAGACTAGACTAATAATTACTGTAACTAGTTGTGTATTAGTATTAACATGTTATATTGTTTCTTTTGTTGTATCTTATAATTTAGTAAAACCTTATAACTATGGAATGTTTTGGAAACCACATTTTACAAAAGAGGGAGGTTGGTTTAAATGATTAAAAATATTTTGTTAACTTCATTGATGATAACTAATAGTACAATCAATGTTTATACACCTAATGGAACAAGTGTTAGTGTCTATCAATTTTCTGAATTCAATTCATCACAAATTAATGAACTTAATTTAGTATCAGATAACTACTTTTTATCAGACATTAGAATTGCTTCGGCTTCTAGGATGTATAATTGTCACTCATATGCATTTTATTCACAAAATATAGATGAAAACGAATATTGTATAGATGATGCTTATCTATATATTAATGATGGAAGTTACATAGAAGTACCATATTCACAAGTACAAGTAAGAGATAGAATTGTATATTTTGATGAAGATGATAATATAGTACATTCAGGTGTAGTAAGAGGAACAACAGGACAAACACCTAATGGAGTATGTGGATATTCTAATACTGTATGGGTTCAATCTAAATGGGGATATTATGGATTATATGAACATAGAGGAGATCAGTGTCTATATACTAGTTTAATAAATGGTGGGACAGCAACTTATGTAAAATTTTATAGATATAATATGTCTCATACCCATAGTTATTCCTATGATGTATTTGATTCTAAATATCATTATTCATCATGTGAATGTGGAGAGGTTATAGTAGAACATACATTTGAACTTCAATCAATATTTCCTTTAAGTAATGAGTATGATCCAAATTATATTCCTAGTTATGTATGTACATATTGTGGATATGTATCTAGAACTGGTGGATTATAGGAGGAATAGTTTATGAAGAATAGATATTTATTTATAGGTGATTTGACTTTTAGTATAGAAAATTAGAATTTGTTTAATTTTTATATGAGAGGAGGAAATAATATGAAAAAAATAAATTTGCTAATTATTTTAGCTACTATTGTTAGTAGTTTTAATTGTATGAAATTCAATAACACAAAAAAGACATATGCCGAAGAAATTGTACCTTATGGTTTAATACAACCTACTGACGGTTATGAAAATAATAATACTTTTACTAATGCTTATAATATTAATACAGGTAACTATAAAAACATATCTAATAATTCTTACCATAGTATTGATGCACTTATTAGTTCAAGTAGTGATGTGGATTATTTTACGTTTAATTTATATTGTAACACTACAGTTTCGATTGAATTAACAGCTAGTAGTTCATCCGCTATTACATTATTGAATTATGATTTCATTTTATATAAACAAACTAATCAAATTGATCCTTTGTTGAGTACATCGGGTATGACTCAAATTGTAAAAACTAGTGCAAACGGATTGAATGATTATTATTCTGGAACACTTGGTTATGGCACGTATTATATTAAAGTATATGGCAGTTCAACTTCGGATTATAACAATTTAACACAATATAAATTGAATGTTACTAGAAATAAGAATGACAATAGAGGCTATAAAGATATATCTACATCGTATAAGCAACAAAATCCTAATTCTTATTATATATGGAAAAGTGATTTTCAAATAGCAAATAGTAATCAATATATTGGAAAGAGTATTGACTTTTTAGGATATACGTCTAGATATAAATTATTTGATGAAATATATAATAACGATGGTTTTCCTAATTACGGTGTTTTCTTATGGGGAAGAGATTTAAGAAATTCTCTAGTAAGTAAAATTAATGAAGTATTGGAAAAATTGGAGGAATTAGAAAGTCAAATAGAAAGTAATGAGATAATTCAAACTGTTATTAATAAAGTTACTAATGTATTGTCTTTTATAGTAGGTGGAGAAGTTGTTGATGTCTTACTTATTAATGGTCTTAATCAATTTGCTAAATTCATATTTTATTTACTTTATCCAAAGTATGCTCTTGATGTAGAAAACTTGATTGGAGCTTATAGAACTTTGTTAGCTGCAACAGAAACTACTAGCGATACTTCAGATACAGAAGTAATATATTTCTTCATGGATATTGATATTAACAAAGTAGGTAATGTTTATTCGTCAACTAATTATGTTTCGAATACGGTTTCAAAATATTCAATATTAAGGAAATATGATCATGATAAATTGTATGATATAATGGAAATATCAAAGGGAGATGGTACTTATTATCCTGTTTATGGAACAGTATCCTTAGGAAATCCATCTAATGATTTATTGAATTATATTTAAAAAAAGTGTTTAGGAGAAAATTAAATGAAAAAGAAGCTAATTTTAGTTTTATTATTATTTTTATCATCTTGTTCTAGTGATAACTATAATGTAAGTGCATGTCAATCATTTGTGGTGTCAAGTGATTCTATAAGGATAAATAATAAAGCTATTTTAAATTGTAATAAAGATGAATTTATTTTAGAAAATATTATTACTTTTAAAGGATTAGGTGAAACATATTATTACTCTTTCGTTATTACAGAAAATGGTAAATATGAGAAGTTAGATGATAATATTTATTCGGTTTTAACAACTTCTATATCATATAAACTAAATATTTCTTATTTGGATAATTCAAAAGAAGAAGTGGATGAAACAGTTGAAAATTTTTTATTAGACCTAGATGAAACAGATGTAGATAATTATTTTGTAAATCAAGATCAAAATGTTCTAAGAACTGGATTATATATTATTTCTGAACTATCTAATGAAAAAGTGACTCAATTGGTAAATGGAGAAGAATTTTCATATACTATTCCAGAAAATGATCAAATTAAAAAGATGCTATATGCATCAAGTGAAAAAAATGTTTGTAGATTTATAGAGATTTGAGGTGATAATGATTATGAAAAAAATTAATAAAATAATAAATTTATTCTTATCTGTAATGCTTTTAAACTCTTGTAGTAATTCATTTGAATTTGAAAAAGTAGAAGTTAAATCATTATATAATCTATATAAATTGTTGTTTAACTCCAAATTATCAGTAAAAATTAATAATTATTCAATAGAAAATCGTTTTGTGGTAAAAAATAAAATTTTTGATATTGATTATTGTGATATTTTTGTAAAAGAAATAGGAAAAATTAAAAATATAGATGGTCAACTTTATAAAGTTGAATTAGATTATTATTTAATAAATGTAGATATAAATGAAGAACTAGATAAAGATTATGTTTGTAATCTTGTTCGTTCAATTGTTTATTATTCAACTGATGATGATATTCTTGAAGAGGTAGGATATGATATTGGGAGAGTTTTTAATTATCTAGGTTATATTTCAAATGATGATTTTAATGAACTATTAAATGAAAAAGAAATTAAAGTAGATATAAAAAAAGATAATGATGAATTTATGAAAATAAATAAAATAGAATCTGAGTTTATGTTTATTGATATGTAATAAATTTAAAGATGATGTAATAATTCTTACATCGTCTTTTTTTCTTTCTTGCGTCATATCTTTTATTATGAAAAGATATTTAGGAATATTAAGTGAATTATTAATTATTATTAGTTTAATTACAGGTGTTGTATACAAAAAAGATAAATTAGATAAAGTTAATATGGAATTAAAAACTATATTGATAGATCCAGGACATGGAGGTAGAGATAATGGAGCATCTTATTCTAATATCTTAGAGGATGAAATTAATCTTTCAATTGGTTCTAAACTTTATGAAAAATGTATTACAAATAATTACATAGGATATATAACTAGAACTTCAGATTATGATTTATCTAAATATGATTCATTAAATCATAAAAATGATGATCTTAAAAAAAGAGCAGAATATATTAATACATTAGATATAGATTTATTTGTTAGTATACATTTAAATGTTTATCCTAGTGAAGATGTTCATGGACCGATGGTTTATTATAAGAAGGGTAGTGAAGAATCTTATAATCTTGCATTAAGTGTTCAAGATGAATTAAATAGATTAACTAATAATAAAAAAAGAGTAACTATAGGTGAATATTATTTATTTAAATATACTACAGTTCCAGGAATATTAGTTGAATGTGGCTTTTTGTCTAATGAAAAAGAAAGGAATTTACTAGTTTTAGAAGACTATCAAAATTTAATTTCTAATGCGATATTTCAAGGAATTAAAAATAATGAAAAATTAAATGAAAAAAAGTAAAAAAGTTGTTGATTTATTTGTCCTATTATATTATTATAATAAGGCGAATGGGCCTGTAGCTCAGCTGGTTAGAGCGCACCCCTGATAAGGGTGAGGTCGAAAGTTCAAGTCTTTTCAGGCCCACCATTTGTTAATATAGACACCTAAGGGTGTCTTTTATTTTTGAATTCATTGAAAAAAAACTGGTTAAATAGTAATATTTATTTAGAAATAAAGTGGAGGATAATCTATGAAAAAAAATAAATTAACTATTGTAACAATGTCTTTTTTGTTTTCTATGGTAGTGTCTAGTTGCCAATGGACAGGTGGAAAAGACGGAACAAAATGGTATACAGGCATAGATGTCCCATCTATGTCAATATCAGCAAATGTAGGTGATTTTTATTTAGATACTGATGATTCAAACATTTATCAGTTGACAGATGATGGATGGATTTTATTAAGCAATATAAAAGGTGATACCGGGGAACAAGGCCCTCAAGGCGAAAAAGGTGATACTGGAGAACAAGGTCCTCAAGGTGAAAAAGGGGATACTGGGGAACAAGGTCCTCAAGGTGAATCTGCTCCTTTCGATGTAGCTATTAAAGATATACAAGTAACATATGAAACAGATGAGCAATTAAATAAAGTAATGGTTTTTAATGTGATTTATACCGATCCTGATAGAGAACCAAAAATTATTAAAGTGATTTTAGAAAAATCAATTAAAATTAACTTTGAGTCCAACGGAGGAAGTGTAATAGATAACATTTATTGTGTCAATTTTAATGAAATTGATGAACCACAACAACCTAGTAAAGAAAATTATGAATTCAAAGGATGGTTTTATGATAAATCCTTAAATAATAAAGTTTCTTGGCCAATTATTGCGATAGAAGATATTACTTTATATGCTAAATGGGAGGAAAATCATATTGTTCCTGGTAGAAATTTAAATGAATCTGCATGGCAAGTACCACAAAAAGGATGGTCTGGTGAAGAAGTTACAATTAATTTCTATTCAACAATGGGTACAAAATTAAAAGCAGTATTTGATACTTATTTAGAAGATTTCAATGCTGAATATCCAAACATTAAAGTTCACAATACTAATGTCGGTGGTTATGATGATGTTAGAGACCGAATCAAAACTGAATTACCAATAGGTCAAGGTCCGGATTTAGCGTATTGTTATGCTGACCATGTTGCTCTTTACAACAAAACAAAGAAAGTTGTTACTTTAGATAATTTAATGTCTGACCCGGAAATTGGTTTAACTGATGAACAATATGAAGACTACATCCCGGGTTATTTAGAAGAAGGTAGACAATTCGGTGATGGTAATATGTATATGATTCCATGGTCAAAATCTACTGAAATCTTATATTACAATAAAGATGTATTCACAAAATTAAATTTACAAGTTCC
Organism: Erysipelotrichaceae bacterium; assembly: GCA_015059095.1. Classification (GTDB taxonomy): domain Bacteria; phylum Bacillota_I; class Bacilli_A; order RFN20; family CAG-449; genus UBA3210. The sequence continues at coordinate 117,314 of SVBA01000002.1, forward strand.
AACAAAATGGTTTGGTGAAGACGATCCAACATCTATGGAATATGTTTGTAAAAAATTAAAAGAATACGATGCAAACTCTATTCCATTAGGTTATGACTCAGAATCTAACTTCTTCATTACTCAATGTGAACAATTAGGTTTACCATATACATCTGCTACAGGTGAAAATTTCTTATTCAATACTCAAGCTCACAAAGATCACTTTGCTAAATTCAAATCTTGGTATGATAAAGGTTATATCACAACTCAAACTATTTATGGTTCTTATACATCAGGTTTATTCTGTGAAACTGGTGCAGACAAACAAAAATCATATATGTTAATTGGTTCATCAATTGGTGCTACTCACCAATGTCCAGATCAAGTTGGCGGAAAAGATCCATTCCAAGTTGGTATGGCTCAAATCCCACAACACAATGAAAATAATAAAAAAGTTATTTCTCAAGGTCCATCTATTTGTATGTTTAATTATGGCGATGCAGACAAAGTAGTTGCTTCTTGGTTATTATTAAAATATTTAACAACTAACGCTGAATTCCAAGCACAATTCTCAATTGCTTCAAGTTATGTTCCAGTAATCCAATCAGTAATGGAAAACGAAACATATGCTGCTTATATCGCTTCTGCTGAAAATACAACTACTCCACAAGAAGATAGAGCTCCAGCTTATGCTACAAAGATTTGTATGGATCAAGTAGACAACTACTTCACAACTCCAGCATTCATTGGTTCTTCTGAAGCTCGTTATCAAGTTGGTAACTTAATTACTCAATACTTTACAGGCACAGATATTGATACAGCATTTGCTGATGCAATTGATAAATGTAAAGAAGCTCTATGATTAACACTTAATTTTAAAGGAATTAAGAAAAGTATATTTATTATAGAAATTATAGGAGTAAAGATTTATGACTAAAGAAAAGAATGAAAATGTAATAATTAGAACTTTTAATAAAATTAAAAGAATTAGTAATGTTATTGATATAATTGTTCAACTTGGATATATCGCTTATTTAATTTTATGTATATATTTGATTAAAGGAAATATGATTGCTAATTACATCTTCTTAGGTGTATCAGTATTATATTTAATTTATCATTGTTTAACTTATAGAAAGTGGATGGATGGAGATAAAGTTCATAGAAAGCAATTAAAGAAAGTTATTAAGTTTTTAAAGAAACTAGTTAATATTGCAGTTATCGTATTCGCACTTATTGAAGTTAGTGATGCAGGAGGACAAGTAGATTTCTTCCAAGTTATTTCTGCTACATTAATGATTATGGGTTTCTTATTATCTTTATTATTAGAAGCAATGATGGCTTCACTTAAAAAGAAAGTAGCTAGATTAACTGAATCAGTTAAAGGAAAAGTTGGTTCTATTAAAGAAGATATAGGATCATCATTTTCTAAAGCTAAAATGGGAGCAACTTCTATATATAATAAAATTAAAAATAAAAAATCTAAGGATGATATTGAAGTTGAAGAATAGTTATGATTTGTAAAGAAAAAATATTAGATAAAGTAATCTTTATTAATAGTAGTAATGCTAATTTTTCTAATGATGAAAAAGATTTAATAAATGATTATTATTCCTTAAATTTTGATTTGATTAAATATCAATTTGAAAACTATCAAAATAGTAGTGCAACTTTTTGTGTGAACTTATCCAACGCTTGTAATTTAAATTGTGATTATTGTTTTAATGATAAGAAGAATGGGACTAGTATTGATTTAGATAAGATCAAAAAATATTTAGATACCTGCTTTAATTATTTTCCAAATAAAGATAAATATTTTGTTGATGTATCTGGTAAGGGCGAACCTTTATTATTCTTAGATAAGATATTAAAGATCAAAGAATATTGCATTAATATTTCTAATAGAATAGGTAAAGAAGTATTAGTATCATTTGTAAGTAATGGAACGCTACTTTCTACTGAAATCGCCAGTGTTTTACAAAAAAATGGAATATTATTTGGCGTCAGTTTAGATGGTAATGAATATGTCCATAACTTACATAGAAAAACTAATAAAGGTGAAGATACTTATCAAACAATTATTAATAATGTTAAGAATATAAAGAATCATGAATATGTAGGAGCAGCTACTACTTTAACTAAAGATGTTTTCTCTTTAGTTGATTCGATTAAAGAACTTGGTGAAGTATTTAATACTGTAGGCTATAAACCTGCGAGAAACTGTTTAGAAGCTTTTGATAGTGAATCAATTAATAGATGGTTAGTTGAATATGATAGATTAACACTATTCTTATTAGATGAATGTATTAAAGGTAATGATAAATATATTAAAATTTTACTTAATGGTGATGATTATTTTGGTAAATTTATTAAAAGAATATTAGTAGGATTAAAAGCACATATTCGTTGTGATGGAGGATTATCTAGAGTTAGTTTAGATGATAATGATTTAGTTTATATTTGTCCTTCTGCTTTTGGAAATGATGATTATGTAGTTGGAGATATCAATCATATTGATTATGAAAAACAAAGAAGAATATTTGATGAACAAATTTCAAAATCTAATTGTGGAAATTGTTCAGTTAAGTATTTTTGTGGTGGAGAATGCTTAATTGAAAAAAGATTGGTTAATGGAAATAATGTTTTGATGTGTAAGTATAAAAAACATCTTATTTTATTAGGTATGTATTTTGTTTTAGAATTAGTGGATAAAAATTATCCAATGTTTGTTCATATTAGACAATTTGCACAATCTACTTTAGTAAGATATCAAAAAGATAAAGAATTAGATAAATTCTTAAAAGAACATCCAGAATATAACTTTGTAGAAGGTAAAGAAATATTTGATCGTGAGTATAAGAAGTATTAATTAGCTTTTAGTTAATTCTAGAAGCTTTTTATTTTCTTATTGAAAAATTTCTTAAAAGATGTAGTATATTAATTACATTAATTAATAGTTTATAGGGGGGCTTAAAAGTATAAATATTTCTTCTTAATTCTACTTATTTTCTTGAAAAAATACCCATTTTGTGGTATACTATATGTATAGATAAAAGGAATGTGAATTATAATGAAAATGGCAATTACTGAAGCTGCAAAATTTTTAGGTGTTGATATATCAACGTTAAGAAGATGGGAAGATGAAGGTAAAATCAAGCCTGAAAGAACAAGAGGTGGTCATAGACGATATGACAAGGATGAACTACTTTCGCTTTCTAACAAAAGAAAGAATATAAAACTAACTATCGCGTATGCTAGAGTTTCTTCAAGTGATCAAAAAGAAAATTTAGAAAGACAAATAAATAATGTTAGTTCTTATTGTATAGCTAGAGGATACCAGTTTAAAGTTATATCAGATTTAGGTAGTGGGCTAAATAATAATAAAAAGGGATTAATTGAATTACTTGATTTAATTTGTTCTAATGAAATAGAAAGAATAGTTATTAATTATAAAGATAGACTAATTCGATATGGTTATGAAATAATAGAGGAAGTGTGTAAACATCATAATGTTTCAATTGAAGTGATAAATCACACTGATGATAAAACATATGAAGAAGAATTAGTTGAAGATGTGTTAAGTATCATAACAGTCTTTTCTTCAAGATTATATGGTTCTAGAAGCCATAAGACTAAAAGGGTCATAGATGAAATAAAAAAAATAATGACTGAATAGTATTATTTAAATAAATGAAGAAAGGAGGTTAACTAATGATAATCAATCAAAAAATTGAAATTAAGTTTGATAAAGAATCATCTTTAATACTAGATAGCCAATCTAGGATGTGTTCTAAACTTTACAATATTCTTCTAGAAAACTGTAAGAAAGAATATGAAGAAACAGGACAAAATAAGCTTCTTACAGGTAGAAACTTAAGAGATTTAGTTGTAGATATTAAACAAGAACATGCATATTTATATTCTGTACATTCTTCACCACTTAAAAACACAGCATTTAGATTAAAAAGTGCGTTTGAAAAATATTTTAAGAGTTTGAAAGATAAAACATATGATTTTGGATATCCTAAATTTCACTCTAATAAGAAAAAATGGTTTTCATTATTGTATGATGAACCAAATAAGGGAATAAGAATAGAAAATAAACATATAAGAATATCTTTAGGTTATAAATTAGATGAAAAAGGTAAAAAGATAAGATTATATGTAAATGGTATTTTAGATGAAAAAATTAAAGTTGGAAATGTTAAAACTTATCGAATAACTAAAGAATTAAATAAATATTATCTTATTGTTACAATTGAAGTATCATACAAAATAAAAGAAAGAAAAGAAAATAAGATAATATCTATTGATCCTAATCATACAAATTTCTTTGTTGGAATTGATAATGAAGGAAAAACAATTGAATTAGGAAAAATATATTTGATAAAGTATTTTGATAAACAAATTGATAAGGTTAAATCTAAAAGAGATAAGTGTTTGAAAAAATCAAAGACAGTAACAAACGAAAATGGAACATCTTATACAGTAGCAAGTAAAAGATACCAAAGGTTAGATAAAGCCTTAACAAAATTATATTTAAAACGAAAAAATCAATTAAAAACAGCATTGTTTACAATCACTCATAAACTTTGTGATGAGTATACTCATATTGTAATTGGAGATTATGTTCCTACACCAGATTTAGCCAAATATCATACAATGGCTAGAGCAATGTTAAACCAATCACCAATCGGTCAATTTAGAAGTATATTACAACATGTTTCAGCCAAACGAGGGTGTAAGTTTGAGATTGTAGATGAAGCATATACAACAATGACATGTTCAGTATGTGGTGAAGTTTGTCACCATGAACCAAATGAAAGAGAATTTATATGTCCATGTTGTAATACAAAATTATATCGAGATATTAATAGTGCAATTAATATTGGGATAAAAGCAAAAGTATTGTCTGGCTCAGACTATAAAGGAATAGATTTATCTAAGCCTTTATATACAGCAAATTATAATTTGCGAAAGCAAAGAGTAAGTGGCTGGAATTAAACAAATAACGGATGTTATTTACCTAAATCTATTAATTACATATTATTATATAGAAATAAGTAAATTTAGGAGAGCGGGTGAAAGTTATGATAGACCTCAATAATATTGTTGAGCTTAATAATGTAAAGTCTATTGAATCATTAAATAAAGGATGGTCAAGAGATAAAAAATACATTATTACTACTGATAAAGATAAATATTTATTAAGAATATCAGATATATCTTTATATGAAAAAAAGAAAAAGCAATTTGAATTATTAAAAAGATTAGAAGAATTAGATATCAATTGTTCTAGACCTATTGGATTTGGTAAATATGATGAACATTCTATTTACATGGTTTTATCTTATTTAGAAGGTGAAGATGCAGAAAAAGTAATTCCTACTTTACTAGATAAAGAAGCTTATAAGTTAGGAATAGAAGCTGGAAAAGTATTACAAAAACTTCATTGTATTCCTGTTCCAGAAGTTGATTATACTTGGAAAAAGAAGTATGAAGAAAAGATTCCTCGAAAAATTAAAGCATTAAAAGAATGTGAATATAAATTACCTTTAGAAGAATTTTTAATTGATTATTTTATTTCTAAATCTTATTTAATGGATAATAGACCATTATTATTTTCTCATGCTGATTTCCATGCAGGAAATATGATTGTTAATAATGGAAAGATTGGTATCATTGATTTTGATAAAAACACTATTTCTGATCCATATGATGAATTTAAACCATTTTGTTGGAATGTATTTGTGAGTGAATATTTTGAAACAGGATTAATTAATGGATATTTTAATAACCATGTTCCAGAAGATTTCTTTAAAATATTAAAGTATTACTCAGTTGAATCGTTAATATCTCAATTACCTTGGTCAGTTCAATTTGGTGATGAAGACATTAAAATAGCATATAAAGTATACGATGCAATGTTAAAATGGTGGAACAATTTTAATTTAGATGTTCCTACTTGGTATAAAGGAATATTAGAAGAAAATGATTAAAAAAGAGTTAAATAGATTTGAGTATATATTTCTTTCACAAATGAATAAAGTTGACTATGTGGAAATATTTAAAGGAGAATATCAAAAACTAAAGGTTGGAGATAAAGTCCTATGTTATTATGAAAATGAAGAAATAGAAGCTTATGTTAGTAAATTACATTACTTACTTCCTTTAAAAGATATTATTGAAGGAGTTGTTTTTGATGAAGAAAAATATGGAAAATTGTTTATCTATTTAACTAAAGAGAAAAAAGAAATAGACCAAAATTATTATATTAGTGAATATTTTGAATATAAGAAACTATTAGAAGAATCAAAAAGAGCAAATTTTAATATTTTATCTAAAAAGATGCCTGAAGATATTTCTAAAACTAAAATAGGATTACCATGCAAAATTATTAATCCTTTATTAATGGATAATGTTCTTTCTAGTTTATTTAATTTACCTAAAAGGATATTGCATAATTTAATGAAACAAGCATTAGTTATTGATACTTTAGATGATGAATTTATTTCTAGAAAAGCTTCTTCTAATGAAGGATCGATCTATCTTACTGGATTAGAAGCAATAGAGTATTTATATAAAAAATTAAATATCAATCATCCTATTTTAAAAGAAGAAGATATTTTTATAGATGAAATTTATATTTATCCTCAATATTGGGAAAGAATGTTTGTTGAAGATAATGAAAAAAACGGGATATCTTTTGCTTATAGATCATTAGTTAATAGATGTAAATTTATTACTATGTTAAGAAATAATGAAGATGCTCCTATGCTAGTTATAGAAAATGAAAAAAGAATGATGTATGAAAAATATGTTTATCTACTTGAAAGATTTATTAATGATGGATTATTAATTAAGAGGTGGTAAAAAATGTTAGATAAGAAAAAAGAATATATAAAAAAATTAAAAGAGCAATATCAAGTAATTTTAGATGATGAAGGTAGATCTTTAATTAATATTAATATTGATAAAGAAGAAGATATTCTATCTTCTTTTAATACAGATAAACCAATAATTTCTTCTTCCTTAGCAGAATTTATTAATAATCAACTTCGCCCAATGGTTATTAAAAATGGGATACATATTAATTTTAATTGTAGTGAAGTTGTTAAAACTGAAGAAGATAAATATAAAGAGGCAATAAGAAATTATTATAATCATGACTTAATAGATAAAAATAGAGAAATATCTAGAAATAAAATTATTTCTATTGTTATGGGAATAGTTGGTACAATTATTTTAACGTTATCTATTGTATTTAGTTTCTTTGAAAATTTAGTTATTTTTGCTTCTATTATCGATATTATTGCCTGGGTATTTCTTTGGGAGGCGGTTGATCTATATGTTCTTCAAAGACCGAAAATTGAAATGGAAGAATTAAGAGATTATGAGATGGCTAATGCTTTAATTACATTTAACGAAAATAAAGTGGAGTAATCCACTTTTATTTTGGGTTAAAACATATTCATTTTAATTAATAAAGAATATTAATAAATTGATGGAGGAATGAATATGGCGACAATATTAAATACAGGTCAAGTATTTGAAAATGCAACTGCAACTACACCCCTTCAAACTGCAGATGTAAACTTTACTATCTTTAATGTCGAGAATTTAAGTATGACTAAAACAGTTGATAGACCAGGAGAAATATATTTTACTGGTCAACAAATAGTATTTACTATTACCATTGATAATAATGGTGATGAAGCATTAACTGGATTAAGATTCACTGATACTATAGATCCTAGTGTTAACCCAGTTTCAGGAACTGATTTTACGATAACTACCACTTCAGGAACTGTAACTAGTGCGAGTAGAGACATTATAGTAGATGGTATTAGTGTTCCAGTTGGAGGAAGTGTAACTATTACAATTACTGGTGTAATAGCATAGTATGATTTATAAACAAAATACGGGAGTTTTAAGCATAAATCAAAGCATATTAAAAGAAGCAAATGTAATGTTTTCAATTGATGGAACAAATGTAGACAATAGTATTTATTATCATCTTAATAGATGTAGTGGATATTACTTATTAGGTATAGATATTGAAGGCATAAATACTATAAAAATAACTCCTTCGACTTCTTGCTTTAGTATAGAAGCTAATGTTAATCAAGAAGATGTTTATAAAGAAGATGGTGGTGTAGTAGTTAATCTAAATCAAATGCGAAGTAATGAATTATGTATCAAAATAAAGATAAATAAAAATGAATCATTACTTATCTCTTATCAAGGGAATAGAACTGGTAAAAAAGTAATAACATTGAAGTAAAAAAAGGAACTTCACAATTCGAAGTTCCTTTTACATATAAACTTACTCAGCTTTTGGACCAGCTTTAACTACTTCTTCACTCATGTGAGTATATTTTTTGAAGTTTTCAACAAAACGTTTTGCTAAAGCTTTTGCTGTTAATTTATATTCTTCTTTGTCTTCCCAAGTGTTAACTGGAATTAAGATTTCAGAAGGTACATTTGGACATGATGTTGGAATTGATACACCAAAGATTTCATCTTTAACATATTCAACATTATTTAATGTTCCATTTAATGCTGCTGATACCATTGCTCTAGTGTATTTTAATTTCATACGTGATCCTTTACCATAAGCGCCACCTGCCCAACCAGTGTTGACTAAGTAAACATTAGCACCTGTTTTTGCAACTTTTTCTGATAACATCTTTGCATAAATTGATGGATCTAGAGGTAAGAATGGTTCGCCAAAGCAAGTAGAGAATGTTGCTTCTGGAGAAGTAATTCCTCTTTCAGTTCCTGCTAGTTTTGAAGTATAGCCAGAAACGAAATAATACATTGCTTGATTCAAATCTAATTTTGAAATTGGAGGTAAAACACCGAATGCGTCTGCTGTTAAGAAAATAACAGTTTTTGGTTGAGTTCCTACAGAAGGAATTCTAGCAGATGGGATAAATTCAATAGGATAACCTACACGTGTATTTTCTGTCAATGAACCATCATCGAAATCATATTCTCTAGTTTCTTCATTTAAGATTACGTTTTCTACTAATGCTCCAAATTTGATAGCATTGTAGATTTCTGGTTCGCCTTCTTTTGAAAGGTTGATACATTTTGCATAACAACCACCTTCAAAGTTGAATACGCCATCATCAGACCAACCATGTTCATCATCACCAATCAATTGTCTTTCTGGATCTGCTGATAAAGTTGTTTTACCTGTACCAGATAAGCCAAAGAAGATAGCAGTATCTTCGTCTTTACCAATATTAGCAGAACAGTGCATTGGGAAGACATTTTTCTTTGTCATAAAGTAATTCATAGTAGAGAAGACCGATTTTTTCATTTCGCCAGAATATTGAGAACCAGCGATTAAAATTTTACCAGCTTCATAGTCGATAATAATTGCAGCTTCAGAATTAACGCCATCTCTTTCTGGATCACATTTGAATCCAGGAGCAGTTAATACTACAAAATCTGGAGTGTAAGATTCTAATTGTTCTTTTGAAGGACGAATTAATAAATCACGAATAAATAAGTTTTGTGAAGCTAATTCGTTAATAACTCTAAAAGCCATTGTATATTTTGGATCTGCTCCAGCATATCCATCAAATACGTAAACTGTTTCAAGTGAGTTTACATATTCAGTAACTCTATTCCATAATGCATCAAATTTTTCTTGTGAGATAGGTCTATTTACTTTTCCCCAAGCAATTTCATCATGAACACCTTTACTATCAACAATAAATTTATCGTTAGGAGAACGACCTGTATATTTACCAGTGTTAACAGTTAAAGCACCAGTTGATGATAATTTTCCTTCGCCTTTAATTACAGCATGTTCGATTAATGTTGCAGGTTCTAGATTGCGTAATACTTGTTTTGGATTAGTAATTCCAAGACTATTTAAATTAAAATTTGCCATAAAAATCTCCTTTTTTGTATGAAAGCCAAATCTTTCACAAATACCATTATAATTATATTTTGCAAAGATTCAACATTTTCAAATTAAATCGATAAAAAAATATTAATATGAATTAGTATTCATTTGTTTATTAATATTTATATTAATAACATATGCTTTTATTTATATAAGAATTAAAAAAAGTCACAATAATTTGTGACTTATAATAATGGTTGAAATAATTCTATACTTTTACAAAATAAATGAATAAAGAAGTTTTGTTTAAATGTAGACATATTTTGAGAAACTTTCTCTAAAGCAATAAAATCGTCTTTAATTTCTTTTAAACTAGAAGTAGAATACATCCACAATCCACATTCATAATGATGAACTAAACTTCGATAATCAAAATTAATAGTTCCTACAATTCCAATTTTATTGTCTGCTAGAACTTGTTTTGAATGGAGAAATCCAGGAGTATATTCAAAAATTTTAACTCCGCATTTCAATAATTTTTTATAATTTGATCTTGTTATTTGGAAGATGATCTTTTTATCTGGAATGTGCGGAGTGAATATTTTTACATCTACTCCTCTTAAACTAGCATTTTGAATAGCGTTCATTAACTTACTATCGCATATTAAGTATGGGGTAGTAATTAATAGTTCTTTTTCAGCTTGATTAATAATATTTAAGTAAACATTTTCTGCGATGTATTCAGGCATTAATGGAGCAGGACCATCACTATAAGGAATAATGACTCCATCATTTATTTTATTTTCATTTTTATTAAGGTATTTATCAATTGGGAAAGTAGAGTTACTAGAATACATAAACATCTTTAAAAACATATTAGTAAATCCGTCTACTCCTTCTCCTTCAATTTTTATAGCAGTATCTTTCCAGTGACCATGTTTTTCAAATTCATTAATATATTCATCACCAATATTAATTCCACCGGTATATGCTACTTTACCATCGATAATTGCTATTTTTCGATGGTCTCTATTATTATGAATCGCACTTGCAATAGGGATAAATGAATTGAATTTATAACATTCTATATTGTTTTTACGTAATATTTTATCAAAATTATTAGGTAAATAATTGATGCTACCTAAATCATCATAGAGAACTTTTACTTCTACTCCTTCACTAGCCTTTTTAGTTAATATTTTTAAAATAGAATCAAGCATTTTTCCTTCTGAAATAATAAAGTATTCTAAGAAGATAAATTCTTTTGCCTTTTCAAGTTCGACTAATAAATCTTCAAGATATGATTCTCCAGTAGAGAAAAACTTAGTTTTAGAGTTTGTATAAGCTTTTTCATTATTAGTATTTAATATATAGTTCATTTGACCTATATATTTACTTTCTACTAAATTATTAATTTGATCATTATTATTTTGTTTATAGAAAGTATCATGAATTTTAATTAATGTTTTTCTTTGTTTTCTTGAAGGTATATTTTTAGAAAATAATAAATAACAAATTATACCTAGTAAAGGAAGTAAAAGAATAATTAAAGTCCAAGTTACTTTTGATTCAGTATGCATGTTTCTAGAAATAATGAAAAAGAGAGTTAATAAAGAAATTATTGAAATGATAATTTGTAAATAAAAATATTTAGTTTCTAGAAAATAAATTAAGGACACTATAAAGACAACTTGTAATATTACAAGTAATGAAACAATAGTGAATCGATTTATTATTTTCTTTAAAAATTTCATACTTCCTCCTTTACTAGTATGATAATTATAGTCTTTAAATATTAAAAAACAATTAAAACTTAATTTTTTAAATTCTAATTGTTTTACAGTTAATTTTAATTTGTTTATTTTAGATGTTTTTTTCTTCTAATGGTTGAAATTTCTTTTTATAAACAACTAAGAAACAACAAATTAGAATGATTCCAGTAAATATCCAAGAAATTGGATAAGAAGCATATAATAGACCGATATTTCGATTTTGAGAGAAAATGAATAATACCCATATTACTCTAAATCCACATACACCAATAATTGAAGTAATCATTGGTACGATTGAATACCCCATACCTCTTAATGTGCCTACAGTTACATCCATCATTCCACAAAGGAAATAAGATACACACATAATCGCTAGACGATTAGCTGCTAATGCAATAACGTCTGGATCAGAAGTATATAATTTAATTAAATATGGATTAAATGTATAAACTAAAGAACCTAAAGTAAATCCAAATAGAATTACGTATATTAAAGAATATTTGTATATTTGTTTGATATTCTTATATTTCTTAGCACCTATATTTTGTCCAATGAAAGATAGTGCTGCATGATAGAAAGAATTCATTACTGTAAAGACGAAACCTTCTAAGTTATTTGAGGCCCCATTACCTGCCATTACAAATGATCCAAAAGAGTTAACGCTTGATTGAATTAAGACATTGGAAATAGAGAATAATGTTCCTTGAATTCCTGCAGGTAAACCAATTAAGATGATACCTTTCATTGTAGAAGGATCGAATTTTAATGATTTAATAGATAGATGCCATGATTCTTTGTATCTTGCTAAAGCTGATAAAACTAGTGTTGCTGATATTGCTTGAGAAAGAATTGTTGCAATTGCTACCCCTTCAACACTCATATTACAAACGACGACTAAGAATAAATTGACAATAACATTAATTGCTCCTGAAATAAATAAGTAAATTAATGGTCTAGTTGTATCTCCGTTTGCTCTCATGATTGCAGAACCAAAATTATATAGTAAGTTAAATGGCATACCAATAAAATAAATTTTTAAATATAAAGTAGCCATATCGATGACATCATAAGGAGAATTCATTAATTGAAGTAAACTTCTTGCTAAGAAGAAACCTAATATTCCTATTACTATACCTGCGATAAAAGCGACAATTAATGATGTGTGTAATACTTTTTGACATTTGTCTTCATCTTTTGAGCCTAATGCTCTAGCCATCATAACGTTTGACCCTGCTGACAAACCAATAAATAAAGTAACACACAAATTAATTAATGAAGCTGTTGAACTAATTGCCGAGAAAGCTTGAGTAGATCTAAATTGTCCAATAACCATTAAATCTGCAGCATTATATAGTAATTGAAGTAAATTAGTCAACATTAAAGGGAATGCAAAAATAATCATCTTTTTGAAAAGATTACCTGTTGTCATATCGATTTTATTGTTCTTAAATAACTTCATACTATACCTCAACTAAGATAATATTTTATCACTATGAAAATGTATTTCTATAATTTTTTAATAAATATTAAAAAAATGGGCAAATTATTTAAAAGTGAATAAAATAATAAGGAGGTCAATATGATATATCAAAATGTTTTAGAGTTAATTGGTAATACACCAATAGTTAGATTAAATAAATTGTATAAATATAATAATGTTTATGCAAAATTAGAAAAATATAATCCTTTTGGTAGTATTAAAGATCGAGCAGTATATCAGATGTTAAATGATTACTTTATTGATGGGAAATTAAAAAAGGGTGATACAGTAATAGAACCGACTTCAGGAAATACAGGTATTTCATTAGCGAGCCTTTCTAATTATTTTGGCATTCAATCATTAATTATTATGCCTTATTCTTCATCACTTCAAAGAAGAGAATTAATTAAAGCATATGGTGGAGAATTAATTTTAGTAAATGGTGGAATGAAAGAATGTGAAGAAAAGGCAAAAGAATTAAACGCTACTTTAAAAAGATCAATAATATTAGGACAATTTAATAATGAATCTAATTTACAAACTCATTATTTATATACTGCAAAAGAAATTGAAAAAGATTTAAAAGATGTTGATGTAATTGTTTGTGGAATAGGGACAGGAGGAACAATATCAGGAATTGGAAAATATTATAAGGAAAATTATCCTAATGTAGAAATTATAGGGGTGGAACCTAAAGAATCTAGTTTATTATCTAAGGGAATAGCAGGAGAACATAAAATTCAAGGGATAGGAGCAAACTTTATTCCTCCTATTTTAAATAAAGAAGTTATAGATAGAATAATAAGTGTATCTTATAAAGAAAGTATTGAAAATTGTAAACTAATTACTTTATTAGAAGGATATCTAGTTGGTATATCTTCAGGAGCGGTTTTAGAAGCTTGCAATCGTTTATTAGAAAACGAAGAATATAAAGATAAAAAGATTTTATTAATATTTCCAGATACAGGAGAAAGATATTCATGGAACTAATGAAAATATCTTGTTTTATGCGAAAAACTCCACTATTAATGGAATATTTTAAAGAATACTTTTTATTTGATTTATCCATTAGTAGGCAAAATAAAATTAAAAGAGGTATAAATAAAATATTTAAATTGGTATTAACAAAAAAAGAAATTAAAGAATTTAATAAGGGCTTATCATCAATTAAAAATAAATTAAGTAATGATGCATTATGTGCTTATAAATATGATCCATCATTTAATTCTTTAGAAGAAGCAATATTATCTTCTCCTGGATTATTTGCAATTATGGTGTATAGAGTTAGTAATTACTTAGCTACAATGAGTATTAAAATAATTCCTCGATTGTTAAGTGAGTATGCACATAGTAAAACTGGAATAGATATTCATCCAGAAGCAACTATAGGAAATAATTTTTTTATCGACCATGGAACAGGAATTGTTATAGGCGCTACTACTATTATTGGAGATAATGTAAAAATTTATCATGGGGTAACTTTAGGTGCAAGATCAATAAATGAATTAAGTGATAGGAAAATTAAAAGACATCCGACTATTAATAGTGGTGTGACTATCTATTCTAATTCAACTATTTTAGGAGGAGATACTGTTATTGGTGAATATTCAATAATAGGCGCTCATAAATTAATAAAAGAATCTATTCCAAGTAATACAACAGTTATATAAAAAAGATATTGTATAATTGGTAAATTATGGTATAATAATTTTGTTGTTAGGAACTATTCCTAAAAATAGATAGGAGAATTATGACTAAGCAAAGAGAATTAATCTATTCTATTATTCAGGATTCATGTGAACATTTAACTGCTAATGAAATTTATTTGAAGGCAAAAGAATTGATGCCTAGTATTGCATGTGGTACTGTTTATCGTAATTTGGATTTAATGGTTAAAGCTAATGAAATTAGACTAGTTGAGATAAGTAATAACTCAAATCGCTACGATAAAACTTTAATTCAACATGAACACTATATTTGTGATGAATGTGGTAGACTAGAAGATGTTCATATTGGTGATTTAAAAAGAGCGATAGAAAGAAATAGCAATATTAAAGTTAAGTCATATAATCTTATCATCCACTGTATCTGCAGTGATTGTCTAAATAAAAAAGAAAGGGAAAAAATAAAATGGAATTAAAAGGATCAAAAACAGAAAAGAATTTATTAACAGCTTTCGCAGGCGAATCTCAAGCAAGAAACAAATATACTTATTTTGCTTCTGTTGCTAAAAAAGAAGGTTATGAACAAATTGCAGCTATCTTCTTACAAACTGCAGAAAACGAAAAAGAACATGCTAAATTGTGGTTCAAAGAATTAGGTGAATTAGGAACAACAGCAGAAAACTTAAAAGCAGCTGCTGAAGGTGAAAACTATGAATGGACTGACATGTATGCAAAAATGGCTGAAGAAGCTGAAGAAGAAGGATTCAAAGCTCTTGCTGCTAAATTTAGAGCAGTTGCTAAAGTAGAAAAATCACACGAAGAAAGATACTTAGCATTATTACACAATGTTGAAATGCAAAAAGTATTTGAAAAATGTGAAGAAGTTATGTGGGAATGCCGTAACTGTGGTCACTTAGTAATTGGTAAAAAAGCTCCTCAAGTATGTCCAGTATGTGCTCATCCTCAAGCATACTTCGAAGTTAGAAAAAACAATTATTAGTAAATATAAATCACTCGTGAGAGTGATTTTTATTTTGCCATATTGTTTAAATTACATTAATAATGTAAAATGGATATGGTGATTATTATGAATTTATTAAAAAAGGTATATTGTAGAGTTTTTCAATTTTGTTTAAAAATAGGAATGTATTTTATTCCTTTTCCTAGTCCAGAATTAATAACTGGCGAAGCTTCTACAACAAGAATTAAAGATATTTTAATCAAAAGAAATATTAAAAGAGTTTTAATTGTTACAGATAATAACTTATTTTCATTAGGATTACTTAACAAGATGTTAGATTCATTTAAAGAATCTAATGTTGAGTATGTAATGTATAAGGATGTAGTGCCTAATCCTACAATAACGAATATTGAAGAAGGATTAAAATTATATAAAGAAAATTCTTGTGAAGCTATTGTTGCTTTTGGTGGAGGTTCTCCAATGGATACTGCTAAAGGAATTGGAGCAAGAGTAGCTAGACCTAAAAAAGAAATTTCTAAAATGAAAGGTTTATTAAAAGTTGCTAGAAAACTACCTTTATTAATTGCGGTTCCTACTACTGCTGGAACAGGTAGTGAAACTACAGTAGCTGCAGTTATTTCTAATCCAATCACACATGAAAAATATCCTATTAACGATCCTAAATTAGTACCTAGTTATGCAGTGTTAGATCCTACTTTAATTGTTGGTTTACCAGGTAAAGTAACTTCAACTACAGGTATGGACGCATTGACTCATGCTGTTGAAGCCTATATAGGAAATTGTAATACTAGAAAAACTAAAAAGAGTGCGATTTTAGCGATAAAACTAATATTTGAAAACTTAGAAGAGACTTACAATCATCCAAATAATTTAGAAGCTAGAAACAATATGTTAATTGCTTCTTATCATGCCGGAGTTGCTTTTACTAGAGCATATGTAGGTTATGTTCATGCTATTGCACACACTCTTGGTGGATTTTATGGAGTGCCTCATGGATTAGCAAATTCAATATTGCTTCCAGTAGTATTAGAAAAGTTTGGTAAATCTGTTTATAAAAAATTAGCAGAGCTTTCTGATATAGTTAATTTAACTGACAAAAATTTGTCAAATGAAGAAAAAGCCAAAGCTTTCATTGAAGAAATTAAAAAGATGAATAGTAGAATGGGAATTCCTTCAACTATTAAAGGTACCATTAAAGATGAAGATATTCCATTAATGGTAAAAAGAGCAGACGAAGAAGGAAATCCTCTTTATCCAGTTCCTAGATTAATGGGTAAAGAAGAGTTTGTAGAAATAATTGAATCTATTAGGGAGTAGTTATGGAAATTGCTTTAGGTATTATTACTGGTATTATATGTATAGTAGAACTAATATTTTGTTTTTTAGAAAAGGAAAAATTAAGAAAAATTATTAAACCTTTTTGTTTAGTTTTCTTAATGTTATTTCTTTTAAGTTTAAAATTAAAAAATGTTTATGTTTATGCAGCGTTAATATTTGGATTAATTGGTGATATCTTTCTTATTTTTAAAAAGAAGCATAGAATGCTATTTTTATTAGGAGCGTTTGCTTTCTTAATAGGACATGCTTTCTATATTTTTACATTTGCGAATTTGTTAAGTTTTCCAATTCCAGAATATGTAATTGTTGGATTAGTTATAGTTGGGTTCTTTACTCCATTAATTCCATATAAACTTTGTTACAGGCATACTAAGAGTTTGACAATACCTCTAGCTATATATGGATATATTTTAGTTTTAGAATGTGCATTAGCAATTGTTCTTGCAGTTGATAGTGGTTCTATATTTGCATTACTAATCGGTATTGGGAATTTCTTATTTATAGTTAGTGACGCATTAATATTTGTATCATTATTTATTAAAGATTTTAAAAGAAGAGATTTTTATATTATGTTAACATATTTATTAGCACAAGCACTGATGAGTATTGGATTAACTTTATTATTAAGATAGGAGGAATAATATGAGAAATGCAATTTATTTTCAATCTGGAGGACCAACTCAAGTAATCAATGCTTCTTTTTATGGAGTTATTAAAGGTTATTTAAAACATCAAGATGAAATAGGTATTTTATATGGTTCAAGATATGGTATTGAAGGAATTATTAATGATGATTTAGTAGTAATAGAAAAAGATATTTCTATTTATGAAGAAATTAAAAAAATGAATGGAGCAATCTTAGGTTCTGCCAGATTAAAATTAAAAGGATTAGAAGATCCTAAATATGCTCAAATTTTAGAAACATTTAGAAAATATGATATTGGCTATGTATTTGTAAATGGTGGTAATGATTCAATGGATACTGCTGACAAACTTAATAAGTATTTTGAACAAGCAGGATATGATTGTATTGTTATTGGTATTCCAAAAACTATTGATAATGATTTAGTTAATATTGATCATACTCCAGGATATGGTAGTGCTAGTAAATATATCGTTAGAACTGTTATGGAAGTAGCATTGGATTTACAAGTATATTCTAAAGGTAGAGTTACATTAATGGAAATGATGGGAAGAGATTCTGGTTGGCTAACAGCTTGTTCTGCTGCAGCAAATCTTTATAATTTGGGTCCAGATTTAATTTATTTACCAGAAGTTCCGTTTGATATGAAGAAATTCTTAAAAGATGTTAAAGAAGTATATGATAGAAAAGGTTATGCTTTTGTATGTGTTTCTGAAGCTTTAAAAAATGAAAAAGGTGAATACGTTTCTAGTATTGGCATGGTAGATGTATTTGGTCATCAACAATTAGGATCAATTGGTAGATTCTTAGAAGATGTAATTAATCAACAATTACATATTAAAACTCGTTCAATTGAATTATCTTTATTACAAAGAGCATCAAGTCATATTCAAAGTAATGTAGATAGAGAAGAAGCAATTTCAGTTGGTGAGAAAGCTGTAGATTTTGGGGTAAATCACGAAGTTGGAATGGTTACTATTGTTAGAGAAAGTACAACTCCATATAAAGTTTCTTACAAATTAACTCCATTAAAAGATGTTGCTAATGCAATTAAAACTATTCCTCTTGAATGGATTAATGAAGAAAGAAATGGTGTAACTCAAGAAATGATTGATTATGTTAGACCATTAATTGATGAGAGTGAAATTGCTATTAAATCAGGTAATTTATTCTTGAAGAAAGAGAAATAATATTTTCTCTTTCTTTTTATTATGTTAAAATTGTTAAGTAAGTGGAGGTAATTTTATGAAAAGAATTGCTAGATTTGAAAAAGTATCGTTTGAACAATATAAAAAAGACTATTTTGATACATTTAATACGCTTGAAAATGTAGAAGAAATCTACAATGATATTAAACTTCCAAAAAGGGCGACTAAAGGCTCTGCAGGTTATGATTATTTTGCACCTTTTGATATTGTTTTAAAACCTAATGAAACAATTAAAGTTCCTACTGGAATTAGAGTATATATGGAAGAAGGATGGGTATTAAAAAATTATCCAAGAAGCGGTTTAGGTTTTAAATTTAGACTTCAATTAAATAATACAGTTGGTATCATTGATAGTGATTATTATTATTCAAGTAATGAAGGTCATATCATGTCTAAAATAACTAATGATACGAATGAAAATAAAACTATAACAATAAAAAAAGGAGATGGATTTAGTCAAGGTATATTCCTAGAATATGGTATTACTTACGATGATGAAGTTTCTGAAATTAGAGATGGAGGTTTTGGTTCAACAACCAAAAAATAATTATGGAATTTATAAAAAAACATAAAGGCAAACTTCAAATCTTATTAATAGTAGTTTTACTTGGATGTGCCTTAGGTATTGGAACACCAATTGTAATTAAAAATATTAAAGAGGCTCAAGTTCAAGCTATTAAATTAGAATCAAAAGCTAATGCTAAAGAAGCTTGGGAGGAAGTTAAAGATTCTTTAAAAGAGAATGAAATGTATTACTGGAATGATGGAACTTATTATTGGGTTATTGATTTTCAAGGTAATATTATAGAAGAAAATAAATAAGGTATTTATAAAAATATAATTTTGTTATAAAATATAGATATAAATATAAAAAAATACTTAACGGAGGCTAATTATGAAATATTATATTTGTGAAACATGTGGTAACATTATTGAAAAGATTAATGATAGTGGTGTACCTGTAGTATGTTGTGGTAAACCAATGAAAGAATTAATCGCAGGAACTGTTGATGCTAGTAGGGAAAAACATATTCCAGTTTATTCAGTTGAAGGAAATAAAGTTTCTGTAGTAGTAGGATCAGTTGAACATCCAATGGTTGATGTTCATTACATTCAATGGATCGTATTAAAAACAAACAAAGGTATTCAAAGAAAACATCTTTCACCAAATGAAGCTCCAAGAGCAGAATTTACTTTATTAGAAGGTGAAGTAGTTGAAGAAGTTTACGAATACTGTAATTTACACGGTCTTTGGAAAGCTTAATTTTTAAAAAAAATATGATGTGATGAGCATCATATTTTTATTTGCTTTATTCTTCTCTGATTTGTAAGATATTTGCATTAATATATTCTATTTTAGTTTGATTAATATATGGAGTTAAGAAAATATAACCAATTCCAAATGTTAAAATACATAATAAGTGCCATCCAATAAAAGATAAATCAAGAACAAACATATTCATCTTGTGTCCATCCATTAATCTTCTTGATTCATTAATGCATTCTGTTGGAGTTAAATCAGGTTCTTTCATAGCAATAAATTCAGTTAACATATATGAATATGATTTAATAATCCCTGGAATAAAAAATAATAAAGACCATAAGAATAAATAAACTCTTTTAATAATACTAATAATCATTCTGGTTGTAAAAGTTTCTCCATTTAATTGAGAAAACATTTTTTCGATTGCAAATTTTTTATTAGTTCCTAAATCAATTAAACAAGTGTAATAACCCATTAATAGAATAGAACCAAATAATAATCCACCAATACCAGCGATTAAATCTAATAAACCTAGTAGTATTGAATAAATAATAGATAGTGCAATAGCTTCACCTAATTTACTTTTTAATATTTGTTTTGCTTTAGTTTTAGCATCGTAAAATGTCATAAATATCATCTCCTAAATATAAATTTATTATTTCACTATAGGACTACTATGTCAATTCATTGACATAAAAATATAGATAATGATATTATAAATTTGCGAGGTAGTTTATGAAAAAAAGTGGATTGTTATTAAGCGTTTTATTATTGTTAAGTAGTTGTGATATTTATCCTTTTCATTCTAATAATGGATTAAGCTCTAGTGATAGTGGTGGAAGTATTTCTGGTGACGAACAAATATCTACTTCAGAAGAAAAAGGAATTAAAATAATCGACTTTTACGCTGTAAACGACTTACATGGGCGTATATTAGAAGATAAAAGTGATAATGTTCCAGGCATTAGTAAACTCGCATCTTATCTCCAAGAAGAAAAGAAGAAAAATGAAGATGGTTATGTTTTTATTAATTCTGGTGATTATTGGCAAGATACATATGATTCTGGAACTAATAAAGGTGAATTGTTAACTAAATGTTTAGATGTTATGGAATGTGAAGCTTTAGTTTTAGGTAATCATGAATTTGATTGGGGAACTGAAGTTATTACACATAATAAGCAATTTGTAAATTATACTTCTTTTTTAGGTGGTAATATTTATGAATATCCAAATACGGATAAATTATCTTCTTTAATAGAGCAATATAAAGTAATTGAAAGAGATGGATTAAAAATTGGTATTATTGGAATGATTGGAGAAGATCAAATTACATCAATTACTTCTTCAAATTGGGAAAATTTGACTTTTAAAAATCCTACTAGTTTAATTAAGTCATTGTCTGATAAATTAAGAAATGATGAAGGTTGTGATATTGTTGTATTAAGTATTCATGCAGATGAAGAAGATACTGATCCTTATGAAATTACAAAGGTTAGTGCAAAAAGTGGGAAAAGATATGTGGACGCTGTATTTTGTGCACATTCTCATCAATTAGAAATAAAAGCATACAACGGAGTTCCTTTTATTCAAGGTGGAGAGCATGGTAAACAAGTAAGTCACGTTCAATTAACTTATGAAAATGGGAATGTAAGATCTACTTATTGTAAAAATGGTGGTTATGGTAAGATTTCTTCATACCAAGAAAATGAAGAAATTAATCAAATCATTAATTCTTATTTTGATGAAAAGTATATAAATAATAAAAACGTTGTTTTAGGTGAAATAGAATCTAGTGGTGGCTATTTATCTAAATCAGTGATTGGTAGAATTCAGGCTAAAGCTACTTATGAAAGATTAATTGATTTAGGATATGAAGATATTGACATTGTAATTAATAATGGAGGAAGATCAAGTGTAGATTCAGGAAGTATGACTAAAGAAAAAATCTTTAATATGACTCCATTTACTAATTACACATATGTTGTTAGTAATATTTCGGGTAAAGATATTATCGCGGAATGTGTTGATTATTCGAATCCATATTATTGGTCAGATCCTAATTTAGAATTAAATGAAAATGAGTATTATACAGTCGCATGTATTGATTATATGATGCTTCATAAGAATACTTATCGTCAATATAATTATTTTTCTTCTTATAAGGAAAGTAACGTTGAATATATTTTAAAAGAATATCCAAATGAAGTGATTGAAAATTACTTATTAGAAAATAAAACAATAAGTATTAATCAATTCATGTCACCTAACTATACATGTATTTCAAATTAGAAAGGAGAAGAATATGAGAAAGTTATTTAAAGGATTAATTAAAGCAGGGACTATTATTGGTGCATTAGCACTTACTATCGGAGTATTAAATATTATTCCTCCAAAAAAGGTATTAAATGGTGAAACAAATCCATTTATTATAGAAAAAGGTTCTAGACCAATGATTGCTGCTCATCGTGGAGGTAAAAATTTAAATCCTGAGAACACTTTTAAAGCAATTGACTATTCGGTTGAAAACTTTGATATTGATATTATTGAAATGGATCTATGTTTAACTAAAGATAATCATCTTATTTTAAATCATAATATGACTATTGATTCTTCTACTGAAGAAAAAGAAGTAGATGGTGACTATTATGTTAGAGAACATAATTTAGACGAACTTCAAACTAAAAACTTTGGATATAATTTTAAAGATTCTCAAGGAAATTATCCTTATAGAAGTATTCTTGAAGGAGTTAAGGATGAAGATAAATCAAAAGTCTTAGAAGAAAATAAATTAAGAGTTGTTACTATTGATGAATTATTTATTAAATATGCTTCTACAGACATTAAATATATCATTGAAATAAAAGATGATGAGCAAGATGGATTAGATGCTGCGGATATTTTAGTAGAAAAGATAGAACAATATCATGTAGAAGATAAAGTAATTATTGGTACCTTCCATACAGAAGTAGAATCTCATGTTGAAGAAACTTATCCTCATATTATGAGAGGAGCATCTTTAGGTTCTGCTGCTGGATTTATTGTCACTCAAATGTTAGGAGTTAATATTTTCTATAATGCAACTGTTACAGCGTTACAAATTCCAACGGATTATACTTTAAAAGGTATCACTCTTCAACTTGCTAAGAAAAATTATATTAACCGAGCACATAGAAGAAATATTTCAGTACAATTCTGGACAATTAATGATAAAGAAGAAATGAGAATGTTAATTGAAATGGGCGCAGATGTTATTATGACAGATAATCCTGATGTCCTATATGAATTATTAAATGAAATGGGATATTAATAAAATTAATTAAATTTAAACTAGACGATAATAAAAAAACCTTCGTATTAAATATATATACGGAGGTTTTTAATATGAAAGAAAATAAAGTACTAATAATAGAAGAAATTCCAGAAATGGAATATCAAGGAGAATTAATAAAAATAAGAAGTAGAATAGAAAATACAGAACA
>SVBA01000028.1 GCA_015059095.1 Erysipelotrichaceae bacterium
CCATTATTTTTCAAAATAAAAGAGGAACCTATTTCCTCTTTTTTATTTAATTTCTTTAATTACTCTACAAGGATTTCCTACTGCGACTACATTAGAAGGAATATCTTTAGTAACAACACTTCCTGCGCCGATTACTACATTATCTCCAATAGTTACTCCAGGTAAAATAATAGCACCTGACCCTAACCAACAGTTCTTACCAATTCTAACAGGTGCATTAGATTGATAACCTTGTTTTCTTAATTCTGGATCAATAGGATGCTTCGCAGTAGCAATAGTAACATTTGGGCCTATTTGAGTATAATCACCAATATAAATAAATGTATCATCAACCATTGTAACATTAAAATTACAATAAACATTATTACCAAAATGAATATGATGCCCTCCAAAATTAGTATGAAACGGAGGTTCAATATAACAATTCTCGCCGATACTAGCAAACATTTCTTTGAGCATTTTTGCTCTCTTTTCCTGTTCAACAGGTCTAGTTAAGTTAAATTCATATAATTTTTCTAAACACTTTAATTGATATTCCATTATTTCTTTATTAGTAGGCAAATACCATTCGCCCGAATGTAATACACTAAAATCTTTCATACTATCTAAACATACCCATACCACCTGGGAATCTACCATTACCCATACGTGATTTCATTTCTTTCATTGCTTTCTTCATTTTTTCGTATTGATCTAATACTCTATTAACCTCATAGTTATTCATGCCACAGCCTTTTGCAATTCTTACTTTTCGAGAATTTTTAATAATTTCAGGGTGTGCTCTTTCTTCAGGTGTCATCGAATAAATAATAGCCTTTGTTTTCTTCATTTGTTTTTCAGCTTTTTCTGAATCTTCTTCAGAAATTTTAGGCATACCTGGAATTAATTTTAATAATCCTCCCATTGAACCTAATTTATTAAATTGTTGAAGGGTATCAAGCATATCATTTAAATCAAATTTACCACTCATAAAACGATTAGTCGTTTTTCTTGCTTGTTTTTCATCAATTTCTGATTGTACTTTTTCGACTAAAGATACAACATCACCCATACCTAAAATACGATCTGCCATTCGATCTGGATGGAAAATTTCTAAATCATCTAATTTTTCACCAACACCAGCGTATTTAATAGGAATACCAGTTAAATGCTTAATAGATAAAGCCGAACCACCTCTAGCATCACCATCTAATTTTGACATTACCATACCAGTAAGAGTTAATTTTTCATTGAATGCTCTAGCAACATTTACAGCATCTTGACCAGACATTGCATCTACTAATAATAACACTTCATGAGGTTTAACATCATTTTGAATATTTACCAATTCATCCATTAATGTTTCATCAATTTGTAATCGACCAGCAGTATCAATAATGACTACATCATATCCTTCCATAATTGCTTTTTCTTTACCCTTTTTAGCAATTTCAACTGGAGAGACTTTATCACCCATATTTAATACATCTACATCGATTTGTTTACCAATAGTACATAATTGATCAATAGCAGCAGGTCTATATACGTCACCTGCAACTAATAATACTTTTTTATGTAATTTATTTTTAAATAATTTTGCTAATTTACCTGAAGTAGTAGTTTTACCTGTACCTTGAAGACCACACATCATAATAATAGTAGGTCTATGAGATAAATTAACTTCCGATTGATCTGCACCTAAAAGTTCTTCTAATTCATCATGAACAATCTTAACAAGCATTTGTCCTGGACTAACTTTTGTTAATACTTCTTGACCTAAAGCTTTTTGTTTAACTTGATTTACAAACTCTTTAACAACACGGAAATTAACATCCGCTTCTAATAAAGCAACACGAATTTCTTTTAACATTTCTTCCATGTTTGCTTCTGTTAATCTAGATTGTCCTCTTACTTTTTTAATAATCGCTTGAAAACGATCACTTAACGATTCAAAAGCCATAGTTATTTCACCTTTCTTTCTATTTCTTCAATTAAAGAAATTTGATCTTTATTTTTTATTTTAATTTCATAAAAAAAATTAGTTAATTCTTCTTCTTTTTGATGTAATTTTAATTCTTTTTCATAATTTTCCAATTGTTTAATTCCCTTTTTTAAACAATCATATACTGCATTTCTAGAAACATTAAATTGTTCAGATATTTCACTTAAAGAAAGATCATCACAATAATAAAGTTCTATCATTTCTTGTTGCTTTTTTGTTAATAATGAACCATATAAATCATATAGTTCATTAATATAAATACTCTTTTCTAAATCAATCATAAGTAAACATTAAGAGCATAAATAACAAGAGAAATAACAGTAAAAATTAAGAAATAAGATAATACACTTTTATGGAAAGCTTTATCCTTAAAAGCTTCTTTTTTATATCCTCGATAATTTAATAAAGAGAATATAAACGCAATTACTAAATTAACAATTAATTCAATAGTAATCATTGGTAATCCAAGACTACCTAAAGTCATTTGAAGTAAGAATTGAACCCCTATAACTAATATTAAAACTATAAAATATCCTAACATTATTCTTCTTCGCCTCCTAAACATAAACCATAAAGATATTGATCTAAATCAAATTCTTCTAGATCTTCCATTTTTTCACCTAAACCAATAAATCTAACTGGAATACCTAATTCATCACGAATTGCTAAAATGATCCCACCTTTAGAAGTTCCATCCATTTTAGTAATAACTACACCTGTTACATTAGTACATTCTTTAAATGCTTTAGCTTGTAGTACACCATTTTGACCAGTAGTAGCGTCAATAATTAAGAAAGTTTCATGTGGTGCATCTGGTATTTCTTTAGAAATAACTCTTTTCATTTTAGAAAGTTCATTCATTAAATTTAATTTATTTTGAAGTCTACCAGCAGTATCACAAATAACTAAATCATAATGACCTTGTTTTGCTTTTACCATACCATCATAAGCTACACTAGCAGGATCTTGATTTTCTTTTCCAACGACAATATCACAACCAAGTCTAGAAGCCCAAACAGATAATTGTTCAGTTGCCCCTGCTCTAAAAGTATCTCCTGCAACTAATAAAACTTTCTTACCTTGATCTAAATATCTTTTAGTTAATTTAGCAATAGTAGTAGTTTTACCTACTCCATTAACTCCAACTACTAATAAGACAGTAGGTCCTTCTTCTTTAAATGTAATTTCATTAACTATATTTTCACCTTGTTGAGCATAAGAAACAAACATCTTATCAACTAAAATTTCATTAATCTCTTTTGGTTCATAGATACCTTTTTGTCTAATTTCTTGTCTTGTTGCTTCAACAATATCTAAAGCAAGATTAACACCAACATCAGCCTCGATTAAAATTTCTTCTAATTCTTCAAAATATTCATCAGTTACTTTTTGATATCTTTTAGAAAGAAGATTTAATTTACTAGAAAAGTTTTTTCTAGATTTATCTAAACCTGCGACATACTTATCTTTTGTCTTAGTATTCTTTTTTAATATTTTTTCTTTGATAAAACTAAATAGTCCCATATTATCTCACCATTTTGCTTAAAGCATCTCTAGCAGCTTCTTGTTCTGCTTTCTTTTTAGACGTTCCTTTTCCTACACCATAAACTTGATTATCCCACATAACTTCACATACAAATTCAGTATGAGGTGGATTACCTTTTTCAGAAATACAACGATATGTTACACAATTTCTAGTATCTGCTTGAACAAATTCTTGAAGTTGTGACTTATAATCTTTTAATACATTTAGTGAAACATTTTTAATATCTTCTAAGAAGATATCTTTCAATAAAGAATAGACAAAATCAAATCCTTTATCCAAATAAACTGCTCCTAAAAATGCTTCAAAAACATCTTCTAAAATTTTATCATTAGTTCCACCATTAATCTTTTGGCCTTTACCTAATAACAAAACTTCATCAAAATGATATCTTCTTGCGTATTTAGTTAATGTTTCCCCATTAACAAAATAAATACGAAGTTTAGATAATTCACCTTGATCTAACTTTGGATAAGCTTTATAAACTAAATCTGCTAATACTAAATCTAAAACACCATCACCAATAAATTCTAATCTTTCATAATGTCCATATTTAGATTTCTTTTCATTGATATATGAAGAATGAGTAAAAGCTTGTTTATATAATCCTCGATTAGTAGTTTCAATTTTAAATCCTTTTAAAATATCACTAATATCTAACATTTCTATTCACCTTTTTCTTCTATAGGAGTATTTTCTTTAACTCCATCTCTTAATAAATTTACTAAATTTGATTGAGCCATTCTATAAGCTAAATCTAAAGCACAACCAAATGAATAATCATCAGAATTACCATGAGCTTTAACAACAACGCCATTAACACCTAATAACATTGCTCCTCCATAACTCTTATAATTCATAATTTCTTTCATTTTCTTAAATCCAGAATTCGCAAATAAATAACCAATCATTGTAAAGATATTCTTTTTAAATGCATCCTTAATCATTGATTGCATCATTTTTGCTACACCTTCACATGCTTTTAAGAAGATATTACCTGCAAAACCACCAGTAATAATTACATCACAATCACCATCTAAAGCCTCTCTTGCTTCAATATTACCTTTAAAACCAGGGAAGTTAGATTCTTTTAATAATTTATGAGCTTGCTTAACTTCTGGAGAACCTTTTTCTTCTTCTGCACCATTACTTAAAAGATATAATCTTGGTTCTTCTTTTTTAAAGACATTTTGAGAATAAATACGACCCATTAATGCAAATTGTTTTAATTGCTCTGGAGTAGTTTCAGCATTTGCTCCAATATCTAAAATAGTAAGAGGATTTCCACTTTTTGTTGGGAAAGGAGTAACTAAAGCTGCTCTTTGAATTCCTTCAACTAATTTTAATCTCATAGTTGCACAACTTAAGAATCCACCAGTTGATCCTGCAGAAACAACAGCATCATAGCCATTTTCTTTTGTTAAATTAATAGCTTGATACATGCTAGATTTTCTAGCTCTCATTACTTCAAGTGGAGAAACAGTCATTGGAACTACATCAGGAACATCAACTATTTCCACTTGAGAATAAGACTCAAGTTCAGTCAATTCTTCCTTTCTACCTACTGCGATAATTTGAACATCTTTATGAGTTTTCAAAAAGTTTTTGATACCACCTACTGTCGCTTTAGATCCATTATCTGAACCCATACAGTCTACACAAATTTTAATCATAAATTTTCACCTCTTGAGCGTATTATAACATAACTAATAAATTTTAATATATAAAATTTAAAAGAAAAGGAACTTAAATAGCATAAAAAAGATACCAGTTGAACATATTTAAGAAATATGGTTCTTGGTATCTTATTTGATAAATATCATAAATTAGCTTTTTTAATTTTTCTTTTTTTAACATGAATTAATATTTTTTATTTATAATATCATATTTTTTCTTTCCTTCAACAAAACTATAGTGAGGATTTTCGTTCAAAAATTTTATTAAATTTTTATCTATCTTTTTTCTCGCTTCTACTTCTTTTAGGAATTCCACTAATTCATCAAACGATTTTTTGTTATTTATCAATAACTTATAAGTAAAATACATCGCTAATAAAATTAAATGTTTCTTATATTTGCACATTATTGCATTTACACCTTTTGATAATTCTTTTTCAATCATACATTCTCCACCACAAATATATTTAAAAGAACACAGTGCACATTGGTATCGATCATTTTGAATATCCAATAATTCTTTTTGCTTATTTATATCTAAATTATTAAAGCGTCCAACTTTAAATTTTTCTAAAGTAAAAGCAGAAGGGCAAGAATAAAGATTTCCATCGTTATCTAAAGAAATTCTAGATAATCCTCCATCGCAACGAATCAAAACTCTTTGTCCTAAAATAGTACGTTTTAGAAACTTACCAAAATAATCATCACCATTTAAAAGCTTAAATATATATTTGTTATCACCTTTAATTGATTGTCCCAATAAAAATAAAATTAATTTATTATATTCTTCTAGCCATAAATCAATCGAATTGACATCAATTGCACTTTCACAGTTTCTTGCTGGCTTATAACTAATTGTATTAAATGTCTCCCCTAGTTCTTTAACTGAATCAATAAGTGAAAACACATCTTTAGTAAGAGTGGTAGCAGCACCTACATATTCATGATGCTCTATATTTTTAACATTATTAAGTATTTTTTGATAAGTTTTTTCTCCATTAATAGTTTTTCTATGCAAATCATGAATGTATTCATTTCCATCCAAACTAACTCCAAATAATATACCTCTTTTTTGTAAAATGTTCGCTATTTCAGATGACAATAATGTTCCGTTACATACAAAAGAGACCAACACTTCTCTATTTAATTTATTCGAAAAATTATCACATAATTCTTTAATCTTTAGAATTTTATCTAAAAATAATAAAGGCTCACCTTTTCCACTTAAATCAACATAATACTTCTCTTTATTTGGATGTTTTTCAAACATATAATTTAAAAATTGTTCTACAATATTTAAATCAATACTTTTACCGCTTTTTGAAGAATTAAAGCAATAATCACATTTTAAATTACATCCATCAGATAAATTAATACATAGTGATAAAAACTTTGGATTATAATTTTCTAAATTATATTTAATCAAATCTAAATCCGATAAATTTTTTGCATAATTCAAAAAATCGATATTCACTTCAAAAGCACTGTTTCTTGTATCGATATAAAATATTTGATCTAATATTTTTTCTTTAATTATCATAACTTATACCACCACAACTTAAAATGCAAACATTACATAATCTAATAATATTTAGCACACTGGAATAGTGAAATTAATTACATTAGTTAATTGTACAAGTCCTGTAGTAATATCGGTAAAAGGATTTTCTGTGTTAATATCTAATGAAACCGCTATACCAGCGCCTAAAGAAAGAGAAACATCAAATGTATCCCATGCTATAGACATTAAAGTATTATGAGCATAACCGCCAACAAAAGTGGCAGTAACTAAGTTGTCTACTCCCATAATAAGATTTAAAGGTTGAAAATAAGCATACAATGAAAGTTCTATATCGCTCTTTTGAATACTACAAATATCTCCTTCTTCATTCTCTGTGAATTCAAGGAATGGTAAGTTTAGAGAAACATAAATGCCCTCATTTACTTTATATTCGTAATTAGAATAATTACCCCCATGATAAGAATTCAAAACCTCTTTTTCTTCTAATATTTCAGAATCCGGGTCTAATAAACCTAATCTAGTTCTCTCTACATAATACATACTTGCTCTGAACCATGGATAAGAATTTCCACTCAAAATTTTATCTCGGATAGATAAATTACTACTATGAGCTATAGAAATTAAATCATTAAACCTACTAATAGGATCATCAATCCAATCAATAGTAACTTTAACAAAATATGTAGGATATCCAACCAATTCTTCATAAAAAGTGGTGTTAACTGTAAAAGTTCTGGCTGATGTTTCTTCTGTATAATCACTAGTGGTACTAGATAATGCATAGCTTGTTGATATATTAGATCGAGACGCCTCTCTCATGTTCAAATATGCTTCAGTAGACGTATTATATATTTTTTCTTCAGTTTCTATAGTCCCATCTTTATATTCTTTTAAAATAGTTTCTTGAACATATTCTTTTTTAGATGATGAAATAATATTAAATGAGCTAAAATGATCATAGTCTTCTTGTACCATTTTTCTAATTTCATTATCAGTAAAACCCAATGTTTTCATTTTATTAATCATCTCTTCAGAAAAATAAATGCCGTTTTCATTTACAAAACCTTTTACTTCTTCAGCATATGTTTTTCTCGATTCAATTGATGATCCAATTGTAAATATATTTAATAATAAGCTGCTAACTGATAAAATTTTTATTATTTTGTTCTTAACTTTCTCCTTGACTATATTTTGTAAATAATATTAAAAGTAATACAACTGCAGCATTGTTTAATACAATATCGCTTGCGTTTGGATTCTTAATCGCTACTATCAAGCAATACAAACAAATACTAATACTAACAGAGTAATTGATAAGATTAATATAATTAATTTTTTTAGTAAAGACAGTTAAAATACTTAATATAGAAAAGATTAATATATGTTCCGCCTCAGAAAGAGCAATTACATAATTTACATCTATATTTAAAATTACTGACGGCAAAAGACGTACTAATACACCATAGAACCATCTATCTAACCCCCATGCAGCTACACCTATTAAGATAAAGATGATTTTTTTTAATATTTTACATTTGTATCGAACAATATTATAAATAGATAAACCAACAATTAATGGCAGAATTATTAGTGCAAAAATTCTTAAAATAGAATCTTCTGTTCTATTAAAAAATAAGAAAGGAATCACACATAAACATGCTTCTATTAAAATCAAAATCGATGACTCAATATCCAACTTTTTATTTTTAAAACACATTATAACCGTATAAATTAAATACAATATACTTCCACAAATTAAATATTTTCCAAATAATACAAGATATGAATCTGTCATAAAGAAAAGTACTATAAATACAGGCAAGCATAAAAGTATACTGATAAAATATGATTTAAGTTCATTAAGAAATATTTTTTTATTTCCTTCAATAAGACTTAATAATAAGAATGTTCCAAACTTTACATTATTAATTATAAATAATGCATTGATAATAACTACTTTAGCAATTACTGTATCATAACTATCTTTCAAATTTAAATTAAAGATTAGACTAATCATAAAGATAATAAATGCATAGAAAATATTAGTAATTTTCTTTTGTATTCTTTCTACTTTTGTTAATTCTACTTCTTCAATACGATTCTTATTTTCAGTAACCAATAAAACATTTTCTTCAGTAGATAGTAATTCTTCTTCAACTTGTTTTTTATTTTTTAATAGATAGTCAATGCTACAATCAAAAATATTAGAGAGTGATACTAATTTTTCTATTTCTGGATATGTTTTATTTTTTTCCCATTTAAAAATTGATTGACGTGAAACTTGTAAATAATCCGCGAGTTGTTCTTGCGTTATATGATTAATTTTTCTTAATTTTATTACTCTTTCTCCAAATGTTAAATGTTCATCATCTAATTCATATTCCATTTCCCTTTGTTCATCATCTTTTATTAAATAATCAATAGGGCAATTAAATACATCACTAATTAAGATTAGATTAGATATTTCAGGTGTTATAAGATCACTTTCCCATTTAGATACAGTTTGTCTAGAAACTTTAAGCAAATTAGATAAATCTTCTTGAGTCATATTTTTTTCTTTTCTAAGTTTTACTATCCTATTACCTATATTAAACATTGGTCTCACCTTACCTTTCTAATCTCATTATTATTCAAAACTTCAAAAATTGTACACCAACTAGCAAGTTCTTTTTGTAAACTTATAGGCGCATTTATAATTTTATTAACATATTAAAATAATATCAAAGCAGAATCGTTATTACTAGTTTTTACATAAAAAGTCAAAGAAAAAGAAGCATATCCGCTTCTTAATCAAATAATTTAATTTCTTCATGGTTTTTATTCATCTTATCTTTAATTTTAGAATAATATTTTTTAAATAATGGATTATCTAAATTATTCATAATGAAACTGACTTCATCTCTAGCTACTTCAAACATCTTAAAATCAGAGACAATATTTAAACAATTAAAAGAAGGAAATCCACTTTGCTCTAAGCCCGCAAAATCTCCAGGACCTCTTAATCTCATATCTTCTTCAGATATTTCAAATCCATCAGAACAAGTTTCTAAGAATTTTAGTCTTTCTATATTTTCATCTTCCTCAATCTTACTAACCAATAAACAGAAAGAATCATTTCCACTTCTTCCAACTCTTCCTCTAAGTTGATGTAAAGATGCTAGACCAAAATTATTCGAAGAATATATTATCATTCCAGTCGCTCCTTTAATATCAATACCTAATTCAATAATGGATGTAGATACCAATATAAGTATTCGTTTTTCCCTAAAATCCTCAATTAATTTTATTTTCTCATCTTCTTTTAATTTGCCGTGTAACATACCAATTTTATTTTGATATTTATCTTTAAATAAATCGTACACTTCTTTTACAGAAAGAGAATTTGTTCTATATGAAGTTTCAATTTTTGGACAAACAATAAATACTTGTGAATTCTTTTTTAAACAATAATCAATTAAGCCTTCAATCTTTGAAGATGATTCATCAACTACCATCGTTTTCACATTTCTTATTCCACTTGGAAAAGATACTAAACTAGAAACATCTAAATCTCCATATATAGATAAAGAAAGTGTTCTAGGAATAGGAGTTGCACTCATTAAAAGTAAATCTACTTTATTACCTTTTGATACTAATAAATTTCTTTGATTAACCCCAAATCGATGTTGTTCATCAATAATTACTAAACCTAAAGAAGAATATTCTACGTCTTTAGAAAATACTGCATGAGTACCAACAATAACATCTACTTTTCCTTCTTTAATTTTTAAAATTAGGTCCTTCTTTTCTTTATTTGATAAAGAACCGACTAACAATTCAACATTAATATTATAGTCTTTAAAAAGTCTAGAAATTGACGCAAAATGTTGTCTAGCTAGAGAATCTGTAGGCGCAAGAATAACGCCTTGCATTCCTCTTAAAAAGTTGCCAAATAAAGATATTCCTGCGACTAATGTTTTACCCGTTCCTACATCTCCTTGAAGAAGACGATACATCAAAGTATCTTTTTTCATATCTAAAATTATCTCTTTTACGGCTTGAATTTGATCTTTAGTTAATTTATAAGATAAATGCTTAATAAACTCATTAATCTTGTTAGTATCGATATCTTTAAAATCGGTTTTTACTTTCTTTTTAGAATCTTTCCTAACAATTTTATTTTTCAAACAATACTCTAAACATTCTTCAAATTTTAATGTTCTTAAAGCTTCTTTAACACTTTCTTCATTCTTTGGAAAATGAATATAATTTAAAGCAACTTCATGATTTAATAATTTATATTTAGATACTAAATAATCTGGAATTACATTACCTATTAATCCTTTCATACTTTCTAAAGTTCTTTTCATCAATTTAGAAAAATATGAACTTTGAATTTGATTAGGCAAATGATAAACGCCTTTTAATCTTTCTTCCTTTGGAATTTCTCCTTTTTTAATATTAATTAAGTTCAATTCTTTTTTTTCTAAATTATATGTTCCTACAAGCGTAAAATGATCTTCTAAATTTAACATCTTTGTTAAATATGGACGATTGTACACTACAACATTAAAGAAAGAACCTTCTTCACTAATAAAGAAAAATTTAATAATATCTATTTTAGGAGTTCTAATAAATTTCGGATTAGAAACTAATCTTCCTAATAAAACTACTCTTTCTTTATCAACTAATTCATATTCTTTTTTAGTACAATACTCAAAAGATTCGTATTTATATGGTAAATACGAAATTAAATCTTCGGAAGTATAAATTCCCATTAAATTTAACTCTTTTTCAGCATTTTTTGAACTAGTTAATAATTTCATTTGTTTCTTAATTTTCTCCTAATTTATCTTAAAGCAAAAAAGGGAATAACTCCCTTTTTACTATTCTACGCCGATAATGAATGAATATACAGGTTGATTACCTTGAACAACTTCAACTTCTACATCTTCAAATTTTGAATTGATATGAGAAGTAATTTCTTCAACTTCATCTTCAGAAGCACCTTCACCTACTAATAAAGTAACAATAGAACTCATTTCATCAATCATTCCATCTAACATAATTTTAGTAGCTTCAACTTTACTAGGATTACAACAAACAATTGATTTACCATGTAAAGCAATATATTCATCTTTTCTAACTTCAACTCCGTCAATATTTGTATCTTTAATAGCAAATGTAACTTGACCAGTCTTAACATTAGTAATTGCTTCTTTCATTTCTTCTTCATTATCATCGAAACTACCTTCTGGATTAAACATCATACATGCGACTAATCCTTGAGGAATTGTTTTAGTTTCAATAACTCTAGCTTCAACTCCCTCATCAGTAACTTCACAAGCTTGTTTAGCTGCCATTACGATATTAGAGTTATTTGGTAATAAGAAGACTTTTTTAGCATTA
Organism: Erysipelotrichaceae bacterium; assembly: GCA_015059095.1. Lineage (GTDB taxonomy): Bacteria > Bacillota_I > Bacilli_A > RFN20 > CAG-449 > UBA3210. The sequence continues at coordinate 12,111 of SVBA01000028.1, forward strand.
ACTTCTTTAATTGCAGCATAGAAATCTTCAGTAGAAGGATTCATTGTTTGACCACCAGAAACAATTTTAGTAGCACCAAAATCTTTAAATCTTTCTTCAATTCCTGAACCTGCTGCTACAGCAATAATCGCATATTCAGCCATTTCTTTTTCTTCTTTACCTTTTAAAGGATCTGCGCCTTGTTCAACAAGTTGAGTATGTTGTTCAGACATATTTTCAATTTTTAATTTAACGAATTCACCAAATTGTTGAGCATAAGTTAATACAACACCTGGATGTAAAGTATGAACGTGTACTTTGACAATATCTTCATCTCTAACAACAACTAATGAATTACCATGAGACGCTAAGACATTTGTAAATCTTTTTTCATTAAACATCTTTTTACCTACTTCATTAGGATTTTCAGGAATTCTAACAATAAATTCAGTACAATAACCAAATTCACCTTCTTCTTCCATATTAGCTGCAGCCATCAATTGTTGATTTTCAGATACAGCAGTAGCCATATTCTTTTCAACAAATTCACCTTTTAAAGCTTTTTTAAAACCATGTAATACTTTACATAAACCCATACCACCAGAGTCAACAACACCAACTTCTTTTAAAACTGGTAATAATTCTGGAGTTCTATTTAAAGAAGCTCTAGCTTCGTTATAGAAAATTTCAAACGCTTTTTCTACATCCATTTTAGGAGTAACTACTTCTGATAAATAATCAGCAGCTTCTCTAATAACAGTTAAAATAGTACCTTCTACAGGTCTCATAACAGCTTTATAAGCAACATCTTTACCAGAAGATAAAGCTGCACTTAAAGTCATAGCATCAATCTTATCTTGACCTTCTAAGCCAATAGCAAATCCTCTAAATATTTGCGATAAAATAACACCTGAGTTACCTCTAGCGCCCATTAATAAACCTTTAGAGAAAGCACGTGCAACTTCATAAACACCTGTGTCTCCTCTATTTTGGACTTCTTTAGCACCTGATTGCATAGTTAGATTCATGTTTGTACCTGTATCACCATCTGGAACAGGGAAAACGTTTAATGCATCAACTTCAGGATAACAATTAAACAGATAGTTTGCTCCTGAGATGATCATTTGCTTAAGCATTACACCATCTATATATTTCATAAAAATTCCTCTCTACTTATCTAGTCCTTCTAGTCTTTTAATACCTTGGACATATACATTTACAGCAGCCAATTTAACATTAAATGCTTTTTCAATCGCATATTTGACTGTCTTTTGGACACCAGAAATAATTTCAGTAATTCTGAGTCCATAACTTACAATAATATAAATATCAACTTCAATTTGGCCTTTAGGATTTTTCTTAACATAAACGCCTTTTGAATAATTTTCTTTCTTTAATAATTCATTAATTTCATCTTTTAGTGAACGTCTTGATGACATTCCTACAACCCCATAACATTCAGTAGCAGCATTACCTGCAACAGCAGCAACTGCATCTAATGTAATATTGATTGTACCATACTCAGTTTTCTTATCAATATCCATAACAAAAACCTCCTGATACGTATCTTTATTTTACCATATTTAATAACTATTTTATAGTTATTTTTATCTAATTGGGTTAATTAGAAAGTAAAAATTGTGTAAAAAATGGATTTTTTCGTGAATATTTTTGAACAAAAGTGAAAATAATTCACTTAGAATAAACTTTTCAAAAGACATTACAAGTTAAAGGACAACGTGTAATCTTTTAGGTATTGTTAGACCTCT